>JAJCYP010000103.1 GCA_029262855.1 Bacteroidota bacterium | reverse complement strand
GCACGATGTATCTCTGCGTGCAAGATCAGGCTGGACAGGTCCAGCTTCACAAGAATATACGGAGTCGCCCCGGACCGTTCCTTGAGGCCGTTCAGCCCTTCCGAGAAGGCCTGGTTGTCGCCAGTGAGTGTGTCTTCTGCTGGTACTGGCTCGCCGACCTATGCCGGGCCGAAGGGATCGAGTTCGTACTCGGTCACGCGCTCTACATGAAAGCCGTCCACGGCGGCAAGACCAAGAACAACCGGAACGAAGACTACCTCATGTAGCGCCCGGGGCTTCAGAAAGTAGTCTCGCGGCGAGACTGGTCCCGGAGATGCGGTATTGGGGGCGCATTGCACGCTTGCCGCAGCGCTTCATTGGTTCCTTTTTAAGGGTCCGCGCTCTTGCACTTCGGCGGCTGCGTCACGCTCATCGCCAAACTCAATCCCCCACTCCCTCCTGAGCATCTCCTTGTTGGCCGCGATGGTCTCGTGCCGGCCGCCGCGGCGCAGCATCTCTTCCCTGTGGGGCCATGAAGTAATCAGTCGCTCCCTTTCCTCGGCCTTGTACTTCGCTTCCTGGGCTTCCAATTCCCTGACGCGTGGATCGGGGTCTGTCACCGGGTCGTAAGGCCGGCCTTCTGCTTCGGCCAGGTCCATGGCTGCATTCTGTTTCCGGATGTCCTCTATGGTCCAGGTGGTCGAAGGATGGGGATGGTCTTCGCGATCCGGGTCCAGAGCGTAAAACGCAGTCTCCGTGTGTCTGTTGACAAGCTCAACGTGCTCCTCACCGGTGTAGGCCTTCTGGTTGAAGACGTTGATGTACATCCCGTCCTTCACGGTGAATAGCCCGAGGGCCCCGTAGTTGGGCACCACACGCTCTTCGGCCGCTGCCAGTCTCTTCTCAAGGTCCTTCATCTGGACTCGAGTTCTAGCTCGATGGCGCGGAGGCGGCTCTCCCACTCCGTCGACGCGATGAGCTTCTGGCAGGCCATCGAGGCCTGGGTAATACAGTGGCACGCCCACAGTCGCAGTTCGGGCGGATTGTCAGCGTCCTCCAGCACCTCCGTCGCGGTCTCCACGGCCGACCACAGGCGCGCCCTAAGGTCAGTCACGTCTCCAGACTGAACTCGTTTGCGCCTCTTTGCCTGTCGTGCCGGATATGGATTGTTGTTTGCGATGCCCCCCCTCTTCTGTAGGGCTCTATGGTCGTCACTGGCGGTGGAATCACAAAGAAACGCTGTCGGTGGCGGGCCGAGGTCTCCCCTTGCCGCGGACGATGGGCTTGCAAGTCTGGTCTACTCCTGAGTTCATCGGATCTGCCATCCTCGCCATCGAACTAGGCGACAGGACCACTATAGATCCCGGATGTTGGCCGCCAAGAAGCCTCCCCCCCGCGCCGGGGTGTCCCCACGGCCCACGGCCTTCTCCGCGGATCCCCTTTCGCTGAGCATGTGGAGAGCCGGATGCGGTGGAAGTCGCACGTCCGGTTCGGAGGGCGGGCCGGGGAAACCCACCGGGCGAGAGCCTGGCAGGGCGCCCCGGTTCGACCCCTACCATGAGAACGCCCAAGGATTGACCGGTCTTGCGGATGTGTCGAAACATCGCCGGATTAGGGCGGCGCTTAACCCCTGCGGTCAAACTGAAATGGCGAGAGAGGCTCAGCCCTTCATGGCTGAGCCTCTCTCTCGTCAGACTCGGGCTCCCAGTGGGTCAAGTCTCTTACTTGATGACTATAGCTATCGCTCCCCGGCTTCGGCGTCGGGCCCACAGCGAAAAACCTCCGGCGTCTGGGAAAACGCCAGTAGGACCGACTGAGACCACTGAGGAGTCGAATAGTCGAGCTGTAGGGTTTCCGGCCTCTCACAAGTGAGAATGGCCGCCAAGAAAGCCATATCCGCCTTGATAGAGCCAGCCTGCATCGCCTGTTCGATGGCCGCCTTGAGCTCCGCCTTGGACACGGTCGCCGATTCAGCAGATTCACGAAGTGTCTCGCGTGCTTCAGCCACCGAGCGGTCAACCTTTGCGCCCTTCTTGGCAAGCGCGAAAGCCTCATACTCTGCCTTCAATTCACCAGACGACAAATTACTCAATTCGCCTAGCAGGGTTGAGTCGGCCATGTTCCGGGCCATGTCAACGAGGTTGGACTGGGCAAGCGAGGGGGTTGCGCCGAAGATAAACGCGAGAAGCAGAATGAGGGTGTTTTGCATGACATTATACAGCTTCTTCTCGTGTGCTTAAAGGTAGACCGACAGGCCGACTGTCACCGTGCTACCGTAGGAGTAGTCTCGCCATGTCCTTTCCTCAATGGCTCCATCCTCTGCTCTCAAGATAGAAGCCGAGAGTAGGTTGCCGAATTCTGCCAACACACTGATGCTCTTGGTGGCGAACCATTCCGTGCCGAGCCGCCCGCCTATGCCAATCGTCCAGCGCGCATCATGGCGACGCCTCGTCGAGTCCCCGTCGCTTCGGCTAAGACTGTATCCGATGTAGGGTCCTGCGCCAAGATAAAACTTCACTTCTCGCTCCGGATGCAGATAAAGCACGTAGTGAGCCTGGCTGCTGATCCCTCCATTTAGATCTTGACGGTCGCTATTCGTTGCCACATTACCTCCGATTCCGAAGCGAAGCGCCCGTCTGTCCGTCAGATGGTACTTGAAGGCCAGCATCCCATTGAAGAAGCTAAGGCGGACACCATCGAGCTGGTAGAGCACCGCCCAGGTGCCCTGCTTGAGAGAGTGAGGGCGTTCGCTGGTTTGGGCAAGAGCATTACCGGAAGTCGATTGGATCGCCAGAGCGACAAGAACGACAGAAATGAAGCGCATCGGTTCTCTCTGGTATAGTTGTATAACAGGTCATTTACAAGCGACCTCAAAACGACGTCCGTCTGGATATCAGGCCTTGAGCCTCCGATCAGTTTAGGTCAAAGCTTGTTTGTGCCCAAACCATCAAGCTCACGCCACGGGCACTATCCACATATCGCCGCTCCGCATATCGTCCCTCGCGATATCACGCCCCCGGCGGGGCCATTATGGGCACCCAACCAACTCGCTTCTCGCGCTAGCAACGACCCCAACCGGGCACCCATAGGGATACCCCTTCCCCAACACAAAAAACCCTCCCCACAACCCCCTGGCCGGCAGGGAGTTACGAGAAGGGCTTGCTTTTGTACCGCGTACGGGATTTTGCAGCCCTTGCACCCTGATCTTCGTCTGGCCGAACGAGATAGATCGGGGGTACGGGATTTACTCCGGGGCCGGGGGCCCCGTCGTGCGTCGCATGCGCAAGCTGCGCTTGCTTATTGCTCGGCAGAACCCTCACGGGTTAAAATCCCCCCATTCCCAAACATAGCAAGCCCCAGTCCGGCACTGAGCTGGACCGGGGCTTTATGGTACCGCGTACGGGATTTATTGGCGTCGGAATAGCCAATCACGCCTCTTGAGGCCACTAGTGCAGATTCGTCTGCGCACCGGAGGACAAGGGTGGACTGTTCTGGACTCTTTGTAGGGCAGCTGTAGGGAAAGCGCTCAGGCAAAGTCCCATCCCTGATTCCGCATTTGTGAGCCTTTTAGTTGACACTCTGGCTTGAGGCTTGTTTATTATTGGGTGTCGCATGCGTTGTGCGCGCTACACCCAACCTGAATAATCGCATGAAACGTTTCCACGTCTTGCTCCCTGACGACGATTTCCAATGGCTCTATGAGGCCAGCGAAGTGCACGGGAAGCCGGTCTCTGAAATTGTCAGAAGCGCCGTCTCCCAGTACCGCGCCGTGGCGGAGCGGGACAATTATCCCGCTGGAACCGCCATGCCTTCGAAGGACGAGGATGACGACAAGGGCATCCGAGAGCGGCTTGTCAAGCTGGAGGCGTTCGTCTTCGAAGTCTTGACCTCGTCACTGGGAGTAATCAACCCTGCGGTAATGCGAATCCCGGACTACGCGCCGGACTACCTCATTGGCCGCCCCAAATCCGATTTGTAGAAGCGAAAAGGGCCCCGCTGGTGCAACAGCGAGGCCCTGGAAATCGCTTGGTTTCTCACTCTGGTAAGCAAAAACACACATAGGCGATTCTCATGTCCAAAGCATCTGACCACCCGGCAGTTCCCGGCACCACCTCGGCGAGCGGCCGGAAGGCTGACACGAGCAGCGCGGCCGAAAAGGCCGCAATCCGCGCCCGACGCAACGCGGCGGGCAAGCTCCGCAAAGCGGAGCAGGCCTTGAAGGGCTCGCCCAGCGAGACCTTCCCCGTAAACAGCCCACGCCGCGACGTGCTGCACGCGGCGAAGACGCGTGCAGGCTCAGGGCTCGCCGCGAAGGGTCCGAGAAAACCAACCAAGGGCCAAACAGGGCAGAGCGGGGACGGTGAGGCTGTCCGGACCGCGGCCAAGCCGGGGACCGTGGCCGGATCGCATCGTCGTTCCCGCGATCCATTCCTCACTTCTCCCGCCGACCCCGGACGTGGTAACACAGGGGTCGATTCTGCCAAGAAGGACTCTTTCACCGGATTCTCTTTCAGCAACGCCTCAGCGTTGGGCAAACCCTCTGAATACTTCCATCGACTCGCGCTCGATGCCCTGGCTGTTTCGGTGCGCGGCGAGTGGGCGGACCCAGAGGCCTCCGAACGCTTCTTTGACCTTCGCTCCGCCGCCGAGGAGGCGGCTTTGACGGACGAGGGTGTGTTCTTTGAGGCTCCTGACGGGACCGAGCTGCGTGTCTTCCCTCATGCCGGGCGGGGAGGCTACCGCGTTCTGCTCCGCGGTGCCGACTCGCCTGAGATCAAGGGATCACCCAACAAGTCACGTCCCCCGCTACTTATTCGATTCGGAGCACGTTGGTGCGTCGAGAACAGCGTTGCGGATCTTGAGCGCTGGGTTCTTGATTTCCTCGCCCTGATCCGATTTGAGCCTCTAGCGCTGGATCTCTCAGAAGTACACGTTCGGTGCGACGTCCCCCATCCCTTTGTGCACGCAGATCTCGATCTTATTCGGGGCTTGGCACTGCGGAACGGCAGCTACACGACGCACGTGGCCAAAGGCCTGCTCTCCGGGATCACAAACCTGGGCGGTCAGAAGGATCTTATCTACAGCCTGTATGACAAGCAGCTCCAGCAGACGAAGGGGAATGATCCCTATTGGCGGGGCTTGTGGCGTTCCTACGGTATTACCAGCGGGTTGCCCGTTTGGCGGGTCGAGGCTCGGTTCAAGCGGGAAAAGCTACGCCGAGCCGGGGTTGAAGAATTGCGGCATCTCTCGCCGAAGGCCGTCCGAGAGCTTTGGCACTGGTTTGCGACGAAGCATTTTGTACTGGTAGCCGACCCATCCAAGCGGTTGAGTCGTGCCGGATTTAGCGAGAAGTGGAGGCCCATTGCGGAGTGCGGAAGTCACTTCCAGCCAGCCGCTCCCCAGTTCAATGTGGAGGTGGACGAATCACAACTCGCAAAGCAGGCGATTGGATTACTCGCAAAGTTATTCCTGCTATCCGATTTGAATGACTTCTCCGGGCGAGCGCGACGTGTCGTTGACGATATCGTAATCCAAGGACGAAGACGTGGATGGGAGATCCTTACCGCTGATGATCGCCTCTTGCGACACTACATCGAAATGACTGTCGGTGACTGCGGAGAAGAACCAACCGACGTGGAACGTGGCAAACTGGTGGACTGGCTGGTGCGGGAGATCCGAGAGAAGATGAAGAGGCACCCGGGGAGGAAACCGTTCTCTGCGCGACCGACCGAAGGAGGTGAGTCGTGATGCTGCACACACCACCCTACTTTGCATACTGGACGTTGGACGAACTCTCGGAGCGAGTCACAGAGGTGCAGAGCACCCTAGTGAGGATTGAGGATGCCCTCACCTGTTCGACCATAATTGACCCAAAGAGGCGCTATTCGCTCGCTGAGGCCGCACAATACCTCGGAGTCAGCGGGAGAACATTGCGGCGTCGAGCTGACGAGCGCCTTTTCAGGATCATCCACGACGGAAAACGTCCGTTCGTTTCGGGTGCTGAGTTTCTCCGGTACGCGAGGAATCCGGGAGGAGCCCTGTGAGCTGTCAAAAAACCTTCAAAAGCGGGCGCGCGTTCTTCGAACCGAAAACTCGGAAGCGTGGAAAGCGATTCTACATCCGGTTCTACGATCCATCCAGGACGCCGCGGCAGATTGAGCGCTCGCTTCATACCACCAAGGCAGATGCCGCGGAACGCACGGCGGAGCAGCTTCGGTGGGCATACTTGAACGAAGTCTTCGACCCGTGGAACGAACGCCGCGCAAAGGACATGACGATCGGGGAGGCCATCAGGGAATACCTAAAAGACGAGCATATCCGGGAAAGCACCCGGAAGTGTAAGAGGCATCGCTTGGAGCCGATAGCGCGAGCCCATCCAAATACGCTGGCATCAGGGCTGACAGCCGATATCCTCCGGTCTCATTGTCTTCGGCCGGATCTGAACTCCGGCACCCGGCTTCGCTATCTCTACGAATGCCGGAAGTTCTTGGAGTTTTGTTCCACGCGCGGTTGGGTTACCTCGAACCCTGCGGCGGTCCTCCTGAAGGAAATGCCCCGTCACACGAAGCAGGTCAAGCGCCGAGTGACAGAGTACCTCTCGACGGAGAATGTGCGGCGGCTCCTCGCGGCAATTGACTTCGACATCGAGGTTCACCGCCGCCGGGCAGGCCGTGCCGTGTTAAAAGATGTGGTGCTCCTTGCAGTAGCGACGGGTCTCCGCCGAGGGGAGCTATGCAATCTCAAGTGGGCGGACGTAGAGCTCTTCGACCCGCCGAAGCGGTCTCGATCGGGCATCCAGTACGGTTGGCTGAGTATCCGGCACGATGGAACCCGCCTAACCAAGACCGGTCACGAGGACCGCGTTCCGCTTGTGCCCCTGTCGCAGTCTGTCCTCGCGGGCCTTCGGAGTGAGCGGGTCCCGGAGGGCTATGTCTTCACGGGACCGCGCGGCGGCAAGCTGGACGGCGAGTGGATTAGCAGCCTCTTCCGAGAATACAGGAGACTCGCTAGGCTGCCTGACCAGTTTCATTTCCACAGCCTCCGGCACACGTGCGCGTCATGGTTGGCAGAGAATGGCACTGATCTCAAGGTCATTCAGGAAGTGCTTCGACACTCGAAGATCAATCAGACGATGCGCTACGCCCACCTTATCCCCGAGGCGGTGGCTGAGAGAATGGTTGCGGGGTTTTCTGGCATTGAGTTCTGAACAGAGGGCGCTCCCTGCCATTGATCGAAGGACCACAAGATGCCCTGTGGGACGACGCGGCTACCCGAGCGCTGCCTCGTCCGCCGCAGCGTCCCGGTTGAGCAAATCGCTTCCGACGATCCGGGTGGCCAACTTTCTAGGCTCGTTTCCTCGTTCGAATCTCGAAGTCTTCACCATAACAGCGGGCGGATTTGCGGCGAGCAAGTGCAAGGGTGATCACACGGCAAGACTGACTCAGCGAGGGCCATGAGGCCGAGCGTTGGCGCGAGTCCGCAACATGCGCGGGTTATCTGGACGCCCGTTTGTAGCTCTGCGTTATGTTCGGAGGGAGCTTGCCTCAGTGAAAGCGCAGCAACCTCCGATTGTGGATCCGGGCCGGCAAAGGCGGAGCGGAACTTCTCCGCCGCCATGCTTCCAGACACCCGTCCCTCCACAATCACGGTGGCTCCTGCATAAGACAGTACTCGTTCAAGAACGTCACAGCCCAGGGTTCCGGTTCGTGCAACCGATGCTGCTGGATCTGAATGCGACCGATGCCAGGGGCGTAGAAGTGGGTGTCTCGCTTGATTTTGGTTGAATCAAGACTGTCGTACCTGCCTTCCCTTTGAAATACGACCGTGCGGAATGCCCCTAGTGGGGTGTATAGAAGCGAGTCGGTCGACACAACCGTCCACTCAAGCGTGGCAGGCGCTTCCGCCCAGTCACCGGAGACCGAGTAGCCGACATGGCGGTAGTGGGACCGGGCACCCACCTCGGTGGGATAGGGCCACGTGTCCCAACGCACCACTATGGTATCTTCTGGGGCGACCCCTCCCAGAAAGGAAACGCCGAGCCCGTTGTTTCCGAAGACGTAGCTGTCCTCGGGATCGACGAGAACGCCATTGATTACAAACGCGGTATTCAATGGGAACGCAGGGCCGTCCCAATTTGGCCAGTTCCGCAGTGTATCGCCGACCACGGTCGTCCCCACGCTCTGGAGCTCACCCCGAACGAAGGATTCAGTGATCCAGGTGTTTCCCGTCGCAAGGGGAATCAGGTGACTGCCGACTGGGCGCTGCAGACACTGGAGATCCACCAGCTCGGGTCTCTCGGGCGGCCCGGGTGTCTCTAAAGCCGTGTCACAGGCCACGCCCGCCGTCATTATCACGCCAATCAGAGCAAGACGCAGCATCGAGTTACCTCAATAGGGTGACCGTTCGTGTGGCGAACCAGCCACCGCCCGCTACGCGGACACTGTACACACCAGGGGCCAGACCGTCAGTTCCCCACGACACCCGAAGCGTGCCCGCGTCTTCTGCACCCATGTGTGGGCGAGCCACCTCGCGTCCAAGTGCATCATAGACAGTGATTTGGATATCGGCTGACTTCGGGACATCAATTGTGAGCTCGACCTGGCCAAGGGCCGGGTTGGGATACGGTGGGTGGAAGGCGAATGAGGAAGGTGTGACCTCCCCAGCCCACTTTGCTCCAGGCGGCTCCCAGCAGCCGGGCGAAGAGGACTCGGAGATGACCTCAGTCACAGTCTTGACCTCATTTCCGTTGTCCACGTCCACCCGGATCTCAACTCCCCCCGGATTCAGCAGAGTGAGCCAAATACTCGATGTCGTAACATTGGTATTTGTCCAGGTTGGCGCACCGAGTGCTCGCTGGTACCAGTTGTACGTGCAACTGGGGCAGTCTTCCTCCGAAGGATCGCGTGGATCGTACCAATAGGCATCGGCCGAGAACGTGCACTCCTCCTTCCATTTCATCTCATCCGGACCCAACAGGTCCACCGTGAAGGTCGGTCCGGAGTAGGTCCTGAACGCAGCCATGGTTCCAGACCGCTGGGTCCACAATGTGGCCATGTCGGCCGTGGCGCTCCCCCAAATCGCTGCGGGATCCTCTAGGGGCAAGTACAGATCGGGATTAGACCAGTATGGTTTGCGGCTGCCATCAAGGGCCATGATAGTCCCGAAGCCAGATTCGAACTTGTCCCAGAACCCGTGACCGTGGGCGTACGGCGTAGTGATCGGATCAGCTTCTACATTGTGCCGGCCACCGACTAGGTGACCTACCTCGTGGATCAGACTGTGATTTGAAACCGCACAGCTCTTCTTGACGACAAAGAACCCGTTGCTCGCGGAGGCGCCAACAACCTCGGCATATCCACAACCATTCGTACTGCTGACAACCAAGCCCACTAAATCGGTCTGAGTTGCGTCCCGGCGGGCAGCGACCGCCGGATCTGATGCGAGGGCGTGGACCAGAGCTTCGGTGTCTGACTGCTCAGGAAAGTTCCACTCCTCAACCACGGCGGCTGAGACACTACCTACCGCCCACGACGCACTCAGCGAAGTGTTGGCAGCGGTTTCCGCAGCATTGATCTCGTCGATGATCCCAGCGGCCGCTTGCGGTGTATATAGGATAAGCAGCTCAATGTTTGTGGATCCACTGCTGGCACCCTTGTTGGCCGAAGAATTGGCGGGGGTAGTGACACCACTTTTCCGGACATCTCGTGAATCCCGCCCAACTGCTCCACCTACAACGTCTTGTACTAGGTGCCACCCACCGCCAATTGGCTCGACGTAATAGCTCCGGCTTTCAACCTCCACCCTTCCCACAACGCCATACTCGCTGGCGGCAAGTACTTGGAGTCTCTGGTCGTCGCCGAACGTTCCGACCCAGGTTACACCCCCGCTGGCGTGTCTGGTGAAGCCTCTCGAATGAGCCAGTGTTGCCAGTCCGCCGGGAAGTTGGATGCGAAACGAGCGACTTGTAAGCAACTCAGCAGAGGCGCGCATCTTGGCCACGGAGCTGCTTGAAACCCAGTCTCGTGCATGCGCTTGAGAGTTCGCCGTGTCAACCCACGGGGGGACGCCATCGTTTTGAGTCGCGGGGCTGAAAAGCAAGCTTCGCGTTTGTGCACCCGCCGAAGAAACGAGTGCCGTGACTGAAATCAACGTGGACAAGGCGAAGAGACCTGCCGAGGTCAGGTGAGAATTGCGCATGGGATGTCAAACCCAACTTTGGAAACAATGCGAAAGAGACGACACACTTCGAAGCCCGACAGTCGGGGCTTGAGTCCAGATAAGTCCAGATAACACATTTACTAGCAGCCCCAAACCGACGTCCATCTGGATATCACGCCTGGAGCATCCGATCAGTTTAGGTAAAAGCTTGTTTGCGCCCAAACCATCAAGGAATCGCACCCCGAGCGCTACCCACATATCGCCGCTCCGCATATCGTCCTTCGCGATATCAAGCCCACCGCGGGGCTAATGCGGGCACCCAGACAATCCGCCTCCCGCGTCTAGCAGCCACCCCAATCGGGCACCCATAGGGACACCCCGTCCCCAACGCAAAAAACCCTCTCCACAACCCTCTGCGTTGCAGAGAGTTACGAAGAGGGCTTGCTTTTGTACCGCGTACGGGATTTGAACCCGTGTTACCGCCGTGAGAGGGCGGCGTCCTAGGCCCCTAGACGAACGCGGCAGGGGGGACCGGCAATTTTCCGATCGAGCGCCCACATACGCCTCATCGGGGGGGCGGTTTCGAGGCGGGACGACCGACACAAGGGGTAGCCGGCCCCGTTTCACGCAGAAGTCTCAAAGGGAGGGTGTTCTTATTTAGACTTAGTCTAGATAAGAATAGTATTATTGGGCCACACTCATCATGCTCCGTGTCGCCATGCGCAAAATAGCATTCTGTCTCGCCTCCCTTTTCGCCGTTGCCGCGAGCAATGCTCAAACTGTCGGAACCGTATCGACGTACGAGACAGGGCGTCCGCTTGAGGGCGCTACGGTCATGGTCGCCGAGACGGGCCAGGGCACGACGACCAATCGCTCGGGAGCGTTTGAGATTGAGGCGCGCGGGACGGTGACCTTGGTCTTTTCGCACGTCGGTTTCCAATCGGTGACCCGAATCGTCCAGGGCGACTCGACGGGAGCCCCGGTAGACGTGATGCTTCTGGCGGAGACCTCAAACATGCAGGAGATCATTATTGAGCAGTCCTCAATGACGGGAGGGCTGAAAGGGATCCGCGGAATGCCCGGTTCGGCGCACCTCGTTTCCACACGTGCCCTGGAGCAGTTCGCGCAAACGGACGTGCATCGTGCCCTGCGCGCGGTGCCGGGGGTGTCGATTCAGGAGGAGGATGGCTACGGACTGCGCCCCAACATCGGTCTCAGGGGCTCGGGCTCGGAACGCAGCTCCAAGATCACGCTCATGGAGGACGGAGTGCTGGTGGCACCGGCTCCATACACGGCGCCATCGGCCTATTACTTCCCGACGATTGGCCGGATGAGCGGAATCGAAATCGTGAAGGGCGCCAGCCAGATTCGATTCGGTCCTCTGACCACGGGGGGCGCTGTGAATTTGATGTCCACCCCCATTCCGCAAAGGCTCTCGGGACGCCTGACATTGCTGGCGGGCAACGAAGCCAACCGGTTGGTCCACGCCAACGCCGGCAACCGGACGGATCGTTTTGCCTACCTCTTTGAGGTCCATCAGCAGCGGTCGGACGGGTTCAAGGAACTTGATACGGGAGGCGGAACCGGCTTCGACAAGAACGACTACCTGGCCAAGGTTCGCTTCTCTACGCGGCCTGGCGCGCGCATTCCGCAGAGCTTCCTGCTCCGGGCTTCGTTTACGGACGAGATTTCGGATGAGACGTATCTCGGCCTCACGGCCGAAGATTTCGGATCTACACCGCTGCGCCGCTACGTGGGTTCTGCCGAAGATCAGATGGCGGCGGATCAGCACATGCTCATGGCACGTCACCGGATTCAGCCCCTGGAAAGTCTCCGCGTTGTGACTACGGCGTATTCGACGGCCTTCAAGAGAAACTGGTACAAGCTCGATGCGGTCGCCGCCGCGAACGAATCGGTAAAGATCGGCGCCCTTCTCGATGCGCCTCTCGGACACCCGGCGGCCTATGGACTGGTCACCGGCCAGATGACTGACGGTCGCCTGTTGGTAAAGGCCAATAACCGCGAGTACTCATCGAGAGGCCTTCAGACTGACTTCTCACTCACCCGACCGGTGATGGATATCGATGCCGGAGTCCGGATCCATTACGACGACATGGACCGGTTTCAGTGGGTGGACGACTATCGGATCGATTCAGGAACGATGGTTCTGGCAAGTCCCGGTGTTAAGGGCACGGACTCCAATCGACTGGAGTCCTCAACCGCCCTCGCGGCCTATGCGCAGGTGTTGATCAAGGCAGGCCGAGTCTCGTTCAAACCGGGTCTGCGTCTGGAGTCTGTGGTTCAGCGAAGAAAGGACTTCGGCAAGTCCGACCCTCTGAGAGAAGCGCTGGATGTGAAGCGGCGACGGAATGCGTCGACGGCGTTGCTGCCCGGGCTGGGTGTTACCTACTCGATCTCACCCTACATGACGGGGTTCGCCGGTCTCCACAAGGGTTTTGCACCACCGGGGACCACCGAGGGCGCGCGACCGGAGTCAAGCCTCAATCTCGAAATGGGGGCCCGGTATCATCGCGGCCCGCGCACGTTCGAAGTGGTAGGCTTTGTCTCGGACTACGCCAACTTGCTGGGTGCCGATCTGATGGCATCGGGCGGCACGGGCTCCTCTGATCTGTTCAATGGAGGCGCCGCGTTGGTCCAGGGTCTGGAGCTCAGCGGATCCTACAACCTGGGGGCGCTGGCCGACTGGCGGGCGTCAGTGCCTGTAGCCCTGGCCTACACACACACCCGGGGCACGTTTTCCAGCGACTTCGAGTCGTCTTTCGACCCATGGGGTAGCGTCTCCTCTGGCGACGAACTCCCGTACCTGGCCCGGAATCAGTTGAACGCCAGTCTCGGGGTAGAGCGGGAACGCTGGGAAGTGGCCATTTCCGGCTTCTGGACGGGCGCGACACGGACGGTGGCAGGACAGGGATCGATTCCTGATGCCAGCCGAATAGACGGTCACTTCACGCTGGACATATCGGCAGATGTCGAACTCGCTGGCGGCATCCGCGCCTTTGGGGTCATCCGAAACCTGACTGACGAGCTCTACGTGGCCGCACGGCGCCCGGCCGGACTCCGGCCCGGAATGCCCCGTTCGCTGATGGCCGGCCTCAGGGCGAGCTTCTAGCTTCGCCAGGACCAGCTCGCCGGGGCCAATTCAGGGCCTAATTCGTCAGCGGCCGAAGGAATTCAGTGGCCCTCTCGAAGGCTCCGACCAGAGTCACAGGATTGTGCTCTCCGCCCTCGTAGAGGAAGCCCTCAAAGTCGGGGGCGCTCTTTCCTGCCGACTCCATGGCTTCCAGCAGGAGGTGGGCCTGGGAGACGGGTACCACCGTGTCAGCCTCACCGTGGTGCATCTGAAGGGCGGGCATGTCATTTACAAACAGCACGGCCGAGCGCATGACGAGCTGGGGCCTGAGGTCCACCGCCTGCAACTCGCCCTGTGCCAGCGGCAGGAGATAGTTGTCATTCATGTAGACCACTCCGGGCAGTTGGCTCGGACTTCCGCTCAGCGTTTCGATGGCCACGTCCTGCACGAACTTGCCGAAGAAATCGGTTGGACCAAAGAACTCCACCACCTGGTCGACGCGGGAGTCGCGCGCGGCCATGAGCATGGCGACCGCACCGCCTCGGCTCATCCCGAATGACGCCACGCGTTCCGGGTCAGCGTGGTCGTTGGTCTCGAGCGCTACGTTGAGCAGCGCAATCGCATCGTCCACGTCGTAGTTCCACGGAGAGGCCGGCCCCTCGGATTGCCAACTTAAACCTCCATACCGCAGGGGCTCGTCGCGAAAGGACGGCACAACGATCACGAAGTCATCCCGTAGATCCCCGAAGAACTGCGTCACGAAGCCAACTTCACCGTCCGCGGAGACGCCCCCGTCGCCGCCATGGAGATACATCAGCACCGGGATCTGGCCTGTAGCCGATGCGGGCGTCATGATCGCCCCATAGTGACGCTGGCCGGCAACCACATGCGAGACGATTTCGACTTCGAACGCCCTTCCCCCAAACTCGGCCTGATCAGTGTGCTCAAGCTGGTAACCCCGCACACTGACGTCCCGCGTGGCCCAATCTGCCTTGATCGCCTGGATTTCGGCTGCCGTCGCGGGTTCGAACAGCGGGTTGAGGTCGATGCCGTTGACCACGCCCGGAAGATCCGGCTCAATGTCGGCGTAGGTAAAGTCACAGCCGACCAGGAGAATGGCCGAAAGAATGGCGCCAAGGCCGACACGGAGGAGCGAGGACATTACCGCTACAGGTGGTTTAGGAGAACATTAAGATAGCCTACCCTCGAGGCCGAAACCGCGCCTGAAACCCACCGTTGGACGCTTCATGACTGACCCGATCTACCTGGACAACAATGCCACCACGCCCGTGGATCCGGATGTGGTAGATGCCATGCTCCCGTTCTTCGGGACACACTTCGGCAACCCCTCCAGCAAGCGCCACATCTATGGATGGAATGCCGACGAGGCGGTGGCCATGGCCCGCGAGCAACTCGGCGAGCTGATTGCCGCCGAGCCGGAGTGGATACACTTCACGGGGGGTGCGACCGAGGCCATCAACTGGGCGATCAAGGGCTTCGCCTTCGCCAATGAATCAAAGGGCAAGCATGTAGTCGCCGTTTCCACCGAGCACCAGGCCGTCCTCGGGTCGTGCGGGTGGCTTGAGCGTCTGGGCTGGGAGATCACTGTATTGCCGGTTGGCGCGACCGGCCAGGTCTCGCCGGAGGCGTTTGAGTCGGCGCTTCGGGATGACACGGTGCTGGTCTGCTTCATGTGGGCCAACAATGAGATCGGCACCACGCATCCCGTGGCGAGCATGACGGAGATTGCCCATCGGAAGGGCGTCGCGGTCCTCGTCGATGCCACGCAGGCCATCGGCAAGGTCCCGGTGGAAATGGGCGACATCGACCTGCTGGCCTGTTCGGCACACAAATTCTACGGCCCCAAAGGTGTGGGAGCGTTGGTGATAAACGGCAACCGACGTCGACTGAGACTGGACCAGATGATACACGGCGGAGGACAGGAGCGTGGCCAGCGAGCCGGCACACTCAATGTCCCATCCATTGTCGGCCTCGGCGCCGCGGCGGCCAAAGCCCACGCCGAGTTGGAGGAGGAGTCGAGGCGACTGGCCGGCCTTCGAGACGGTCTGGAGCAGGTAATCCGCGAGGAGGTGGACGTAGTCATTAACGGACTGGGGGCCGAGCGCCTTCCGAACACTTCGAATCTCACGTTTCCCGGCGTGGATACGGCCAAGCTGATCGAGCGGATACCGGAACTGGCCGTATCGACGGGCAGCGCCTGCTCGACGGGCAGCGGATCGGCCAGCCATGTGCTTCAGGCCATCGGTTCAGACCTGGACAGTGCCACCCTGCGCATCAGTCTGGGGCGGTTTACGACACGGGAAGATGTCCAAACGGCGTCCGATGCCATCGTTCGCGCGGTGTCGAAGCTGCAAACGGCTATGGAGGCCCACTAGTGGAACCCATCGTCAACAAGGTCGCCAGTTCGGGAATCGAGGTAGTGGATCTGGCCTCGCTGATCCCGACCAATCCGGTCCGTATCGTTAACCTTGAGCCCTTTCTGTTTGGAGGCCTGATCCTCCGCGAAAAGCACTTTCGGGAGGAGGTGAAGGCCGTCGATTGGGACTCGTATCTGGGCGCAGATGTCGGCATTATCTGTTCGGTGGACACGATCGTTCCGACCTGGGCCTACATGCTCATCGCGAGCCGTCTCCACGGAGTCGCGGCGTCTGTCACGGTTGGCGATGAGAAGATCGTCCGCCGGGATCGGTTCCGCCGCTCCGCCGACGAGTACGATTGGAGGCAGCACGAAGACCGCATTGTTGTCGTCAAAGGCTGCGGTACCTCCGAGGTACCGGAGGCTGCGTTCGTGCAGGCCATGACCAGGCTTCAATCGGTCGCATCCAAGGTGATGTTTGGCGAACCCTGCTCTTCGGTCCCCATCTGGCGGCGCCCAAAACAGGCGTCCTAGCGTGGAGACATCGGTCACGACCCACAAGCCGGGTCCTGTTGAGCGCCTGCTCGCATCCCGTCCCGCACGGAGGCTCCTCGCCTTCTATGAGACCTATCCAAAGCGCGCTGGCGCGCTCTTCTTCATGGTCGGCGTCGGCTTCGACGCGGCCACGATATTCCGGATAGATTCGGTAATGGATAACGTGATCATCGTCACGTATCTCGGGTTGCTTTGCGTGCTGTACGTGGCCGCCACCCTGCACGATGCCGGCAAACTGCGAAATGGCTTCCTGCTCAGATTCACGCGCTGGTATCCCCTGGCGAGCCAGTTTCTCCTGGGCGCACTGTTCAGCATGTTCGTCTTTTTCTACTCGCAAAGCGCCTCCCTCACCGAAACGTCGATCTTCCTGTTCTTGCTGGTAGGGCTGCTCATTGCCAATGAGATCCTCCACGATCGGATGTTTTCGGCCCGTCTGCGTCTGGCGTTGTTGTTCTTCGTCCTCGCCTCCTATCTGGTCTACTCGGTCCCGATCGTCACGGGGATAATGAATCACGCGACGTTCCTGGTCGGACTACTTCTGGCTGCCGGGCTCGTGGGTCTGATCTTGCTCTACCTGTGGAAGCGTGGTGTCTTCCGCGACCGCTCCCAAATGGTCTGGGCGGGAGCAACCGTGCCCATCCTCTTGGCGCTGCTCGAGATTTCCTACGTTTTCAATTGGATTCCGCCGGTGCCGATGGCCGTCCGCGAGTCGGGCGTCTATCACTTTGTCGAGAAGTCCGGAGCGGACTACCGAATGCGGTACGCCAAACCTGTTTGGTACAAGCCGTTTTCCAATGATGAGCAACCGTTCCGCTATTTCCAGGGTGACACGGTTTTCGTCTACACCGCGGTTTTCGCCCCGAGTCGGCTCGACAAAGAGATCGTACATGTCTGGGAGCGCCATCAACCCGAGACTGACGAGTGGGTCGTGTCGGACCGGATCAGCTATTTCGTCTCGGGTGGGCGGGATCACGGGTATCGCGGATACACCCAGAAGCGCTTTATCGAGCCCGGCCTCTGGCGCGTGCGCGTGGAGACCAACAACGGGAGGTTGCTGACACGGATTCGCTTCCACGTCATCCCCGTTTCCGAGCGTGTCACGAACTGGAAATGGAGGAGCGGCTGATGAACGTGGACCTGACCGGGAAGAACGTACTCGTCACGGGCGCAAGCCGTGGTATAGGACGAGCCATCGCGCTGCGAATGGCCGCGGCGGGTGCGCGCGTCGCGGTGCACGGATTCTCGAACCTGGAGAGAGCCACCGCCGTGGCCGCCGCCGCCGGCAATGGAGCGCACGCGTTCGCCGCCGATCTGGCAGACCGCCGCGCTCCGGGGATCCTGTTCGATGAGGTCGTCTCCCGATTTGGCCGGGTTGATGTCCTGGTCAACAATGCCGGTATTTCGCTTGAGATGCCCATCTCGATGCCCGATGACAAATGGGAGTTGGCCTGGGAAAAGACCATGGCCGTAAACGTCCGCGCTGTCGAGATCCTGACCCGGAGAGCCGTACGGCATTTCGGCAAGATCGGGGGAGGACGCCTGATTCATATCGCATCTCGTGCCGCCTTTCGCGGGGACACGCCGGATTACGTGGCCTACGCGGCCTCGAAGGGCGCCGTGGTGGCGCTGTCGAAGACCATCGCGCGCGGACTGGGGAAGCAGAATATCATGTCGTTTGTCATTGCTCCAGGCTGGGTTCGAACCGACATGGCGGCCGAATTCATCGAGCGACACGGCGAGGAGCAGGTGACCGGAACGCTGGCTCTGCCCAGGCTTACCGAGCCGGACGATATTGCTCCGATGGTCGTGCTGCTGGCCAGCGGCATGGCAGACCACGCAACGGGGACATCGATCGACATCAACGCCGGCAGCTACGTGAGGTAGTGCCGCCCCGCCGGCCTCGGCTGGCCAGCACAGCCTAGCCGATTCGAGCCAGTGCGCCCCGCCCTTCCCGGTAGAACCGCTGATAGTACAGCCCGAGGGCCAAGTGCTCCGGGGCCTGAAGCGCCACATCGGAGGCTATCAATTCGCTGGCCGCTGCCCGCGCCTCCGTCAAGATGGCCTGATCGCGGGTCACATCGGCAATGCGGAGATCGGGGAGTCCGCTCTGGCGCGTGCCGAAGAAATCACCGGCTCCGCGCATCTTCAGGTCGATCTCACTGATCTCGAAGCCGTCTTCCGTCCTGACCATGGCCTCCAGGCGTTCCTGACCCTCGTGAGAGCGCTTGTAGTCCGCCATAAGAATGCAGAAGGCCTGATCCGAGCCACGGCCCACACGGCCGCGCAGCTGATGGAGTTGGCTCAGGCCAAACCGTTCGGCGTGCTCGATCAGCATGACGGACGCGTTGGCGACATCCACGCCCACCTCGATGACGGTGGTCGAGACCAGGACGTCGATCTCACGCGCCTTGAAGCGCTCCATGATCTGGTCCTTCTCGGCTCCCGACATCCGGCCGTGAACCACGTCCACGCGGAACTCGCTGTAGATCTCCCTCAGCTGCGCAAAGCCTGACTCGGCATCCTTGAGGTCCAGCTTTTCGGACTCTTCCACCAACGGGTAGACCACGTAGCACTGACGGCCGGCCGCGAGCTCACGGCGAACCTGTTCATAGACTTCCGTCCGGCCTTTCTCGGACCGGAGCAGGGTCTTGACGGGCTTGCGGCCCGCCGGCTTCTCCCGAATGACGGTCACGTCCAGATCGCCATATACGGTCATGGCCAGCGAACGCGGAATCGGCGTGGCTGTCATGAGCAGGGTGTGCACGGCATCGCCCTTCTTCAGCAGCTTGGCCCGCTGCATGACACCAAAGCGGTGCTGCTCGTCCACCACGACCAAGCCCAGCTTCGCGAGTTGCACCGGGTCCTCGATCAGGGCGTGCGTACCGACGGCCACAGCCACCTGCCCATTGGCCAGCTCGGCCAGGATTTCGCGGCGATTGGCTTTGCGCTGCGCCCCCACCAACAACCGGACCTGCAGTCCCAGCGGCTCCATGAAAGAGATCAGATTGCGGTAATGCTGTTCGGCCAGGATCTCCGTCGGGGCCATGAAGACAGACTGATATCCGTGATCGGCGGCGTGCAGCATGGCCGCCACAGCCACGACCGTCTTCCCGCTGCCCACGTCGCCCTGCAGCAGGCGGTTCATGGGCTGTCCACTCTGGGTGTCCGCAACGATATCGCGTATGGCCGCCGACTGATCGCCCGTCAGCATGAACGGCAGCACGTCACGTTCGAACCGGGCACTGAGACCTCCGCGGGGTCCGAATACCAGACCCTTCCGCTGAATCCGCACGCTCCGCAGCCTCGCCAACATCAACTGGATAAAGAAGAGCTCCTCGAAGATGAGTCGCCGCCGGGCCGCGTGGAGTTCCTCCTGAGACTTGGGGAAGTGGACGGCCCGAAGGGCGACACGGCCATCCATGAGGTTGAAGCGCGAGCGTATGGACTCCGGGAACGGATCGCGCAGCCGAAGCCCATGCTCCTTGAACAGGCCCCAGATGATCTTCCGAAAGCTGCGACTGTTCAGGCCGATTCGTTCGAACGGGGCCGATCCCGGGTAGAGGGCCATGATGCGGCCCGTGTCCAGACTGGGACCCCCCTCGTCCAGGCGATCGAAATCGGGGTGGGTCAGATTCCAACTGCCCCTGAACAGCTGGGGCTTTCCGTGGAGCGCGACGCGGTCTCCTTTCTTGAAGAGTTTTCCGATCCAGGCGGCGCCACGAAACCACACGCACTTGATGCGTCCCGACCCGTCGCTGACCACCATTTCGAAGCGCTTCTGTCTCCCGCGACCCGGAGCACTCCCGGCAACCAGGACCTCGGCCACGATCGAAACCGAACCCGTGGCGTCGGAGATATCGGCAATCCTGGTCACGGTCGAGCGGTCGAGATACCTCCGGGGGTAGTACTGGAGCAGGTCTCGAACCGTGCTGATGCCCGCCCCCTCCAACACATCGGCCCTCTTGGGTCCGACTCCCTTCACGTAGCGGAGCGACTCCGCCAGAAAGGCATCTCCGGTGGCGAGCTCCTCACTCACCGGTCGTCGGCCCGGTACATCCTCACCGAAGGCTCGGGCTTGGCTACGGCGATCGCCAGCGTTGCACTGCCGTCGGCCTCCAGGCGAACGGCCAGGTCGGTGGGATAGAATTCCGGTCCAAAAGAGGGATCGGGCTCGACCAGGATCCGCTCCAGACGGAAATTCTCGTCGTAGATATCCACCTGAAGCCACCCCGGGCGGATGTTCAGCGTGTAGTACTTACTCCCCACAAATACGCCGGCCGGAGTCAACAGTGGCGGTTGGTCTGATTGGCCGGTCAGGAAGGCGCGGGATCGGGGAAGCATGGGCGAATCGAATCCGAACAAACTGGTTGAATCCAGGATGCCGCCGTCGAATTCGTAGAACTGAGGGCGGTAACCGGACAGGCTCACCGGCCTCCCCTCCCGCAGTTCCAGAGCACCTGCCCAGCGCCAATAGGGGTCCGGAAGGCCGATCCGGGAGAGCTCTTCGCCCGTTGGGGCCAAAGAGATCAGGCGACTGTCGTAGTCCTTCCCCGCCAGCTTCATCCAGGCCGCAGAGTCATCGGCGGCCGCATACTGGAGAACACGTGGCGGAACGTCAGACGGCGTGGGCACGGACCAATCGCCTCCAACCGCGACGATTCGGTGGGCGTCCGGACTGAAGACAACGGGGAAACCCTGGCGAAAGCCTGCCAGATAGGGGTATCGAAGGGAATCGAGATCCACGCTCCCGGACTCCCCGTCCGGGTCGAGGTAGTTCAGCGAGTGACGCCCCGTGTCGGCGCCCCAGAGCGTTCCGTCCGGTGCAAATGCCACGGTTCTGGGGTACTCCATCTGGCCCCAATCGGGCGCCTCGAGTACCTGAAGCGTGTCCACCGGAAGCACCGATGCAAACGCGCGGGACGTCGAGTCCTGGGGAAATAACAGGCGCGATTCGACCCGATTACACGAATACGGAAGACAACCCGCCACGGTGAGGGCGAGGAGTGCGGGCACAAAGCGCAGGGCCGGGGACGAAAGTCGCATGGGGCGCCGAACGCGCCGGGGCATCGGGTGTTCTAGGCGGACCCCATGGCTGAACGCCTCGTCAACGTCATACTGCCCCTTCCCCTGGACCGTGCCTACACGTACCGGGTGCCTCCGGGCATGGACATCGAAACCGGAAATCGGGTTCGGGTCCGCTTCTCCGGACGAGTCCTCACGGGTGTGGTGGTGGGTCTTGACGCCGCGGCACCCTCGTCGGGAAAGCTGGCCGACATCACCGAGGTTATTGATTCAGAGGTGCCGGCCCTGACGGACGAGTTGCTGCAGCTGACCCGGTGGATCGGAGAGTACTACGCGTGCTCCTGGGGGGAAGCTGCCCGGGCCGCCCTCCCCCCGGAGGGAGCGGCCAAAACGCAGCTTCACGCGGTTCTGGTTCCCGGCACAAGCGCGGACTCGGTTCGTGGTCTGCGTCAGAAAGCGATTCTCGATTTTCTTGCCGGGCGCGAACCTGTGCCCCTCACGGAAGTGGTCGCAGCCACCGGCGGATCAACCAGTACCATCCGCTCGCTGGAGGCGAAGGGACTCCTGACCGTGGCGGAAATGGACGCGGCGCTCGCGACCGTGCCGCAGCCGGACAAGGCGTCTATCGGGATGGACCGCTTTCATCCGACGCAGCGCCAGGCCGCAGAGGCCCTCGCAGCCGCCTTGGAAACCGGGGACTACAAGACCTTCCTCCTGCACGGAGTGACAGGTAGTGGAAAGACCGAGGTGTACATCGACGCCCTTCAACGCACCTTGGATTCGGGACGAAGTGGAATCGTTCTGGTGCCGGAGATTGCGCTCACGCCGCAAACGGTCCGGCGCTTTCGACGCTCGTTCGGAGCCCGGGTGGCCGTTCTGCACTCCCGTCTGAGCGCCGGTGCGCGGTTCGATACCTGGCGCCGGATTCGACGCGGCGATTTTCGCGTGGTCATCGGTCCACGGTCAGCCGTCTTCGCCCCGCTCGAGGATCTGGGCCTTGTGGTGGTCGACGAAGAGCACGAGGGGTCCTACAAGCAGTTCGAGCCGGCCCCGCGATACAACGCGAGGGACGTTGCGGTCGTCCGGGCGTCCATGAATGGCGCCGTCTGCGTTCTCGGCTCGGCCACGCCATCGCTGGAGAGCTTTCAGAATGCGCGCACCGGGAAGTACACGCTGCTCTCGATGCCGGACCGTGTTCCGCTGGACGGTGGAGGCTCGGCGACGCTTCCCCGCGTCCGAATCGTGGACATGCTGGGTAACCGATCCCCCGACCGGCCGGACTCGGTGATCTCGACACCACTGAAGGCCGCGATGGAGCGGAGCCTGGCCCGGTCCGAGCAGATAATCCTGCTTCAGAACCGCCGCGGCTTCTCGCCGGTGCTCTCGTGCGATACCTGCGGAGAATCTCCCGAGTGTCCCGACTGCTCGGTCTCCCTGACCTGGCACAAGGCGCGTAATCAGATGCGCTGCCACTACTGCGGACGCTCCTTCAGAGCCGACCGCGACTGCAGGTCCTGTGGCAAGGGCTCGCTTGAACCTGTCGGGGCCGGAACCCAACGCGTTGAGGAGGACCTGGCCGAGCTGTTTCCGAGCGCCCGGGTTCTCCGGATGGATTTGGATACCACGGGCCGCAAGGACGCCCACGACAAGATCCTGAACGCCTTTGGGAAAGGGGATGCCGACATTTTGGTGGGCACCCAGATGGTGGCGAAAGGACTGGACTTCGAGCGGGTCACCCTTGTCGGGGTGGTCGATGCGGATGCCGGGCTCCTGTTTCCGGATTTTCGCGCCGACGAGCGGACGTTTCAGTTGCTGACGCAGGTGGCCGGTCGTGCGGGCCGCTCCGATCTCAAGGGGGAGGTACTCTTCCAGACCAGGAACGCCAAACACCCCGTGATCCTCCTGGCCAAACGCCACAACTACCTGGGTTTTGCCGACGCCAGCCTGGCGACCCGGAAGTTTCTCAAGTATCCGCCGTTTGTACGGGCAATCCGGGTGGAATTTCGGGGGCCTGAGGAACCGGGCGTCAGAAATCTGGCCGAGCGATTTGCCAACGCCTTCGCCAAGGTGCCTTCGCCCATGGAACTCATCGGTCCGGCGCCCGCCTTCGTTGCGCGCGTCCGGAAATCCTGGCGCTACCTGGCCCTCCTGAAGGCACCCAGAGAGCTTCCGGGCGTGCGCACGCGCCAGGTCATCGACCACACCATCGCCTCTCTTGGACGCATGCAACGGGGGTACCGTATCAATATCGATGTGGACCCGATGGGCATGCTGTAGACAGGCTGAGGCTCAGTCGTCCAGCCGCTCAAGCGCGAATCGGGCCCGCTGTTCGTTGGTCCCACGGTAGTCGTAGGCCGGCTTGTAGTCGATCACCGCCCGGTAGGCCTTGCGTGCTTCAACCCGAAGGCCCGCCTCCTCCTGGATCTGGCCCAGATAGAACAGGCTGTACGGCGCCCACTTGGCCGAGGGGTCTCCAGGCCGATCGATGGCCTGTTGGTATTGAACCAACGCCAGGCTGTCCCGCCCGGTAACGTCGAACATCCGGCCGCGCCGATAGGCCACCTCCGCAAGGAAGGCCGGACTGCGCTCCTCCGTCTGTGACGCGAGAAGGGCCAGCAGGGTGTCCGCCCGGACGTAATCCGAGCGATCGTGCGCCATGCGTGCCTCAAGGAGCCGGCGCCGTGCCGGAGACATCGGAGCCGAGAGCCGCAGCCGGGCTTGGCGCTCCGAAGCCTCGTCAGCATCCATATCCCGTCCCGCGATGACTGAGGCGTAGACGCCTTCCGCCTCTACGCGATTTCCCGACATTTCGAGGGCCAGCCCTCGATTGAGCGTCGATACGGCCCGGTAGGCGTTTCCCTGGTGCGAGGACAGGTACCGGGCATAGGCCTCACATGCCTTCGTCCACCGTTCCTGCTTGAAGTGGGCCTCTGCCTGGAAGTACTCGAGGTATTCCAGATGGATCACCCCCGGCGCGGGGCTTCTCAGATCCACGAGGAGTGCTTCGGCCTCGGAGACTCTTCGGCTACGCACCAGGACATCCAGAAGCACGGCACCAAAAAGCGGGCTCCCGGCAAATTCCTGCCTGAGTTCGGTCAGGGTTTCGACCGCGTTTACGCGGGAAGGCAGGTCAAACGAATCCAGAATGCTCAGAAACAGCAGTGTTTCCTCGCGGCCGTAGGCGCTGTGCTCCAGGGCCACTTCCAATTCATCGAGTCCGGCCTCCAGGTCGGTGTCGAATCCGAACACGGACAGGAAGCGGCGATACCGTCGGGGGAGCGTCCCGAGCGTGGCATGAACAATGCCGAGTGATTTGTAGGCCTCCCAGAACTCCGGTTGGTCATCCACCAGGTTGGACAGCGCGCGATAGGAACTCACGCCCGCCATGGCGGCCCGGATGTAGTGCCCCTGCTTGGACCACGCCAGGGCCCTTTGGAAGTCCGTCTCTCCCTCCAGGAAGGCGCGTCCGGGGCTCTTCTTTACGTCTCCGAGGAGCTCGCGGAGCGAGTCGGATCGCTGGAAGAACCGGGCGTAATCCTCCTCCCTGTCAAACATCAGAACCCGGAGCAGGGAGGTGGAGGCCAGGTGGTGGTATGCGGCTGGCAGGCCATCGGCACGGCCGGCGAGTTCGTAGAAGGTCTCCTCCCCGTCCTCAAATCGCCCGGCCAGGACCTCCGCCCTGCCTCGAACCAGAAGAGCGGAGGAAGCGTCCGTCTCCAGAAGCATGGCCGGTGAGGGTGCAGGCCCGGATTCCATGCGCACCCCGGCCCCGGAACGGATCACCCCGTTTGGGCCATCAGGTCCACTGGCCGACCAGGTCGGCAGGGCGAGAGCAAGGCTCCCTCCCGACACGACGACCGCCATCACGCACGATTTCAGTCCGCGTCTGAACAAACAATCCTCCTGCCTACCACAATCCCCGCTTCCTTTTTCCTCAAATTCACTCAGGCTCACTCAGATTCACTCAGCCTCAAAAGCCCCGTAGAACCAAACCGTTCCGTCCCTGCTCCAACTGGTCATCATAATTTCGGGCGTGTACGTCGTGGCGGTCGCGGCCACCGTCTGGGGGATCCTGCGATCCGGCGGCTGGAGCGGCACGGGCGGAGAGGCCGGCCCGGTGACCATTATTGTTGCGGCCCGAAACGAGCGGGGCTCGATCGGCACCTGTGTCCGGTCCATCCTGGCTCAGAGCCATCGTGAACTGAGCTTGATTGTTGTTGATGACCGCTCCGATGACGAAACGGCGGAGCTCGCGACGAAGGCCGGCGAGGGTGACTCCAGACTCCGGGTCCTGCGGGTACCAAAGCATGGCGCGGGCGGAAAGAAGCAGGCCCTGATGAAGGGCATTGAGGCTTCAGATACAGAGATCCTTCTTTTTACCGATGCGGACTGCGCCCCCGGACCCGGATGGGTTGCCGGGATGGTTGACGCGTTCTCGCCGGATACCGCCTTCGTAGCTGGCTACGGGCCCTATCATCCCCGCAACACGCTCCTGGCCAGGCTTGTGGCGGCCGAGGCCAGCAGCAATGCGGTTACCGCCCGCGGACTCATCGGACTGGGCGTCCCCTCCATGTGCACCGCACGCAACATGGGCTACAGGCGTAGCGCCTACGATGCCGGCGGCGGACTCGGACCGATTGCCCACGTTGTCTCGGGTGACGACACGCTCATGCTTCAGCGAATCGCGCGGGTCGGCGGGGTGCGATATGTGGTCGACCCGGCGACCCACGTACCGAGTGCGCCGCCCGCTACAGTGGGGGCCTGGTTCGCCCAGAAGAGACGACACCTGTCCACGCTGGTGCTCTTTTCGCCACCAAAACTGCTGGCGGCCGTCATATCGAGGTCCATGGACATTCTGATTGTCGTGGGCGTCCCCCTGGCGCTCACCGGCTTGACCGGGCCGTGGGTGTTCTGGGCGTGGGGCGTCAAGGCGGCGGCGGATTTTGGAGCCCTCTGGGTTGGATTGGGGACGCTGGGCGAGCGGCGGCTGCTGCGCGTCTTTCCCCTCCTGGAAATCGTCTACTCGTACCTGTTGGTCTTCTTTGTCCTTGGCGGAATGGCGCGTCGGATTCCATGGAAGTAGTGACTGGCATTCTTGGCCTGGCTGCGCTCATCTACCTGGTGGCGCTGGTCCGAATCTGGTACGGTTTGGGCCGCCTGGCTCCGGGCACGGTCAACCGTCAGCCCCCGGCGACCGTCCTTGTGGCCGCGCGGAACGAGGAGAAGAACATTGGGGGCTGCCTCGACGCCCTCGAGGTGCAGGACTACGCAGGCTCCCTGGAGATTCTGGTTCTCAACGACAGTTCGACCGACTCGACAGCCGAAACAGTGGAGCGGTATGCGGCACGTGATCCCCGGATTCGGCTGATCAATGTTCCACCCGCCCTGGACGGGACGGCCCCAAAAAAGCACGCCCTTGCGACCGGATTGGCGGCGAGTTCTGGCGAACTGGTATTCGTTACCGACGCCGATTGCGTGGTACCGCCAGGCTGGATGAGTCGATTGGCGTCCCATTTCACCGAAGATGTCGGGCTCGTTACGGGAGCTGTGTTTCTGCCGGAGGAAACCGGCCTCGTGGCGAGGATGCGCAATCTGGACTTTGCCGCATACACGTTCTGCGCAGCCGGCGCGATGCAGACCGGGTGGCCTCTCATTGCGACCGCTATGAACCTGGCCTACCGACGGCAAGCCTTTGAGGAGGCGGGCGGGTTCGGTCGGGATTCCGGCGTTCTCTCGGGAGACGATGATCTTCTCCTTCACGGCATCGTCCGGGAAACGCCCTGGCGGGCGGCGTTTGCCTACGGACCGGACACCGTCGTGAACACCCAGCCCGTTCACACGCTCGGGGCATTCATCAACCAGCGAATGCGGTGGGCCTCCAAGGCCTTCCGGTATCCGCCGGGCATGACGGCGTTCCTGGTCGCGGCCTTCACGCTCTACGCGGGAATCCTTGTCGGCATTCCGCTGGTCCTGCTCGGCGTGATGGCGCCGGAACCCGTTCTTGGCGCCGTGGCGGTCAAGGTCACGGCGGATGCGCTGGTGGTGATCCGTGGGTGTCGACTGTTTGCCAAAACCAGCCTGCTGACGGCCTACGTGCCTGCGGCGATTCTCCACCTTCCCTACATCCTGACCGCTTCTATTGGGGGCGTGCTTGGATTCTTCAGATGGAAGGGTCGCGGGCCCGGCACGGCCTGATTTCGAGGCGGTGCCTCGGAACCTGAATCTGGGGCACTCGTTGGCCGCGGCCAGGGGGCAAGTCCCGTACGACCAGCTCCCTCTGAACTCCGTCAGGGCCGGAAGGCAGCAGCGGTAGGAGGTCGTAGCGGTGCGATACGGATCGCTTGCCCCTTGGTTTATTTTTGCGCGTTGACTGGCTGGTACCCCGCTCCCGGAACTGCCTCCCCAAGAAGTCCCGAGCCGGCCCGGAGTCGGCTACCTATTCCTTATGGTTGAACAGTTCGATGCCATCGTTGTGGGAGCCGGCCCCGGCGGCGCAACGACGTCCACGCTTCTCGCACGACAGGGCAAGAAAGTGCTCGTCCTCGACCAGAGCGATTGGCCTCGGGACAAGATTTGTGGCGATGGGATCTCTGGCAAGAGCATGGACGCCATCAAGGCGCTGGGTCTCGAGGACCGGCTGCGCGCCAACGAAAGCCTCGGTAGCTGGGGAGTCACATTCAGCGGACCCTATGGCGACGAGGTTTCGATTCCCTTCGGAAAGCAGATCGCCGGCAAGATCGCGCCGGGATTTGTGTGTGCGCGGGAGGTGTTTGACCAGGTGCTCTTCGACGCCTCCGTCGAGTCCGGCGCCGACGTGCGGATCAGAACAACCGTAACCAACCTCCTCAGGGAAGACGGCAAGGTTGTTGGTGTTCGTTACAAGACGCCTGAGAAGGAAGTGCGGGAAGCGCGGGCCCCTATCGTTATCGGGGCCGATGGCGCCTACTCCGTCGTCGCTCGGGAGTTGGGGATGGATCAGCTGGACGAGAAGCACTATGTGGCTGCCGTCCGCGCCTATTTTGAAGGGGTCTCCGGTTTCTCGGAGGGCAATTTCATCGAACTCCATTTTGTGGACGAGGTCATTCCAGGCTACTTCTGGATCTTCCCGATGGATAACGGCAAGGCCAACGTGGGCGTTGGCATGCTCTCGTCCGAAATCAAGAAGCGCGACGTAAGACTGAAGCCGCTTCTGGATGAGATGATCAAACTGCCGAAGTTTGCCGAGCGGTTCAAGGACGCCAGGCAGATCTCGCCCACAAAAGGCTGGGGACTCCCCGTGGGATCCAAGCCTCGCACCATGTCCGGTGACGGCTGGATGCTCATCGGGGACGCGGCAAGCCTCATCGACCCCTTCACGGGCGAGGGCATTGGAAACGCCATGGTCACCGGGATGTTGGCCGCCCAGTGGATCGACAAAGCCGAAGAGGCCAATGACTACTCGGCCGCGTTTTTCGCGGCCTACGAAGACGAGGTGCTGAATCTCCTCAGGAACGAGTTCAGACTCAGCCACATGCTGCAGAAGCTGGGCCGCTGGAAGTGGCTGCTCAATACGGTGATTGCCAAAGCCTCGCGGTCAACAGAACTGGCCGATGCAATCAGCTGCATGTTTGACGATCTTTCCGAACGAAAGAAGCTCCTGACCCCCGGTTTTTACTGGCGCGTTCTGACCGCCTGAACCCCATACTCCCGCCACCGTGAACACTCTCTTTGCACTTGCCCAGGTGGGCGATCCCGCCAATCCGCTGCAGATGTTTCTGCCGCTGAT
The DNA here is from genome assembly GCA_029262855.1 of Bacteroidota bacterium. GTDB lineage: Bacteria > Bacteroidota > Rhodothermia > Rhodothermales > UBA10348 > JABDJZ01. The sequence goes on along the minus strand of JAJCYP010000103.1, from coordinate 17,397 downwards.
TCTGATCTTCCTGATCATCTACTTCCTGATTATCCGACCCCAGAAGAAGAAGGAAGACAAGCGGAAGGAAATGATCTCGGCCGTTCAGAAGAACGACAAGGTGGTCACCATCGGTGGTGTCCACGGGACCGTCACGCAGGTTGACGAGACGAGCGTGCTGCTTCAGGTGGACTCAAACGTCAAGCTCCGCGTCGAGAAGAGCGCCCTGTCCAACATCGCTGGCAAGGACTGATCGTGACGGCGCCTGAGCGGCGCCATTGGTGGTCGTCTCCCGGCAACGCGCTTGGAGGACGGATCCCGTGGGCTGCCCTCGTACGATTCGCGCTGGCCGGAGTGGTGCTCGTTCTCGTTGCCCGCTCCGTAGATCTGGCCGAGATGCGCGCGGCGCTGGCTTCCGCTGATTTTCGACCGGTAGTCCCGGCGCTGTTGCTGTCCGTCGTCCAGGTGCTGGCCGGCGGGCTTCTCTGGCTGTGGTTGGCTCGAGCCCAGGACAGCCAGCTTCGTTTCTTCGACGCGCTGAAGGCCTACGTAGGAAGCCACGCCATCGCCATCTGGACTCCGGGCAGAGCCGCCGACTATGCCGCGCGCCCGCAATTGATGCCTCGTGGAAGCCGGCGGACCTGGGCGGTGGCCGTTGCGGTGGAGGCCCTGATCAGACACCCGGTGCCCCTCGGGGTTGCTGCCGCTGCCGCGCTCGCGTGGTTTGCCTTCACCGGCGTGCGGTGGTTTGCGGCGGCGGCGGTGGCAGTCGGCGTGATTTCGCTCCTGCCGATTCTCCGGCCGCCCTTGCTGGCCCGGTTCGCACGACCGCTCGGTTTTGAGGGGCGACTGGAGTTCATGGACCGACTCGCCGTTCGGGATCGGGTTGGGTTAATGCTGGGACACGGCGCGAGATATGCCCTTCTGGGACTGCAATTCGGACTTCTGGTCAAGGCGATGGCGCCGGATTCCGGCCCCCTGCTGATCCTTTCAGCCGGTGCACTGATCACCCTTTGTCTGAAGCTCCTGCTCCCGCTCCTCAGTTTCGCCGAACTCGGGATTCGAGAGGGTGCAGCCGTGCTGGTATTCGGCACCCTGGGCGTCGCACCGGAAGCCGCGCTGAATGCTTCCCTGATGATCTACACGGTGAACGTGCTGCTGCCCGCAGCCGTGGGCTCTGCCGTTTGGCTCCGCCAGCCCCGACGGGTCATGCCGGAGCAAGAATCTCCTCGATCTTCCTGACAGTCGCCGCGTCAAGCGTGATGTCACTGGCGGACACGGTCTGACGAATCTGTTCCGGTCGCCGCGCGCCGACAATGGCCGCAGTCACTACGGACCGACGGAGTGTCCATGCGATGGCCAACTCGGCCAGCGAACAGTCCAGATCGGCGGCAATGGGGCGGAGGGAGTCGACGATCTCCAGGTTGCGGGAAAAGCTCGGCTCGCGGAAATGCCGACTCTTTCGGCGCCAATCGTCGCCCGCGAGCCCATCGAGATGTGATGCGCTGAACTTTCCGGTCAGCAGCCCGGCCTGCATGGGACTGTAGGCGACAACGCCGATGTGCTCCTCCTGACAATAGGCCTCAAGCGTGTCCTCAAACGCCCGCTCCAGCATGGAATAGGGCGGCTGAAGGGAGGCGATGGCGTGAATCTCCGCCACGGCCCTCATCTGTGAGACGGAGAAGTTGGACACCCCGATGTGGCGCACCTTTCCGTCTTTGACCAGCCCGGCCATGGCCTCCCAGGCCTCGCGGATGTCCTCCTCCGGATCGGGCCAGTGAATCTGGTAGAGGTCGATGACGTCGACGCCGAGTCTCCGGAGGCTGTCCTCGGCCTCCTGCCTGACGGAGTTCCTGGTCAGGCGTCCATAGGCAATGCCCGTCGAGGGATCGTCCCAGACCAGTCCACACTTGGTCGCAACCAGGACCTGGTCGCGGCAGGACGAAATCGCCCGCCCAACCACTCGCTCCGAATGGCCCAGTCCGTAGCAGGGTGCCGTGTCGATCCAGTTTATCCCAAGGTCCAGTGCCTCGCGAATCGTCCGGATCGACGCTGCGTCATCCTGAGCTCCCCAACCCCAATCCCAGGGACCCCCGATGGCCCAGGTACCCAGGCCCACGGTCGTGAGATGGAGTCCGGTGTTTCCAAGTACTCTCTGCTGCATGGTTCGTATGGATCGGATTGACACAGACCCAACGAACCTCTTATCGGGGGGGTGGTTCAGTCCGGATGACCAAGGACCCTACTGCTGACAGCGTGTTCGATTCCATAGAGGCCGCACTGGACGACATTCGGAATGGGCGCCTGGTGATCGTGGTCGATGATGAGGATCGCGAGAACGAGGGCGATTTCGTGGGGGCCGCCGAGTTGGTGACTCCCGAGTCTGTCAACTTCATGGCCACCCATGGCCGCGGATTGATCTGTGTCCCGGTCACGCGGGACCGGTCGGTGGCGCTGGGTCTGGACATGATGGTCGATGCCAACTCGGCACTCTACGACACGGCCTTCACCGTCTCGGTCGACTACGCGAAGGGCACGACCACGGGGATTTCGGCTCAGGACCGGGCGAAGACCATCCGGGGTCTGGCGGACCCCAGCGCGAAGGCGGCGGACTTTGGCAGACCCGGCCACGTGTTTCCGCTGCGCGCGCAGACCGGCGGCGTGCTTCGCAGGGCCGGTCACACCGAGGCAGCGGTCGATCTGGCCCGACTCGCCGGACTCCAGCCTGCCGGAGTCCTGGTCGAGATCATGAATGGCGACGGGTCCATGGCCCGCGTTCCTGACTTGCTGCCGGTCGCCGAGCGGTTCGGAATGAAGATCATCACCATCAAGGACCTGATTGCATACCGCATGCTGCACGAGGTGCTGATCAACCGGTTGGTCGAGGTGGAGATGCCCACGCGGTTCGGAGACTTCCGACTGGTTGCCTTTGAGGAGCGTCTATCCGGCGACAACCACCTGGCCCTGGTCCGGGGCGAGTGGGACGAGAACACACCCGTTCTGGTCCGTGTCCATTCCCAGTGTGTGACTGGAGACATCTTCGGGTCGATGCGATGTGATTGCGGCGATCAGCTGGCCCGGGCGTTGCAGCAGGTGGATCGCGAGGGATGCGGAGTGGTCCTGTACATGAAACAGGAGGGCCGTGGAATTGGCCTGATCAACAAGCTCCGGGCCTACAAGCTGCAGGAGGAGGGCATGGACACCGTGGAGGCCAATGAAGCGCTCGGCTTCAAGATGGACCACCGCGACTACGGAATCGGATGCCAGATTCTTCGCGATCTGGGTGTTCGGAAGATGCGGCTTATGACCAACAACCCGCAGAAGCGTGTCGCGCTGAACGGGTACGGCCTGGAGATCACGGAGCGCGTGTCGATCGAGATTCCTCCGAACGAGGTAAACGCCCGCTACCTGGAGACCAAACGGGATCGAATGGGACACCACATTCTCGGAGACGAGTCGCCGCACGACGAGAGCGTTCTCCGCCGGATTCTCTGAGTCAGGTCGAGGATTTGTCCGTGTACTTCCCGCGGACCCCCACATACCGGGCTCGAACGGCGGCGATGTCCGCCTCCATGTCTCCCGTTGGCTCGAAAACGGAGTCAACCCGCAACTCCTTTCGGCCGAAATCAATCATCCCGATGACGATCGGGACGCCCGCACCAACTGCAATGCGGTAGAAGCCAGTCTTCCAGCATTCCACGTGTTTCCGCGTTCCCTCCGGCGCCAATCCGATCACCATGCGATCGGCCGCCTGCATGGCTTCGCAGACCTGGGCCACGAGTCCATCCGCCCGGGACCGATCCACGGCTACGCCGCCCATCCAACGCATGAGTCCGCCGAAGGGCGGCCGGAAAATGGTATGCTTGCCGATCCAGTTGACGCGCACTCCGGTAGCCAGAAGGAGCGCCATGCCCAGAATGAAGTCCCAATTGGTGGTGTGTGGAGCGCCGATCAGAACAAACTTCTTGAGGTCGGGAAAGGGGCCGACCCACCGAAATCCACTCAGCCCCAGAGCCAACCTGCCGACGACCCGGGTGACGGCGTTGCCCCAGGTGGGCAGGTTCGGTGGCGGTGTCGAATAGGGCGATTCGGTGGTCACAGTCGTGGGCTCCATCCCGGTATATTCCCGGTAGAGCTCGGCGGCCGCGCTTTTCAGGTCATCCAGCGAGCCGTCGTTTCGCAAAATACGATCGGCACGTGCCTCGAAGGTTGATTCCGAGTCCTGGTGGGCCATCCGCTTTCTGACGTCCGCCTCCTTCGAACCGTCCCTGCGCGTGACACGGGCCAGACGCACATCCTCGGCAGCGGTCACCACCACCAGCGCATCCAGGCCCCTGGTGGCGGCGCCCTCCGGCATGACGGCAGATTCCCGCACGACCAGCGGAGCGCCGTTCGCCTTGGCCTCTTTCTCGAAGAGCGCGAACGATGCGTAGACGCGGGGGTGGACAAGACCGTTCAGGACACGGAGCTGTTCGGCATCTCCGAAGACCCTTCCGGCCAGAAAGGACCGGTTGAGTGACCCGTCGTCCTTGTACGTCTCGGGCCCAAAGGCTGTCACCAATTCGCCACGCAGCGCGGGATCCTCCACCATGAGCCTCTTGGCCTCCTCGTCGCTGTAGAAGACGTGCGCGCCCCAGGACTCCAGCATCCGGCAGACCGTGCTCTTGCCGGAGCCGATCCCGCCCGTGATGCCGATGGTTTTGGCGTTCAGATGGCCCATCGCATTGACAGTGACAGGTTGGGAATGATGATGCGTTCTCCGCGGCTCGCGGCCTGCCTGATAACCGAGGCCGAGGCTTCGGGGAGGTCGCCGTACAGGGTTCTGGAAACGCGCTGGACGGTATACCAACCGTCAAACCGGAGGACCCCGTTTCGCATGGGCCAGGTCAATGAGCAGGTCGGACCCATCTGAGCGATTCGCTGGCGCCCCGGCCGACTGATGGTCGTGGTGAGGACGTTGCCCGAGGCGTCAATGTCCTGCTCGCCATCCGCGTTCAGGCGGGGATAGCGGACCGTGGCCGATCGGTCGAAATCCGTTCGAATGAAGACACGCAGTCCGATCTCTGCCACGATGCGGGTGCCGGATTGCACCCGAAACCAGCCACCATAGGTTCGCAGCGTGTCGATGGGAATCTCGGCGAACTCCTGGTCCAGGAATCGCCCGAGACGCAGATCGCTCAGGCGCGCCTCGGCCAGGACCCGCAGCCCATCGCCCAGGTCATGCTCGGCGTTCAGGTCGTACCGGAGTTCTCGGGCGGCCTGATCCGTCGGTCGCCGCCCGGCCAGCGTAAAATCGTCAACGGTATAGGTGGCCCTGACCTCGGAACTCAGGTCGATCCGGGTGCGCGGTCCGGGACGCCAGCGGACGGCGGGACGAAGCCGGAGCCCCTGTTGGACGTTGTTTTCGGCCGACCGGGCTGCTTTCAGGTACACCGTGTGGTAATGGGTGGCATTCACCTGAAGATCAGCCTCCAGCACCCGGGACGGCCGATAGAGCAGCGAAACGCGCCCCCTGGAGAAGATCTCATCCCGATCGTCGGGATTGATGATCGGCGTGTCGTGCCGGATGGCATTCGCCGAGCCATCCAACACAATCATGGTCTTGGACGTGAGTGGTAGTCGTACGCTGGCCAGTAGCGTCACGTAGCCTCTGTCGTAGTTGGCCTGACTCAGCAGATCCCGCTTCTGGGCGGCCTGCGTGGCGGGCAGGTCGTCTTCGTTCGTCAGATTCCGACGTTCGATCTCGGCTCCCCCTTGAAAGCCCAGCCGGACCTGGGTTGCTCCGCTCTCATAGACCGAGGACACGTCGGCGTCCACGGTGCGCCGTGAAAAATCAGAATCGAAGAACAGCGCCTCCTCCGGCGCACGCAGTGTCCGAACGCTCCGGTTGTTGGCGTTGAAGGCCAGGCTGCCCGTGACCTGAAGTCGGCGTGTCACCGGGGTCTCTATCACCAACGTCGCCCCGAGTGTGTCGCTACGGGTGGACTCGACGGTCTCGGATTGCCGGGCGGCATCGTCGCGATTCAGAAATGATGCGGCCTGATACGCATCGCGCCGGGCGGCGCCACCCTGCATCTCCACACGAAGCACGGTGCGCTCGAATGCCCGTTCAGCACTCCCCTCGAATCGCGCGAACGAGCCGGCCCGCGGCCCCAGTTGCTCACGAAATCCCTGCCCCGATGCCTGAACGGTATAGCCCGAGGCTTCTCGAGTGGGGATGGTGACTTCGGCTCCGAATGCGGGGCCCGCGTCGGTGCGGAGTGGGAGTGTTCCGTCGGAAAGCCGAACGCCGGGACGCCGGTCCATGGCCACCCCCAACAGCGGCGCAAACGTTGCGCCGGACACGCCGAATTTCACGCCGCCGTAGATGCTCTGTGCCAGTACATCGCTGAGACTGAACCAATCGGATCGGCCTCTGGCCACCACCTCGCTGCGCTCGCCAAGAGGCCGTCCGGCGTTGATACGAAGCGCATTTACGTCACGAAAACTCAGCCGATCGTCGAACAGGATGAAGGCATCCGAGCGGTACCGGTTCATGGCCTGTACCCGCCAGGCGCCTACCGAGGTTGCCGACGCCAACTGGGCCGTCCACCGGTAGCGATTGACAGCCCGTTCAAAGGCTCCATCGTAGGTAACCGTCTGCCCCGCGACCGCGCTGGTACCGAGCACGCATCCAACAACCAGGATCATGAAGCACCAAACCCTCATCCTGGCGGCCAGGACATGGAACGTCCGCCAAGGAGGTGAAGGTGAATGTGGAACACCGTCTGGTTGGCATCCGGACCGCAATTGAAGACCGTGCGGTACCCCCCATCGAGTCCCTCCTGCGCGGCAATCTTCCTTGCCGCCAGAAGCAGCCGCCCGACCAGTTCCGCGTCTTCGGCCTCAAGATCGTTGAGCGTAGGGATAGGCTTGCGGGGCACGACCAGCACATGGGTCGGTGCCTGTGGAGCGATGTCCCGGAACGCAAAGCACACGTCATCCTCGTAGATGATGTCTGCCGGGATGTCTCCGGTCTCGATTTTCTGGAAGAGCGTTCTTTCGGCCATGGGTCTCGAGGTTGTCAGAATATAGGTTTGTCGCCGCCAGTGACCGCCGAGCGCGGTGGATAGCGCTTGGTCGGGTGACGTCAACACTTGTCAGAACAAATGATATACCCGGCAGTCAAAATCATCCCACCAATTCAGGGCCTCATGCCGGTTGTCCACATCACCAGACGGGCGCACTTCAACGCCGCCCACCGACTGCACAATCCGGACAAGAGCGATGAATGGAATCGCGCCACGTTCGGGAAGTGTAACAATCCCAACTGGCACGGACACAACTATGAGCTCGAGGTAACCGTGAGCGGCGAGCCTTCGGCCGACACTGGCTACGTCGTGGATCTTTCAGAGCTCAAGCAGATCATGAATCGACGAGTGGTAGACATCTGTGATCATGCGAATCTGAATCTGGACGTACCGTTCCTTCAGGGCGTGATGCCGTCGACTGAGAACTTCGCCATCGCCATCTGGGGGGAACTTGTCGATGCGCTCCCGTCGGGTAGACTTACTTCCGTCAGGCTTTTCGAGACCCCCCGCAACTATGTCGAGTATCGAGGTGAATAGTCCCGCAGAATTCGCCGTCCCGGCCTACCGGAACGAGCACATCTACGATCCCCAGGCCACCGAGGAGCTCGGGGCGAACGTGCGCAGCATTCTGGAACTGGTGGGAGAAGACGCGGACCGCGAGGGTCTCCTCAAGACCCCGGAGCGCGTCGCCAAGGCCTACCAGTTCCTCACCCAGGGCTATGCGCAGGATCCGGAAGCCATTCTCAAGAAGGCCGTCTTCCATGAGGACTACAGCGAGATGATCCTGGTGAAGGACATCGAACTGTACTCCCTCTGTGAGCACCACATGCTGCCGTTCTTTGGCAAGGCCCACATCGCCTACATCCCGAACGGCAAGATCGTGGGGTTGAGCAAGCTGCCGCGAGTGGTGGACGTCTTTGCGCGGCGATTGCAGGTTCAGGAGCGCCTCACCATTCAAATCCGGGACGCCATCCAACAGGTACTCGAACCCGAAGGCGTTGCGGTGGTCATTGAAGCCTCACACATGTGCATGGTGATGCGTGGAGTCCAGAAGCAGCACTCAACGACCACGACCAGTGCCATGTCTGGTCAGTTCCTGGAGTCCAGCGACACCCGGGCGGAATTCATGCGCCTCATCAGCGGCCACTGATGGCAGTGATTGCGATAACTGGCGCGAGCCAGGGAATTGGGGAGGCCATCGCCCGGGCAGTGGCACCCGACGGACATGTAGTGTGTCTGGTGGCCCGTAATGCCGAGAAGTTGGAAGCCGTTGCCGACGGCTGCCGGGCCTTGGGCGCCGAAGCGTCGGTCTTCCCGTGCGACGTGACCGACGAGGATGCTGTCAGGCGCATGGCGGCGCAGGTTGCCGATGCACACGGCGTACCCGACGTGGTCGTCAACAACGCAGGGTCCTTCATCCCGGGGTCCCTCGTCGACACAACCCTCGACGATTTTCGGGCTCAACTGTCGGTTAACATGACTTCCGCCTTTCTCGTAACGCGCGCATTCCTTCCCGGCATGACGCTTCGAGGATCGGGCCTGCTGGTCTATATGGGTTCGGTCGCCTCGGTCAGAGGGTATCCCGGTGGCGTGGCGTACTGTGCCAGCAAGCACGGTCTCCTGGGACTGGCCCGGGCCGTACGCGAAGAGACCCGCGAGGCCGGGGTTCGCGTGACGACTCTGCTTCCTGGAGCGACGCTCACGCCCTCGTGGGACGGTGCCGACATTCCAGCCGATCGGTTTATGCCGCCTGAAGACATCGCCGAGGCGGTGCGGACGCTGATCGCCCTGTCGCCTCGGACCGTCGTCGAGGAGATGCTGCTGCGGCCGCAACTGGGAGATCTGTAGGCTGTCCTCCAGGCTCCTCCAGGCTGTGGTCCCAGGGCCAGGCTCGGCCTCGCGGCAACCTCAGTTAAGACGAGGATCATCCGGGTAGTTCGCCATCAGCGCCCAATCTCCGCCGAGACTCAGCATCACCTGGCGCCAGAGATCCGCCGAGTCCGTCCTGAACAGCCAATCCGCCCGCATCCGCGCCACGGCCCAGCTTCCCTCGGCGATTTCCACCTCGAGCTGCCCATCACCCCACCCGGAATACCCGAGGAAGTAGCGGATGGCACCCTCCGAGGTCCGGCCGGCCATCTCATCCTTCAGCGAATCAAAATCGCCTCCCCACCAGAGTCCTTCGACCAGAGGGATGGATGCCTGGATCTGGGCTCCGAGTTCGTGCAGGTAGTGCAGCGTGTTGGGCTGAACCGGCCCTCCAACCCTGACAGTGACTCCGGGTCTTCCGAGTTCCTCCAGGATCTGATCGGGCTCCAAATCGGTCTCTCTGTTGAGAACCAGCCCAAACGTCCCCTCCTCGTTGTGGTCGCAAATGAGCACCACCGTCCGGTAGAAATTGGGATCCCTCAGAATCGGAACCGCGGCCAGCACCATCCCCGGAAATGGGGCCATGGGCGGCCCATCGTCATGAGGCGATTCGCTCAAACCTCTGGTGCCGGCCGAACTATAGCCCGGTAGGCGCCCACCCACCAGTCCGAGTCGCGCGTCATGGTGGTCACGCGAACCGACGCGAAATACTGAATCAGGCCAATCAGGAACTGCGGTACCTCATGCCACGCGTCCCCCCGGATCAGGCGTTCGAGTTCGTCTCCGCTCGTTCGGGCCCAACGCCATTTTTCCCGAAGGCCCTCCGCCTTCTTCCAATAATTGCGCTCGTCCCACGCGGCCGCACTCTCGTCGATGGTCTTGTAGATCCCGCGCAGGTTGAAGACCAGAAACGCGGTCATGTCGCGGCCCTCGGCGTCGAAAATGGGGCGCTCCGCCAGCAGCCGAAGCACTTCCGCGCACGACCGCATATGGGCCCGCCGCTGCTTGGCCGGTGTGTCGCCCGTCTCGATGATCCTTCCCATGGCGGGAAACTACGACTAACGACTCAACACGATCCGGGTGGTAGCCACGGATTCTGCCGCCAGGACGCGGACGAAGTACACCCCGGATGCCCAGCCCCTCCCGTCAATTTCCATCTCGTGGCGAAAGCCCGCAGCCAGAACGCCCTGGAAGGCCCGGGAGACGCGCCGGCCCAGGATGTCAAAAACATCCGCGCTGACGAGCCCTGTCACCGGAACGGTCACGGCGATTCGGGTCGTGGTCGAAAATGGATTGGGCCAGGCGGAGGTCAGTTCGAGATGTGTCGGAAGCGCGGGATCTGTCTGGGTGGGGACGGTCCTGGCGTCCAGCTTGAACAGTTCTTCACCGTGAAATCCGTTGTTGGCCCGGTAGTAGACGATCCCGCCGGCATCTGTCAATTCCTCAGGCTCGCTTCCAGTGATTCCCGGGCGCAGGTCGGCCAGCATGAAGGTCCCCGTCGCGGTGCCGTCCGAAGTCCAGAGCTCCCGGCCCGCAGTACCGTCCTCGGCTGCAAAGAAAAGGCGTCCATCTCCCACGGCAAAGTCCGTGGGATTGCCACTGCCACTCAGGTTCAGATCGCTGAGCAAACCGGTACCGCCCGGTGAACCGTCGGACACCCAAAGCTCGCGCCCCGTGAGAATGTCCTCTCCCGCAAAGAAGGCCAGGCCCGAGGCGACCGTGATCCAGGGCGAGAGACTGCTGGCGCCCGCGGTCATGGGTCCGAGCGACACCGTCCCGCCCGGCGTCCCGTTGGAGAACCACAATTCGTTGGCTCCCCCACCCGGCCTGGCTTGAAACAGCACGCCTTCGTTGTAGGGCGTGACCCAGGAAATCGGTGTTTCGGCTGGGCCCTGCGTGATGTCCTTGACCAGGTGTGTGCCATCCAGGGTGCCGTCCGAGATCCAGAGTTCACTCCCATTGGTTCCGTTGGATGCGGCGAAATACAAGGAGTCTCCGGCGGCCGTCAGCCAGAATGGATCGGAACTGAGAGATCCCTGCCTGATGTCCACGATGGGGACGGTGCCGGAGGCCGTCCCATCGGACCTCCACAGCTCGAAACCCGCTGAACCGTCATCTGCCGCGAAGAACAGCGCACTGCCGATCACGGTCAGTGCGTACGGCATGGATCCCTGAAGACCGGGCCTCAGATCCAGAAGAAGCTCGGTGCCCGCCTCGGTCCCATCCGAAATCCAGAGCTCGCGACCGGTGAACCCGTCGTCTGCCACGAAAACCAGCCCGTCTCCCAGGGCCGTCAGCCAAAACGGCTCGGAGGCCTGCTCGCCCGGCCAGATGTCCTTTAGCAGGCGAGTACCTTCAGTAGTCCCGTCCGTGACCCACAGTTCCTCACCGTGCGAGGTGTCCGCCGCCGTGAAATAGGCCAGCTCTCCGGAGCGCGTAAAATTTCGGGGTTCGGAACCGCTGCGACCGGTTCGAACGTCCTTCAGTAATTCGGGCGGTGTGCCCTGCCGGAGGGCCAGCACCCAGGGTTCACGACCACGCACGCCGTCTTCGGCCGTGAAGAGGAGTCGCTCTCCGATTACCGTAAGGTCCTGCGGCGTGGCGCTTCGACTGCCCGGCCGGATATTCTTTATGAGATGGGTTCCCCCGGCCGAGCCATCGGTCCGCCACAGCTCCCGGCCGTTCAGGGCGTCGTCGGCCCGAAAGAGGAGACGATCCCCAAGAGCCAGCAATTCATCCGGACTCGAGTCGCCCTCCCCCGGATAGATGTCCCGAACCAGATAGGTGCCCGAGGCGGTCCCATCGGTGGCCCACAGTTCCCGACCGGTTTCCTCCTGAAAAGCCTGGAAATAAACGCGTCCACCGGAGTGTCTCAGTACGGACACACCCGCGCTGCCCTCGGGATTGATATCCAGCACCATGCGGGCGTCGGATCCGGGAAGGATGGACCAGACTTCGCGGCCATTGGTCGAGTCGTCCGCAGTGAACACCAGGGTATCCCCCAGCCGAACCAGCTGCCGCGGAAAGCCACTCCCGTTTCCAAAAATGTCTGCGGCCTGACGTGTCCCGGCAGGCGTTCCGTCGGTCGCCCAGAGCTCGGTGCCGGTGACGCCATCATTGGCCACGAAATAGAGCGTCTCGCCAAGCGCCGTCAGCCAGGCCGGGTCAGAGCCAACGTTCCCGGGACGAACATCCAGGATCAGCACCGTGGTATCCGGGGTGGACTTCCAGAGCTCTCGTTGACCCACCCCGTCGTTTGCCGAGAAGGCCAGTGTGTCACCGAACGCCACCAGATTATCAGGCTCGGAACTGGCCGCGCCAGGATAGATGTCGAATGTCAGTCGGGTGCCGGAAACTGTGCCGTCGCTCTGCCAGAGCTCAAACCCGGTCGTACCGTCGCTGGCCCGAAAGAACAGCGTGTCGCGGACCACCGTAAGCTTGGATGGAATCGAGCCCACCCGTCCCGGCCGGATATCGGAAGCCATGCGCGTGCCGGTTGCGGTGCCGTCTGAACGCCAGAGTTCCAGTCCCTCGACGCCATCATCGGCCGAAAAAAAGAGGGTGTCCCCATAGGCGATCATCTCTCCCACGTCCGAGCCAGACTGACCCGGAGCGATGTCCAGGACCATTTGGGTGCCGCCTTCGGTCCCATCGCTCACCCACAGTTCGCGCCCATGCGATCCGTCGTTGGCAACGAAGAAGGCCAGGTCGCCCACGGCGGTGATCAACCGCGGATCGGAGGAGGCCGGTCCCGGCCGGATGTCCCGGACCAGCGTGGTGCCCTGCTCCGTGGTATCCGATATCCAGAGTTCGCGGCCGCCTGAATCGGGATCCTCGGCTGCGAAGAACAGCCTCGTTCCGACCGCGGCGGCGCCCGCAGGCGATGAACTGAGACCCTGCCGATTGATGTCGAACACCAATTCCTGGGCGTGCACCTCCACGACCGCCAGGACCAGCATGAGGAGCGACAGGGGAAGCGGGCAGATTCGCATTCCGGCAACCTACCACGTGGGTGTCGATTACAAAACGACTACTTTCCGAACGGATCGACGTCACGCTCGACCCGCATTCTCTCTTCGCTCACCGGCGCTGGACCGGCCGGCCGAAGCAACATGGTACACCCAATGTCATTTTCCGGAAAACGGGTCTGGATTACCGGAGCCTCCGCTGGAATCGGAGCCGCGCTGGCCAAAGCGTTCGACGCAGGCGGGGCCCACTGCGTCCTCTCGGCCCGCCGGCAGGACCGTCTGGAGGCGGTCCGGAGTGAATGCGATCACCCGGAGAGGCATTTGGTCTTCCCGCTGGACACCACGGCCTTCGAAACCCACGAGGCCGCCGCTGAAGAGGTTGAGTCGAAGGCCGGACCCATCGACATCCTGGTTCTCAATGCGGGGATCGGCCAGCGTGGTGGTGGTCTGGAGACCAATCTGGACGTGGTCCGGCGCATCATGGACGTCAACTTTACGGGCACGGTGTCGCTGGCCCGCCTGGTTGCCAGGCGCATGGTCCGTCGCCGGTCAGGGCACCTGGTGGTGATTTCCTCAGTGCTGGGGCGGCTGGCCATCCCCGGCAGTTCTTCGTACTCGGCGTCGAAGTTCGCGCTCCACGGGTATTTCGAGGCACTTCGAGGCGAGGTGTTCGGCGATGGGCTTCACGTCACGATGGTCTGTCCCGGCTACATCAACACAGAGATCACGCTTCACGCGCTGCAGGCCGACGGCACGGGATTCGGGGTCATTGACCACAACCACACGTACGGGATGCCGGCGGAGGTCTGCGCCCGGAAGATCCTGGCAGGTGTCCGGCGCCGCAAGGCCTTGATTCGCGTGGGCGGCCGGGAAACCTGGGGAGTTCCTCTGGCGCGGCTGGCCCCGGCACTTGTCCGAAGGGTTACCCGGGGCTACAAGCGGAAGTGAGGCGCGAGTGGGTGCAAACCATTACCGCCACGCGGTGTCCAATCGCTGATCACGCACACCATTTTAGACGACCCGTCATGAAGGCCCTGCACACGCTTTTCCTTTTCTCAGTTCTGTCGCTGCTTGCACTTCCCCTTTCCGGGCAGGCGCAGGTCCGCACCTTCTCTGCTGCGGCCGGTGGAACGCTCGACCTGCGACTCGAGGCCGGCGGAAGCGTAATCATTACTGGCGGTGCGTCGGAAGTCCGCGCTCAAGTGACTCGAAGCGGCCGCGATGCAGACGAGATATCAGTCACCTTTGACCAGAGTGGCGACCGCATCATTGTCCGGTCCGAATTCAGGACGCGCGGCAGTCACAATGCCGATGTCAGGTACGAGATTCGCGTGCCCTCCCGCTTCAACGTAGACCTGGAGTCAACGGGCGGGAGTGTGGACATTTCGGGTGTCACCGGTACGTTCGAGGGTCAGACCATGGGAGGCGGGATCGATCTGAGGGATCTCAGCGGTACGGTGGATATGCAGACCATGGGAGGAGCCATCTCGCTTTCGAATTCAGAGTTGACTGGCAAGCTGCATACCATGGGCGGCAATATCGATCTGGACGGCGTGCGCGGTAGCGTCGAGACCACCACCATGGGCGGCAACGTGCGCCACCGCGGCTCAGGAAGCCCCTCATCAGCCATCAAGGTACACACCATGGGCGGCAACGTGGAGATTGGCGATGCTCCCGGCGGGGCCGACCTCCAAACCATGGGGGGAGACATCACGGCCGGCCAGGTAGGCAAGTTCTTCGAGGCAGAGACCATGGGAGGAGACATTGACGTCTCGGCCGTGGATGGCTGGATTGAGGCTCGAACAATGGGTGGCAGCGTCACCATCGCCATGACCGGCGGCACGAGTGGCGATCGTCACGTTTCGATCACCTCCATGGGTGGGGATATCGAACTCCGCGTGCCCGCGGGTCTCTCCATGAAGTTTGACATCGAAGTTGAGGTGGAAGGCCGCGGCAAGGACGCATCAGACTATGTTATCGAGAGCGACTTCCCACTGGACGTGTCTGCGCCCCAGCGCTCGTCCGGCGGACGCCGCACGCAGCTGAAGGCCCAGGGAACCGCCGCGGGCGGTTCAAACCTGATTAAGATTCGCACGGTGAACGGAGATGTTCGCATTCTCTCCAATCGCTAGAATTACGCCGGCGTGAGGGTGGCACCGCTGTCGGCGTGAGGGTGGCACCGCTGCCACCTGTCCTGGAGCAGCGGGATTTTTTGCACAGACCCGGCGTATCAGCGGGCCTTCGCACGAATCCCTGCCCTCCATGGCCTTGGATACCGACTCGGACCGCAGCGGCGGACTGAACTTCCTCGAGCAGATTGTTGAACGCGACCTGGAAAAGGGCAGCGTTCAGCAGGTTGTCACGCGGTTTCCTCCGGAGCCCAATGGGTACCCGCACATCGGCCACGCGAAGGCCATTTGCATCAACTTCGGCATTGCAAACGACTACAAGGGTCGATGCCACCTCCGGTTCGATGACACCAATCCCGAGACCGAGGACATGGAGTACGTCCATGCGATGGAGCGGGACATCCGGTGGCTCGGATTCGAGTGGGGAGAGCATCAGTTCCATGCTTCCGACTACTTCGACCAGCTGTATGCCCACGCAGTGACGCTGATCAAGGACGGCAAGGCGTACGTCGATTCGCAGTCTGACTCCGAGATCCGGGAGAATCGGGGTACCGTCACTGAGGCGGGTCGAAACAGCCAATTCCGTGATCGGAGCGTTGCCGAGAACCTGGACCTGTTTGCCCGAATGCGGGCGGGCGAATTTCCGGATGGCGCGCATGTGTTGAGGGCGAAGATCGACATGGCGTCTACGAACATGCTGCTTCGGGATCCTGTGCTGTACCGTATCAAGCACGCGGCGCATTACCGGACGGGAAACGACTGGCCCATCTATCCCCTGTACGACTTTGCGCACCCCCTCTCTGATGCCATCGAGGGAATCACCCATTCGCTGTGCTCGCTTGAATTCGAGGTTCACCGACCCCTGTACGACTGGCTGGTCGAGGCTCTGTACGAAGACCCCCGACCTCACCAGTACGAGTTCGCCCGCCTGAACCTGGACTATACCGTCATGAGCAAGCGTAAGCTAGCCCGGCTGGTGAATGCCGGACTCGTGGACGGTTGGGATGACCCGCGGATGCCAACGCTATCGGGGATGCGGAGGCGCGGCATCACGCCGGAGGCGTTGCGACGCTTTTGCGACCTGATTGGTGTGGCCAAGGCGGACAACCGGGTCGACATCAGCCTCCTGGAATACGCCATTCGTGATGACCTGAATCACAAGGCGCCCCGTGTCATGGCGGTAGTTGATCCACTCAAGGTTACGCTGACCGATTGGCCGGAAGAGAAGATCGAGTGGAACGAGGCGAGCAACTGGCCCGGCGACGCGCCCCAGGAGGGTACCCGCCAGGTCCCCTTCGGCCGAACGTTGTATATCGATCGCGAGGACTTCGCCCTGGATCCTCCCCCCAAGTTCCACCGCCTGGCCCCCGGCCGTGAAGTTCGACTGCGGTACGGCTACGTCATCCGCTGCGATGAGGTGGTGACCGATGAGGCCGGAGAGGTGGTCGAGCTTCTCTGCTCGCATGACCCCGATACGCGGACCGGAGGCTCCTCCTCAAAGCGCGTGAAGGGAACCATCCATTGGGTCGAAGCCAGCCATGCCCGTGAGGTTGAGATTCGGCTGTACGATCGCCTCTTCAAGACGCCCGATCCGGAAGACGTCCCGGAAGGCGAGGACTTCCTGACCAATCTCAACCCGGACTCGCGCGTGGTTTCCAGGGGGTATGTCGAGCATTCCGTTCGTGATACCTCTCCCGGCGATCGCTTTCAGTTCGAGCGCCAGGGATACTTCGTGGCCGATGACGACAGCACGGCCGACGAAACGATCTTCAACCGCACGATTACCCTTCGCGACACCTGGGCGAAGCTCTCCTCGACTGACGATAACTCGGCGCGCAAGTCCCGGCGGGACAGGAAGGAGCAGGTCCAGGAGGGCCCGCCAACACCGACCCTCACCGATGCCCAGCAGGCGGAAGCCGCGAGGCTGGTTGCCTCATTCGGAATCGCCGAGGATGACAGCGCCATTCTGGCTTCGGATCACTGGTTGCTGACTCTCTTCGAGTCCGCGGCACAGTCAGCGGACCCGGTAACGGTCGCGAACTGGGTCCTGCATGATGTGCAGAGAATCCGGAAGTCTACGCCGGAGGAGATGGTTCTGACGCCGGAGGCACTCACCGCGCTCATCGCCATGGTGGACTCCGAGGAAATCGCCGCCCGGACTGCCAAAGAACTACTGGCCGAGGTGGCCGTCAGCGGCGCCGATCCCGGTGTCCTCGTTGAAGAGCGAGGCCTTCGCCAGATCGTCGACACGTCTGCTCTGGAGAAGACGGTCGAGGAGGTCATCACGCAGAATGCCGACAAGGCCGCTGCCTATCGCGAGGGAAAGAAGGGACTGATCGGGTTCTTCATGGGCCAGGTCATGCGCCTGACCGGCGGCAAGGC
>JAJCYP010000102.1 GCA_029262855.1 Bacteroidota bacterium | reverse complement strand
GACGCGAACTTCGCGCGGGCGTGAGTAATACTGTGGACGCGACTGGTACTCGTCCGGCGAGTGAATGCCGGGGAGTCCGAGCTCGAGTGCCTGCTGCCAGGACGCATACTGGCCGCGCTGCTCGGCAAGCGAGTACGTGGCCCGTCCCGTGTCGTTGAACACAAACCGCTCGTTCAGGTGATCGAGGAGGTTGAATGCCTTCGCGAAAACCCGAAGTCTGGACTGGCCGCGAAGGGTGACTGTCTTCGATGCGGTCAAATCCAGCTTGAAGTTGCCAGGCTTGCGCTCCTGGTTGGGCAGTTGGTCAATCTTCTGGTCGATGAGCAGCGGCGTATAGGGATAGCCCGTGGTGTACTGCGTGATCATGCCCACGCTCCACGATCCCGGGTTGGCCAGTGTAACCGTGCTGGAGAACGTGTGCCTGACGTCGAAGCTGAGCGGAATGATTTCCAGCTCGTTCTCGCGCCCGGAGAGCGTGTTGAAGAAGAAGGCATCAGAGTCCGTCCGATTGCCCTCGGCCACCTGGAACGTGTAGTCCAGCGTCCCTGACAGGTGCCCGCTCCGGGGCCGCCTCTTGGTAAGGGCAAAGGTGACACCCTTGACGTTGGCGTAGTCCCTGTTCAACTGAATGCTGTACTGGTCCTGGCCGGCAATCGTCGAAAAGCGAATCGTCTGGGTGGCCAGGTAG
Source organism: Bacteroidota bacterium (assembly GCA_029262855.1). Taxonomy (GTDB): domain Bacteria; phylum Bacteroidota; class Rhodothermia; order Rhodothermales; family UBA10348; genus JABDJZ01. The sequence goes on along the minus strand of JAJCYP010000102.1, from coordinate 26,575 downwards.
TCGCGGATGTCCTTGAAAAAGCCTGTGATGTCGAAGGCCAGCGTGCTGGTAAGCTGCTGCTGCAATCCGATCTCATATTGAACCGTCCGTTCCGGCTTCAGGTTGGTGTTGCCGTAGAGCGTACCGCCCACCGGGAATTCGAACTCGGGGTTCACGTACATCGAGCGCAGCGAAGGCATCTGCGCGAAGTGGCCGTAGGAGAAGTGGATGATCCCCGTGTCGGTGATCGGGAAACTTACGCCGAGCCGCGGAAGAAACAGGTTCTTCGGCTCGGCCGTGGCCAGGTCGGTCTCGGGATCGTCTACGAACGGATCCAACAGGTTCGGCACGTACTGGCCGTTCGGATTGAAATACTCGTACCGAAGCCCCAGGTTTATGATGAAGTCGTCGAACTCCAGCTTGTCCTGGGCGAAGAGACTCAGCTCCGTGACGTTCTGGTCGACGTAGAGGTCGTGCGCTGGCGCCGTTACGGCAGGGATTGTTGGGACCTTGTACTGGTCGCCATTGAACAGGATGGCCAGATTCTGCCGGCTCAGCCGGTGCATCTGCAGGTCAAATCCAATCTTGGTCTCGTGGATGATGCCCATCTGCTTGGTGGCATCGCCCTTGATCCGAAGCGACTTTGCCGATTCGTTCACGTATCCCTTCTGGTCTCCGCCGAACAGGAAGTTGTTACCCGGGAATCCCACCACGCCACCGCTGGAGACGTAGAACGGGAAGGGCACTTCGTCCAGAGAGTTGGCGAGGGGCGTGTCCTCCTCGGCCACCGGGATGTCGTCCAGTTCGTGCAGGAAGGACTTCGCCCGGTTGATGGCGTAAGAAGCCCGCAGCGTATAAAACGTCCGGTCGTCAAGCGTCTGTGTCCAGTGGATACTGTGATTGAAGCTCCTGTCCCGGAAGCTCGATACCCCGTCGGGGTTGAATCGGTATGCGAAGTCAAAGCCGCCCAGGCGCTGACGGCCCTTGGACTGCGAGCGGTCCGCCAGGAAGGAATACTCCAGCTTGGCGCCCCGCAGCGGCCGGGTCGAGAGCTTCGCAATGAAGTTGCCCCCCTTCGACGGGTTCATGTTTACGGGCGTGCTCGGGATCTCGTCGCCCTCACCGTACTCGTACCACGGCTTGCCGTGGAGTTCGTAGTACCAGGCGGGTCCGTTGTAGTCGGGGATGAACTCCTGGATGGTCTCAAGCAGGCCTACATCGCCGTTGAAGTTGGCGGAGTCGGACGGCAGGTGTTCGCGGCGGCCCCAGATGTAGCCTTCGCTTTCGTCCATCCTGCCAGAGACGAAGAAGTTGATCTTCCTGGCGAACGGCAACGGGCCGCTCAGGGTGCCATCGAGCGTATACACGCCCATCCGGCCGGCCTCGGAACTCAGGAAGCCCGGTGACAGGTAGAGGTCTTCGTGTCTGGTGAACGTGTCCCCACCATAGAAGGACAACGACCCCTCGTAGCGTTCGCCGCCCTCCTTGGTCACGAGATTGACGATGCCGCTCATGGCCTTCCCGTACTCGGCGTTGAAGGCCCCCGAGATGACGGTCATTTCCTGGATGGCATCGGTGGAGACCGATGTCGCGAGTCCGTTTGTGCTGAACGGGTTTCCGACGCTCATTCCGTCAACCAGGTAGGCCACCTCGTTGGATCGGCCGCCCCGGATGTGGATCTCGCCGCCGGGTCCGGTGGTGACGCCGGCCTGTGTGACCAGCACGCCGAAGAAACTCTCAACCGGCAGCGAGGCGATTTCCTCTGCCACGATCGTCTTCTTCGAGGCCGTCAGGTCCCTCTGGACCAGGGGGCGCTCGGCCGTTACGATAATTTCTTCGCCCTGTATGACCTCTTCTGCCATCCGGAGGTCGTACCGCGTGGTCTGCCCGGTGGCGACGCGAATGCCGTTGATGCGTTGGCTGGCGAATCCGATGTACGAGAACAACAGGGTGTAATCGCCCGGACGGACATTCACAATGATGTAATTGCCATCCAGATCGGTGACCGTGCCCTGCGTGGTGCCGTCAATAATGACATTGACACCGATGAGCGGCTCGCGTGTGGTAGCGTCGGTGACACGGCCGGCGATCTTGCCGACCTGAGCGCTCACCGAGGGTACTGTGAGGAATGCGAGGACAAGTAGGACCCAGAGGCGTTTCATGCGCGATTTCAGGCGGCTTCTCAGTCTGCAAAATCTAGCCCGGCGCTGACTCGATTACCGGGCAAAACGAAGGGGTAAAAAAGGGGGAGAGGCTGCGCCCCTCCCCCTTGAATACCACTCATGAGCCGAAGGGCTACTTCAGGAGCACCATGGTCTTGCTCTGACGGAAGTTGCCGTACTCAAGCGCGTAGAGGTAGGTGCCACTCGCGACGTGGGCGCCTGCCTCGTTCGTGCCGTCCCACGTGAACTCGTAGGTACCGGCGGCATAGTGCCTGCCTGAGGCGATGGTTTTTACGACGCGACCCGTAACATCGTAAACACGTACCGAGACCGCCTTGTCAATCGGAAGTGTGATCGAGAAGCTGGTCGAGGGATTGAACGGGTTCGGGTAGTTGGTCGAGAGCTTGTAGTCGCTCGGCAACACCAGACGCGTATCCTCGACAAACACGTTCGTGCCGTCTCCGGAGAGGATCCGCATGAAGACGCGGTTCTCGTTCGGACGCACGGAGCTGACGGAGCGGGTGTAGGTGCTGTCTGCGGGGTTGAAGACCTCGGCGTAGGTGTAGAGGGAATCATCGACGCCCTGAATACCGATGGCGACCTCCGCCATGCCGTCACCATCAACGTCACCGAGGAACGCCATTTTGGTCGTGAATTCGCCTCCCTGATCACCACTCTCGCGGTACTCCGTGATAACGCCCGCCGAGTCTCTGACAACAAGGTCGAACGCGTCCACGGCATCATTCGGGAAATTGATGCGACGAACTGGGCCGTAGCTGGCCCGATCTTCAACATCCCCTCCCAGGAACGTTGAGATGCGAATCCATGCCGGCGGAATTCCCTGGTTAAAGGCACTGGCTTCGTAGGTCGTTCCTCCAGCTACCAAGTCGACGTTGCCGTCTCCTGTGAGATCGCCAATCGCCATTCCGTATGAGCTGAGGTCGGCGAAGACCTCGTACGCCACGTTGTCCGTGGTTACCTGAAGAGCGTCCTCGCCAGCCTCGTAGTTCAAAACAGAGACCGATCCTTTCCCGCGACCATTTGTGCCGGCATTGGGACAGTAAACCTCGTCATCTCCGTTCTGGTCCACATCGGCTGCGAAGCACCCGAAAAAGGCGACTTCATCTGCGGGGGCCGCCTGAAGGTTGATGTTGGGATCACCCTCACCCGGAATCTGATAGGTGTCGGGTCCCGTTGCCCGGATGTTGGTGAAGTTGTAGTTGTTCCAGGACATCATGGCAATCTCCATGACTCCGTCACCATCAAGATCAGCCGGAACGATTCCGTACGGGCTGCCCCCGCCCCGATCGACGGGCGTGCGTGAGTTGATGCGTGCTTCGATATTGAAGGTCTCGAATCCACTTCCGATGTCGCCGACCACACCAATCACGAACCAGTCATCGTTGGCATTATTCCCATTGTTGCCGAACATGACCTCATCGAGCCCGTCACCGTCTACGTCAACGACATGCATCTGCTCGGCACGCCAGCGGTTGGGAACGTTCGGCTGGAAGTCGAAAATCGCGGATGGGGCAAATCCAAACTCGTTGTCGCCCTCAGCTTCGAAGACGTATAGGCCAACCGGGTAAGGGGAGTCTGCAGCGAAGTTGAAACCCGACAGGAAAATGATTTCCCCCATGCCATCGCCGTCCATGTCGCCGCCGGCGATTACACGGCCATTGTTGGTGCCGGGGTATTCGTCAAGAACCGGCGTCGAATAGACCAGCTCCCAGGTATCCACGCCCTGGTTTTCAAGCACGTGAACCCGCGAACCACCGGAGTAGTCCGAGACAAGGACTTCCATCTTGCCGTCGCTGTCCAGGTCAAAAGGGCCGGCAACCGTCCGGGTGCCTGAGTGCAGGTCCAGGTACGGTCGGTTGGGATCCGTGGAGGTCGGATGATGCCAGGCGAAATCAACGATCTGTGCGACGGATTCGCCGGCGTAGAACATCGTAGCTATCGCCAGGAGTACAGTAGCTTTGCGCATATCGGAGCGTGGGAAGGTGGAAGAGAGGTTGCTGTTTCAAGCGTTTCAGAACCAGTATGGTACAGGTTCGAGGGGCGACTGTCAACGGCACGGGGCGGTATTTACCTGAGCAATAACACCGTTAATGGGGCAGAGTACTCGGAGGCCTTCAGAATGCCGTGTTGTCTCCGGTTTTGGCACTTTCCCCGGGGACGCTCGTGGGTAAATTAGTCTCATGAAAAGACTGTTATTCGCGCTTCTCGGGCTCACCTTCACGGGGCAATCGTCCGCCCAGCCCGCCCCCAAACACGAGTTCCGCGGCGCCTGGATCGCCACGGTCATCAACCTCGACTGGCCCTCCAGTTCGGGATCGCCGACCGCTTTGAAGAAGAGCCGCCTCATCGCCATTCTGGACGATTTGGCCGAGACGGGAATCAACAGCGTGTTCTTTCAGGTCCGGACCGAATGCGATGCACTCTACGAGTCGTCCATCGAGCCGTGGTCCGTGTACCTCACCGGTCAGCAGGGCACAGCCCCCAGCCCATTTTTCGATCCGCTGGAGTTTGCCGTGGATGAGGCGCACGCCCGGGGCATTTCGCTGCACGCGTGGTTGAATCCGTTCCGCTGCGAAAGGGAGGTGGGTAGGTATGCCCTGGCCGCCACCCATCCGCTGGTTGAGCGCCCGGACTGGGGCCTGACCCTTGAGAGCAGTTCGACCTCGGGACGGTATCACACGATTCTGAACCCCGGCCTGGACGAGGTCCACGACTATGTGGTTTCCATCGTGGACGACATCCTTCGCCGGTACGATGTAGACGGAATCCACTTCGATGACTACTTCTATCCGTACCCGCCGTACCAAATGGGGACGTCCGACTTGTCCACGTTCGATGCCAATCCGCGCGGGTTCGGGAACCTCGACGACTGGCGTCGCGACAACATCAATCGCTTTGTAGCCCGCATCAACGGCAAGGTGCAGGAGGTCAAGCCGGACGCCGTCTTCGGGATCTCGCCTTTCGGAATCTGGCGCAGTGGGACGCCGGACGGGATCGTGGGGCTTTCGGCGGTCGACGCGCTGTTTGCCGATGCGCGGGCGTGGCTGGATGCGGGGAGCATAGACTATATCGCCCCGCAGTTGTACTGGCCATTCGGCGGGCCTCAGGATTTTGAGGCGCTGGCTGAGTGGTGGGTGAGCGTGTCTGGTGGTCGGCCCGTCTACCCGGGGTTGGCGGCGTACCGTGCGGATCCCGCCACGGCCTCGACGGTGTTTGCCTCAGGTGAGATCCCCGCCCAGATCCGGTTTGGCCGTCAGCTTTCGGGCATGGACGGACACATTCTGTTCCGGGCCCAGAATCTGCGTGGTACGGAGGTGGCTGACTCGATTGGCGCTTTGTACGGCCGACCGGCCATCCCTCCGCCGATGGCGCATCGGGACGTATTTCCGCCCGAGGCTCCGGAGTCGCTGCAGGCCGACGTTTTGACCCCGACGGGATCGAACGACTCGGTTGTCATACTCCGTTGGGATCCGTCCATCTTTGGCTTCGTGCTCGCGCGGAGCTTCGCGGTGTACCGGGCCGATGGCGAGGTGGCCCCTGATCCGCGGACAATGACGGCCTCGTCTGACAATCTGCTTGGCCGTGCTTTCGACCCGGAGTATGTGGATCGGCCAGGTGGAACCGGCCCCTACCACTATGTGGTGACCAGCCTGAGCGGAAACTCGGCGGAGAGCGGAGAGAGCAATGTCGTCACCGTGGAAAACCTGTTCGTCCGCACCGATACGCCCCCAGAGTTGCCGGCCCTGGAGACCTACCCGAATCCGTTTCGCGACCAGCTTCTGATCACTGGACCGCCTGGCGACGTCGAAGTGTTTGATGTGCTTGGCCGCGCTGTCTGGCGCGGCGAGAGCTCCGGGCAGGTTACCTGGACACCGGGGAATGCGCTCGCCGCGGGACTGTACCTGATCCGGGTGTCCGGCGCCTCTGGACGGCAGATGGTGACGACGGTGGTGCTGACCCGCTGAGCCTCAGATGTTCAGCCGATCCTTCAGCAGCTTCGACCGCTCACGGCTGGCAATCACTTCATGGCCCGCCGTCAGCACCAATTTGTAGCGTCCCGAGAACCAGGGGATCAGTTCCTTGATCTCGGTGAACTGCACGATGGCCGAGCGGTGGACCCGCATGAAGAGATCCGGATGCAGCATGGACGACAGCTGATCCAGGGTGTATCCGACGATGTGTTGGCGAAGCTTCGGGCGCGGACTGGCGGGGTCGTGCTCCTCCAGGACATAGAGCCGCGTGATGCCCTCGGAAATTTCGATCGAGATGATGCGCTCCACCGGCGTGACCAGGATCCGGTCGCGGTAGGGGATGGACAGTTGCTTGACGTAGGTGGACGTGTCCCCGGCGGGCGAGTCGGACTCGGCCTGGGCGTCGATCCAGTCCAGCAGGCGCCCAAGCTGTTCTTCGTCAGTCTTCTTCCCGGCATCGCTGGCGGCGAGTTTCTCGGCCCGCCGGACGGTCTCTTCCAGGCGCTCCCGGGTGACCGGTTTGAGCACGTAATCGACGGCATTCGCCTGAAAGGCCCGCAGGGCATACTCATCGTAGGCAGTGGTAAACGCCACGGTTGGACGGCTGTCCGGCGGGAGCTGCTCCAGGACCTCAAATCCGTCCAGTCCGGGCATCCTGATGTCGAGGAAAACCAGGTCGGCATTCGCGCCCGGCAGATTCTCGACCGCGTCGACTCCGTCGGCCGCCTGTCCCGCGACCTCCACGCGACCCTCCTTGACCATGGGCTCCAGAAGCTTGATGAGGCGCTTCCGTGCGGGGGCCTCGTCGTCAACAATGAACACTCGCAGCATATCAGGTCGTGATGGATTCGTGAGTAGTGGGGCTGTGGACTCCGTTGCCGGACTCCACCGCCGAGGGAAGGAGCAGCGTTGCGACGGTCCCCGCCTCGGGATCGCTTTCCAGGGAGAGAAGATCAGGACGGTTGTACAGCAGGTCCATCCTGGTGTGAACGTTTTTCAGGCCGATGCCGAAAAACGCTTCGGGAGTGGTAGTTGGTCCGGGCCGTCCAAACAGGCCAGGGATGCCGACGCCGGTGTCGGCAACGCGCACCCTAACCCCGTCGGCCGTTGAGGCAGCGATCACGCTCAGGCGGCCACCGCCGCGTCTTCGTTCTATTCCGTGTTTGACCGCGTTCTCCACCAGCGTCTGCACGCAAAATGCCGGGACCAGAGCCGTCTCGAGACCTGGCTCTATCCGGGCGTCCACCTCAAGGTGGTCACCGAAGCGGGCCTGTTCGATCTCCAGGTAATGGCCGACAAGCTCGAACTCCTCCCGCAGGCTCACGAACGCCAGTTTCCCCGCGTTGAGCGTGTAGCGAAAGATGGCCGCCAGGTTTTCAACAGCCGCCTCGGCTGTCTCCGGCTTCTCGGCAATGTTGGACAGGATTGTGTTCAGCGCGTTGAACAGGAAATGCGGATTAATCTGGGAGCGAAGCGCCACAAGCTGCGCCTCGGTAGTCTCTCTGGCCAGCCGGCGTTCGCGTTCCACCAAATCGAGACGGTCCGCAGCAACGGCCAGATGCGCGGCCAGCGCGCGGAGCACATCGACGTCCTCCAGATTGTAGACGGCCCGCCGCGCAGCCTTGGTACCGAGAACCAACAGTCCCCTGGAGATGCCTTTTGCCCTGATCGGCACGGCGAGTGCGGCGCCACGCTCGGCAAGTTCGAGGGACACCTCACGGTCCAATTGCCGCGTATCCAGCTCGGGGTTTCTGGCCCAGACGCGGGAGTCGTTCTCGAAATGGGGCCAGAGGTTCTGGAAGACGCGTTCGGTCAGATAGGGAGGCTCCGGATGGTAGGAGGCAGATCGCCAGCGTTCGTCGGGTTCAGAGAATTGGACAAACAGGATGGCCGATCGAGCGCCCAGCCCCCGGCCGACGGCGGACACCACGTCCAGCAACAGCTCGTCCGCGTCGAGCACATCGGGCATCCGCTCCTGTTGCCGAATCAGAAGCTGCCTTGCCCGCTGGCGCTCCGTCCGGAAGACCGTGTCTGCCACGCCCCGGACGCGCCGGATCAGTCGGTCGAAGACCAAGAGCATCACCACCACCAGCAGCCCCGACAGAATGTAGCTCGACCGGCCGAGGTACTCATCCAGTAGTGAAAAGCCGGCGACGACGACAAAGAAAATCAGTCCGAGGACCGTCGCGTAGACCAGCGTACGGGACAGGACGTCATCGATCTTTCCGTGCCGGAGCGTCCCGAAAGAGAGCATGGTGACCGGCGCGACCGCGAGTAGCTGGGCGAACACAATCAGCCAGCCGGCCGCTACCGGCCCGATGCGATCCAACAGGGGCACGACTTCCTGCACACTCAGGGCCACTCCCAATGCGGCCACAAGAATCAACGTGCTGCCGGTCAGGCCCCATCCCTCATAGGCACCGTCCTTGGGGTCGCCCTCCCGGGGTATCGCGCCCATCCGGATCGCAATCACGACCGTCAGCGCGGAGGCACCGATGTAGCTCGAGGCGTAGACCAGGATGGGCACCAGGAGGCTCTCCATCGTGATCGGGCCCAGATGGCCCATGAACGTGATGGCGCCAATCGCCAGCCCAAAGACCACGGGAGGAACTGCCAGCGTCACGCGCATCCAGGCAGATAGACCGTTCAGCATCCCGCACATCACCTCAGACAGCAGCAGAATAGGGAAGCCGACCCAGCCGACCAGTCCGAGGAGAGTGAGCCCCAGAAACACCTTGTCGTAGGTACTGCCCACCACCGGCGGTCCCAGAATTTCGACTGACATCAGGCGGGCGAGGTTCGCCACAATCCACACTGCGGATACGGCAATCAGGATGAACTCCGTTCGGGCCTGATCACTCTGCCGGGCGAGTGGTGCCGCGATCGAGAGCGCGAGAAAGTGGAAGAAGGCACCGATGGCGAAACCCCATAGTGCGAACTGCCAGAGTCTCTGCGACCGGGGGTAGAGGAAGGTCGGGAAGCGGGTGAACCGGACATCGATCTCGTGATAGGCTCCGCCCCGCTCGACCAGGAAGGCCGTGGATCGGCCGGGGCCCGCGCCTCGAACGGCATCCCGGAGATCCTCCACGGTGAAGTACTGGATGTTGTCCAGCATGTAGAAGGAGTCGCCTTCCTGCATGCCGCCGGCCGCCGCGGGTCCGCTCGGAAAGACAAACTGGGCCTCGATCTGTCCGTCCGCGTCGTCCCAGACCACCCAATCGAAGGCCTCAGCAGACCCCGAGTCCATGGGAACCAGCCCCTCCATCTCCGAGATGTAGCCTCGGAACTCCCACCAGTCGTAGGCCAGACGCATCGGCTCCACCATCGCGAGCACGACCGCGGTGGCGCCAATCAGCAAAACGATGCGTTTGAAAGTCGACATAGAGGAGGAACGCCTGTCCCGGGAGCCGGTAGGTCGGGCCACCGGGAGCGCTTGTAGGGCAAAGTAGCGTACCCGGCCCGCAGTTTGGTGGCCTTAGGTTGCGGCTGGTTTCAGGGCACTTGTGAATGGACTACAAACGTATGCTCATCGATACCCATACCCATACCTATCTCGACAAATTTGACGAGGACCGGGCCGAGGTCATGACCCGGGCGGAGGATGCCGGGGTGGCCATTCAGTTGCTTCCGGCCATCGATGTCGCGTCGATTCATGCCGCGCTCGATCTGGCGAGGCGCTTTGAGGGCGTCTACGTCATGGCGGCGCTGCATCCGTCCGAAACCAAGGATGCGACCGATTCGAACTTCGCGGAGATTGAGCGGCTGGCGAGTGAGCCCGAGATCGTGGCCATCGGGGAGACCGGACTTGACTACTACTGGGACACCTCCTTCAACGAGAAGCAGCAGGATTTCCTGAGGAGACACATCAGACTGGCGGCCGATCGCGACCTCCCGCTGGTCTTTCACAACCGGGAGGCCTCCGACGACCTGGTGGCCATCGTCCGGGAGGAGCAGGCTCTGGCGTCTGACCCTTCTCGCATCCGGGGAGTCTTTCACTGTTTCGGCGGTACGCCTCAATACGCGCGTGACGTGCTGGAGCTGGGCTTCCACGTAGGACTGGGCGGGACGCTGACCTTCAAGAATGGCGGGGTCCCTGACGCGATCGTAGACATCCCGCTTGACCGCATCGTCCTGGAAACGGACGCTCCCTTTCTGGCACCGGTGCCGCACCGGGGCAAGCGCAACGAGCCCGCATACGTGAGGCTCGTGGCCCAGAAGCTGGCCGAGTTGCGAGGGATGACCGTTGACGAGGTGGCGAACGCAACGAGCGACAACGCGCGGCGCCTGTTCAGGCTGTCCGCCTGAAGTCAGACGCGGCTCTTCAGCTCGTCGACCTGCCTGACATTGTCCTCAAACTGCTCCTGAGCCCAGAGATACAGCGAATCGTCGGCGGCCGGGGTGTGGACCTGCACGTAGTCCTCGATGGTCCTGGAGCCTCGCGAATCGTCCCGGGACTTGGACGTGAGGATGGCGGCCAACCGCGCTCGCTCGCTCTCCAGATACAATTCCAGGAGGGTCGCCGGAGCCGTGGCGGTCACGAAATCCGTCAGATACGGGATCGAGGCGGGATCGGGTGGGCCGCTGGCCGTCCAGCCTCGCGCGTAGCATCGCAGGCCGTACCAGCGAAGGGTCTGTCGATACGCCTCCCGGCCCGCCTCCAGGTCCTTTCGATGCACGATGTTTGCCCCCAGACCGAAGACGTCCCGGTCAGCGTAGGTGGGCTGGCGAGGGGCATCGCTCAGCAGTTCGAAAGCGCGATGGATGCGGCGCATGATCCCTGGCCGGAAGGCGTCGGAGGCCACCTCCGTGCGGGTTGCCCGGTTGCGGCTCGAAAACTTCCACTCGTTCCGGGCGATGCCGTACATGTTGCGCGCGAGGCCCCAGCCCGGGAAGAGCCGGTTGGGCTGATCCGGACCCGAGCCCGGAACGATCAGCGAGAACGGCATCGCCAGCAACTGTGGGGCCGTATCGACACCGGTGGCGATTATGGTGTAGGGCGCTGCGCTGAAGTCGGCCGGCATCTTGATGTTGACGCCGAGGCCGAAGAAGGTGCCTTCGCCCGGATGCACCTCCTGATCGGGGGCGCGGCCGGTGTGGTTGGAGCCCACGTTGGCGCCGTAGCCCACATTGCCTCGGCCCTCGGGCCAACAGGCCGAGACCAGGAGCGCCTGGTGGTTGAATCCGGCGAAGGGGCCGACGACGGATGCCGAGACCTCGCCCTCGGCGATGGTCGTGTTGGGTCCGATGGCCGAACCCGTTACGATGCCGTGGCGGGTGACCGTCGATGCTTCTGCCAAGAGCGCGTTCTCCACGAACGCTCCATCCTCGGCGACTGCGTTCCACTGTAGCAGTGCGTGGCGAACGATGGCGCCGTTTCCGATGCGGGCGATATCGTCGCCCTCCGACAGGAGGGTGGACTCGGTGACCGAAACGGCTCCGCTTACAATGCATCCGGCGCCGACAAAAACCCCTTTCACGCGCCGGCAACCGGTCACGCGCGCGCCCACCCCAATGATGGTCTTGCCAATCCGGCACTCCTCCCGGTAAGCGAGGACCATCTCGGTGAGCGTCTGCATCTGCGCCGCGTCCGGATACGGTCGTACCAGCGCGGCAAGTGTGTCGAAGAGCAGATCCGCCACCACGGGAACGCTCCGGTCGGCGTTGCTGGTGTGGAGGCCGACCAGCGCCCCATTGCCAAAGGTGCCGTTCGCCGAGCCCAGAATTTCGTCACAGTCGGCCACCAGGGCCCCGGCACCCACCAGGACCTGGTCCATGAGGCCAACGCTCGCCACGCGGGCGTCATCGCCCACCTGGCAGTTGGAGAGGTGCGTGTCAAAAACGCCCGAACGCACGGCCACACCGCTTCGATCAACGGATCGGTGGAATCGGCCCAGAACGACATCGCCGCTGAAATGCACCCGCCGGACACGCTCTGGGTTCAGGTTGCCAGGCACCATCACCCGCGTCCAGTCGTCCGATGTACAGCCGTTGGCTTCGAGTTGGACGATCTCAGGGCCCGATATCACCCGGGCCGGTCCCGAGACCGGGATCTTCAGCCACGAGGGGCGGGCTGGATAATTGGCCAGCGGATCCGAGGATTCCATGGTGTTGAGTCCCGCGACCCGCCTACAGGGCGTAGTCGCTGTCGGAGAGTTCGACGCGTTGTCCCGATGCGATGGCCCGCTTGGCCGCATCCGCCAGGACGGTCATCGCAAAACCGAGATTCTGATCGGCAATGGCAGGGTACGGACCAAAAAAGAAATTGTCGGAGAACGACTTCAATCCGTGCCAGAGGGGTGACTTCAGGTTCGGGTCGTCGGCCGTTGGATCCTGCCCCAACGCGTCCAGCTTCGTGGCATTGGCGACCAGTGCAACGCCCGTCTCCTTGTAGAACTTGTCCTTTCGCGCATAGACCTCCCATCCCATCATCGGGGCATCGACCTCCTTGAACATCCAGCCCTTCTGGTCGCGGAGCATGATGGTGGAGAAGGTGCCGTAGAAGGTCTCGTAGTCCGAGTCGAAACTGGAGGCGAGCGTGGCGTCGAACACCAGATTGCGCCCGCCAGGGTATCCAAAGACAGCCTGCACCGTGTCGGGGACCTCGCGGCCGTCCTTCCAGAGAAGGATGGAGCCGAAGCCCGTCACAGAGGTGGGGAGGGCGCCCATCATCCAACTGGCCGCGTCAATCTGCTGCAGCCCAACCTCGCCGACGAGGCCCAGGCTGAGGGCGGGATCCAGCCGCCAGTTCTGAGCCCGCTCGCGGTCTCCATTGGGCGACGCCCGTCGCCAGGACTCCTTGGTGTGCCACTGTGCGCGACCCATCACGGTGTCACCAATTGCTCCGCTCCGTATGAACTGGAAGACCGACCGGTACTGTGGTTCGGTGCGAAGGTGGAGTCCCACCTGAAAAATCTGGTCGTCCGCGGCATTGGCCGCCTCGCCAATCGCCCGGGCATCCTCGACGGAGTGCGCCATCGGGGCTTCGCAGTAGACGTGTTTCCCGGCGGCGAGCGCATCGACCACAACCTGCCGGTGCAGGTGGGAAGGCGTGGCCACGAGTATGGCGTCAACGTCAGCATCGCTGAGGATTTCACGATAGTCGGTATGGCGCGTGGCATCCGGGTGCGCCCGCTGGGCACGGCGCAGCATGGGCGCGTACGTATCGCAAATGGCGGCGAGCTGCATTTCCGGAAGGTCCTCCAGCGTCTCGGCAACCACGCGGCCCCATTGCCCGAAGCCGATCAGGGCGCACCGAACCACCTCATCGGCCGGAGGCTGCCTTCGTGAGGCGGTGGACTCGGCGACGATTCGAAAGGCGTCTCGTGCTCCGACGATGCCGACCAGGCTTCCGGCCAGTGATCCCTTCTTGAGAAAGTGTCTGCGATCCATTTATGCGAGGGGCAGGGGAGGAGCCGGCCGCCAGGGGCCGGACATCTCCGAGATTCGATTGTCAGAGAAACACAGGGATGGCTCATCGGGCCAGGTCGGGCCTCGCCCTCCCATGACCATAAGGGCCGTCGAAAGCGCGTCCGCGCGTGCGGCCGAAAGTCCATGGGAAGAATACGTAACTACCGCCGCCAGTTCCGTGTGACGGACCGCTCTTCCTGTGCGGGGGTCAATCACATGGCCAATCCAGCCCTCGGCGGTGGAACGCCCGCGTCCATAGATGCCGCTGGCGCTGAAGGAGGCGTCTTCCAGATCAATGTGCGCGACCACCTGGCCGGCCCTCTCCAGAGCCGGATGCGAAACACCGATTCGCCATCCGTGCTCGCCGTCTCCTCCGATCGCAACGGCCGAGCTCGTTCCCCCGTGCAAAAGCGCATTCATGACGCCGGCTTCCCGCAGGATGCCCGCGGCCGCATCCAGGGCGTAGCCCTTCGCGATACCACCCAGATTGAGGGCGATTCCGGGCGCGAGAAACCGCACCGTGCGGTGCCGGGCGTCGAGTTCAACGGTGGCCAAACCGGGCGCGATGATGCCTGGAGTGGGCAGGCCGTCTTCGCCCGGGACCACTGTGGGGTCAAAGGCGCCGCCAGTCTGATGGTGTAGGTCCTGGCAGGCCTCCAACAAGCGGAAGACCGGCGCATGAACCTGGATGGGCTTTTCGTAGGCCCCACGATTGATGCGGCTGAGCAGGCTCTGCGGCCGAAACCAGGACAGTTGGTCCTCAATGCGCTGGATCTCGGCCAAGGCCTCCTCGCCCGCGGCGCGGGCGCGGGAAGCGTCCATGTCCCGAATCACCAACTCGAACCGGGTGGCCATGGCCTTGCAGGCCAGGCGCACCCCCAGTTCGGCAGAGTCGGTCAAGATCAGGAGGGGCTCAGGGTGCCGTAGGTGATCGGATCGATCGAACGACCGTTGCCGGCCGACAGCGTCCGGGTGGCCTCGTCGAAGTGCATCATCTCGCCCAAGCGATCCGACATCTCAGCCATCGAGATGATGGTCTGTGCGCGAATGGCGACTTCGATGTTGCCGTTCGGCTGGGTGTCATTTCGGATCGCCTCGAAGAAGTCGGCCGCGTGCGCCGGGATGCTCACACCGGGCGTGATGTTCTCGACCGTCTCCTGATCCACTAGGTCCGCAAACGGACGCTCGGGCCGAAGCTCGACGGCGCCGCCTCCGAAGTAGAGGGTGCCTTCGTTGCCACGAATCACCTGGCCCAGGCCCTGCTCGTTGACCGTCGCGCCTACGATCATCATCTGGAGGCCGCTCGGGAATTGGGCGATCAGCTGGACATTGTCGTTCACAGAGCGGTCTTCCGGACCAACCGAGGCGTCCGTGATCTGCTTGTTGCCCAGGCTCACGACGCGGGTGGGGAATTCGGGGTTGCCGGTGGCAATCAGGAGCGGATGCACCCGGTGCGCCAGGAGGTCGCCAAGAATACCCGCACAGTAGGGGTAGTACTTCCGCCAGCGGTGGTAGTGCTCCCGATTGAAATCCACCCGGTCGTGGACCGGACCCAGCCACTTCTCCCAATCCATCGTGTCCGGTGTGACGCCCTCCTCCAGGCCGTAGTAGTTCCACTCGCCGTTCGGCGTGTTGCGCATGTAGGAGTCCTGCGCCAGAACCAGCGGCCCGATCATCTGGTCGCGGATCATTTGGGCCGCCGTGTGCCACTTGCCCTCGGTACAGTACTGCGAGCCGATCTGAAATTTCATTCCCGTGGCTTTCACCGAATCGTAGACCGCGAACCCTTCGTCCAGGTAGCGCGTCATCGGCTTCTCGCAGTAGACGTGCTTGCCGGATTCCATCGCGTCGATGGCGATCTGGGCGTGCCAGTGGTCCACTGCGCCGATGAACACGGCGTCGATGTCCGTGCGCTCCAGCATCTCGCGGTAGTCTTCGTAGACCTCCGTCGAGACGTCAGAGGCGCCGCGGGTGGTCCGCGCCTGTTCCATCAGGTCCTTGGCGCGGGCGCGCCGGCCCTCGTACAGATCACAGGCTGCTACGGCGACTGCGTTGTGATCGTAGTTGTGGAACGTGCTGCCGTCACCGCTGATGTTGGTGATGGTGCGCATGTGGGCGTTGAAGCCCTGCCCTCCGACGCCAATGTGGCCGATCGTCAGGCGGTCATTCGCTCCCAGGACCGATCCCGGGGCTGGCGCCCAGTTCTTCCGGTAGTTCGAGGTCTTCGCCCGGGCGACTTTGACGCCGACGGCGGCTGCGCCTGCGACGACCGCGCTCTTCTTGATGAAATCGCGCCGAGTGGCGGATGCAGGCGACGTGTCTTTGGAACCGTTATCCATGGGGCTGAATAGGATCGATTGGATGCAGTCTGTCTTTGTGGTCGCGCCCTGCGTATCACAACCACGTAAGATAACCGTGTCTCGCGCAAAATCACCTTGTCCGGAGGTTTCTCCTGAAGAGCACCCGGCACGTACCTCGAGTCACATGACCCGTACCGGATTACTTCTCGCCGCTCTCAGCTTGTCGACCGTCGCCATGGCCCAGGAATCAGGTGTGCTTACCGTTCAGGAAGGCTCGACCGTGTTCATCGACGGGACGTCCAACAAGAACGACTGGACGGTGGAGGCTTCGGAGATGAGCGGGAGCTTCGAGTTGGAGGATGGCCGTGTGGTGTCGGCGCAGTTCTCGGTGGCGGCCGCAAGCATCAAAGGCTCGTCGGGCGTAATCATGAACCGGCTGATTTCCAAGGCGCTGAAGACCGCGGCGCATCCTCAGATTACCTACGTCCTGACCGAGGTTGTTGACTCCGAGGCGGTCGAGGGCGGCACTCGCCTTTCCACGAAGGGCACGCTGACGATTGCCGGCGTGGAGCAGGAGATCGAGATGGATGTGATGGTTTCCGAGGCCGATGACTTGGTACGCTTTGTTGGAGAGCACCCCGTGTCCATGCCCGACTACCAGATGAAGCCGCCGACCGCCTTTTTCGGGGCATTGCACGTGGGGAAGGACGTGGTGGTCCGATTTGATGTTGTGGCCGGCCCGTCTGGCGAGGCCGGGACCCGGTAAGGACGGCTAGCCAGCGATTTGGGCGATCTCGTAGGCGATGGAGCCGAACATGATGAACATCAGCACCACGAGATAGGCGACAAAGGCCAACGCCAGGGCAGCCACGCCAACCAGTGCGCCGCGGCGTCCTTGCCGGTGAAAGTCCAGGGAGCCGACGTAGACCATCACGAAGTAGCCCAGCGTGCCGATCACTCCGTGGAGCGCTGGCGAGATGCGCATCGTGATCGGTAGCAGGAAGGCCGTGATCAAGGCCCAGTGGCCGATCATGTACAGGCTGAAGACCAGTTGCTCGGCCGTGTAATGGCCGCCCGAGCGCTTGCGATGGAAGAGCTTCAGCAGCACGGCCAAGGCCAGCGCAAGGAAGACACTCATGTAGGAATAGGCCGCCTTCACCGATCGTACCAGTACCCGGGCGATGATCGGGACCGGATCGTCCGTCTGAAACAGTTCGCGGTACTGGTCCATGGCCCGGGCGCCCACTTCTCCCTGGGCTTCCATGGAGTAGGCCATGGTTCGCTCCAGGTACGCCGTGTACTGGTCATTCACCGTCCAGAGCGCGAGCAGTTGAAACGTGGCCGCGATCAACCAATACGTGAGCGGGTTCGTGTACCAGACCCGCCGGCCATCAACGTAATCCCTGGCGACAACGCCCGGGGCTCTCATCAGGCCAATGAATGTGTGCAGATAGCCCCGGTCGAGCGAGAAGATGCGGGAGAAAGCATGGGCCAGGAAGCCGCCCATCGTCAGCCGAACCAACTCGGGCTGGCCGCAGTCTTGGCAGAAGCGGCCGGTGGTAGTGGCGCCGCAGTTCGGGCAGGTTCGCATGGTGGTCTTGGAGGATCGGGGGTCACATTGACGGAGGGCGGCTCGGAAACTAACGCCGGTCGGCTAAATCTCCCGCCGGAACTGGACAATGCGATAGGTCTCCTTCATCCCCATCGCCAGATGGAATCGCTGTGCTGACTCGTCCTTGAGATCCGAGTCGGCAGCAAACTCGGTGCAACCCTGCGTTCTCGCCCACTCAATCGTGGCATCGACCAGGTCGCGGTCGGAGGTGTTGTCGATGGGGCGGACAGATATCATTTCCAAGAGATCAGATGGGCACGCTGCGTTAGATCGGAGCGTAAGGCCGCCGTCTCACGGCCGCGTTGCGTGATGACTACGGGGTCCCTGGAGTCTCCCGTTTCTTTGATGATGCCCGCAGCAATGATAGGGCGCGGGCATGGAGGGCCTCTAGCCGGCGTTGGTCAAACCGTGGCAAAAGCGACTGGTTCTTAGACCAATCGCTCCCTCAGTGCCTTGGCTACCGCCTCAATCCCCGAGTGCACATGTAGCTTCTCGTAGATGTGCTGGATGTGCGTGTTGACCGTGTGCCTGCTCACGAAGAGCGCGTCGGCGATGGCTTGTTGGGACTTCCCGTTGGTCATCTCGCGGAGGACGTCGACCTCGCGGTCGCTGAGGTCGTAGTCCTTTGTCGGGCCGCTTTGGAGCGTCGCAAGCACCTTGCGCGCTACTGGAGCCGGCATCAGCGTGCCGCCCCGGTAGGCCTCATTGACGGCGTCCAGGATCTCGTCAACCGGAGCATTCTTGGGCAGGTAGCCCGACGCGCCCTTACGGAAGGCCTCGAAGATGGTCTCGGCTTCGTCGCGAATCGTCAGCATCACGATGCGCGATTGCGGCAACAGGTCCTTCAGGGTTTCGAGTCCCTCCAGTCCACTTTTCCCTGGGAGGTTGATGTCCAGGAGAACAACGTCCGGTGCCAAGGTGGTGTCCGCCACGTAATCGGCCGAGTTGATATAGGCGAAGGCGTCTTCGCACGAGCCGAAGAGTCCCGTGCAGGACACGTCCGGCGAGAGCTCGAAAACCGACGCGAACGTGTCCCGAAAGACCGTGTCGTCTTCAATCATCCAAACCATTATGTCCCTCGGAGTAGTCATGAGTTTTGCTCAGGCAATCTGGGGGGTATGGATGGTGCGGTGCATCGGGTGATTGCGCTATTGGGAGCAAAGACGCGGATGACCACTGTGAGCATGGTTCCGAAAAATAGCGTAATCACGTGACGCCTGGGCCATCGTTTCGCAGGCAGCTTGTGAAAGCCCCTGACTTCACCCTTTCAAAGCGCAGCGTCCGGATCTCGAAAAGGCTCCCCGCCAAAACCCCTGGTGCCGCCATGAAGCGCCTACCCCTGCTCTTGCTCGCGGCGCTGCTGAGCACCATCGCCACCGCCCAATACCTGACCCTCTCCGTCGACACCGAACTGGTTCACTGACGTGGGCGGACTTTGTTTTTAACGAGGGCACGCCGTCCACCCAACTGATTAATGGGCAGGTCGATGTGCACGCCACGAACCAAGATGTCATTGATGTTTCGCTTCCCGGCGTCACTGGGACTCTTGGCCAGGCGCGGACCATTGCGGTAGCGTCCGGCCGCATATCTGGCGGCGCCATCCTCGGGCTCCGGCTATGTTGATGGGCAAGGGCAACGGGTATTCCAATGGAATGCAGTCCTTGCCGCCGCAAGGTACCACCTCCAGGTGGGCGATAGGCCGTTCTCGGCATCAGCCGTCGTGATCTTGGTGGACGAGCAAGGACTGAGCGAACCAACCTATGCGACCAGTGAATCCGTGATTCCCGCGGGTGTGAATCACCACTGGCGGGTGCGTGGTGGCCTGGACACACCGAACGGGATCACGTGGTCGAAATGGTCGGGCGACATGGTGATCGGTACAAATTCCGAGTCAGAAGTCGCGCCCGTTGGAATGTCGCTTGACGTTTATCCAAACCCTTCAGGTGGGCGTGCTTCTATACGGTACTCCGTCGGAGAGGCCGCGCCGGTGGGGATCCGAGTTGTGGATGCCACTGGCAGAATCCTTCAACTTGTCAGTTACGCCTTCAAAACTCCCGGCCACTACCAGAAAGCGATCAACACTGCTGGATGGACCGCGGGTGTGTACTTCTGCGTACTCGAATCGGCTGGCCGGGTTGTGACGCGATCGCTACTCGTGGTGCGGTGAGGAAATCACACACGGACGGGCTGCGGTGTCCTCGAGGTCGGAGTCGGCGGCGAATTCCGAGCAGCCTTGGGCTCATAGACCCTCGATAGTTGCGTCGGGCAGCAGCGGAGAATGGTGTAATTGCGCGATGATGCGCAACGCGCCAGGACTTTCCTTTTTGGTGTGGTTCCTGACTCGTCGGGACGACGCGAGCACGTTATCTGAACTCAAACGCCCCTCGTCATGCTGCGCTCCCTGCCATTCCTGATCGTCCTGCTGCTTGTTTCAGCCGGCAGCTCTTCGGCTCAATTCTTTGACATTACAAACGGCGACATCTTCTTCACGGATATCCCGGGTTGCGACGGCAACCTCCACGATTTCTCGATCCGAGGTCTCTCCGAGACCAACACCAGCTATGAGTTTACCGCGACGATAGACGGCCGGTCGCGGACTTTCGTTATTTCGCTCAACCAGGGATACACGTTTGACACCCTGGACGACCGGATCCTCGACTTCGACAACGAGGAAGACCTCCTCGCCTTCATGGAGGACGTCATAGGCGGCGATTGGACCAGCTACGTTCAGTTCGCCCAGGCAGGCTTGGGCTGCAACAGCCTTGGCCTCGGCTCCGGCGCCGTGGTCACGGCGGATCCCCTGGTCAACCAGAACATCTCCACGTTCCGGAATGTGGCCTTCAATGACATGGTCCTCCCGAAGGGGATGCGTTCGGCAAATTCCGCCGCCGAAGCCCGGACAGACAACACCAGTCAGGGGTCAGAGGAGGAGTCCGGAAGCGGCCGCCCTCTGCTGCTCACCGAGGTGAGTTCGGACATGGAGTACGAGCGATTCGACGTCGGCTCAGCCTCCGGAGACAACTTCGCGATTCGAGGCGGCTTTGCCCGCGTCACGCCTCGAGGGGACATGGCCTATGGCCTGAATGGTTTTTTTAATCGCCTCTCACTCGGGGCGGGTGACCCCTCCAACTACTATGTGCTACAGGGCTTCCTCAACAAGTACACCAGCCAGACGCTGAATGGAGAGTCATACGTCGGCCTCACAGTCAACGCGGTGCTTCCCGAGCTCGGCGAGAACAGTTTCGGCATCGGTCTCCACGCCGTCCAGAAGCGGTTCATGGGAGACTCCATGTTCATGTACGGCGCCATGTTTCAATCCAACATGGCCGGCGACCTCAACGCCAACTACGCGAACATGGCCGTTCTGTACGGCTTTCCGGTCGGAGACAACCTGTCCATCAATCTGGATATGCTGGCCGTGTTCAACGTCTACACCGCGTTTGACGGCGAAAAAATTGAGTCCAACGACCGCCTCATGCTCAATCCGAGCGTCACCGCCACCTACTACCCCAGCCCGTCGTTCGGGCTCAACGTGGGGGTAAAGACGGTGTTGCTGGTGGAGAACTACAGTTCGTTTGAACTGGTAGTGGGGAGCCGGTTTCGGTTTTAGTTTAGGAAGCCGGGTGCGGCGGGCGATGGCCTCTGCGCCCGCGCCGGCCCTACCTGGTCGGGCGATTGAGCGAAACTTCGATGCTTACCTCGGTCCCCGATCCCGCCTTGCTCGTGACCTCCAGCGCCGCCCGAAGCGACGCCGCTCGTTTCTTCATCGTCCGAAGGCCATTTCCGACCGAGTCTTGGATCGCGTCGAACCCAACCCCGTCGTCCCTCACAATTATGGACAATTTTTGGCGGCTCCCGTGTACCCGAATCACCGCCTCTCTGGCCTGGGAATGCTTCACGATATTGTGAAGGACCTCTCTGTAGATCAGGAAAACCTGCCGCCTGGCCTCCGGAGCCATGGCTCTCTCCGGGACGGATCCTTCGACCTCGAACCGATAGGGGATTCCGACCAGACTCTCGGCCGTCACGGTTTCCATCCGGGCGACGAGACTCGAAACGTCGTCTTGCCCCGTACCAACCAACCAGATCGTATTTCTCAGGTCAGCGACGGCGGATCGCGATGCACTCGACAAATCTTTCAGAGCCTGTGCGCCGTCCATTCGCCTTCGGGACATGAGTTCGAGCTTTAACGCGATGCTGCTCAACTTGCCACCGAGATCGTCGTGCAGGTCGTCCGCAATGCGCTGGCGTTCAAGATCGACGCGGCGGATCTGGCGAATGCGATACGAATACCCGCCGGCAATGACTCCGGCAATCAAGAAAAGGCTGGTCAAGAAGAACCACGTGGTCTTCCAGAATGGCGGGCTGATCGTAATTCCGACGGTGGCCGGGTCCGAGCTCCAATACCCGTCCGAATTCGCCGCCCAGACGTAGAACCGGTAATCTCCAGGAGCCAGGTTTGGGTAGCGGACAAAACTCTCGGACTGCTCGCGCGGGAGTTCATCACTTGAACCCTCGAGGAGGACCCGAAAGCGGTTCTTTGCCGGCTCGCGGAAGTCGAGCGCCGCGAACTGGATGTCGATGTCGTTGTGCCGGTAGTCGCCCCGGATCTCCGACCCCTGCCCGTAAATCGGCGCTGAGACCAGCACCGAGTCATCTACGACCATGCGGGTAATAACGCTTCGGGGTGGATCGACAAACAGGGACAGGGAATCCGGATGGAAAAAGGTAATCCCGCCATTCGGCCCGCCCAGGTAGATCTCGCCATCCCGTGTTTGCGAGTTGCTTCTGTAGGTGAACACCCGACCGTGGAGGCCATCTGAGGGTTCAAAGTATGTGAACTGGTCCTCGTACGGATTCAGTCTGGCGAGTCCGTTGTTTGTGGCCAGCCAGAGCATGCCCCCGTGGTCTATGCTCAGGTTTCCGACTTCGTCGTCCGGGAGGCCGTTCTCCGGCATGATCCTTCGGACTCTACCAGTGAGCGGATCAAAGCGGTTGAATCCGTTGTCCGACGCCCCGGCCCAAAGAATGCCCGTGGTATCCACGACGACGGTGGCGATACGGTTGCTGCTCAGCGTTTCCGGGTCAAAGGGGTCGTGCACATACGTCCGGAAGAGTCCGGTCCGCGGGTCGAATCGGGCAAGTCCTCCCACTGTGCCGATCCACAGGAATCCATCCCTCGTTGCCGCCATGTCCCAGATTTCGTTCGAGGGGATGGAGGTGGCATCGTTCACGTCGTGACTCCAGTGGCCCTCGACCTGGCGAGTAGCCGAGTTGAACCGGAGCAGTCCGGCGCGCTGGGTGCCAATCCAAAGCGTGTTGGGGTACTCGGGTGACTCGAACGCGAGCCTGAGCCAGCCAGGATCGGCCCCAGTTGGCAGGGGGTGGGAGGCACGAATCGACTCCGGGTCGTCTGGATCAAGTTCATGCAGCGCGTCCCCCAGTCGACCAGTCCAGAGAACGCCTTCGGCATCCTCGTAAATCGTGCTCAGAGACTGAAGGGGGTGCTCAGGCTGGCTGAAGAAGGAGTCGAACCTGCCCGTCTCACGGTCCCATCGCACGAGTCCGGAGCCCAGCGTGGCCAGCCAGACCACCCGTCGCCGATCGGATGCTGCGATGTTCATGATCGTTGCCGTGGGAGGACTCAGTCTCGCATTTCCCGAGGGTCGAATATGGCTGAAGCGTGGTTTCGGCCGCGCCTTGCCAAGACCGCCGCCCCAGGTCCCGACCCACAGCAATCCCTGTCGGTCGAGGAAGAGGTCTCGGATGCGATTGTTTTCGAGTCCCTCGGCGACACCAGAGGCTGGCTCTACGATGTCGAAGCGGTCCAAGGCGAGTCGGATGCGTTGGACTCCCGCGGTCTCGGTTCCCAGATAGACGTCGGTGGCCTCGTCAGTGGATTCGACGACCAAAAGTTCTCGTATGAACGGATCCGCCAACTGGCCGGAGCCGCTATCGTCAGCGAGGAGCTTGAGGTCGAATCCGGCGTCCGTCATGGACGCCCGCAGAAGAAACAGACCAGTTTGTGTAGCGATCAGAACCCTACCTGAGGGCTCCGCGAGGGCCGTGATAGGGCTTCGAATGACTCCAGGAACCACGATGGGGAGATAATCACCTGAGGCAAGGTCGAACGCGGCTAGCCCATCGCTCGTCAGCAGCCAGACGATGCCATTGAATGCGCGGGACGGCACGATGCGACTGATCCGCGCGTCGCGATCTGTTGGCGATCTTCCGAGTGGGGAGAGCGAACGATCGTCCGTATTGGCCCTGAAGAGTCCGGCTCCATAGGTGCCCACCAGTAGCCAGCCGTCAGACGTCGTTGCCAGGGATCTGACGTCGTTACCACCCGGGTGATCGGGAATGGAGAAGCGGTCGATTCGGTTCGTGGTGGGATCCAACGCATGCAGTCCGCCCTGATTGGTGCCTACGTACAGTCGCCCTGCATGCACCAGAATCTCGTGGACGTACTCATCCCTGAGAAACCCCTCGCGAACGGGAGACGCTTTGAATACCGAAAAATCGCGTCCATCAAACCGGACGAGTCCGCCCTGCGTGCCGGCCCAGATGAATCCCGCATCGTCCTGGGCGATGCTCTCCACAATGACGCTCGGCAGGCCGTCCTGGGTGCCGTAGGAAACGAATTGTTGCGCCTCTGCTCCTGTGGCGGGAGTCAGGAGAAGAGTGAGGAGGGTGGCCTTTAAGCCATTCAAAGGATGAAGGGGAGGGGATTCATTGCCTGTTCCGTGGTCGGCTGCTCCTGATATCCCAGTCGAACTGGCACCTCGTAGAGACGGCCCGGCGCAAACCTCGGAGCCGGATGACGCAATCCGGGGACGAAGGTCTTCGCTACGCTAAGGTCAAGATCCGGACGCGTCAGGTCAACATAGTAGCACTCGAGATCGTGCTCGGCCAGGTGACTGGCAATCGCGGAAAGGTCTCTTTCTCTCGGATGGACGTGTCTCGTGCCTGGAAACGGAGTCCCCAAGAGGTAGCTCATTTCGTCAACCGCCTCGCTGGTCAGGAAGCGCATGTCGGCCCGGTCGGGTAGCCGAGGTGCCATCCAGTCGCTCGCCAGTAGAGGCAGTCCCTGACACATCTCGACCGCGGCGCGATTGGCAGCCTCCTGAACGGTCGGGGCAGCCCCAAAGCCCCACAACATCGGTCGACCCGGCTGAGGAGCCGGGGACACGCTTGCCATGACGGGGATGCCCAAATCTGTC
Source organism: Bacteroidota bacterium (assembly GCA_029262855.1). Classification (GTDB taxonomy): domain Bacteria; phylum Bacteroidota; class Rhodothermia; order Rhodothermales; family UBA10348; genus JABDJZ01. Next base: position 1,903 of record JAJCYP010000102.1, on the reverse strand, counting down.
GTCAAGTCGAGAAGCCACCAATCGCGAGAATATCGCCGAAGGTATTCTCTGAGGTTGTCGAGACGGCCCGAGTTGAACGATTCGGGTGCGACACGCCGAACGGTGAGGCGATTGTACCACCAAATGGCCACGGCGTCCCGCTCCACGCACTCCAAGAGTCCAGCGAACAATGCGGATTCAAGCGACTCACCCGCAGCGAGACCCACGCTGTCTGCCCTACAGTAGGCAGCGGACGGATCCGCGAAGCTGAAGTACACGCAGCCGGCAGGGATACACTTCTGCTGTTCGCCACGCACTCCTGAGAGCCGGGTCCACGGAATGCTAAGGTCTTGCGGAAGTGAATCGGGAATGATGTCGAGGCCGGCCTCTAGAGCCTCCGCCCGGTTCTGTTCGCTGGCCAGCTGACTTTCGCTGAACTGCATGACCCGGTTGGGATGCAGGGCCGAGTCGTCAATCCGCCTCAGGGACGCGTGGATGACCTCATCTGACGTGCGGTGGAAGGCGCTTGACCGCTCGACGGCCTCGCCGATGGCAGAGGCCTCGGCTTCAGCTCGGGTCCAGCCCTTGCCGATGGCTTGGTGAGACCCGCCGGACCTATCCGGGTAGTTACGCTGAGCTACCTGAGCGGGCGCTTCTCGGGGCGTGAGGAACCGGACTGCGACCGCGGGTGAATCGACGGGCATGCCGAAGGCCTCACTTGCCCTGCATGCTACTCCAAAAGTTGTCGCATTTGGCCGTGCAGGAGAGCAGACTGACTGGCAGGAACGGAACGCTGCTAATGGGGGCTTCTTCTCTCTTCAAGTCGGGACCCCAGGGGATGAGCACTTTCTTGCTTGTCTCTTTCGGGAGCCAGAAGACGAATCCGTCGGTTGTCCCGGAACCGAGGTCGGTACCCCAAGAGAGTAGGTAGTCCTCGGGAAGGTTGGTCGCGATCCTGCACTCGCAGAAAAGGTGATGAGGAAAACTGCGCCCCGGATCTAGCGGGTTCTCATAAAAGGTCTCACACTTCGTGTCCCCCGGATTGCAGCCGGGAGACTGATTGTACTCGTGGCCCTCATTTAGAACGAACTTTTCCCACGACTCAATCAGGCCTACAACCTTGCCGGTCGGGAGGGCGGGGGGAGTGATGTTGAGCTGCGCCAACCGCGCCAGTAAATCCTTGATACGCTGGTCATTCTCGTCGAGTTTGCCACCTTGAGCCAACTCGAGCGGAAGCGGCCATGGCAGATAGACCGCGTCTTGTGAGATGTGGAGGTCATCCGTCGTTCCGGTCACTGAGGCGATTCTCAGGTTCCAGTCTCCAAGATCAAGTTCGCTGATATTCTGGTCTTGAAGAATCTCGCTAATGACTGGCTTCAGAAAGTTGGCGTCGCCGCCTCCAGTCTTAAGCTGGTCCGCAAGGGTTTGGTCGGTCACCAATAATTCGGGCAAACCCCGATTCGTACTTAGGTCAACGCCCACACAAAGGGCTTTACGAAACTGGAGGTAGGAGACTGCTGGGGTCATTGCACCGGGGGGTTATTTACGTTGGAGGGTACAAGTCCTCCGAGCCCATGGCAATAGTGTAAATCCGTGATTCTTGGCGTTGTGGTTGCATTTATCCCGAGATCGGGGAGATGCTCAAGCGTCAACCCGACCACCAAAGCCTCTCGTCGTCCCATGACAAGCGCACCCATCATCTACCTGTCCCTGGTCTTAGGAATAGTGATCAGCCTTGTTTTGCCGCTCATCCGAGCGATGCTTCCCAAACCGCCCCAGGCGCTGGCATCGGGAGAGCTTTGGGAGGTGATCAGGCCATATGTAGCGACCGCAGTCTTTTCCGCAGTTGTCGGGCTACTGCTAATGGCCATGCTTCCAGACTTGTGCGAGTGGAATGAGGTTTTGATCTACGGATACCTCTGGG
>JAJCYP010000101.1 GCA_029262855.1 Bacteroidota bacterium | reverse complement strand
CGGACCGCGTTGCGCTTGAATGGACGCCGGCGTCGCACCCCCCTACTACAACGAACTTGATGCCTGACACCGGCATCAGACTGCTGCTGACCTACCGGTGCAACCAGCCGAATAACGGGACGGCCCTCGGGCCGAGCCAGTCTCTTGAGCGGACACCGGTGGGAACGGAACTGATTCTCGGGCGCGTCACCAAGAACTGGTTGACGCCGCGTCACCCGATTCCGGAAAACGCGAGACCCTCGAAACGTGTAGGGTGTAGCTGCAGGCTGCAAATCCAGACCGCAGAACCCTTCCGCAGAGGTGGCGCTGACGACGGTGGACGGCGATCAAGAGGCACGGGCTGGAAACATCCGTCCGATGACATCGCACGCCCTCTTGACATTGAGGGCCATAAACGGGATATCTGTCCGTGTTCAAGCATGGAAACCAAGGACTTGGCGATCACGTTTCGGTTGTACCCCAAATGGGCCAGACACATGAAATACAAGATTGCACTACGTAAGTCTGAAGAAGGGTTCAGCGTCTCCTGCCCCGGCCTGCCCGGATGTTGGTCCCAGGGGGCGACAGAGGAAGAAGCGCTAAAGAACATTGCGGAGGCTATCGCTGAGTACTTGGTGGTTGCTGAGCAGCTCGCTGGCGAAGATGACAGCGAGGTTCGCGAAGTCGAGGTCGCAGCCTAAAATGCCGAAGATCCCGGGGGTCAACCACAAGTCCGCGGTTCGCGCCCTTGAGAAAGTTGGGTTTCGCGTCATCCGACAAGGCAAGCACATCATCATGTCCGACGGGTCGAGAATCCTGACCATCCCTCGGGCGAATCCTATCAACGCGTTCACCATGGGTGGTATCGCGAAGGATGCCGGTCTAAGTGTTGTTCAGTTCCGGGCTCTACTCTAGGACAGATAACGGTTGGGCAATCAGCGGCGACCGAAGGGAGACCGCTGAATTGGCTTGTTATGGCCCCCTTGGCTACGAAACAGATTCGACCGCACGGTAGGCCACGATTTTTCGATCGGATGTCACAACAGGTACTCCGAGAGTCCTCGCCGTGGCGACGATCAGTTGGTCGGCCGGGTCGCGGTGAAAATCGCCAGGGAGGGCCGTCGAGTCCACAATGATCTCCGGGGTAAGATGTTGGACCCGAACTCCTGGGACGTTGAGAGCCGAGAAGATCCACTCTAAGACCGGGCGGTCCAGCTCCAGGCGACCCAACTCGACAAGCTTCGCCACCTCCCAAACGGAAATGGCGCTGACGATCAAACTATCCCGACTTTCATCGACCGCAATTCTCTGGGCCTCGCTTAGACTTTCAGGCGCGCTGATCCACCAAATCCAGGTGTGCGTGTCAAGGACAATCACGACGCCTCCCAATCGGAGGCGTCGGATGCAGGCTCAAAAGGTCGCTCAAACCGCCGCACACTCCCGCGGAGTGGGTTGCGATCGGCAGATACGTCCTCTGTGGGATGGTCGGACACGGCGACAACCACTTCTACTTCTTCTCCAGCGCGAAACGGGAGATCACGAATCGTGATGCTGCCGTCCCCTGCGACAGTAGTCTTGAGTCGATGTTGGGTCATAACGTAGACAGTTGAATCACCTAAACATACCGCCGGGGGCTGCCAAGGTTGCCGGTCATTCGGTGGTGGCCATAACATCTACTTAACGGCCCCGGCGCCCGCAACCTCAGCGGAGTCCAGTCACTTCTGGCAGGTCTTCTGTACGGAGCAGGCCTTCGAGTTTCGGAAGCGGTTCAACTCCGGGTCAAAGATGTTGACATGGAATACGGCCTCATCCACATCCAGCATGCGAAAGGAGCGCGAGATCGCAAGACGGTCCTGCCACAGCAGCTTCGCCCAGCGCTGAAGAATGGGCCGGACGCCGCTTCCCTTCTCATTCGATCGAAAAAGCCCAGGAGAACTCCGGAAGGCGGCTCTCCGCTCAGGCATGACCAAGCGCGTTACCTGCCACACCCTGAGGCATTCCTTCGCAACTCATCTTCTCGAGTCCGGCAGCGACATCAGGACAGTCCAGGAGCTACTCGGCCACAAGGATCTGAAGACCACGATGATCTACACGCACGTCCTCGGCCGCGGGCTAACTACGCGAAGCCCGCTCGACGTTCTTTGACCGACAGAGGGGGCAGCAGCCCTCAACCACGCTAATCAAAGGGATCGGTATCTCATCCAGCCTCGCCCTTTGCCACGAACACCGCGTGAGCGTCCTTCACCGAGGATGGCGGCCCGGCAAACACCACGTGATCGCTGGCTTTGATTTCGGTCCCACCGCGGGGCACGACGAACGCTCCATTCCGCACAATGGCCGCAACCACGCACTCGTTCGGGATGCTGATGTCCTGGATCTTCAGTCCGACCACGCGCCCGTTCTCGGGGACATAGACGTCGACCAGACTGGCCGCACCGCCATCGATTTCGAACAGATCCGCGACGCTCGGCCGGTCCAGGAAGTTTTCGACCATCGCCGCGGTCGCATAGGGCGCACTGATGCAGGTCACACCGCTGTCCTCAAGCAGCGCCACGTGATCCGGGTCGCGGGCGATGGCGATCACGCGTGCAATGCCGAGTCGCTTGGCATGCAGAGCGATAATTGCGTTTCGTTCGTCACTGTCTGTTGCAGCGATCGCAACCTCCATCTGACGCGGCTCCACCTGCTCCAAGATCTCCGGCTTGGTGCCGTCCCCGTGGAAGACGGGCACGTTAAAGCGACGACCCAAAGCCTCCGCTCGCTCGCCGTCCTGCTCAATGAACGTGATCTGGTATTCCGCCGATCGGAACATCATACGAATCTCGTCCTGCTTGAGCAGGCGGTCGGCAATGTTTCTGCCTTGGGTTCCGCCGCCGATGATGAGCACACGCATGTGAGGCCTCCAGTAGGCTTGAATTCGGATTTTAAGCTTGTGCAACCAGGACGGAAGGCCTCGCAATTCGGCCCGGTTGCCCGGTAGCATAAGGTACAGCACAACGCCGACCGCGGTCATTCCTGCGCCGAGCAGGAGGCTCTGCGTTTCCAACGTGGGAACGAAGAACCAGCAGGCGATCAGACCCAGGATCGGCGTCACGGGATACAGCAGCACTTTAAAGGGCCGCCGGAGATTAGGCATCTTGCGATGCATCGCAATCACGGTGTAGTTCACGATGCCGATCGCGATTAGGTAGCCGAAGCTGCTGACCGATGCTAGAAACCGGACCACACCCAGGGCGCTGAGCAGGACCACCAGCCCTGCGCACACGAACAGCGCAATATGCGGCGTCTTGTAGGTTGTGTGAAGCCGCGAGAACGCTTCTGGGAAATGCCGGTCGCGCCCTAGCGCAAACAGGATGCGCGAACTGGCACCCAACGTCACGCTGAAAGCGGAGAGGCTCGCCATGATGGTCGCCACGATGCCGGCCCACCGTCCCCATGGTCCAAAGAGAACGTCCGCTACGTAGATGAACGGCGTGTCGGCCTCCGCGAGATCGGTGTAGTTGACCACGCCCATCATCACCCAGAGGACCAGCACGTAGATCAGGACGCCGACCCCGAGCGTGATCAGGATTGCCCGGGGGATGTTTTTGGCCGGATCGACGATTTCCTCGGCCGCCACCGTGATCAGGTCGAATCCCACGTAGGAGATGTAGATCAGGCCCATCGTGGGGATGAGCGGACCGAGCCCCATGGGCGCAAACGGCTCCAGATTCGCCGGTTCGATGGATCCTGCGCCCAGGACGCCCACGCCGATCAGCACGATCAGCTCGACAATGTTCATCGCGGTAATCACCTTGAGAGCTTCGACCTGACCCCTCAGGTTGGTGATGGTGAAGAATGCCGTGGTGATTAGGGTGATCAGCACCAGGCTCGCCCCCGGCCAGATGTAGTGCTGCACCGTCAGTGCGAAAATGACCACGTACAGGGCGCACGCGAGCGTATTTCCAATCCAGAAGAACCAGCCCGTCAGGAACGCGACGGGCCGGGGTAACGTCCGGCTGGCGAACGAATAGCCTCCGCCAGCGACCGGAATCGCCGCCCCGAGTTCGCTGTAGTTTAGCGCAGTGAACAGGGTGAGTACTCCCATGGCCAAATAGGCCAGAATCCCGAGCGGGCCGATCGACCCGGCGACCACGCTGGGCAGCGCGAAGATGCCCGGCCCCATCATGGCGCCG
>JAJCYP010000100.1 GCA_029262855.1 Bacteroidota bacterium | reverse complement strand
CTTCCTTGTCGAGGTCTCGGATGCGGAACTGCGAGATTCGACCAGACTGGACGTGTTCTCCTCTGAGGGTCGCTTCCAGTACTCACTGTACCTCGGACCAGGCGAAGTGGTAGCAGATATCAAGGACAATTTCTTGTGGACGGTTCGAAGCGGAGGATTTCAGGCAACCGTCCCTTCCTATGTTCTGAAGCGCAGCTTGCGGCCAACCGACTAGCGAGGGTTTTGGTTTTCAGGTAGTGGGGTGGCTGGATTCATTTTTGGGCGCCTTCAGCGCTCGATCAGGATGGTCGCGACGTACGACGCGGCGTCGGGTGCCCCGTCTATCTCCGGGTACGGCGTCAACTCAAGAAGCTGGAACCGCTCCTGTCGATGCTGAACGTAGTCGTTCAGTCGGTACGGGGTCGGGACCTGCCCCGGAATGTTCAGGATAATCTGGGAGTCGTCGCCGATGCCGCGTGCAATGTCCATGAGCACACCGGCCTTGCCCGGACTGTCGCAGGACGCTTCGCGCGGGCATCTCGAGTCCTCCAGGACCAGCGAAAAGGTCAGGGTCAGGTCGGCCACCTGTAGGAAGGCCTCATCTCCGACGCTCATCTCAAAGGGCACCTCGGCTTCAACGTCGAACGAACGGAATCGCCTCGCGGACGGGTCGTCGCTCAGTGCGTCCACGGAGAAGTCGCGGCAGCCGGCCGAGAGCAGCAGAACAAGAAGGAATAGGACGCGCACGTAGGGGACACTGAATGAAGTCCCAAGGTCCGCAAAGCTGTGCCCGATGACAAGGTCAACCTCCCGTTCCGCCCTGTGATGATTGCCACCCGTACACCGGGGCCGGCCAATCGTGCAGGAAGGGGCAAATCCTGTGGGTCTCTCGCTCATCGTGGCAACGGGTTTAGGGCGACAGCCAAAAACCAAGAAGCGTGCCGACTTGACCCTCTGGTCGGGGCCGCGCAACTTGGTCCATGACGCTTCGAGACCGATTCCCCGCCCTGGAGCGGACCACCTACCTGAACACAGCCGGTGGGGCCCCGATCCCTGACGTGGCTCATCGCGCGGCAGCCGAGTACTACCGGGAGTCTCTGGAGGATGGAGACGTCCACTGGAATGAATGGATCGCGCGAACGAACGCTGCGCGAGCGGAGACGGGACGACTCGTGGGGTGCCCATCCCAGCACGTCGCCTTCGTAGGGAACGCGTCGGTCGCGCTGAATCTCGTGGCCAGTCTCTACCCAGGCGAACGCTTTGCCTATCCGGAAACGGAATTCCCTTCCTGCACGCTTCCCTGGCTTCGTCGTGGATTTCAGCCCACAGTCTGGCGGGTCAGGGAGGATGGAGGCTTCGACGCCGATGACGTCCGGGTGGCCGCCGCCGCAGCCGACGTGGTGGTGTTGAGTTGGGTTCAGTTCACGACTGGATTTCGGGCGGACCTCGCCTCCATTGCCGAAGTCTGCCGCAACGCAGGAGTGCGTCTGGTTGTGGATGCCACGCAGGCCGTAGCGGCCTTTCCGCTCGACGCCGCCGCGCTGGGCCTGGATGCGGTGGTATTCAGCGGCTATAAATGGCTGACGTCGGGCTATGGTGTGGCGGGGCTGGTGCTGCCCGACGGCCTACCGGCCAAGGGGTCGCCAAACGCGGGTTGGCGGAGCCAGAGGGATCCCTTTGCACTCGAGGCCGGAGTGCTTGACCCGGGCCTGGACGGCGCGTTTGCCGAGGCAGGGCATCCACCGTTTCCCGGCGCGTTCGCCATGGGCGCGTCGGCGAGCCTCTGGGGCACTGAAGGGCCCGCGAACACCGCAGCCCGGATTCAATCCTTGATGCGCGCGCTTCACGAGATTGTCGATCGGTTGGGCCTGGAGCTGATCTCGACCCGCGATCAACATCATCTGTCGGGAATCGCCTTGATCAGGGTCGCTGATCCCTCCGGAATTGCGACAGCCCTCCGCCAGCGGGGGATACAGACTTCCGCTCGGGGAACCGGGCTCAGGGTGTCGGTGCACGCCTACAATTCGGCTGTGGACCTGGACCGGTTCAACAGCGCCATGCGAAAGATTCTCGGTCGGACCTGACGGTCGTCACGCGGCCTGGATCAGACTTTGCGATCGGCCTGATCGGAGAAAGGCGAGAACCACCTGGGAGCCTGGCGTTCGCGCAGGGCCTGGCGTTCCAGCCAGAAGACCAGAATGTCATCGGCGAATTCCGGCAGTGTGCTCTTGGCGAGAATCTGCTCGAGCATCCGGTCGATGGGCTGAGCCTCGCGGTACACGCCGGGGATCAGGTCCATCAGACCACCCTCGCCCAATTGTGCGCCGCCTTCCATTTCCTGCTCCAACAGTCCATCGGTGTAGGTCACAAAGGCGCATTCCGGACTCAGCTGGAGGGTAGTGTCGGTAAACTCGGCCATGGGGTCGAGCCCGAGAATGATGTCGCTATAGGGCACGACCTCAGCCTTGCTCGGCGATACAATCAGCGGTCGACAGTGGCCGGCGTTTGCATAGGTGAGTTCATTCTTGGCCGGCTCCCAGCGAACCAGAAGCAGGGACGCGAACGTCTCTTCCATGGTTGGGTCATCCATCAACACCTGATTCACCCGCTGCATCAGCAGGGCAGGGGAGCGGGTTTCCCGTAGCATCCCGTGGAGCGTGCTTCGCACGTACCCCAGGAAGCTGAATGCGTAGAACTTGGCCTGCAACCCCTTGCCCATCACGTCACCAATCGTGATGTAGTAGGTCCCGGGTTCGGGCTCCGTCCAGTCGAACAGATCGCCGCCTCCGTGCTCCTTCGGGTTGTTGAAGAAGTGCGAACTGTAGCCTTCGACAGTGGGAAGTGCCTTCGGCATCAGTTTCTTGGAGAAGTCCTGGCCGATGCGGGCGTCCAACTGGGTCTGAAAGAGCGCAGTGCGCTCCAGCAGGCGTTCGATGCGCGTGAGGAGCGCGTCGATGTCGAACGGTTTGGTGATGTAGTCATCCACGCCGGTTCGTCGTCCCTTGAGCCGGCTGCTTTCGTCAGCCTTGGCCGTCAGGAAGATGAACGGAATGGCCCGGGTCTCGCGCTGCTTCTGCAGTTCTGCCTGGAGGGCGAACCCATCCATCCGGGGCATCATGATATCTGACACCACGAGATCCGGCAGTTCTTCCTTGACTCGCTCAAGCGCTTCCTCACCGTTAGCCGCGGTGCGGACGCGATACAGCTTGCTCAGGCGATACTCAAGGAGCCTGCGCAGGGTGTGCTCGTCTTCGACGACTAAAATGGAATGTTGAGCCATGGATCTTGGTCTGCCGAGACAGAAAACTCTAGACGATGACAACCGTCGTCGTCCCGGTGGTAGTTCATGTATTCCGTGGCTGCATCAAGCATGAGGAGCCCCATGCCCCGTTCGGGGAGCACTGGGAGGGCCGCGCGCTTCTCGGTCAGGTACGCGCCAAGATCAAAGCCATCCGAATTATCGACGATGACGCATCGAACTCGCTTGCCATTCGGCGTGACGTCCATGCGGATTTCGGGTATCCGACTTCCGAAGTGGGCGTGCTGCACAAGGTTGGCCAACCATTCGTGGATGGCCAGCTTCATGAGCTGAACCTTGTCCTCATCAAACGCTGGCGAGAAAATGCCGCTGTTTTCCCAATGGTCAAACAGGGCATGAACCTCGTCAATGACGCGTTCGAGATCTCCAAAATGTCGGCGTGCAGGATTCACGTTGCTAATCGCAAGCGGAGTCAATAGGCCTATTTGACGGCTTCGCGGGCCGCATCAAGTGATGGGAACTGACGGAAGACCTTGTAGGTCCGCGTCAGCTGCACGACTACCTGTACCGGGCGGGAGACAGCTGCGAAGACCACCTGGCCATCGAGCGGCGAAACCTGCCGATAGAGAGAGAAAATGGATCCGAGACCCGTGGAATCGAGGATTCCAGTCTCAGAAAAATCAAGGACAAAGTTTCGGACGCCTGCGCGAACCTGCTCTTGGCAGGCCGCTTTGAAATCGGAGGCGTTCCTGAAGTCCAGGGCTTTGCCGACGTGTACGACGACAGTTTGCTGGTTCCAGGATTCAACCGTGAAGTTCATCGAGGTGACTTGCATGGCCGGAGCGGTCTTAGTTATGTACGCTTTCACTGGCCCGTAGTATCGGCGGCCATTGGTGGATCTAAAGGAAAACCGGCCTCTTAAAACCGACCTTTCTACTCCACCAGGTCATCTCGTTCCCACTCCGGCGACAATCGCCGGGGTATGATCGAGGAACAACCGGAAGGACCGCCCGAATACACCGGGCTGTTTACGTTCGACCTTGCAGGAATCGCGCCATCTTGACCCCGCCATCTCCCCTGAAGTCTGAACACGCCATTACGCTCACCACGCCGGGAGGGACAGAAGGTGTCCTGTTTGGCCTGGTTTGGGCGATTGGCCTGGAGCCGGGGGTCTATCCGCCTGGATTCGAGCAGCAACTGCAGACCTTGCTCGTCACTCGCCAAAAGGACCTCAGCGCGGAAGAAGATGCCACGCGAAAGGCAGCCCGCGACATTTTGCGCTTCGGGCGGTACAAGCCCACGGGTCGGGGCAAGCCGGCCAGCGAATACCTGATCAGAGCGGCCAGGGAAAGCACGTTTCCCAGAATCTCTCCGGCCGTAGATATCTGCAACTACATCAGCTTGAAGCATCTCGTACCCGCATCGGTCTGGGACCTTGATCTGGCGGGGTACACCTGTTTCGCCAGACGCGGGCACGATGGTGAGTCCTATGTATTCAATGCCTCCGGGCAGGAGATTGGATTGCAGGACCTGCTGCTGCTGGCCGACTCGTCGGACCAGCCGATGGTGAATCCGGTGAAAGACAGCCACAGGACGAAGACGCGCCCCTCATCGAGGAACGTTGCCGGCATCATGTACATCCCCGAAGCTGCCGGCCTGGACGCATCGGCCGCGCTCGAGGAGTTTCGCGGTTTGATGGCCGCCTGCGGTCCGGCTGTGGAAACTGGCGCACGTCGTTGTGGGGGCCGGGCGTGACCGGGCGCGCCGTGGTGGCCCTGACCGTCGCCCTGCTCACTGGCTGTACCCGTCAAGTCCCGCCGCCGTCCATTGACGTGGTCCAGACCCAGGACGGACCGGATCAGGAAAGTTGGAACCCAACCTATTTCATCAGCGAGGAGGGCCGGCCTCGGGTTCACATCCGGGCGTCCTACATGGCGTATTTCGACCGGGCTGACAGTACCTACATGGTTCTTTCCGGTCTGGATGACGGTGCCCGGGTTGTCGTGGATATTTTCGATGCTCGGGGCGATTCGGCGGCTGTACTGACGGCCGACCGGGTGATCTTCTACGACCGGGAGCGTCGGATGGTAGCTCGCGGAAATGTTGTGGCCGTGGCGCGTGAGGGCCGGCGCGTGGAAAGCGAGCAGCTCGAATGGTCGGAGTTCGAACGGTCGGTCTCAACGCCAGGATTCGCACGGATAGACATGCCGGATCGGCATCTGGAGGGGTATGGGTTACAGGCGGACGAGGACCTGACCAACGTTCGATTGACGAACGTGACGGGGACCGTACTCGTGGACGATGACGAGGACATGCAGTGAGGCGGCGCTCAGAATTCGTGCTGCTTCTGTCTGGTTTCGTGTTGGGAGCCGTGCTGGCGCCCTCGGCATCGGGACAGGAGCGCCGGTTCAGTCTGGAGGCCGGCACGTTTCAGATGCGGATGGAGAATGGGGTCCAGATCATCGAGATGACGTTGGTGCGGCTTGGCCAGGAAACCATCACGCTGAGCGCAGCCCGTGGCGTGGACTACGGCAACGGTCGCTATCTCTTTTCCCGCAACGTCCGGATCATCGACCAGGGCGACACCCTGACCGCGGACGAGGTTCGGTACAATCGCATCACCAAGGTGGGTCGTGCTGTCGGCCATGTTCGTCTGGGGGATGGCGAGGTGGTGGTCACCGCGCCGGAAGGTGATTTTGACCTGGATGCACACCGCGCGGACTTCCGGGCGGGTGTCCGGATGGTGGATTCTGTTTCCGTTCTGATGAGCGAGACCGGGTCCTACTGGACCGAGGAAAAGCGGGCGGAGTTCGCCGGGTCAGTACGGCTCGACTCGGACGAGTCCGATGTCCTGGCGGATTCGTTGGACTACTGGCGGGATGGCCGAAGGAGTGATGCCCGGGGGAATGTCGTGATCGTTCGCCGCGATGAGGACCTGGAGAGCCTCATCCTGGGCGATCGCGCCCTGAATGACGACAGTCTCGGAACAGGCCTCGCGACAGGCAACGTGCTGATCGCCCGAATGAGGACCGACAGCACCGCTGCGGATACGTTATATATCAGCGCGCGGGAGATCCACTCGTCCCGCAAGGACAGCGTAGACAGCACCATTGCGGTCGGCAGCGTCCGCGTGGCGGATGCGGATTTTTCCGCCCTGGCAGATTCCGTGTTCCAGCAGTCGTGGGACAGCGGAAGGTCCGAGAGCCGCTTGTTCAGGCGGCCGTTTATCTGGGTAGGTGAGTCCCAGGTTTCTGGCGACACGATCCGGATTGCAGGCCACGACGGCGGAATCGACTCCCTTGTGGTTCGGGGCAATGCGTTCGTGGCCAAGCGGGACACGCTGATCGACCGACTGCAGCAAATGAAGGGGAGGTCGGTCCTCGGCCTGTTTCGGGCCGATTCGCTGAGAGTCCTTGAGGTGTCCCCAAATGCGGAGGCCATCTATTTCAACCGCGATGACGCGGACAGCCTTGCCGGGGCGCTGCAGGTAACGGCGGACCGGATTCGCTTTCTGTTCTCCGGTGACGAGATCTCGGATCTGCGTGTCTATCAGGACGTGAACGGTACGTACTTTCCCGGAACGCTCATTCCGGCTGATCTGCGGCTGGATGGCCTGACCTGGAAGCCCGGGGACAGGCCAGAAGCCGCGGCCTTTCGGCAACGGCTTCAACAGGCGCTGATTCGATTTCGTGAGGAAGAGCCCGATACGGACCGCTGAATGCCGATTGCAGAAATTGAAATGGCCATCGAGCGCTTCAAGGAGGGGGACCCCCAGGGGGCGATTCCTATCCTCGAAGAGGCGGTGAGGATGATTCCGTCCTACGTACTGGCGCACGTGATGCTGGCGCAGGCCTACGAGGCGACGCAACAGGAGGACCTGGCCGTCCGCTCCTGGCAGCGTGCCCACAGTCTGATCCCCAATTCGCCCGTTCGGACTGCTCCGATCGAGGAGGCCGACCCGGACTTCGCGGCGTTCATGGATCATCTGAACAAGATCGACGCGGGCAAAATACCGGCGGCCAACACCATCCCCATTTCGGAGCGTGGTCTGCCGCACGAGTACGCCCCCACTTCGCCCGGCGCCCCCAAGGCTCCGGCGATTGACACTGGAAGTCGGCCGTTCTCGGTGCGTGCGCTCTACGGAAAGAAGTCAAAGGCGACGCCGTCGCCCGACATCGCTCCGTCGACCCGCGGTTTCCGCGCGCCCGAGTCGATGTTGGTTGAGGGCGGTGCGGTGCTGAGGGCCGAGAAGCTCGTCAAGCGCTACAGGAAACGGAGCGTGGTCAAGTCGGTGTCCCTCGAGGTTCGCCAGGGGGAGATCGTAGGCCTCCTCGGCCCAAACGGCGCGGGCAAGACGACGACGTTCTATATGATTGTCGGCCTCGTTCGCCCGGATGGCGGCACCGTAAACCTGGATACGAAGGATGTCACCGCGCTGCCCATGTACGAACGGGCCCGCCGAGGCGTGGGCTACCTGGCGCAGGAAGCGTCCATTTTTACGCAGTTGACGGTCGAGCAGAATCTCGAGGCTGTACTGGAGTATCAGCCGCTCAACAAGGCCCAGCGCAAGGAGCGCGTGAACGACCTCATCGGCGAGTTCGGGCTGCACCGCGTGCGCAAATCCAAGGGCTACATGCTTTCGGGCGGTGAGAGGCGACGCACCGAGATCGCTCGTGCGCTGGCCATCCGGCCCAAGTTCTTCCTGCTCGACGAGCCGTTTGCGGGCGTGGACCCCATCGCCGTGGAAGACATCCAGGCGGTGGTGGCCGGACTCAAGGCGCGTGGTATCGGAGTGCTGATTACGGACCACAATGTCCACGAGACCCTGGCCATTGTAGACCGGGCCTACCTCCTCTACGAGGGGAAAATTCTGAAGCAGGGGACGGCCGAGGCACTTGTCGCCGACGACGAAGTTCGACGCCGCTACCTGGGTGAGAACTTCACCCTGGAGCGCTACCAGCAATAAGGACCGACCTATGTCTCAAGCCAGGCCTCAAACCATGCCTCAAAGCGGCAGCCTGTTTGAAGAGTATTCGTGGCGCGGGATGGTATTCGATGCCACGCCCGGCCTGTCCGACATCCTGAGCAAGGAGTCCGTCTCGGCCTATATTGGCTTCGATCCGACGGCGTCGAGCCTGCACATAGGGTCGCTCCTTCCCATCATGTGTCTGGCCAGGCTCCAGCGGTTCGGACACACTCCGATCGCCATCGTCGGAGGCGGGACCGGACTGATTGGGGACCCCAGCGGTAAAACCAAGGAGCGCCAACTCCTGAACGCCGTCCAGGTGGAGGAGAATCTGGCGGGCATTCGTTCGCAACTGGAGCCATTCCTGGACTTCAATGCCGCCAGGAATCCGGCCCGAATCGTTAACAATCTGGATTGGTTGGGCCGACTGGGGCTCATCGATTTCCTGAGGGACACAGGGAAGCACTTCACCGTCAACTACATGATGTCCAAGGAGTCCGTTAGGCGACGCCTGGACTCCGAGGACGGCATATCCTACACCGAGTTCACCTACATGATGCTTCAGGCCTACGACTTCCTGAAGCTCAATGAGCTGCACGACTGCACCCTGCAGCTTGGCGGCAGCGATCAGTGGGGGAATATTCTCGCCGGCGCCGAACTGATTCGGCGGGTCCGGGGGGGCAAGGCCCACGGTCTGGTGTTTCCCCTGGTCACCAATGCGGCGGGCACAAAGTTCGGCAAGACCGAAAGCGGCACCGTATGGCTGGACCCGGAGAGGACCTCGCCCTACCGATTTTATCAGTTCTGGCTCAATACCGACGATCGGGACGTCATCCCTTACATCAAGTATTTCACCTGGCTGGACCGGCCCGATGTTGAGGAGCTTGAGGTGGCCGTGGCCGGACGACCCGGTCAGCGCGAGGCGCAGCGCACGCTCGCACGCAACGTCACCGAAATGGTGCACGGTCCTGCGGCGCTGGAAGGGGCAGAACGGGCCTCGAAGGTGCTGTTTGGGGGCGCCATGGAGGCATTGTCCGCCTCGGAACTCCTGGACGTGTTCGAAGAAGCTCCCTCCTCGGAGTTTGACTCTGACGTCTTCGCCGGCGATGGAATCGGTTTTCTGGACCTCATGAACCGGACCGGTCTGGCGGCATCTCGCGGAGAAGCCCGCCGACTCGTCAAGTCCGGTGGCGTTTACCTGAACAACGTGCGGGTAGTAGACGAGGCGCGTTCCATCACGCGGCAGGACTGCATCGAGGGCCGGTTGTTGGTGCTTCGAAAGGGCAAGAAAAACTATCGACTCGTGCAGGTGACCTGAGCCCATGGTTGTAGTCATGGAAAACGGATCCGCCGAAGGCGAGATTCAGGCCGTCATTGAGCGTCTGAACCACTTCGGTTTCGACGTTCACCGTTCCAGCGGTGAGCAGCAGATCGTACTGGGAGCCATCGGCGTCAAGCCCGAATTTGACACGAGGCACATCTCGGTACTGGCGGGGGTGGCAGCGGTCCACCGGGTGACGGAACCCTACAAGTTCGCGAGCCGGGCCTGGCGGACCGAGGATTCGGTGGTCACGGCGGGGAAGCACTCCGTGGGGGGTGGCCACCTGGCCGTCATGGCGGGTCCCTGTGCCGTGGAGTCCGAGGAGCAGATTCACGCGTGCGCGGAATTTGTGGCCGCACACGGTGCGACCTTCCTGCGGGGCGGAGCCTTCAAGCCGCGCTCATCGCCGTACAGTTTTCAGGGATTGGGCCGGGAGGGGCTCGTCCTGCTGCGCGAGGCCGCCGATGCGCGCGGTCTCTCCGTGGTGACTGAGGTGATGGAGCCGGGCCAGATCGAGCTCATCATCCGCCATGCCGACCTGCTTCAGGTGGGAGCCCGAAACATGCAGAATTTTTCGCTGCTCAAGGAGTTGGGAAAGACCCGGACGCCCATTCTGCTGAAGCGCGGCATGTCGGCCACCATCAAGGAGTGGTTGATGAGCGCGGAATACATCATGGCCGAGGGAAACCCGGATGTGATTCTCTGCGAGCGGGGAATTCGCACGTTTGAGGACTATACCCGCAATACTCTTGATCTTTCGGCCGTACCAGTGGTCAAAGCCAAGAGCCATCTACCCATCATAGTCGATCCCAGTCACGGGACCGGCATCCGGAACAAGGTTACACCGATGGCGCGTGCTGCAGTCGCGGCCGGCGCCGATGGTCTCATGATCGAAGTGCATCCTGATCCGGACTCGGCCGTCTCCGATGGTCCTCAGTCACTATACTTCGCGCAGTTTGCCACTCTCATGGAGCAAGTTCGCGCCATCGCTGTGGTGGTCGGCCGAGAATTGGCGTGACTACGTGATTCTTTGGTCGATGGAATCACGTTTCATATCGGACAGCAGCCCCATTATTCAGGTTTCCTCGCGTTGTTCGATACAAGAGTCAGGTCCGTGCACGGACCGAAAATCACTACGGAATAGGAAATGTGTGGAATAGTCGGGTACATCGGCGAACGTCAGGCAGTTGACGTGCTGATCAAGGGTCTCAAACGGCTGGAGTACCGCGGATACGATTCAGCCGGCGTCGCGGTGGTCAACGGCCAGTTGTCCGTTCACAAAAAGAACGGCAAAGTCGGCGAGTTGGCGAAGGTCCTCAAGACCACCAGGGTGATCGGCACGTTGGGCATTGGCCACACGCGCTGGGCCACTCACGGCGTGCCGAGTGATGCCAACGCTCATCCCCATCTGGCCAGCGACGGCAGCTTTGCCCTGGTTCACAACGGGATCATTGAGAACTACAACGCCATCCGGGAGCGGCTCACGCGGAGCGGTTTCGTGTTTCACAGTCAGACGGATACCGAGGTTCTGACGAAGCTCATCGAGGACGTCCGGAATACGACGGGACTGGCCTTGCCGGAGGCTGTGCGTCAGGCACTGACCCAGGTGGTGGGTACCTACGGCATAGCCATTGTTGCCGAGGGAGAAGACGACCTGTTGATTGCGGCCCGAAAAGGGAGTCCCTTGATTCTCGGAGTCGGTGACGGCGAGTACTTCCTGGGATCCGACGCAGCGCCCCTCATTGAGTACACCCGTCAGGTGGTCTATCTGAACGACGGCGAGATGGTGGTGGTCAGCCGCGGCAAGTTCGAAGTCAGTACGATTGACAAGAAGGAAGTCGACCCGCAGATCCACGAGCTCGAATGGGATCTTGAGCAGATCGAGAAGGGGGGCTACACCCACTTCATGATCAAGGAAATCTTCGAGCAGCCGAAGTCCCTGGCAAACTGCATGCGCGGCCGGGTCCGGGCTGATGAGAACATCGTGATGCTGGGCGGCCTGGTTGATCACATGGATAGCCTGTCCAAGGCCGACCGGATCATCATTTGTGCCTGCGGGACCTCCTGGCACGCCGCGCTGGTGGGCGAGTATGTGATCGAGTCACTGGCCCGAATCCCGGTTGAGGTGGAGTACGCCAGCGAATTCCGGTATCGCAACCCGATCCTTCGGAAGGGCGATGCGGTTCTGGTTATCTCCCAGTCGGGCGAAACGGCCGACACGCTGGCCGCGGTCCGTCAGGCTCAGGGCCAGGACATTCCCGTTTACGGAATCGTAAACACGGTTGGCTCGACGATTGCGCGGGAGACGGATGCGGGTGTCTATCTCCACGCGGGCCCGGAAATAGGGGTCGCGTCCACGAAGGCGTTCACGGCTCAGGTCACAGTCCTGACCATGATCGCTACAAAAATTGCCCAGACGCGCGGCCTCCCGGAAGACCAATCCCGGGCAATTCTCAAGGGTCTCGAGGAGCTGCCTGACAAGGTGCAGAGCGTGCTTAATCTGAATGGTCAGATCCGCGCCATCGCCGGTGTCTACCGCTATGCCCAGAATTTCCTGTACCTCGGTCGGGGCTACAATTTCCCGGTCGCGCTTGAAGGAGCACTCAAGCTGAAGGAGATCTCCTACATCCACGCAGAGGGGTATCCGGCTGCAGAGATGAAGCATGGTCCGATCGCCCTGATTGATCAGTTCATGCCGGTGGTGTTTCTCGCCATGAAGGACTCCACCTATGAGAAGGTGATCTCCAACATCGAGGAGGTGGTGGCCCGGAAGGGCTGCGTAATTGCGATAACGGACGAGGGCAACGGAGAACTCGACAAGCTGTGCGAGCACGTGATCCGGGTTCCGAAGACCATCGAAGAACTCGCACCGATCCTCACGTCGATACCGCTGCAGTTGCTGGCGTACCACATTGCGGTGATGCGTGGCTGTGACGTGGATCAGCCCAGAAATCTGGCGAAGAGCGTGACCGTCGAGTAGTCGGCCGCCGGGCAGTCCTGCCGGCTGGCAGGCCGCCTCTTACTTCATGGAAGCGACCCGCGGCTTCAGCAGGCCGATGGGGCCCGTACTGGCATTGGCGACCATCTCCAGGTCAAAGACCTCGTAGAGCTGAGGCGAAACGTCGTAGTCGCGGGATCGGTCGAACACCAGATACGGCGTCTTGTCGTTGATCCACCAGTAGTTCGACTCGCCGGCATAGGCGTTCTGAACGGCAAGGGAGAGGACCTGCTCGTCGCTCATGCCTGGCGTCCGGAAATTCTCGACCTTGATCGCGACGTGGCGGGTAGCTACGCCATCGAGCACGTAGTAGACTGACATGCATGTCAGGAGCCAGATCATGACTGCCCGGGAGGCGGAGGAGCTCCTGATGTGGTATCTGGTTGAGGCCAGCATAGTGTGGTATCCGTTCCTTGGTTCAGTCTTGGGTTTACAGAAAGCGTGCCATTGCCGGCGAACCCGCCTCCCAGGCCAAAATGACCGATTCGGCTCACGTTCGAGCGCTGTTTTGAGTCTCATTCCGCGAATCCGCGTGTCAGAACCCGTCGGATGGGGACGGCAGTTCTGAATCATTAGACGGCCGCCCGGCGTTTGTGGGCGCATGATTGCAGACGAGGTAATAGAAGGAATTCTCGCTCGGGACACCGAGGTGAATCGGCTGATGTCGCAGCCCGAGATTGCGACAGATCCCAGGCAGATGGCGGAGCTCGGACGCGAGCACATGACGCTGCGCTCGCTTGTCGAGTCCATCACGTCATACCGCGATCTGGTTGCCGAGCGTGACGACCTGAAGTCCATGGTGGACGGGGAGGAAGATCCGGAAATCACCGAGATGGCCGCGCTTGAGTTGGGCGAGATCGAGGATCGACTTCCACAGATTGAAGAAGAGCTCAGGTTCAAGCTGCTTCCACGGGATCCGGCCGACAGCAAGAATGCCATCGTCGAAATCAGGGCCGGAACGGGCGGCGATGAGGCCAGCCTCTTTGCCGGCGACCTGTTTCGTTTGTATTCGCGATTTGCCGACCGGAACGGCTGGAAGCTTGACGTGATGAATACCTCGCACGGGACCCAGGGCGGCTTCAAGGAAATCGTCTTCAGTGTCTCAGGGGCGGAAGCCTTCGGGACGATGAAATACGAAAGTGGCGTCCACCGCGTACAGCGGGTGCCGGCCACGGAATCATCGGGTCGTATCCACACCTCAGCTGCGACCGTGGCCGTGCTTCCGGAGGCCGAGGAAGTGGATGTGGACATCCACGCCAACGACATCAAGATTGACGTCTACCGGTCCAGTGGCCCGGGCGGACAGAGTGTGAACACCACAGACTCGGCTGTGCGCATCACCCATCTGGAGACCGGATTGGTGGTGACTTGTCAGGACGAGAAGAGCCAGCACAAGAACAAGGACAAGGCGATGCGCGTCCTGCGTTCCCGCCTCTACGACCTGGAGCTTGCCAAGGTGGAGGCCGTGCGTAGCGAGGCCCGGCGGTCCATGGTGGCCTCCGGTGACCGGTCAGCCAAGATCCGCACATACAACTGGCCCCAGGGACGGGTCACCGACCACAGGCTGGAAGGCGACGACAAGAACCACGCGCTCGAGAAGGTCATCGACGGTGATCTCATTCCGGTGATACGGGCCCTGAAGATGGCGGAGAACAGCGAGAGAATGGCAGCGCGCGCCAACGGATAGACGCGTCACTGGTGCCGCCGGGGGGGCGGCCTCGGGCCACTCGGCTCCACGTGGGTCGTCAACGTGCAGATTGGTCGAATTGGAATCTCAGGCCACTCAGTCGGTGCCCAGGTGATCTATATTGACAGGCTGAACACACAATCCTGCTCCCCGAAACCATCTTGGGGGGCTTGGTGGAACCAACCCAGAGGGACTAGATGGCAATTGCAAAGAACACGTACGAGCTCACGTACATCGTGAACTCGGTGCTCTCGGAAGATCAGATCAAGGATCTGGTCGAGCGCGTCACCGTGTATATCAAGGAGGGTGGCTCTGACATCCTGGACGTTGATGTATGGGGAAGCCGCCGTTTGGCCTATCCGATTCAGAAGAAGCGTAATGGCTTCTACGTCAACATGTATTTCCGCGCCCCCGGCAGCTTCATCGGCCGTCTGGAACGCGCCCTGGAAATCGACGACAACATTCTCCGCTACCTCACGATCAAGATGGACGGCAAGATGACCCGTCACTTCGAGGTGCAGAAGGCCCAGCGCTCAACTCCGGAGACCCCAGCAGCCGAGACTACCGAAGACAATGGCTAGAGGAAAGAAGGCACAGAAGCCGAAGCGCGGAACAGAACCGCCCAAAAAAATCGAGATCGACGAGCCTGAATACGTTGACTACAAAGACGTAGACATGATCAAGCGCTTCCTGAACGAGCAGGGCAAATTGTTGCCGCGTCGTGTCACGGGAGTGTCCGCCAAGTTTCAGCGCCAGCTGACCCGCGCCACCAAGCGTGCGCGTCATCTTTCTCTGATTCCATTCGTTGCGGACGCGGTCCGATAGCTTTCCACCCGTCGCACACGCGGCGCAAAAACATTCAGGACCATGAAGGTGATTCTGCTACAAGAGGTGGACAACCTTGGCGAGGGCGGCGAGATCGTCTCCGTCAAGAACGGCTACGGGCGTAACTACCTCATTCCGCGCGGCCTCGCGCGACTCGCAACGGCCAGCACCATTCGGGCTGCCAAGGAAGAGCGCCGTCAGGCCTCTCGCAAGCTGGCCCAGAAGCAGGGCGACGCGCAGAACCTGGCCAACGAACTGGCCAAACTCAACCTCGAGCTCTTTGCCAAGGTGGGAGAGGAAAACCGCATCTTCGGGACCATCACTTCGGCCCAGATTGTGGAGGCACTCGCTGCCCAGGGTGTCCAGGTCGACCGCCGAAAGGTGGAATTGGCTGAGGATGTCCGGATGCTGGGTGTCTACACCGCCGCGGTGAAGCTCCATCCGGAAGTGACGGCTCAGGTCAAGTTTCAGGTGTTGCCCGAGGGTGGCGTTGCCGCTCCAGCTGCCGCGACAGCTCCGGCGGCCGCGGCAGCTCCAGAGGCTCCGGCGGTTCCTGAGGCTCCGGCCTCTGCGGCAACTCCGGCAGCTCCAGAGCCCCCGGAAGCTCCAGAGGCCGAGTAGTTTCGCAGCCGTGTCCTGATTCGAACCGTCCTGAAGACGCGGCCCGTTAATTGCGCGGTGGAGGGCAACAACGTCCTTCCTCCTGGAGTTATGGGTTCAAACGGGCCGCATACATGAGATTATTCGGGCTTCTTATAGCCTCCCTGGTGATTGTCCAGCCGGCAGTCGCACAGTTTGGCGACCCCATTGGGCACGCCACCGAGTACATCGAGTGGACCGCTTCGGTGGTCCCCGACTCGGTTCGTCCCGGGAACGATCTCAAACTTGTGCTGGATGCCGAGATCGCGAGCCCCTGGAAGCTCTATGCGCTCGACGAGACGCTTCCAGCCGGCACCGGCCCCCGGCCCTTCGGTGTCAAGACGGAATGGGCGCTTCCGGATGGCTTCGAGGTAGCTGGTGCGGAGCAGTCGACCCCCAAGCAGGGGCTCGATACCAACTTCAACCTGACTCTGTTGTGGTACTACAACAGGGCGAGGTTCGTCTATTCGGTTACCACCACTACCGACGCGGAGCCCGGAACGCACCGGGTCGGCGGGGAGGTCTCGTTTCAGATATGTAACGATGACCGCGGCGTCTGTCTGCCCCCGACCACAGTCCCATTTGGGGCGGACATCGTGCTGGATCCCGACTGTTCGCTGAAGGAAGGCGATGTGACTATCGAATGCGGCGGAGATGATGCGGCCATCGACGCGCTGTTCGCTGACTTGTCCTCGGGCTCCGATGAGTCCTCGGTCGGAACGGCCACGGTGGGCTCGGCCGGCCGTGAGGACAACCGGGCGATGGGCACCGCGGGACTCTGGGGATTTCTCCTCCTGGCGGTTGGTGCCGGCTTCGCATCGCTGCTGACGCCGTGCGTCTTCCCCATGATTCCGCTGACGGTGTCCTATTTCACCAAGCACGCGGACAACCGACCCCGAGCGCTGCGAATGGCGGGCGTGTTCGGCTTTTCCATAGTGGGACTCTTTACTGGCCTGGGAATCGCGATGGCGGTTCTTGTGGGGGCCGCAGGCGCTCAGACTATCGCAGCCAACCCGTGGGTGAACCTGTTCATCGCGGCCATCCTGATTGTCTTTGCGCTGTCGCTGCTTGGCCTTTATGAATTGCGTGTCCCCAATGGCCTTCTGAATTACGCGAACGCGCGCTCGAACGATCAGGGCGGCTACCTGGGCGTCTTGTTCATGGGACTCACCATGACGCTGGTCTCGTTCTCCTGCACGGCGCCGTTTGTGGGCGGCCTGCTGGCGGCCGCGGCGGGCGGAACGTGGCTGTTTCCGTTGTTGGGAATGCTGGCGTTCAGCACGGCCTTCGCACTTCCTTTTGTGCTGCTTGCCGTCTTCCCGAACGCCCTGAATGCCCTGCCGACGGCCGGCGGATGGATGAACTCGCTCAAGGTCGTTCTGGGCTTCATTGAACTGGCGGCCGCCATCAAGTTCATCTCCAATGCCGACCTGGTCTGGGGCTGGGAGATCGTTTCGCGACCCATGGCCATCGCGGTGGTCATCGTGATCTTTCTCGTGACGGGCAGCTACCTGCTGGGCAAAATCCGGCTTCCTCACGAGAGTCCTGTCGAATCGGTCGGCATTGGTCGACTGATGGCGTCCATGACGTTCTTTGCCATCAGTCTCTACATGATTCCGGGGCTGCTCGGAGCTCCACTCAACGCGTTGGACGCTTACCTGCCGCCGCGACAGGGTACCGACATAAGTTTGCTCTCTCAGGGCGCCATCAATCAGGCAGGCCTGGATGACGAAGCCTGGTTTGTCGACGACATCGAGGGCGCCTTGGCGGCTGGGAGGGAAGAGGCCAGGCCGTTGCTTATAGACTTTACGGGGTACACGTGTACCAACTGCCGGGAGATGGAGGCCAATGTGTTTCCTCGCGAGCAGGTGCGGACACGATTTGAGAATCAATTTGTCCTGCTCCGGTTGTACACCGATGGGCTCGACCTGGGGCCGGACTTTCAGCGGTACCAGCTCGGTCTGACGGGTACCGTGGCCCTGCCGACGTACGCTGTCGTTGATCCCGCGTCAGGCGAACTGGTGTTGGGCACCAGCGGCATCATGGACATCGACGACTTCGTGACCTTCCTTGATGTCGGGCACGGTTCCTGGACAAGTAATCTGGCTGTAAGCTCTCCCCGAACGCCTGAGGTTATGTAGGCGCAGGGCGCGTGTCGAGAGGGGTGTAACCCACCTCTCCCCACCATGCCCTCCGAACCTCCCGCGGATGCGACGCCCGTCGATCTGCTGAACCAAGCGCAGGCCGGCGACGGCCAGGCGCGAGACCGTCTACTGGGCTGGGCCTATGTAACGGCCCATTCCTACTACCGAAAGAAGAGCGATGTCGAATCCGCTCTGACACTGGCCGATGCCGAAGATCTGGCATCGGCATTCTACCTGGAATTTACCAAGGCCTGGCCCAGGATTCGCGTGGTGTACAACTACACCCGCCGCATGCTCAAGAACAATCTCAGGCGACACCTGATTCGAGCCCGAACCCGACATGGACGCGAGGTGCTGCTCTCGCACTCGGAGCTGTTGTACCGATTCGAGGCGCAGCTTGCCGCTGCGCCAGCGACCGGATCCGAGTGGAACGATCGTGACTGGCTCAGGCACCGCGTCATCGGGCGGGTGATCAAAGCCGCCGATGAGCAGACGCGCGAACTGGTACGATTTCGCTGCGCCGACCCGGCCATGACGTACGGGGAAATTGCTCAGCGAGTTGGTACCTCGGAGGCGGCGCTCCGCATGCGGATGGCCCGGTTCTACGAAACGGTTCGAAAGGTCCACGCCCTTGCCTCGCATCACACCAGCGAACACGGATACTCATAATGGAAAAAGCACTGGATTCGCCCGAATCGCCCATGACAGATCAGGAGATCGACGCTTTGATTCGGCGGGTTTTCCTATCGGAAACGCCTGACCCGCCGGACCGGAGTTCGAACGGAGGACAGCTTTCAGCGCTCTGGTATCTGGCCGTCTTCCTGCTTGGGATGACGGTGATGGAGGGACTTCGCGTCATGATTCCGCCACTGCGGGAGGTCCGAGGCGAGATACTGCACCGGTGCGGAGGACCCGAAGCACCGAATCCTGCCGACTCCGGGACCGTAGCATGGACTCCTGAATAGAGACACCCCGGAGTCGCCTCCAGATCCCTCTGCCCCATGTTCTATTTCCTGGACGCGCCCGCGTCCCTCATGCTGCTTCTGGTGATCGCACTGGTAAGCGGGTATGCGATGACGGCGCGTGAGGATCTCGTGGCGAAGCTCTCGCTGCAGCCGCGAAGGGTCATTGCCGACAAGGAGTACTACCGTCTGGGGTCGGCGTGGTTGATACACGGAGGATTCGGGCATCTGGCGATAAACCTCTTTACGCTCTTCGCCTTTGGACCGGCCGTTGAAGCCCTGTTGGGGACCGGAGCCTTTCTCGCGGTGTTCTTCGGAGCCGAACTGGCAGCAAATGGGCTGACGGTGCTTCTTCAGCGTGACTCGCAGTCCTACGCTTCCGTCGGAGCCTCGGGAGCAATCAGCGGAGTGCTCTTCTCCTACAGTCTGTATCGACCGACTGATCTCATCTATCTGTTCGCCGCGATTCCAATTCCTGCCTGGCTCTTTGCCGTGCTCTTCGTGGGCGGTTCCATCTACGCCATGAGGCGATCGGGCACGCGGGGCGGCATCGCCCATGAGGCCCATCTGGGCGGTGCGCTGGGAGGGATAGTCGTCACCATCCTCCTGAATCCTGGCGTAATTGGAATTTTCCTGAGGCAACTCGGCTTCTGAGTGCGGCCGGGCGATGGCCGGTAAGCCGTTATTGCAGTCTGCGTCTTGGCGCCTGCCCGGGTAAAAAAACGTGCTCTGAAGGGGGAGGCCGTTATTGTAGTTTGAACTGTGATCGGGAAGCCCTACCTTCCCGCTACCTCATGTTGCCTGGATAGCGTACGCAGTTACGAAACTCAGTCGCAGAGAAAGGATTGGGCACCAAAAAGCTCGGCTCCTGAGCCGGGCTTTTTGCGTTTGGGCCATTTCGGTCGATCGCCCCGAGTTATGCACCGCCCGTGTGGATACTCATGTGCACTGTTTGTGGAAGGACTGATGGACATTCCGATTGACGAATCCGGGTCACCCGCCTATAATAGTCCCAGTGCCTGACGGCACTGTTCCTTGACGCGATTGAGTCTCTAGGCTGCATGAGGTAGCCCAAGCGGATCCAGAACCTTCGGGCTCGGATCCACGGGAAGCCGACGAAGACGAGCCCTCGGGCGACGCTTCGGTGTGGACGTCGACAGAAGGACGGATGATCGAAATGCGGGCAACCGCAGTTCGGTGATCGAGTCGCTGAAGAAGGTTCAGGCGGTGATCACGGCGCCAGTAAATATGTTGGCAGAACCGAAACCAGTTTTCGGGGAACGTGTGAGCTTCGGAAGGCGGCGGTTGGCAGGAGCGCATCTTAGGAAGCGCCACTGCGGTCGTTGCGGTCGAAGAGCGGGAAAGCCAGGTTTGTCCGAAAGGGCGATCTGAGGGAACCGACTCCTACGATCACACCCGTCCAGCGATGCCAACGGCAATGCTGGAAACGGGCGCGAAAAGGCTGGATTCAGAATTGTGCTTGCACGAATCAGAATCGAGTTTCCGGAAGTCGCAGACAGTAATGACTGCGAAAAGCTGGGTGGCTTGCGAAGTGTGCCCATACTACGTGAGCTGGAGCGCGCGCAAGCGTGTCTCCGACATGACCGCCAGGTGATGCCTTCGGGCGTCGCTAAAAAAGTGAGGCTATCCCTCCCATTCCGGGAAGCCGAAGCCGCTTGCGGCTGCGGGGAACCGGGGGAGGCGTCGCGTCGGGGTTGTGTTCAGGCATCAAACTTGGAAGAGGTTTTCTTCTTCCCCAGAGGCTGCTCAGTTAATTCTGGGTGGCCTTTTCTGGTACAGCCATGGCGTCGGTACTAACAGCAATCATCCACTTTCAGACGCCGGACCTGCTGCTTCAGGCGGTAGAGTCGTTTCGGCGTCACGAGGCATCCGCACCACTTCTGGTGGTCGACAATGGCTCGGCCGACGGTTCTGCCCGAATGGTCGAGTCCCTTCCGGACCGGTTTGAAGGTCTCGAAGTCAGAATGCTGGAGGAGAACTGCTTTCATGGTCCGGCCATGGATCTCGTTCTGAGGGAGGCCCGGGAGGACTGCGTTTTCTTCCTGGACAGCGACACCATCACACACCGTGGGGGCTTTCTGGAGCCGATGGCCGCCCAGGCCGTGGCGCCCGCCAACTGGGCGTGTGGACAGGTAACTCGCGCCGATCCCCGCGGATTCGCCAGCGTCGAGGGCACGCCCGTCCCCGTTTCGGCATTCATGATGATCAATCGTGAAGTCTACGCCAGTCTGCCGCCTTTCATTCACCACGGTTTGCCGGTCTTGCAAACGAGCCAGGCGGCGGCCACCCGCGGACATCGTGTGGCAGAGTTTCCGGTGGAGCAGTACGTAGAGCATGTGGGCCGAGGTACCGCGGAGCGATTCGGGTATGGTCTCGGCTGGCGAAGCCGGCTCAACTACCTGATGCACCGGCTGGGCATCTAGGACGATTGCCGGCAGTCGCCGGGGTGGCCGTCCGCTCTCGCACTGTCCCACGGCCACCTGGATACCCGACCGCTCAGATCCCCAGCAGGCCCGGGAGTTCGCTCCAGTCCGAAAATCGCGGCACGTCCGGTTCTCCGGCCACAGCCGGTGCGTCGGTATACCAGGCTATCTGCCATCCCGCGTTCAGTCCGCCCACGACATCGGAGTGGAGCGAATCGCCCACGTAGAGGATTTCACCCGGGTCCACCCCGGCACGCTGCGTCGCAATCCGGAAGAGTTGGGGATGTGGCTTGAGCACGCCTTCCTCTTCCGAGATCACGATGGCCGAGAACGCCGCGGCCAACTCGGGAAACCGTGCGAGCTTGGCTCGTTGTGCCTCCGCGAAGCCATTGGTCAGCAGCCCTGTCGGAAACTGTCCGGTAATGCGCCGGAAGGCGCTCATCGCGCCCTCCACAAGGACCCAGTGATCGGCGTAGGCCTCCAGATACAGGTCTGCCGCGCGGAACGCGTCTGCCTCGATCTCAAGTGCTTCAAAGAGAAGCTCGAAGCGTCCCGACCTCGTCCCCTCCTTGCTTCTGGTCTCGGCGGCGTACTCGCGCCAGACCAGACCATTGACCACGAGGTAGGTGGACCGGACCTTCGAGATCGGCACGGCCGAAAGCGCGGGCAGCTGACCGTGGAGATCCCGCAGCGCCAATTCCTGGGCAGCGCGGTGATCCAGAATGGTGTCGTCCAGATCGAAATAGACGAAGCGGACTCCGTTCATGCGGATGCGGGCCCCACCGGTCGTTCCAGGATAGCATACTCCTTGTGGGGGGTGCCTCCCAGCGACTCGAGCGCGTTGCGCATCGGCATGTTGTTGTCCAGAATCCAGCTCATCTCGCAGGCGGGATAGCCGAGGGGCGGGACGCGATCGACCGTTTCCAGAATCATCAGGGCATCAAAACCGCGACCCTGGAAGGCTTTCTTGATACCCATCAGCGGGAGCCGAACTTCCTGGATTCCGCCAAAGAAGATCCGGGGCAACATCTTGAGGAGTCCGAAGGGGAGCAGGCGACCGTTGCGGACCTTGATGAGGGCCTGATTCATGTTCGGGATGCTGATGGCGAATGCGACAGGCTCTCCATCCAGCTCCAGCATGTACGCCATCCTGGGGTCCACCACCTGCTTCATCTCCGATGCCAGGTGGTCGAACTCGGCTTCGGTCATGGGGACGTGGCCCCAGTTGTCCCGCCAGCCATCATTGAAAATATCCCGGATGGTCGCGGCCTCCTCCTTGAACCGCTTCATGTCCAGCGTGCGAAGCTTCAGTCCCGGATTCCTGCGCCGGACCAGATTGACGCCCCGCCGGACCTTGTCGACCTTGGCGTATTTCCGGTGGATGTAATATGCCCAGAGGGTCATTTCGCGCTTGAACCCCGCCTCGGCAAGCCGCTCCTGGTAGTACGCGGGGTTGTGGGTCATCAGTACGAAGGGCGCACTCTCGAACCCGTTCATGAGCAGGCCTGCCGTGTCATTCAGGGACGGATTGACCGGTCCGCGCATGGCCGTCATGCCCTCCTTGGCCAGCCAGGCGTCCGCCGCGGCAATCAGGCCATCGACCACGTCCTGTCGATCCACGGTCTCGAAGAACCCGAAGAACCCGACCCTGTCGTTGTACTTCTTCAGATGCATCCCGTTGATGATGGCAGCAATCCGGCCCACGACCCGTCCGTCTTCGTCCCAGGCCAGAAAGAGCTCCATCTTGCCGTGCTCGAAGAACGCATTCTTCCGCGGATTGAGCAGCTTCTTGATGTCCATCCGAAGCTGGGCCACCCAGTACGGATCGTCCTCGTAGAGGCGAAACTGGAAATCGATGAACGCCGCTTTCTCGCGGCGCCCCTTCACCGGCCGAACCGAGAAGTCCTCCATCAGTGGGCGGTGCCGTTCGTCCCGATCACGCCATGCTTCTTGCCGATCTTCCGGAAGGCATCCAGAATGAAGTCAAGGTCCTCGTTGGTGTGGGTGGCCATGTAGGAGGTCCGCATGAGGGACTGTCCCTGGGGCACGGCCGGCGGTACAACGGCGTTCACAAAGACGCCCTCCTCGAGGAGGTCCTTCCAGAAGCGGAAGCACGTGTGGAGATCTCCGACCACCACCGGGATGATGGGGGACTCGCTGCTCCAGACGTTGAAGCCCAGCCTCCGGAAGCCGTCACGCATATAGTCCGAGATCTCCCACAGGCGCTCAACCCGTTCTGGCTCGGCCTCCAGAATGTCCAGGCACGTGAGGGCTGTGGCCACATTGGCCGGCGGCATGGACGCGCTGAAAATGTGGGTCGAGGCGGTGTGCCGGATGTATTCGATTACGTCGTGGTTCCCCACGCAGAATCCACCGAGGGAGGCAAAGCTCTTGGAGAAGGTGCCTGTGATCATGTGCACGCGATCCGTCACGCCGAAGTGTGCTGCGGATCCCTGTCCGCCCGGGCCCACGACGCCTACCGCGTGTGCATCGTCCAGCATCAAAGCGGCGCCGAATTCCTCCGCGAGATCCACAAGTTCCGGCACTTTGGCAAGAACCCCACTCATGGAGAACACACCGTCGGTGACAATCAAGCGTCCGGCTTCAGGGCGCTCAGCACAGGCCCGCTCCAGCACCTTCCTCAGGTGGGCCATGTCGTTGTGGCGGAAGCGCCACGTGTCGGCCAGACTTACCTGCGTACCGGCAACAATGCAGGCGTGATTGTCCTTGTCGCTGAAGATGATGTCGCCCTTCCCCGCCATCGACTGCAGGACGCCCTGGTTGGTCATGTAGCCTGTGCTGAACAGCACGCAGGCTTCTTTTCCCATGAAGGTGGCGAGTCGCTCCTCCAACTCGATGTGAATGTCGAGTGTCCCGTTCAGGAAGCGGCTGCCCGTACACCCCGTTCCGTATTGCTCAATGGCCTCGGAGGCGGCCTCCTTGACCCGCGGATCGGACATCAATCCGAGATAGTTGTTCGACCCCGCCATGATGACTTCATGGCCGTTGATCAGCGCCCGGGCCCCGTCATTCTTCTCGATGGCGCGGAAGTAGGGGTACAGATCTGCGCCCTTGACCTGGGCATACAGGCCATCGGGCGCGAAAAACCGATGGGTCTTGTCAAACAGCGAGGGTTCGGCCAGCGAAACCGCGGTCTCCTCCAATCGGTCGGTGCCCTGAGACATGTGGTCGGATTTGAACGGCCGCCCGCGGGCGGCTGGGGGTGGAAATGCCGATGTTAGTGCCAGAAGCACGGCAGGCGTTTCAAGTGGTAATATCACCAGTCAGCCGCAGCCGATGACCAAAGGGTAACATTCGGTTCGAATATTTTTTTCGGACCGCGAGGGGCTACCAGACGAGGGTAACCGAGACCCCTGGATCCGGAGCTGATCCGCGTCCAGTGCCAGGCAGTGCGGCCGGCGAAAAGTGCGGCGCAACCCGCAGTGTCAGATCCTCGCCAACATCAAAACTGCTCAGGTGCGCGCTGACATACGCATCCAGCACCCCGAGTCCCCAGACGGCAGCGATCCCGAGAATCGAGAGGTCACGGTTTCGCCTAAGGGTATCCCGGTGTCTCTCCAGGGAAGGGCTCGCTATTGGTCCGAGGACGGCAGCGATCTCGTCGTAGTCAGGCTGGAAATGAGCCGCCGGATTTTCTTCGCCCTCGTCGATGATGTCCTGGAAGGCCTTGTACTGAAAGGCATTCCGGTAGCGCACGTAGTCCTTGTTGGCCTGGATGGCAGACGCAGCAAGGACTCCGATTCCCGCATAGAGAATCGGAAGCTTGATGTACTGCCGGTTATAGATCTGACCCCAGCCGGGAAAGACACTGGCCCGGAGGAGCGCGGCCCTCGGAGATCGCACATGCTGCGGGGTCTCGGCAGGAGTGGTCTGGGAAAGCGCGACGCCGGGCACGGCCATGAGGCAGATCGTCACAAGCAACGCCGCGCCCAGACTCCGGCTCACGTCAGTTGCCCATGAGTTCGATGAGGCGCTCCAGGTCGTCGGCCGAGTAGTACTCGATCTCGATCTTTCCGCCGTCACCGGCGGAAGAGGGCCGAATGGCCACCTTCGTGCCCAGTCCATTGCGGAGTCGGTCGGTCAGGCTGCGGAGCACGATTTCGTCGCGCGTGGGCGATGCGATCCTGATCTTCGGGTCTGGCGCCTCCACCGGTCCGGCGAGCCACTTCTTGACCAGCTCCTCGGTGGCGCGGACGGACAGTCCACGTTCCATGATTTCGGCCACAAAGCCCTCCTGGACGGCCTGGTCGTCGATCGGAATCAGGGCGCGTGCGTGGCCAATCGTTATGTCTCCATCTCGCAGATGTGCCTGCACGGTAGCGGGCAGCTTGAGCAGGCGGAGCAGGTTGGTCACGGTCGCGCGGCCCTTGCCGACCTTTGTGCCCACCTCTTCCTGGGTGAGATCACACTCGTCGATGAGCCGCTGATAGCCGAGAGCCACCTCAATGGGATTGAGCTCTTCACGCTGGACGTTTTCGACGATGGCCATTTCCAGCATCGCCTCGGAGTCCGCCTCACGGACAAAGGCAGGAATGGTCTTCAGACCCGCGATCCTGGCCGCGCGAAGGCGCCGCTCGCCCGCAATGAGTTCGAAGGAATCGTCACCCCGCGTCCGCACGGTCACCGGCTGGATGATGCCGAGCTGTTCGATGGAACTGGCCAACTCGGCCAGCGCCGCTTCGTCGAACTCGGTTCGGGGCTGGTAGGGATTGGCGGAAATCTGGTCCAGTCTCACTTCCGAAATCGATCCCGGGCGAGCGCGGTCCTTGAAGTCATACAGGCGCGTCGAGGCGAACGACGGTGCCGCCGGCCCCTCCTTCTCCGGGAGAAGAGCTCCCAGTCCACGCCCAAGCACTGCTTTTCCTTTAGCCATCTTTTTGGGCGTTAAACATGACCATCGCCCGCCGAGAACGCACCAATATCCGTCGGTACGTCTTCGGTGCCGTGCAACTGCCTGCTGAGTACCTCGCGGGCAAGGGCTATGTAATTGCGGGCTCCGACGCTCGTGGCATCATAGAGCAGTACGGGTCGGCCGAAACTGGGTGCCTCGGAAACGCGGACGTTTCGCTGGATCAGTGTGGTGAACACCTTGTCTCCAAAATAGCGACGCAGTTCGTTTGCCACCTGATTCGCAAGCCGAAGCCGCACGTCGAACATGGTCACGAGGACTCCCTCGATATCCAGCTTTTCATTCAGATGCTGCCGAACCAGTTTGATCGTGTTCAGCAGCTGTCCCAGGCCTTCGAGCGCGAAATACTCTGCCTGAACAGGTATCAGTACCGAATCCGAGGCCGTGAGCGCGTTCAGCGTCAACAGCCCCAGCGATGGAGGGCAATCGATGATGATGAAGTCGTAGCGCTCCCGGATCGACTGCATGGCATTCCGAAGAATGCGTTCGCGGTCCGGCACATCCACCATTTCGATCTCGGCGCCCACCAGATTGATGTGGCTGGGCACGAGATCCAGAAAGGGCATCTCGGTGGTTCGAATCGCGTCCTCGAAGGACACAGAGCCCACCAGAATCTCGTAGCTGGATGCGGTGACTGTCCGGGGATCGATTCCGACACCGGACGAGCAGTTGGCCTGCGGGTCGAAGTCCACCAGCAGGGTGGAGCGCTCAACCGCGGCAAGCGAAGTGGCCAAATTGACCGCGGTGGTCGTCTTGCCGACGCCGCCTTTCTGATTCGCAACCGCGATGACCTTTCCCATCAAACCTCTCTCCCCTCGGGGTCTCGTGATCTTCAGCCGATCGTCAGTGAACGGGGCACCCCCTGCGGGGTTCTTGGCCCCCCCGGGCGGCCTGCGCGGCCCGGAAGTCATAGCTTCCGGTAGCCCGCAAGGTACAGCCGACTCCCGAGGTCTGCTACCTGCGGGCCCGCCTCGGGCGGCCAACTCGTCACCAAGATGTCCACACATGTGTGCCGAACCCTTCGCCCAGCCTGTCAGTTAGGAGATCAACCTCCAGGTCATGGCACGTCAGTTCGTACTTCGCAGGGATCCGGCCGAAGCGGTAGTCAACTACCGGATCGAATACCGCGACGAACTCAACCCGCAGCAATTCGCCGCTGCGACGGCAGCCGGCGGGCCCATTCTGGTGGTTGCAGGAGCCGGGACGGGGAAAACCCGCACGCTGGTCTACCGGCTGGCCTATCTGGTCGAGTCAGGCGTCGCTCCCGAGCACATCGCCCTGCTGACGTTTACGCGGCGCGCGTCTAGGGAGATGCTGGCGCGTGCCTCCGGCCTGCTTGACGGACGGTGCCAGCGGGTTCACGGCGGCACATTCCATTCCTTCTGTCTGGGGGTCCTGCGCCGACACGCCTCCCGCATCGGCTTCCCGAACAACTTCACCATCCTGGATTCGTCGGACTCCTCCGACGTCATCGACGTCCTACGGGGCCGGCTGGAGTTGAACAAGCTGGACCGATTCCCGAAGAAGCGGACCATTCAGTCCATGTTCTCCTCGGTCGTGAATCGCGACACGCCGCTCCACCAGATCCTTGAGGATGACTACCCGCAGTTCGTTCCGCACGCACGGGATCTGGAAATCCTGTTTCGCCACTTTGAGAAGTTCAAGCAGGACCACGGATTGATGGACTACGATGACCTGCTCAGGCGGACCATAGAGATGTTTGCAGAGGCGCCTGACGTCCACAAGCTGGTGGCCGGCAACTGCGAGCACGTGCTGGTCGATGAATATCAGGACACCAATCGCCTGCAGGCCAAATTGGTGAAGGCCTTCTCGTCCGTCCACGGGAATGTGATGGCGGTCGGCGACGATGCCCAGAGCATCTACCGTTTCCGCGGTGCCGATTTCCGCAACATCCTGGCCTTCCCGGAGGAATTCCCGGGGACGCGCGTGCAGAAACTGGAGCACAACTATCGCTCAACCCAGCGGATTCTGGACCTCGCCAACCACGTGATCACGCAGGCCCGGCACAAGTTTGACAAGGAGCTCTTCACCGAGCGCGGGGTGGGAGACCTGCCGGCTTTGGTCACGGCACCTGACGATCGGTATGAGAGCCGCTTCGTCTGCCAGATGATTCTGGATCTGCGTGAGCAGAACATCCCGCTCAAGGACATCGCGGTCCTGTTCCGGAGCGGCTTCAATTCCTACGACCTGGAGATGGAGCTCAACCGAAGGAATATCCCCTTCGTGAAATACGGCGGTCTGAAGCTCAGCGAGGCCGCGCACGTGAAGGATGTGGTCGCGCACATCAGGATTCTGGAGAATCCCCAGGATGCGATATCGTGGAACCGCGTTCTCCAACTCCTGGAGGGCATCGGCCCCAAGACCGCGGGCCAGATCGTGGCCTGGATTCTCGAATCGGGAGACGACCCCCTGCAGTTGAGGGAGAAGCCGTGGTCCCCGAAATACGCCGAGTCGCTGACCGCCCTGTTCAACCTTCTCCGGTCATTGAACGGCGGAAAAAAGACGCTGGGGCAGCAGGTCGAATCGGTCCTGAAGTACTATGGGCCGGTTCTCAAGAGGGTGTACTACGAGGACTACCCCAAGCGGGAGCGGGATCTCGAGCATCTGATTTCGGTGGTCGAGAGTTTCACCGATCGGGCCACCATGCTGTCCTCACTTGCACTGGATCCCATCGAGCTTTCGGCGCTCGACGTGGACCCGTTGACCGAAGACGAGGCACCCCTGGTCCTGTCGACCATCCACTCGGCCAAAGGACTCGAGTTCAAGGCGGTGTTTATCATTCAGGCACTCGAGGGCGTTCTCCCGTCCAGCTATTCGGTGAAATCAAACGAGGAGGTGGACGAGGAGCTTCGCCTGTTCTACGTTGCGGTTACACGGGCAGCAGATCACTTGTTTGTGACGTATCCATCCGTCAAGTATCGCCGGTATCAGGGCCAGTTTTTAACCAGCCCGAGTCGGTTCGTGGCCGATGTCCCGCAGGCCCTTCTGGAGCCCTGGTCACTCGTTGACGAAACTACCGTCGGCCTCCTACCGGAAGCGGGGAGCTGATGGATACCGCGCCGGTCAGCAGGAGGGTATTCGAGTGAGTTCCGAGGTCAACATCCGGCGGCTGGGGGTTGAGGACCTGGCCATCATCGACCGATTGAACCGGGACATTTTCGACGAGAAGCGGATCATCAACAGCTTTGATCGCGGAGATCTTCTGATGCTCCTGGCCGAAGTCGAGGGCCAGCCGGTGGGCTTCAAGTTGGGGTATCGACAGAACCGCCTAGTCTACTACTCGGCCAAGGGCGGGGTGCTGCCGGCCTGGCGCAATCAAGGGATCGCGGTGGCGCTCATGGATGAGATGATTGAATACGCGCGCGCCTCGGGCTACCGCCGCTTCGCGTACGACACGTTTCCCAACAAGCATCCGGGCATGGCCGTCCTGGGCCTCCGGCGCGGTTTTCGGATCACCGAGGCCGACTTCAACCGCACATACGAGGACTTCCGGATTCGATTCGAGACCGTGCTATAGTGTCACGTCACGCGTGTAGTGT
>JAJCYP010000099.1 GCA_029262855.1 Bacteroidota bacterium | reverse complement strand
ACGTAAAGCTCGCCCTCATGGAGAAAGCCCATGTCGCCAGTCCGCAAGTACTCCGCAGGATCCGTGTCTTGGCCGTTGATCCGGGCG
Source organism: Bacteroidota bacterium (assembly GCA_029262855.1). Lineage (GTDB taxonomy): Bacteria > Bacteroidota > Rhodothermia > Rhodothermales > UBA10348 > JABDJZ01. Next base: position 7,367 of record JAJCYP010000099.1, on the reverse strand, counting down.
CGGAAGGCTTGTTCTGTCAGGGCAACGTCATTCCAATAGCCGAGGCATTTGCTGCTCCCTGTCACCCAGATTTCGCCGACCCGGCTCTTGCCGAGAACGGCCCGGGTCTCCGGCTCGACAATCCGGATCGATACGTCGCCGATTGGCCGCCCACAACTCATAAGGTGAGTTGCTCCTGAGACCTCGGATACCGCTTGCGTCGTCTGGACAAGGCCTCTGTTCAGTCTTCGCCGGTTTAGCGAGAGCGTCTTGGTTCCGTAGCTGGTGACAGCCAGTGTGTTCTCGGCAAGCCCATAGGCTACGTAGAAGCTTTCGGGATTCAGTCCATACGGTTCGAACTTGTGCAGGAACTGGCGATAGGTGTCGGTCTTGATGGGCTCGGCCGCTGCCATCAGGACGCGGAGCGAACTGAGATCTATCTCCTCTAGAGTTGCATCGGACACCCGTCCCGGTCGGAGGCAGTAGTCGTAGGCGAAGTTCGGTGCCGAAGATGCCGTGCCACCGTATTTCGTAATGGTCTTGAGCCAAAGGGAGGGCCGCTGCAGGAAGGAAGTAGGCGAGAACCCATGAGTCGTCCCGCCCATGAGCAAAATGTAGATGTAGTAGCCCAGGAGCCCCATGTCGTGGTGCTGCGGCAACCAGGATACCGCAACCGGAGCCGGGTGGTCGACTACCATTTCACAGTTGCTCAGGATGTTCTCCTGGGTCACGACCACGCCCTTCGGGCTGGTGGTCGAGCCAGACGTGTACTGCAAGAAAAAGACTTCCGATGGTGGGGGGCTGGGAACGGGGCCGGCCGACTCTAACAATTCCTCCGTGATGATCCACTCCAGATCGCGAATGGCTCGTCTTCCCGGAGCGATGCCGTTGCCGGTGTTCTGACCCAGACTCCGGTGCAAGAGGTCCGTGCTTTCTCGACTGGTCAGAAGGGCCACCGCCGCGCAGTCTCGGGCGATGTGCTCCATGCGATAGAGTGCCGCTCCCGAACCGTACGCTGATGGTGGGGAGGTGGGCACCGGGATGAGTCCCGCACGCGCGCACGCGAACAGCACACATATCATCTCCAGGCCGGGCGGATAGACCAACAGTACACGGTCTCCGGCCTTGAGACCTGGCCACCGCGTGAGGTGGCCGGCGATCAGGTTGGACCGATCAAGGAAGGATTGGTACGAGTGCTCCTCTAGAACATCGCCACGAGCGTCCAGAAAGGAGAACAGCAGCTTGTTGGGCTGATGCTCAACCCAGTGTTCTAGTCTGTCGAAGACTGCGGACATATAAGGTACGATCCTTGGGCGGCTATTGGCGGTTATGAATACCTACGGGGCGGATCTGGCGAAGACGACGCTTCGCACCCCTCAGGTTCTGGATATTGTCTTGGCCTGTGGTCCAATCTCTTGGAAGCGTTACACTTGGTGGTCAGGCTGGACTGATCTGCAGAATATAGGCGGAGTGTCTGGCCGCAAAGTAGTGGATGTGGCAAGGGAACCAAAAAGGCCACGTGCTCCGATTATTCCCTCTCCGGGAGTGAGGTTGGAGGCAATCTGAGGCGGTTCATGGAGCGCCATGACCTGATCGCCCCGACGATCCTCGGCCGATCACTTCCGGCGATCTGAAGCTTGGTTCGCGTCGATGACAGCTATAGCCACGCAATTCAGCCAGAGACTGGATTTCCGCCGAGACGCCCTGTACCCGGGGCGGGGGTACAGTATGTGATATGTAACTACTGTTATTACAGTCTGTTATGGACGAGTGCGACCTTGCCGGGTTAAGGTTTAGGTTAAGTAATGTCAGCCAATTCCCTTTTCCTCGTGTGCAATGAACGGCTGAAGGTAGGTAGCGCCCAGTTGATCCGACCTTATCGATGACTTGTCGAGCAGCTGCTGACAGTAGTGCGCCAGTTCGTCCTTTTCCAGGGACGACTTAGAGAGCGTCTTCATCAACTCCCTCGCGTCGGTTTTGAGCTTCTCGAGTTTCTTCAGCGTAAGCGCCGAGGTATTGGCGGCGCTAGCTGCGTCGGTCGCTTGGCTACTGGGGTGCACCGACACGAGTACCCGCTCGTAGGTGGGGTAGTGCCCACGGAACCACTCGCCCGCAACCAGGAGTTGGCCGTGCTCCGCCTTGTTGAATGGGTTCTTCGGAGATTTTCGACTCTTGGCCTCCATGACCCAGCCGATGCTCTCCGGGAGGAGCCACAGAACGTCTGGTCCATCTCCCCCGCTGTCTTTGCGTTCGCTCGTTAGGCCAATCGCAGATCCTAGTCCCATGAGCGCCTGTTCAAATTGGCCCGCGCTGGCTTTAGCGTTGAGCGTCGACATTTTACTGTCGAAGTCATCTAGCATCCCGGCTCGCATGCGGTAGTTGCCGACATAACTGGCAATTGCCACCGCCTGAGAAGCCACCACTGTCTTCGGTACGTAGGCTTCCGGATTTGCGGGACGAAAGAGGTTGCCGTTCAGTGAGAATGCTCGGCGTTGGTAGGTTATGGCTTCCGCTTCCAAGTCCTCGTTGTCTGCGATCTTCGCTGCAAGTTGACTCAGCCATCCTGCAGAATCAGGCTCAATCGGGGTGATGGCCGCAATGGCCTTGTCAAGTCGTTCGAGGGCTTTGGGAGTTTGTGCATTATTCCATGCCTTCAGTGCCCGTCTCTCGGCCTCTGCGGTCTGTAATTGTGTGAGATCAGGGGGGGCGACAGGGCTGGCGGTCCCAAGCCGCTCTGCATGAACGGCAACCCATTCCTCTTCCCTGTCAAGACACCGCTCGATGACGTCCTGCAATACGGCGAGGCTCTCGACCTGGCGGCTCAGGTCCACGCCGAGGTCCACCTGGGCTCGCGTCGAGCTAGTTAGGTTCTCGAAATTGGAATTATTGGCAATCCAGCCCGAGAGACTCTTCCCGACCAGAAGCACTACACAATAGTCGCCTGACCCCCTAGCCCCGCGACCCATGCCCTGTTCCACTTTCTGGGCGATATGTCGAGACAAAGATGCACCTCCAGAAAAGGCTGCCGCATGGTAGAGTTCGTAGTCGGAGGTCCCCCGCGGCAGCCCGTCAAGAAGGAGGACTCTGCACGCGTCGTCTGGCAGGTCAACCCCGTCATATCGGTTAGCGAGAACGAGTGGGCCGAAGTACTCTCCTCTCTGCAATTCCGCAATCCTCTTGGCGGCCAAGTTCGTGCCTTTTGCGAATTTACCCAGGCCAGACGAGTTCTCGGCGGCTTCGTTTGAGGGAGAAAGCACAAGGACTCCACGCTTGTCACTAGCGAGTTTGTCGAGGAAAGGCTTGAGCTCGGAAATACTGAACTCGAAGTCCATTTGATGCGGGAGCAGGATCATGCGCTCGCTGACACCTGCAACGGACTGCGAGTGGAGCGGCGCTTTGACTGCGGCCATGCTGGCACCAAAGGTTCTAACGATGTCGCTGTCGTCCGTTAACGTCGCAGAGGCATAGACTCGTCGGTTCGCCTCACCAAAGGTCGGCAGGAGGTCAACAAACGGAAGCGTTGGAGTAATGCTAAACGCCTTGCGACTAACCAAGGCATGGCACTGATGGAGTCTGTCACGCACCAGCGGCCACTCCATCACTACGTCATCATGGTCTTTGAGTATCTCGCGGACCTCCCCGCGGGCCTTTCTCCAGGCCCAGTAGGGCACTTCGAGAATGCCTGGGTCTTTTCCTTCTAGGATATCTTCAAAGGTCCCCAGTCGGTCCAGCTTGTCGAAGGAGTCGCGGAAGAGGGCGGTTAAGGTCTCATAAGATTCATCCGTGCGAGGGACTCTCAACGTGAAGGCGTCTCGGACCACAGAAGAGGAGACGTGCGCATCATCGAGGATGATCACACCAGCATCAACGACATGTGGGGATCCGCGCAACCCGAACTTGCTCTTGCCATTGAAGAGCGCGTTGTAGGTGCAGACTAGAATACTTTTCCCTCCAAGAAACTCGGGGGGCAACGGCTTATCGTACCCCACAGCCGGGATTCCGTGGGAACTAGCCTCTTTTAGCACCTGCTGAGCTAATTGCCGGGTCGGTACCAGGTAGAGAGCGGGTTTCTTGAGTTCAAGTAAACTCGATTCGGCGATTAGCAGATTTACAAGCGTCTTTCCTCCGCCGGTATTCAGCTTAAGGACGGTGTCCTGGTTCTCTCTTTGATCGAACCAATCGCGCAGAATTGTGGTCTGGCTGCTGTAGAGGTCCTTAATGCCTTTTGCCTTAGGTCGCCGGTTGAACAGGTCGACCGGGTCAAAGGTCATTGGCGCTCCCGCCTTCTGACTAAAGTCTTTGAAACTGATAGGCATTTTGGACCGTCGTCTGGTTCCGCGCTGAAGAGAGAGTCGATCCGAATCACGCGTTTTCCTGATCCACCCGTCCCCGATTATAGGGCAACTTCGTCATGACCGGTCGACTGGGCGCGAAGTGCACGAGCGGACAGTCGCAAGAACTATCGGGCGCGCCGGAGACCGCTGACAAAGAGATTGGCCCGGAAAACCCGCCTGAGACGCTGTGTGGCTTGAGTTCTCTCGCGTTCCGGGCTTGGGCCGCCGGATGGCCTTAGCCAGCGGCAGGCTGGAACTGGCTGGACCTCCGTCGAGGTTGGCTCTCAGGCCTGACCGCTCTTCCTTCGAAGGGCCACCGGGTCCGGCCGATACCAACATAGCAGAACTAGGTCAGAAGGCCCAATCGGCTAGCGCTAGCCACCCCTCTTGGAACCAAACTTTCTATGTGGGCAGGGGCCGAGCAGCAGACACTATTCCATCGCTAAAGCGCCAATAGCAGCCCACGGCCTAGCGTTTGGGGCGGATGCCCCGGCGTATCACCGTGCTGTTGCCGCTGAAACAGCAAGAAAAGAGGGCCTCCCCCCAGAAGGAAGAGGCCCCAACCACGTTACGCCACGTCAGCCGCACTCTATGGCGGCTTGTCCGAACCCGGAGGCAACAGCTGCTGCCCCTGGCGCTCGCAATAATGGTGAACAAGAACCCCGACGAACATCGGAAGCGGGATTGTCACAACTTGAAATAGTCCCTAGTGCCCCCTACTGTCAAGGTAACCAATCAGTGGGGGGGTAATGATCGGTCTGGTCGCTCTGTTCGTCCTGTTTGCAGCATTTGTTGGACTCATCAATCCGAAGTGGCGCCTTTGGCTGAAGCCAGCGAGCCGGGGTCGTTTTTTTGGGTTGTCGCTTGCAGCAGGTTTTGTTCTGGCCGTCCTCAATGGTCTTCTAACACCATGGGAGATGCCGGAAACAGAAGTCCCATCAGCTCCTGAATCCTCTCGGGAGAGTGAGCCTGTAACCGAAATCGAGGTAAGTCAGGCAGAGTACGGCGAGGAATGGCCCTTCACGGTTGATCACGGGACGCTGGATTGCGTTGACAACGATGCAGGCTTGAACGCTGCAGCTGTCTTTCGTGCGCCCGGAATTGGCATTGTAGCACTGAACGGAATCGCTCGGTCGGTGAGAGGCGTTCTCCCAACTGAGGAGATATGGCGGGACAACCCGGCCCTTCCCGGCACCAAGGTCAATCTTGGGCCGTTCATCCAATTGGCGAATGGCCTTTGCGGTCACTGAACCAGATTGAACGCTGTTGGAGAGTGCCCCGTCCATGCCTTACCTGTGCAAGTCCTCGTTGCCGATGCTCGCCTGCATAGTTCGAGTCTGGCAGGGTCTCTCGGACTCTGTGACGCCAGTTCGTCCGAAATTGGGCGACCGCACTTCGGGCCATGGGGTGACGGGACCGAAAGGGTCACACCTGGTTGACCGCGGGGGGTTGGGCGTGAGTCTGAATGACTCTGGAGGACCAACCGCAAAGAGAGCACCGTGAATCCTTATGGAGCTACTTCATGGGGTCAGTTTGCCTCCATGGGGTGATCTCCGCGGTGCGCTCACATTTTGCTCCCCATACACAGTAGTTAACGACCTGTGCCGCTCAATTTCAGTTGACCTCTAGTCACCGATGTAGATGTCCCAGTCGCATTCCGGGTCTCCAAGGCACTTCTCTACATACTGGGCCCCCGCCTTTGCCGGGTCAAAAACCTCCACGCTCGCGCGCCCGTATCTGCCGGACCACTTCTTTTGGATTCGGCGCTTCGACCAGGCCAGGGACTGGCGGTCGGAGATGGAGAATTTTACGAGGGCGTGCACGTGGAGTCGGCCAAGATCACCCCTCTCGCACACCCAGAACACGGCGGAGAATCCGGTCCAGCCGAAGAAACGCGGCATCGCGCGACGAATGGCCCCGGGGGTCCACCTGTTCTTGAAAGTGAGCGTTACGAACAAGGTCCATTTGAGGCTGGCCAAAAACGGGCCGTAGGTTTGAATTGCCCATGCGGGTCCACGTCTCTGCTCGCGGAATGCCATAGCTCAGGTACAAGGGCCAGGTGCCTCTGGTCCGAGGCTAGAGGCCCAAGCTCCGAGTGGCCCTTTCGAGCTAGGAGGTCGCGCCTGCGATTCTGCGATGGTGCCGTGTCGGAGTCTCTGCGTCAGCATGGCGTCGATGTCGTCGACGCGGTACCACAAGCAGCGACCCACCTTGGAGAACGGCAGCGAGCCGCTCGATCGGAGACGCTGAAGAGTGGACTTGGATACTCCGAGGAGTTTCGCGGCCTGGTCATTGGTTACCCACCCAAATCCCATTGATGCGTTCGTAGTCGGCGCTATTGAGTCTCGAAACATGGCATAAAAAAAGCGGCATTCTCCCGAAGGAAAATGCCGCGCAGTCTGTCTGTGCGGTTCGTCGGCAACCCAACGATTAGGTATGTAGTGCCCTCAGCCACGAACTGATCGCGACTGGGCCTAACAGATAATAGCGAAGGGTAGACTTGGCCCCAAGAGCGAATTATCTACATTTGCCGTTATTGGCGGCCGATGTGGAACACTAGTCGGTAGCCGCCGGGGGCTTCTCGAACAGTTTGGATAGCTCGCGACCTGCGAAGGTGGCGTCGATATCCTGCAGGTAGCCCTCGGTCACGCGGATGTTGCTATGACCGAGCGCCGCCTGGATCATCCGGACACTCCAGCCGGCTCTCAGCGCGTAGGCCGCAAAGCTGTGCCTGCTCACATGGAAGGTGAGCCGGGTAGTCAACCCTGCGGCCTGAGCAATTCTCTTCAGGGTTTTGTTCACAACTGCTGTCTGCGCCCCAACTGATCGAGCCAGTTTCTCTGGAGTGGACAAGTCATGGCCTTTGAGGAACGGGAAAACGAGCGAAGGGGCGGGAGTGCTGCTATCCAGGTACTAAGGAGGCTATTCATAATAACATGGACATCTTGGTGTCTGTGCCCTATATTGTGAGGCATGGATCCCGATGCGCTACGAACCAAGTACACGGTGCTCTCAGCCCGGCTGGATGAACGCTCCTACCGGCTGTGCCTTGCC
>JAJCYP010000098.1 GCA_029262855.1 Bacteroidota bacterium | reverse complement strand
TCCTGCAGGTCGGCCTCAATCTTGTGTGCCATCTCGGGCATCCCGTCCTTCTTGACCAGCGGGAAGATCGCGACCTTGATGGGCGCGATGGCCGGATGGAATTTCATCACGGTCCTCGTCTCGTTCTCGAGTTGCTCCTCGCAGTAGGCCTCGCAGAGCAGCATCAGCACGGTGCGGTCCAGCCCGACGCTGGTCTCGACCACGTACGGGATGTACTTCTCGTTCGTGTGCGGATCGCGATACGCCAGGTTCTTGCCGGAGTGCTCCTGGTGGCCCTTCAAATCGAAGTCGGTGCGGGAATGGATGCCTTCCACCTCCTGCCAGCCCATCGGATACTCGTACTGCACGTCGAATGCCGCATCGGCATAGTGCGCCAGCTTCTCGTGTTCGTGCCAGCGGAGACGCGAGGCCCGGACACCATTGTCCAGGTGCCACTGCATTCGCTTCTCGCGCCACTCCTGAAACGCCTCCATCTGCGTTCCTGGCTTGACGAAGTACTGCATTTCCATCTGCTCGAACTCACGCATCCGGAAAATGAACTGACGGGCCACGATCTCATTCCGGAAGGCCTTCCCGATCTGGGCGATTCCGAAGGGCACCTGCATGCGGGCCGATTCGCGAACGTTGTGGAAGTTGACGAAGATGCCCTGCGCCGTCTCCGGTCGCAGGTAGACCTTGTCACTCTGGCCGGCGAGTGCGCCCAGCCGGGTCTCGAACATCAGGTTGAACTGACGGACTTCGGTCCAGTGGGCGACGCCGGAGTCCGGAGACTTGATCTCCTGCTCGATGATAATGTCGTAGAGCGCCTTTGCCACATCGTCCGCGTGGAGGGCCGCGACCAGGGCCTCGTACACCGCGTCCGCCTTGGCGTCCTTCTTCTTCTTGCGAAGGCGCTCGATGTGGTTTTCGATCAGCTGATCCGCGCGGTAGCGGTTCTTGGACGTCTTGTCATCGATCATCGGATCGTTGAAGGCGTCCACATGGCCGGAAGCCTTCCAGACCGTGGGATGCATCAGGATGGCCGCGTCGAGCCCAGCCACGTTGTCGTGGCGGTACACCATCGCATTCCACCAGCGCTGGGTCACGTTGCGCTTCAGTTCGACGCCCAGCGGCCCGTAGTCGTACGTTGCGGCGAGCCCGCCATAGACCTCTGAGGACTGGAAGATGAATCCCTTGCGCTTGCTGAGGGAAACGACTTTGTCTAGGACGTCGGACATGTGCGGAGTTCGCGTTGGGTCTGGAAAGAGTGCGGGCTTCTATCCGGAACGCGGCATTGGGGTCCGGGCCAAACGCGATATTGACCGAAAGCCAACCCCACAGCCCATGCAGTTTATCCAGCCTGTCGACGCGCCCGCGCCCAAGGGCCACTACTCCCCCGGCGTCGTCCACGGTGGCGTCCTCTACATCTCCGGCCAGCTTCCAATGGATCCTCAGACGGGCGAAATCCCGGACGGAATCAAGGCTCAGACGCTCCTTGCCCTCGAAAAAGCGGCCAGTGTCATGGCTGCCGCAGGCACGGACCGCTCCCGGGCGCTGCAGATGCGGATCTACATCTCCGACGGCGATGACTGGGGAGCTGTGAACGATGCCTTCGCGACGTTCTTTGGAGAACACCGACCTGCTCGTTGTGTGGTGCCCTCGCGCGATTTGCACTTTGGATGTCTGGTCGAGATTGAAGGGACAGCGGCGGTCGGCTGACCGCTCGTAGGGCAACCGGCCAAGAGATGTAGCTTTGCGGTCAACTGCATGACTGCTCACGGCTGGGTCGCTCGCGACAATCGGCCGTTTCTGTGACTTCGCGGAGGCGCAGTTGGGACCAAAAACCGCCGCGCACCATGTTCTAGCGGTCTAGCAGAGCGCACTCGGGTCCACTGGCTGCGGTGACGCCCGCGCGATTGAGGCCGCGGTTCAGAGCCCGGTGCAACCCTCTGATTAATTTCGCGGGCTCCAAGAGGTCAGACTCAGAGCTGGGAGAGGACATTTCTTGTCTTGGGCAGAGGAACCTGGTTAATTCCCTAAGAATGAGCGATTGGCCGGTTGGGACGCCTCAAGGGAACGGACTGATTATCGGGGGGGGGCGGTTTGGGACCTGAGGCCTGGGGAGAGATATGCTAGTTCTGGTACGTCAGATTCTGGGGTTGACGAGACGTTGTATTAGGCGCTCCTGGCCCTACCAACAACGTTTATTGACCTCGGTCTCGAGATGCAAGATTACCATCTTGGCGGAAATCCGAATAACCCGATTATTGGGGCGATAGGTGATAGCTGGGACTATCGGGAAATGTCTCTTGACGGTCATCACAAGAGCGATGGATCGGAGCCGAAGGGCGTTGCACTGCCGGCCGGAAACTTTGGAGTTGACATATTTCCGAATCCTGCCCCCGGCGGCATGTTCAGTGTCTCAGTTCAGGGAGATGCAGAGAGCAAGGTCTCAGTCAGCCTCTTTGATATTTTAGGACGCATGGTTGTTAGTTTATACGAAGGGCCGATGAGCGACGAAACCAGAATTTTCGAGATATCTCGAATCGATTTGCCGCCCGGCATGTACGCAATAGCTGTTTCGACCCAGAGTCGCACTTATGGAAAATCTTTCATCGTCCAGTAGTGGCAGGAGATCTGTACATCTGCGCGGTGCGGTGCGGGTTGCTGCCTGCCTTCTTTGGCTGACGCTGATCGTCGAGCGACAGGTAGTCGCGCGCCAGTCGTATGTCGTTGCCGTCGAGGCCATCGGCGGGCCTAGAAGCGAAGCGCTTCAGGATCTCTTTTGTGCTTCTTCTACAGGCAGGATCTTGGGGGGAGAGTTCGTCGGGTCAGTTGCTATTGCAGGTCTAGAAGCCACTCCGAACGACCAAGCGGCTGCAGGACTCTTCGTCTCGAAAGTGGTCGGCGGTATGGGATCGTGGATAATCTTGTTCGAGCCGTTGGAGGCCAGGCCTGGAGAGTCGTCTCTTTACCTGGCTGGTATTGCCGGAGATTCTGACGGCAACGTATATCTCGCCGGAGGCACTGACGCCGGTGTTCGCACGGGGCCCATGTCTGTTGATGGAAATGGCCAGTTCCTTTCGGCGATTAGTCGAGATGGAATTCCGATGTGGACTAAGATGGCGTCGGATTCTGCGTTTGTGGTGCCCGGAGATGTGACTGTTCTTGCGAGCTACGGAGTAGCCACCCTGGGCATGTTTTCTGGCAGGTGGCTGTTCGCAGGCACGGAGTACGTGGGGCAAAGCAATGGTCACGGGGGGGCCGACCTCTACGTCGCTACATATTCCCCAACTGGCGTTGAACTTGACCTAAGGACCGTCGATACTGAGGGAGGTGGCTTCCCCCACGAGTTGATCGCGCTGCGTTCAGGAGATCTACTAGCTACCGGTGAAACGGTAGCTGCGGTACGATTTGGTAATCTGGACATACCGGGAAATGACAGCGCACAACAGGGCAGGGCCTTCAACTACTTCGTTGGTCGCCTGAGTGCGGAGCTCGAACCTCTGTGGGGACTTCGACTAGGAGACCAGATAACTGGACTTTCGCATGTCGCGGAGAGGAGCGACGGCAAGATTTACTGGGCCGGTTCCTTCCGGGGTGAAGTGTTCATCAATGGCGCCTTGGTATTCACTGCTTCGGAGAATGCGACCCAGTCAGTCCTGGTTCTGTTAGGTTCTGACGGTGAACTCGAGTGGATCAAGGCCATGGCCGACGACGCGATCGATCTGTCTGGGCTCTCAGTTGGGTCTGCAGACGAGGCAATCATTTCGACGGTGTTAGCCAGAGATTTTACACTCGGAGAAACTACCGTCCCTGTTTCGAGACGTACGCACGCGCTGGTTGTGTTCACAGATTCTGGCGAATTCGCCGAGCTTGTAGAGATTGGAAGCCCTGCGAGGCCCGACTTTCTGCAAGACATGCTTCCGTGTCACCTCGCCACTTTTCCGGTCACGATTGGGAGCTATAACGAGCCCCGTTTTGTCGCAGAGGGCCACGTCTTGACTAATGCCGGCGAAACAGACTCCTACATCGCCGAAGTGGCATTTAATACTGCAGTCTTGCTGAGCCCGCAAGCTCAGGCCCTTCCCGGACTTCAGGTGTACCCAAATCCGAGTCTTGGAAGGCTATTGGCGGTACTTCCGTCGGCACACGCGAGCCCGGTCCGGCTTGAACTGTTTGATTTGATCGGTCGACGTTTAAGGCACCGTTCTGTTGGCCAAGTTCGGCCAGCTGGCAAAATCGCACTCGATGTCTCGGGACTGCCAGCGGGAGTCTATATGCTTCGGGTGTCGATCCGTGACGGCCGGGCCGAATCTGCTGTCGTCATCCTTCGATAGACCGTAAGGAAGCGGCGGAATACAGCTGACCTTTGCCGCGCCGCTGGATAGATCGGCTGCCGAGAGCCCAAGCCGGTACACCATCAAGACTAGAACACGATTTATGAGTGCGAGAGCGTGAGCGGTGGCGAGTAGAGGTCAGGGTATCCCCCACACCCATGCGTTGTGGCTCCCTACATCCCTACAGGGACCCAATAGCGGTTCCTACAGGGCTGGCGCGGGCTCGCGAGTAGTATCAAGATGCCGGACCCCTCCCGCTCCCCCGGTGGCAACGCCGCCACCGGGGGTGTTACGGACCCATAGAGCCCCGCCGAGGTCGGCTGCAGCTTGTCCTGCGGGAAAGACGGGGGGAATGATGGAGAGGGGATCTCATACCCGAATCCGCTCAATCTCTTGGTTCAGGACAGCGTTGTCGGTGTGATCGTAGAACTGGCGCGTGGTGTTGATCGAGGCATGCCCCGCGATGGTCTGGGCGGTGGCCAGGTCACCCCAATTGCGTAAGTAGATCGTGATCCCGGTCGCCCTAAAACAATGGCAACAGATCCGGTCGGGCGCGATGCCCACGTGAGCAGCCCGCCGCCGAATCATACGGAAGACGTGCGTCTGTTTCAGCGGCTCTTCTGACAGGTTCCGGTCGGGCGTCGCCGCCCTAAGAAGCGGCAGGTCCCGATCGCCCGCAATCCCGGCTGCCTCGATGTACTCGGCGAGGTACTCGTCCAGCACGTGATGAGAAGGAATCTCCAGGTAGTTGCCATTCTTCTCGTGGAGGCAGAGCCCCCAAGTCCGGTGCCACACCTGGACGTAGTCACTCAGCAAAAAGCCCGTCACCGCAGACACGCGCCC
>JAJCYP010000097.1 GCA_029262855.1 Bacteroidota bacterium | reverse complement strand
GAGACCGCCGGCGGGTTGATTGAGGTGTTGGGAACCCGGTTCTCGGTTACGGCGCGGAACGAGGACACGCGCGTGTTTTTGGAAGAGGGACGTGTTCGATTCAGCGCGGGACAGGGCAAGGTCCTGCTGGAACCTGGTCAGGCTGTCGAGACCAATGCGGGTGTGATTGGACCCGTTGTTGACTCAGACGGTGCGGAGGATCTGGACTGGACACGTGGCGAAGTGGTTTTCGATTCCCGGCCGGCAGGGCTCGTGGCCGAGGAACTGGGCTGGCATTTTGGTCTGGTGCTTCAACTCCCCGCCGATGCTCGATCCGAGGCCGTTTCCGGCACGCTCGTCCTTTCCGATCGTGACCGCGCGCTCGAAGATTTCGCGCTCGTTCTGGGAGGCCGCTTCGTCGAATCTGGAGAGGCGCTTCGATTCATTAGGGATTAAGTCGCCTGGTGCGAATCAAACTGATGCAACTACTCAGCAGAAGGAACTGGCTGTGGGCTCTCCTGCTCACAGCCTGCTTCTGTTTTGATGCCAGCCGGGTCTCGGCGCAGCAGTTCGAGGGCGCCGCCCTGAAGGCGGTTCTGAACAGCATCGAATCGTCCACGTCGTACCGTTTCCTGTACCGGGACGGCCTGATTGCCGGGCGAACGGTCTCAATTGACCTGGGCGATGATCCGATACGGGCTGTTTCCACCCTGATGTCATCACTCGGCATGGGCGTGAAGGTGGACGAAGAGCGCTCGCAGGTCCTGGTCTATCCGCTGGCTTCCGGGGAGCAATCTGATGCCAGCTGGCGATTGGTTGGGTACGTCATTGACGGGGGATCGGGAGCCCGATTGCCCTTTGCCACGATTACCTGGCTTGATCCTGCGGGTAAACTCCGCGGTGTTTCCGCCAACGAGGCCGGCGAGTTTGAGGCTCAAATGACGGTCACGTCCGAGCGCATCACCGTGTCCTACCTGGGCTTCGAAGCAACTACGGTCAATGTCTCAGCTGCCGACCGTTCCAGAGACATTTCAGTTCGCCTCGTGCCCCGCCCTGTCCTGGGGAGCGAGGTCGTCGTGTCAGGCACCATTCTCCACTCGGACCTGGACTCCACGTGGCAGCACCTGATCAAGCCGGGAGTACTGGCACCGTTGGGAGAGTCCTCGATCCTGCGTTCTCTGGAGGCTCTGCCGTCGGTTTCGATTTCGCCCGCCCTTTCGGACGGTATGGTGGTCAGGGGGAGTAAGTCCGACGGCTTTCAGGTCTTGCTGGATGGGCTTCCCATCTACAGTCGCTCGCACATGTTTGGACTGTTTGATGCGTTCAACGAGGACGCGCTGCAGCAGGTGGGCTTCTACTATGGCGTTGCGCCGGCCTCCTATCAGGCGCCGCCCGGCGGCACCGTGTCGTTTCTGACGCGGACGGGTTCCAGAGAACAGGTCTCCGGGTCTCTCGGAGCATCCAGCACGTCGCTTCGGGGCACCATCGAAGGCCCCATGGGAGGGGGGCGAGGGAGTTGGCTGATTTCGGCGCGCAAGTCCTATCTGGACGATGTGGACTGGTTCGGCAACAGCAGTCTCATCGCCCAGGGTCTGGATGTGGGAAGGGAGACCAGTCTGGTGGGAACGGATCGGGGTCCGTTTGAGGTCCTCAACGGCTCAGCCGACTACCACGACATCCACGCCAATCTTTACCTCGAGGGCCGTTCCGGCAGTCAGGTGAGTGTGACCGGCTACACGGGAGGCGACCAGACAGCACAGACCGCCCAGCGGCGCCTGGTCCGTTCCAATGGAGCGGTGGGGCAGAACACGTCGGCGAACAGTACCTGGGGGGCCAGTGCAGTTGGGCTTCGGTACCAGAGCAGGCTGGCCCGCTCGGCGTTTCTGAAGACCACGGTGGGACTGACCGCCTATGACGGCACCTTTCTCAACGATTCGGTTGTGGCAGGGCGCCGAAACCAGGGGGGTGCTGCGGTCCTCAGGCTCGATTCCTTTCGGAATGACAACACGCTGAACCAGATCCGGGTGGCACCCGAGGTCACCTTCGGCAGGTCGGGGGTCTGGTCGCTGGGAGTGGAGGTAAATGCCTACGATTCCCGGTATACGGAAACCACCGGCGAACGCGGTGTTTTTAGACTCAACACGGAGGCCGTTCAGACAGACGTCTACCTGGGCTACGCCTCGCCTCGGCACACGTCGGTTCGCTATGAGGTGGGCCTCCGATCGCACTACTACAGTCTGGGCAACTACCAGCGACTGAGCCCGCGCGTGAGCCTGTCCGCCGGTGGTGAAGGGATCCTTTCCGGTTCGGTCGGCTACAGCCGGAATCACCAGTTTCTGCACCAGTTGGAAGTCGAGCCGGTGCAGGAGAGCGCGCCGAACGTCTGGATTCTCAGCTCAAAAACCGAGTCGCCCGGGAGCGTGGACTACTACACCGCGGGGCTCTACCTGCGTGCGGCACCGGATATCTTTGTGCAGGCCGAGGTCTACTACAAGGAATACTCCAATCTCCGATTGCACGAGTCGGCGAATCCCGATCCCTCCAACGCCGGTCTCATCGACGAGCTGACCAACCCGTGGCTGACGAACATCGATGGTAGTGCTCAGGGGTTCGAGGTTATGCTCAGGCATCGTACGGGTCCGGTGCTCTGGAGCCATGCCTACACGCTCAGTCGGACCGTGTATACCAATCCCCGGGTCCTGAATGGCCGGGAATTTCTGGTGTCATGGGACAGAAAGCACCAGTACGTGGCCTCGGCGGATGTTCAATTGGGGGCACTTCGGGGCAACCTGACGTGGTCGGCCTCATCTGGAACGCCGAACGATCTGCGTTTCAGAGATAACGCCGAGCAGGAGCGTCTGCCCATGTACCATCGACTCGACCTCGGGTTGTCCTGGGAACGCCGCATGGGCCGCCGGACCGTTTCAGCGGGAGTATCCGTCTACAATCTCTACGACAGATCCAATGTCTGGTACCGGACGCTGGTCCCGTCCGTCATTTCGGGATCTGCCGCCGACCCGCGTGTGGAGGAGACGATCCCTGTGGATGTGTACGACCTGGGATTCCACCCGTCCTTCAGGCTCGGAATTCGGTTCTAGCACGCGAGCGCGCAATCAGTCCAGGAGTCGGCGAATGGCCACGTTCTCGAGGTCAATTTCCGAGACCAGTTTCGTCAATCCGGCGGCATGAAGGCTGTCGAACTGCTCCACCGTTTCGAAGGTGATGCCTTCGGCCGAGTAGTTGTGATAGTCGGCGATGCGCACGCCCTCAATTTCCCGAACGTTGTAGGCCTCCCTGAACCGGGCTCCCCCCTCGTCTACGTGGAAGTAGTAGGCCAGGTAGTCGAGCGCGCCGGTTTCCGAGTCGATCCAGTAGATAAACCGGTCATCGTGGTCTCGGCCACCACCCTCGGGTACAAAGGTTACTTCCACCTTTCTGTAGGCTCGGCCGTTGACCTGAGACTCGCCCAACAGCCGTTTTTGTGCCGCCGCATCGTTTAGCGGCAGGGGGAGGAGAGCGAAATAGACTACGGAATTGACGGCGGTTTCTGTTGAGGCGTAGCTGGCGGAATCAAGCTCGACCCGCTCGCCGTCGACTTCACGGAAGAGCCCGTCATTGCTCAGTACCTCCCGGAGGTTCGCTCCTGTGGAATCCACGTAGATCCGCTCATACTCGAAGATGCCCTTATTCCTGTATACCCGGAATTGACGCTCCCGGAAATCAAACGTCACCTCTGCCTGATTCAGGACCTCACCGTTTTGCCACGCAATCGCCTGATCGACGGCGGTCTGGGCTGTAACCGGAGGGTCCGGGGGGGAGCAGGCCGCGGTGATGACGAGGACGAGAGGAGTCAGAAAGGTAATTCGCATGGGCTTAAGTGAACAAGGAGGTGGTTTGCGTTACGCCTGGCGCGTGCGGGTGTGAAAGATCCGCCAGGCCAGCATGGTCAGCATGAAATAGGCCGCCAGTAGCGCAAAGAGGACCAGGAATCCTTCGGTCCGACCGGCGAAAGCCGTGAATGGCAGGTTGATGAGAACCAGCAACGGGAAACCGAGCGCGAGGGCGACTCCGGAGGATAGAACGAGATCCTGGGCGACGGGGGACTTGTACTCGGGGTCGAGAATTCGGATAAGCGCGAGTCCAGACGTCAAGGTGCCGGTCATTTCGCCGAAAATCCCGATGAAACGCTCGAACCGGTACTGCCGGAAGATACGGGTTGAGGTGAAGGTCAGCGCCGCGTACGTGACCACAGTTCCGGCGGCGGCCATGAGCACAATTGGAAGGGCATATCGCCAGGCAATGCCGAGCGAAATCGCCATGATGGAGGCGGCGATCAGGTAGTCCGCCATGACACCCGTGAGGCGGTCGAGGAGCCCATCGTCAAGAATCCCGGTCCCTCCCAAAACGGTGATCATGCGGCGGACGGAAAGGGCGAGCAGGTTGGCCAGAATGAAGTGGAACGACCAGACAATGGGGGTTTCCCGTGCCAGTCCGGCGGCCTCCAAACCCATGGTCAGGCCCGATACCGCCAGATAGGTCATGCCATAGATGGCGGCGACCATCGCGAGGTGGAAGGCCAGGGGTTCGATGGCAGCAGGCGAGAGGGTCAGGTGGCCGGCTACGGTTCGTTCCTCAGAAGTCCGGACGCCGGTACGCACAGACTTTGGAAGTGCGGAACCGGTAGCGCGGCCGTGACGGTGCACGATGGCGACACCGACCACATAGGCTATCAGGAAGCCGACCGCTGCCAGACTCAAGCCAACGGCGCCACCCTCAGCAAAACCAAAAGCCGACCAGGAGTCACCAATCGAATAGGCCACGCCGGGCCCCATGCCGAATCCCAGCGTCAGCAGCATGCCCGCGGCCGGGGACACCGTGGAGTCCACCAGATAGTAGATGAGGAGCATGATCGAGAGACCGATCATCGCCTGCAGGAGCATGCACATGATCTGCATGAACCCGAGGTGGAACGCCGCAAACGAGCGCTTGCCCGGCGTGCTCCGGAGACCGACGCAGATAAAGGTGAGCGCGAGCAGGTGGTAGACGTACGACCCCATACGTTCAATGGAGATGGGCACGAGGCCGACAAGCTCGGGTCCAAGAATCATCCCGATGGCGCCGGCCACAAGAGCGTTCGGAATGAGGTATTTCTGCAGGATCGGCACGTATCGCCGAAGAACTGTCGCGACCAGCATGGCCGCCCCGAGGATCCCGGCATCGGCCATCAGTTCGACGGCTGTCGCATCCAGCGTCCAGGCACCCATCAGGTGATTGCTCCCTTGAGGGTGAACAGCGCATCCTCCCAGTGGAGTGCGCTCCCTCCGGCGTGGAACGCGAGCTCAATCAGCGAATCCCGCCCGGTCAGCTGAAGCTTGTAGTTGCGCTCAATCCCCACGAACAGAACGTCGCCGAGGTCCAAATGATGAGTATTCCGTGGGCCGGTCAGCATGATGTGGTCCCTGTACAGGGAGGCGCGAGTGAGAGAAGGAGCCGACAAGCTACCGAGGCCCGTGCCACGGCGCATCATCACAAGGCTTGAGGTAACCAGGCTGCCAGTGGAGTCCAGGATTCGGGACCGGGCCTGGCGGTGGAGGTCACCCGTGAGGAGGATCTCGCCGGTTGATCGATCAAGGATGCGGCTGTCGGCCAGCATCAGCCAATCCAGGCCACCGTCACGACTTCGGATGCGATGGCCGTCCGTCGTGAACACGGCATTGGGGCTGCCGGTAAGCGGGTCCCGATAGATCAGCCGATGAATGCCGTCGGCCGGCCGGAAGGCTCTCTTCGGGCGCACGTGCTGTGGAGGGAGGTTTTCGTCAATGGCGATGGGGGCCGCGAGCCGAGAGACCGCCTCTTCGGTCTCGGTCACGTCAGACAGGTCTATCGCCGGAAGAACCGATACCTCAATGCGGGCTGGGCGAGGCCAGTCCGCCCATCGGGGCCAGGCGACATAGGATCCGTGCGTCAGAACGGGATGCACCGGATAGCCGGCGCGCACAAAGAGCTTGGCGGTCGATTGGATCCACCGGGCCGGCCGGCCATCCCAACGGCGTCCGCCCTCGGGATAGATCAGGACGTTCCTCCCGTCGCCGAGAAGGCGCAGGATGCGACCGACGAGATGAGGTTCGGGGACCCGTTTCCGGGTTGAAAGCAGTCCGATATTCCGAAATACCGTGGCCGTCAGTCCCCGCTGCATGTACTCGGCGGTGAGGACGCCGGACGAGGATTTTCCCAGGGGAAGGGGCCAGTTCACAAGGAACGGGTCAAAGTTGTTCGAGTGATTCCCGTACAGAAAACGGGAGCCGGATTCCAGATACTCCCGGCCTGAGACGACCCTTGTTCGCCACAGGCCGCGCACAATGGGGAAAATCGCCGACCGGAGGGCGATTTCGCTGGCAATATGGCGGTGGCCAGGCTTCACCGAGGGGCAGATGGGAGCTTCATGGGCGGAGTGTCAAGGGCTGAAAATAGACGACACGTCGGGACGGATCATGGATAGCCTCTGGGGCGTTAGGCGAGCGAACCGAAAACGGACCCCCAAAAGGCGTGACAAAAGCAGACATTGTCGAGCGTATAGCTGCCGGCACCGGACTGACAAAACTCGAAACCGAGGCGGTTGTGAACGGCTTCATTCACACGGTGAAAGATGCGATGATGCAGAACGAGCGCGTGGACCTCCGCGGTTTCGGCTGCTTTCTGGTGCAGGAGCGTGCTCCCCGGTCCGCCCGCAATCCGCGGACGAACGAACCCGTGGCCGTTCCGGCTTCCCGGATACCGACGTTCAAACCCTCCAAGGAATTTCGGAAGCA
Organism: Bacteroidota bacterium; assembly: GCA_029262855.1. Lineage (GTDB taxonomy): Bacteria > Bacteroidota > Rhodothermia > Rhodothermales > UBA10348 > JABDJZ01. The sequence goes on along the minus strand of JAJCYP010000097.1, from coordinate 25,203 downwards.
GGTGGACCTGCACGCCCAAGGAAAATGAATTTGTCCTGCAAGGCCTGCGGCGGGGGGCTGAAGCCCGACGATGAACGATGCTATCTCTGCGGCACGCCCGCGGGGACTGATCCGGATGACCTGGAGCGTGTCGCCGTGGTCGTGGGCGGAGGAGGCATTGAACCCACGCCATCTGGCGGTGAGGCCGATAGTGATCCCGCCGGCAGACCCGTCTTCTGTCACTCCTGTGGCTGGCAGAACCCGGCAGGAGCCAGGTTCTGCGCGCAGTGCGGGACGGCACTCCAGGACCTAGGATCGGGAGTCGTGGACCCGGCCGGCACGACGCGGACGGCCTCGTCGGGCACTCCGTACGCCAAAGACGAGGGTGGACGACTGCCCCCTGGGCCCGCACCCGAGGCCAGGTCTTCTGTCGAAGAAGGTGTAGGCAAGCGGGTCGGCATCATTGTCGGCGCGGCCGTGATGATCGTTGTGGCGTTGTACATGATCAGTGCGACCATGAGCCAGCAGTCTTCGGATGCGTCCGGCCCCCAGGCGGCCGTTCCCATCACGGAGGAGGGATTCCCCGATCTGGCCGTCGGCATCGCTCAGCAGGTATCGGCTCTGGATGACAGCCTCGCCGCTGGAGCTGATCCGGAAGGAGTTCTTGAGCGCAAGGTGGAGTTGCTGGTCGGCGGCGGTCGCTATGATTTGGCAGCCATCGCGCAGGAAGAACTGGCGGGGATCACCGGCACGGAGCCGGCCTGGACTTTTGCCGGCAACCTGTACTACGACGCCATGGACCGCGCCGCCGATGGCACCGAGCAGCGAACCAGTTTCGCCAAGCGGGCCATTGCGGCCTATCGTCAGGTCCTCGAAATCAATCCGGACAATCTGGACGTCCGGACCGACATGGCAGTGGCCTACCTCTGGGATCCAGACAATCCGATGAGTGCGATCCAGGAAACGCAGGCCGTGCTGGCGCGTGACTCGCTCCATGTGCAGGCCAACTTCAACCGGGGCATCATGCTCAGTCAGGTCAACCGAATCGACCAGGCCATCGCGCAGTTCAGAAAGGTGCAGAGGATTGTCAACGACCCGACGAGCGACCTCCATCGACGCGCCGACGCGGCCATTGCCAGTCTGAGTCCCCCCGGGGGCTGAGAGTCTCGGGGAATTGCGAATCCCGATCGAATCTCTGGCCGTGGACGGTCGTATAGCGGGCCATATGCCCTCGACTATGATTCCGTTGACCACGCACGAGTTGGAGGCCATCCGTCAAGCTGTAAAAGCGGCGGAAGGCCATACCAGTGGCGAGATTGTGCCCTTCGTATCGGTGAGGTCCGGCCGTTACACGTTGGCGATGTGGCGCTCGGCGGGTGTCATGAGCCTGCTCGGACTGGCCGCTTTTCTTGGTGCCGGGCAATTGAGTTCTTCATGGAGCGCCGCCTGGCTTCAGGCACCCTGGGCGTTGGCGCTCGTGGTGCTGTTGGCAGGGGGCGTCGGTTGGCTGGCGGCGTATTCGATTCCTGCCGTCAAGCGCCTCATCATCGGTCAGGAGGCCATGGCAGAGGCCGTTCACGCGAGGGCCATCAAGGCCTTCGTTCAAGAGGAGGTCTTCGACACCAAGGATCGCACTGGCATCCTCCTTTTCGTGTCACTGTTCGAGCGTCGGATTGAGGTGATGGGAGACGCAGGAATCAACGCACGGGTCGCCTCAGACGACTGGGTAGATGTTGTCCAGGACGTCAAGAAGGGCATCACCGACGGAAAACTGGCGGATGCGCTGGTGGCCGGGATAGGACGCTGCGGCGATCTGCTCAAACAAAAGGGAGTCGAGATCAAGCCCGACGACACCAACGAACTCTCCGACGGTCTGCGCTTCGACAGCGACTGAGGCTAGAGGAAACCCAGTTCCAGCTTGGCCTCTTCAGACATCATGTCCGGGTTGTAGGGCGGCTCAAAGGTGAGTTCCACCTCGGCCTCGGTGACACCTTCAACAGTCCGGGCGCGCTGCTCAACCTGACCCGGCAGGAAGCCCGCGGCAGGACAGTTCGGCGCTGTGAGGGTCATCGTGATCTGGACCGTCCGATCGGGATTGATCCGGATGCCGTAGATGAGACCCAGGTCGTACACGTTGACGGGGATCTCGGGATCGTACACCGTCTTGATCATCTCGATGATGTTGGTCTCCAACTCCTCGTCCGTGAGGTCCACGGGTGTCTTCGGTGACTCACTCATGTGGATGCCAACGCCTCGGCGTACAGTTTCATGCGGCGGACCATAGCGTCCAGACCATTCTTGCGGGTCGGAGAGAGGTGCTCTTTCATGCCGATGCGGTCCAAAAAGGCCAGGTCCGTTCCGGCGACAGCGGCCGGCGGCTGGTCATTCAACACGCGGACCAAGAGGGCGACGATTCCACGCGTGATAATCGCATCGCTGTCTGCCCAAAACTGAATCGTTCCATGGTCGGTCGGCTCCGCCGCGACCCATACCTGCGATTGGCACCCGCGCACCTTGTACGCCTCGTCACGGTACGCGTCGGGGAGGGCGGGGAGCGCCTTTCCCTGTTCGATCAGGTGCTCGTACCGTCCCATCCAGTCGTCAAAGAGTTCAAACTCTTCGACCACCTCGTCGGCGCGTTCCTCGATAGTGGCTGTGGCAGTCATCAGGAGAGGAACTTCCGCGCCTTCCGGACGGCGTCGATCAATCGGTCTACCTCGTCCAGGGAGTTGTAGAGTGCGAACGAGGCCCGCAGCGTGCCGGGAATGCCGTACTGGTCCATCAGCGGCTGCGTGCAGTGGTGCCCGCTGCGGACAGCCACACCGAAGCGATCCATCACCGTCGCGACGTCATATGGGTGCAGACCCTCCGGGAGGAAGGAGACCACCGCGGTCTTGTGTGCAGCAGTCCCGACCAGTCGGACGCCGCCCAATTCCTCCAACTCGCCGGTGGCGTGGGTCACAAGCTGGCTTTCGTGCCGTTGGATTTCCTCGATGTCAAAGGCGGACAGGTAGTCGATGGCCGCGCCCATGCCGATTACGCCGGCCATGTTGGGCGTCCCGGCCTCAAACTTGTGCGGAATCTCGTGATAGGTGGTGTGTTCGAAGGTCACGGCCGAGATCATGTCGCCGCCGCCCTGGTAGGGTGGCATCCGCTCGAGCCACTCTTCCTTGGCGTACAGGACGCCCGTGCCGGTAGGACCAAAGACCTTGTGGGCGCTCATGCAGTAGAAGTCGCAATCAAGGTCCTGAACGTTGACGGGGCCGTGGGCTACGGCCTGTGCGCCATCCACCAGAACTGGGACCCCCATGCTGTGGGCGTCGGCAATCATCTGCCGGACCGGATTGATGGTGCCCAGCGAATTGGATACGTGCACCACCGCCACCATCCGGGTCCGGGGACCCAGCAGCGCCTGGTAGGCGCCGAGGTCGAGCTCGCCGCGATCATTCACCGGGACCACCTTGACCACGGCACCCGTAGCCTCGGCCGCGAGCTGCCAGGGCACGATGTTGGAGTGGTGCTCCATGCCCGTCAGAAGAATTTCATCCCCCTTCTTGAAGTAGCCGCGGGCGAGTGAACCCGCGACCAGATTCACGGCCTCGGTCGTCCCCTTGGTGAACACGATTTCCCGTGAACTGGCCGCTCCGAGGAAACGCTGCATGACCGGCCGTACGGACTCGTAGGCGTCCGTGGCCTCCTGGGAGAGCGTATGGACACCGCGATGTACGTTGGCGTTCTCGGTGCGGTAGTACGAGTCTATCCGGTCGAGAACCGTGAGCGGCTTCTGGGTCGTGGCCGCGTTGTCCAGATACACCAAGGGGTGATCGTGGATACGCCTGGAAAGCACTGGAAATTCGGACCGGACCTCGTCCAGGTCGAACGTGCGGGTGGCCAGTCTCGAGGGTGCTGGCTGCATGTCAGTTCTGGGAGAGCCGCCGGCGGATCAGGGCGTCAACGTGGTCACGGACGGCATCGAGCCTGATGCGGTCAAGGACATCGGCGGCGAATGCCTCCAGCAAGATCAGGCGGGCGTCATCCTTGCGGATGCCCCGGGTCTGCAGGTAGAACATGGCCTCCTGGTCCAACTCGCCGGTCGTGGCGCCATGGCTGCAACGGACGTCGTCGGCGTAGATCTCAAGCTCGGGCTTGGAATACATCCGAGCCGTGTCATCCAGGATGACGCTCTTGTTGGACTGGTAGGCGTTGATCTTCTGGGCGTCCTGGCGAACCAACACCTTGCCGTTAAACACGCCGATGGCCTTGTTGGAGAGGATCCCCTTGAATAATTCGTTCGAGTAGCACTCCGGCTTGGCGTGATCGACCAGCGTATGGTTGTCGATGTGGGCGCCATTCTGTCCGAGGTAAAACCCCGACAGATGGGTCTCGCAGTTTTCGCCGTCAGGAAGGAAATAGGATTGGTTCCGAACCACGCCCGCCGACACCGTAATGACGTTCGTGGAGAAGGTGCTGCCACCTTCCTGGTAGGATCGCAGGCTGTTGATGTGGACGGCGTCTTTGTGCTCGTCTATCACGCGAACGTGGTCAATGACCGCACCGGTAGCCGTATGGAATTCCGACATCGCGTTGGTGAGGACATGGTCCTGGCCAATCGTACGGCAGACTTCAACAATCCGGGCCTGGGAGTCCTTCCCGAAGACACCCAGCAGCCTGGGCTGGATCAGGGCAGGGGAGCCCGCCGTCAGCACGTGCTGGATAAACACAGGTCGTTCGAGCACGATGCCGGCGTCAACGACAACGACCATTCCGTCCTGGACGAAGGCGCTGTTGAGCTCGGCAAATGCGTCACGAGCCTCTTGGCCGGTTCCGTCCAGATGCTCAACGACTGCCGGGTCCGAAGCAGCGTTGCGGAGGTCGAGAATCCGGACTCCCGCAGGGAGGCCAGCGAGATCGGAGAGATCGGCCCTGAACCGGCCGTTGACCAGCACCACGCGGAATGCATCCAGGCCGTCGATGGCGAACGCTGCCACATCGGCGGCACTCAGCGTATCACCCTCTGCGGCAGCGCCGAGGCTGAGCAAAGGCATGCGCTCCAGAATGCGACGAATGGGCGTGTATTTCCAGGCCTCGGACTTGGCCGGAATGCCCGCCTCGCGGAACCGCGCCATGGCCAACTCACGCCCGTCGTGGAGGCGTCCGTTCATCGCCGAGCCGGCCCGGGATTCCCAGGTCTCAAGGAGACGTGATTCAATGGTTTGCCGTTCACTCATCAGGCTACTACCGCTTCGTCCTTGATCCAGTCGTATCCGTGCTCCTCGAGCTTGTGGGCCAGCTCCGCGCCTCCGGACTTGACGATCCGGCCTCCCATGAGGACGTGTACGTGGTCAGGAACGATGTACTCCAGCAGTCGCTGGTAGTGCGTGATAACCACGAAAGAGCGATCGGCCGCGCGGAGTTGGTTGACTCCGTCAGAGACGACGCGGAGGGCATCGATGTCGAGTCCGGAATCCGTCTCGTCGAGTACGGCGAGCTTGGGCTCCAGCATCGCAAGCTGAAAGATTTCATTCCGCTTCTTTTCGCCACCCGAGAATCCTTCGTTGACGGCGCGGGACCGCAGGCTTGGATCCAGGTTGACGAAAGCGGCCTTCTCCTTCATCAGCTTGAGGAAGTCAACGGCCGAGAGTTCGTCCTGGCCACGGTGTTCGCGTATGGAATTGACCGCATGGCGAAGGAATGTGGCCATGTTCACGCCGGGGAGTTCCACCGGGTACTGGAACGCGAGGAACAGTCCCTCGCGAGCCCGCACGTCGGGGTCCATGTCCAGCAGGTCTTCGCCTTGGAAGCTGACGCTGCCCTGGGTGATGTCGTAGCCGCCACGGCCAGCCAAAACCGATGCGAGCGTGCTCTTTCCGGAGCCGTTCGGCCCCATGATGGCGTGCACTTCGCCGGCAGCGACACTGAGATTGATACCCTTCAGGATCTCCGTGCCATCGTCCTCGATGGACGCATGAAGATTCGTGATTTCCAGCATATTGGGAGTAGTTATCCGGTCTGAAACAGGAGGGAAGACTAGCCTACGCTGCCTTCCAATTCAATGGCCAGCAGTTTCTGCGCTTCCACCGCAAACTCCATCGGGAGCTTGGAGAGGATTTCCTTGCAGAACCCGTTGACGATCAGCTTGATGGCATCCACTTCAGAGATGCCACGCTGCTGACAGTAGAAGATCTGGTCTTCGCCCACCTTCGAGGTCGTGGCCTCGTGCTCCACCTTCGCGGTGGGGTGCCCGATCTCAAGGTAGGGGAACGTGTGCGCGCCGCATCGGTCGCCAAGCAGCATCGAATCGCACTGTGAGAAGTTGCGGGCGCCCGACGCCTTGGGGTTGATCTTGACCAACCCGCGGTAGCTGTTCTGGCTGTTGCCGGCCGAGATGCCCTTGGAGATGATGGTGCTGGACGTGTCCTGGCCCAGGTGGATCATCTTGGTGCCCGTGTCCGCCTGCTGCTTGCCCTTGGTGAAGGCTACCGAGTAGAACTCGCCGACAGAGCGGTCGCCCTTCAGGATCACGCTGGGGTACTTCCAGGTGACGGCCGAGCCCGTTTCCAACTGGGTCCAGGAGATCTTCGAATCGTCGCCTTCGCAGATGCCGCGCTTGGTGACAAAGTTGAAGACGCCGCCCTTGCCCTGGGCATCGCCCGGGTACCAGTTCTGCACCGTGGAGTATTTGACCTCGGCACCCTTGTGGGCCACGATCTCGACCACGGCCGCATGGAGCTGGTTCTCATCGCGACGCGGGGCGGTACAGCCCTCCAGGTAGGAGACGTAGGCGTCCTCCTCGGCGATGATAAGCGTCCGTTCAAACTGGCCGGTCCCGGCGGCGTTGATCCGGAAGTAGGTGGAAAGCTCCATCGGGCATCGCACGCCCTTCGGGATGTAGGCAAACGAACCGTCGGTAAACACCGCAGAGTTCAGCGCCGCGTACAGGTTGTCCGTGTGGGGGACCACCGAGCCCATGTACTTGCGAACCAGATCGGGGTGCTTCTCGACGGCCTCGCCAAAGGAGCAGAAGATCACGCCCTTCTTGGCGAGCTCGTCCTTGAACGTGGTGGCTACAGAGACGCTGTCCATGACGATGTCCACCGCGACACCGGCCAGCATTTTCTGTTCGGTGACCGGGATGCCGAGCCGCTCAAAGGTCTCCAGCAGCTTGGGGTCCACCTCATCGAGGCTTTCGTACTTGGGCTTGGAATTCGGCGCCGAGTAGTAGCTGATGTTCTGGAAATCCACTTCCGGGTAGTCCAGATGCGCCCAGGTCGGGAACCCCCTTTCAGCCAGGATCTTCTCGAAGTGGGCGTAGGCCTTGAGGCGCCAGTCCAGGAGCCAGCGGGGCTCAGACTTCTTGGAGGAGATCAGGCGGATTACGTCTTCGGATAGTCCCTTCGGAACCGTGTCCGACTCGACATCCGTGACGAATCCCCATTCGTAGTCGCTCGCAGCGACCTCATTGAGGTATTCCGTTCCTGTCGCACTCATGCCTTCTCGCAGCCTTTATTTAGACTCAATCTAAGGAAAAGTATTAAGCTTCCTGACTTCGGTTGTTCCAACAAGTGACTATCCCGAGCGCGTCCAGAGGGAACCTTGTTCAGAGGTTCACAGATCCGGTTCCCACGTGGTGGCGAGGCGACCAAGCGGAAACCTCCTGCACATGGTTGAGGTTGATTCGACGCGCGAGAAAACCAATCCGCAAATCCCATGAGCATCGAGATCTCCAAGCGAGCAATGAACCAGATCAGGACGGCGGCCAGCCTGGAGTCCGTGGATCTCTCAAGCGTCATGCTCCGCGTGGCGGTAGTTCCGGGTGGATGCTCCGGACTGAGCTATGAGCTGGGGTGGGATACCACCGCCATGGATTCTGACGAGATCGCGGCTCTGGAGGACGTCAAGATCGTGGTGGATCGAAAGAGCGCCCTCTATCTGGACGGCTCGACGCTGGACTTTTCGGACGGACTGGAAGGTCAGGGCTTCCACTTCAACAACCCGCAGGCGGCAAGGACCTGCGCGTGTGGAGAGTCCTTCGGGCTGTAGTTCAGGCGGGCCGCAGGTCAGCAAGGCCTTGGATCAGTCTGTCCGCCGCCAACGGACACGGTCACCGGCCACCAGCCCGTGCGTGTCGATGAATCCGGCGGGCACTTCCAGTACCCAGAGGACCGGCCCTGTGGACGCAATCGTATCCAGCGAGAGTGGTGGGGCATACTTGACGGTGTTCACCACCACCGAGTCTTCTCCTATGAAGAAGAAATCCAATGACATGGGTGTGTTGGCCATGTAGAACCCCTGGATGGAGGCCTGAGGGAAGACAAAGAGCATCCCGCTCTTCTCCGGCAGGGAGGGACGCTCCATCAGACCGCGATTGCGCGAAGAGTCGGTGTCGGCAATCTCAATGTCGAGCGTGATCACGTCTCGCCCCTCCTGAATCAGCGTCAGCTCTCCGTCCTTCCGGAAGGGAATGGCCTCCTGGGTCGCGGTCGTCGGACCGGACGCCTCCGGCGACGAGCCCTGCTGGCAGGCCGTCACGGCCAAAAGCAGGAGGAGGCTGAGGATCGTCTGAAGGCGGCCGAGGGCAGGTGCGCAGGTCATGATTCTGTCCTCCGCCAGCGAACGATCGTTCCCGGGCCGATATCGTTCCGTTCCGTGAACCCGGCACGGACCTCGAGGACGTGCTGAACCGTGCCCTCGGATTCGATCCGATTGTCCGAGTAGGGCGTGGTTCTCGGAACCACGTTCACAATCCTGCCGTCGCCTCCGATGAACATGATGTCCAGCGGGAGGGGCGTACTCCGCATCCAGAAGCTCCGGGGCGCGAGTTCCTCGTAGTAGAACAGCATGCCGCCCCGATCGGGCAGACTCCGCCGGTCCATGAGTCCCCGAATTTGTGACGAGTCGGTGTCAGCGATCTCGATGGCAATCCGCGTGATGACGGTCGAGTCGGGACGCAGAAAATCCAGAACCCCGTCTCCGCGGAAGGCAATGTCCTGCGCCACGCGGGGCTCGGTATCCGAGGCACACCCCGACAGGGCAGCCCATCCAATTAAAGCGCCAAGCGCAGCACCACGGAATCGCATACGGAACGTCCTCGACGTGTCAGTTGAAGTTCTCGGCCTGAAACCGGCTGAATGAGTCCGGCCTGTTCCAGTTGGGCGATGTCGTCCAGTTTCTCGTCCAGCAGATCGACCCCATACCTGGTCTCAAGGAGGTCCAGGTCAATGCCATCGCTGGTCCGAAGCCCGAGCATGATGTACTCATTTGCCAGGTCATCGAGCGAAAGATGCTCCCGAAAGTCCAGTGGCACCTGCCTTCCGCCGACGATGGCCTCATACGCTTTCAGATTTCGAACGTTCGCCCAGCGCCCTGCCGGGAGGCCCCGCCACCAGAATGAGTGGGCGGCCGGTCCAAATCCCAGGTAGTTGTCGTGCCTCCAGTAGGAGGTGTTGTGCCGCGAGCGGAAGCCTGGCTTGGAGAAGCTTGAGATTTCGTAGTGCTCGAAGCCCCGCGACTCCAGATAGTCCATGGTGAACAGGTAGCGTTCAGAGACCTCCTCATCGTCCAACTCGCTCACCAGACCCCGCTCGACCCGGTTGGCGAGTACCGTTCGCGGCTCGACGGTGAGCGAGTAGGTGGAGATGTGGGGCACCTCCATTCGAGCCGCACGCTCCAGATTGGCGGCCCAGTACTCAGACGGCTGGTCAGGAAGGCCGAAGATGAGGTCTATCGAGAAGTTGTCAAACCCGGCCGTGCGGACCTCATCGACCACCCCGCGCGCCTGTAGTTCGCTGTGGCTCCGGTTCATGAACTTCAGATCGTCGGCGTAGAACGACTGGATGCCGATGCTGAGTCGGTTGACGCCGATGGCGCGGAGATCCCTGAGGTAGGTCAGCGAGGCGTCATCCGGATTCAGCTCCAGCGTGATCTCTTCGACGGCGCTGGTGTCGAAGCGCTGCCCGATCTCCAGGAGGATGGCCTCCACATCACGGGCAACCAGGCGGCTGGGAGTTCCACCCCCGAAGTAGATCGTCCCGATGGGCTCGAGGGCTCCGAACTCGGCCCCATAGTGGGCAATTTCGTGCCTGAGAGCCGCGACGAAGGGTGCGTGACTCTTGGCCGTCGTGACGAAATAGAAGTCACAGTACACGCATCGCCTTTCACAGAACGGAACGTGTACGTAGAGTCCGGCCACGGCGTATGAGATCAGGGCGACTCCGGTGCGGAGAGGCGGGCCTAGAAGATGACGCCGATGCGGAACGGAATCACGAACGAAATCTCGGTCTCGCCGACCAGCATGGTCGGATCAACCTCATAGAACAGCACGGTATCGCGAAGACCCTGGACCCAGCCGATGCCGAAGTGCAGTGTGGGTCCGCTGTCGGCGTTTGCGTTGTCGTTGACAGGAATGGCAGCGCCTACGCCTCCCAGGAAGTACGGCGTGCGTGGTCCGGTGGCGTTCATGGTCACGATAACCGAGACCTGCGGGTCAAAGAGATAGGTGGCCTCATCGCGCCCTTCGAGGACGAAGCCGGTGAACCCGGTTCCCACGGCAAGCGAGAGGTCGGCGTTCACAGGCCAGGCAGCGCGGCCTCGAATACCCACGCCCAAACCCTCAGTGGAGCTGAGGACGGCGTTGAACCCGAGTCCGAAGTTGGGCCTTGGCGCCGACTGGGCGAGGGCAGCCTCACCGATCAGTAGGAACGCTGACAAGAGGACAAGGACACGAATACGGGATCGCTTCAGGAGCATGGTTGGCGGAAATTTGGTTTGAAGCGGGAGGGGGTGTTCGTAGCTTTCGCGGCGATTGGAATGCGCGAACGGCCAGATATGAAAGACGTTTCTGGCGACCTCCTCAGCAGCCTAATCGTCCTGGGAGGAGCCCGAAGAACGGGCCGGCGTCGAGCGCAAAGATAGTAACAGCGGTACTGTTTAGATGCGATTTTGCGTCTGTATCAAGCAAGTTCCAGACATCTCCACCGCGGTCCAGACCGGGAGGATGGTGCTGAATGCCTACGATGCCTCGGCAGTTGAGGAGGCACTCGTCCTCAAGGAGGCCCATGGCGGCTCCGTCGATCTGCTCCTGATTGGGCCTGAGACCGCCCGGGAGACCATCAGAAAAGCATTGGCGATGGGTGCGGATTCGGCGACGCACGTGGTGCGTGATGACGCCGGTGACCTGGATTCCAATGCGATTTCGGAGATTCTCGCGGAGCATCTGAATGGGCACGCCTACGATGTCGTGGCGACCGGCAAACAGTCTCAGGACACCGATTCGGGGCTGGCCGGCAGCATGCTGGCCGAGCGCCTCGGCATGGCGTATACCAGCAATGCCGTCAGTCTTGCCATTGAGGGAGACGCGCTGGTGGTTACCCGGCAGGGCGATTCGGGTCAGGAAGTCTTGGTGCTTGCCACACCGTGTCTCGTGACCTGCTCCAACGACATGAACAATCCGCGCATCCCATCGCTGAAGGGCATCATGGCTGCGAAACGCAAGGCAGTCAATCAAGTCCAGTCAGAGGCAGGACAGCGCATGACTACAGTCGAGGGCCTCGAGCCGGTTCCCTCCCGGGAGCCGGGTCAGACGTTTGAGGCGGAGCCGCAGGAATTGGCGACGCTGCTGGTGGACAAACTGGTCAACGAAGCGAGGGTAGACCTTTGAGCCGGATTCTGGTATTTGTAGCGACCGACGGTGGTCGCATTCGCCGCGCGTCACTGGAGGTGTTGAGCCAGGCGCGGATTCAGGCCGCCGCGGCGGGCATGAACGTTGACGCGCTGATTGTCTCCGATTCTCCAGCCGCGCATATCGAGGGCGTCGCCGCCTTCGGCCCCGACAGGATTCTGACCATCGAGCATCCGGTGTTTACCGACCACCGGAATCAACCGCTGCTGGCCGCTCTGGCTGCGGCCATCCGGGAGACCGGTCCGAGGGCCGTTTTGATGGCGTCGACCGAGGCCACCAAGGACGTTCTGGGTGCCTTGGCTGTGCGCTTGGGCGCGGCCGCAATTCCGGACGTGGCCTCGTTTAAGATTTCGTCCGATTCGGTCACTGCCTTGCGCCCGGTCATGGCCGCCAAGCAGCTTGCGCGCACTTCGAGTGCTTCCGATTGCGTCCTGGTGTCGGTCCGCTCGGGCTCCTACGAGTCTGTCCCGCAGGCGGGCGATCCTCCTGTCGAGGCTCTTCAGTTTGCCTACGATGACTCGGGTCCTTCTGCCGTGTTGCGTGAGATCCTGACTGCCGGGGGTGACGCGGTGGACCTGAATGAGGCGCGTGTTGTCGTGGCGGCGGGCCGAGGCGTCAAGGATGCCGAGGGCAAGGCGCTGGTTCAGGAGTTGGCGGATCTCTTCGGGGGCGCGATCGGCGCTTCGAGGGCCGTCGTGGAACTCGGGCTGTTTCCGGCCACGACGCAAATCGGTCAGACCGGTAAGGTGGTTTCGCCCGAGCTGTACTTTGCTGTTGGCATTTCGGGAGCCATTCAGCATGTGGCGGGAATGGCGAACAGCCGGGTTATCGTCGCCATCAACAAGGACGCGGATGCGCCCATTTTCCAGTACGCCACGTACGGTCTGGTCGGAGACCTCTACAAGGTTCTTCCGCCCCTGATTGCGGGCCTGAAGGCGGCACAGGCGGCGGGCTGATGGAGGACCGCTTTGATTGCATCGTTGTTGGAGGAGGCATTGCCGGCCTGAGTGCCGCGATGCTGCTGGCGAGGGCCGGAAAGCGATTCCTGCTGATCGAGCGGGGCGAGTTCTGCGGTTCGAAGAATGTCTCCGGCGGCGTCCTGTGGGGCACGGACCTGGAGCGCCTTGTGCCCGGCTACTGGGAGATGGATGGTGGCTTCGAGCGTTTCGTGAACCACCGCCGCCTCTCGTTCATGGATCCGGGATCGTGTCTCTCGGTGGACTTCAAGTCTGACCACTTCGACGAAGTGCCGTATCAGGGCGTGACGGTCCTTCGGGCCCGATTTGACCAGTGGTTGGCCGAGCAGGTCGAGGCCGTGATTGAGGCCGGACCCATGGCTGAGGAATCATTTCTGGCCACAAACATCCTGGTCGAAGAGCTCCTGCAGGAGGACGACAGGGTGGTCGGCATTCGCGCCGGGGAGGAGACGTTCTACAGCGACACCGTAATTCTGGCCGAGGGCGTCAACAATTTGCTGACCCGCCAGATCGGGCTCGAGGCGCCCTATGTCCCGGCAGACCATGTGGCGGTCGGAGTCAAGGAGGTCATTGCCTTCGACCGAACTGTGCTTGAGGATCGATTCCAGCTTCGTGGCCGGAGCGGCCTGACCAACGAGTTCGTAGGATCGTGCTCCGAGGGTGTCGACGGGGGAGGATTCCTCTACACCAACGAGGCCTCGGTCTCAATCGGTCTGGTCCTCGGAATGGCCGACCTGCGCGACAAGGGCCTGGCACCCTACGACATTCTGAACACCTTCAAGGCACATCCCGCCGTTGCCGACATGATCAGGGGTGGGGAAGTGGTCGAATACTCGGCCCACGTAGTCTCCACTGGCGACATCCGCGGGATGCCTTCGGAGATCTATGCCGATGGGGTGATGGTGGCGGGAGAGGCAGCCCATCTACTGTTGAACGCGGGTAAGGCCATCCAGGGGATGGACTTCGCGATGCGTTCCGGGATGTTGGCGGCCGAGGCGGCCATTGCCGCCACCGAGGCGAAGGACTTCTCGGCCGGCCAATTGAAGAACTACCGGACGGCACTCGAGGCGTCGTACGTGATGAAGGACATGCGGTCCTTTCAGGACGCGGTGCATGTCCTCCACAGCCCGACGATGCACGAGAAGGTGCCGAACGTGATCTGTGATTTCGGCCGACAGTTCTTTACCGTTCGAAATGAGCCCACGCCCAAGGCTGCCAAGATGATGCGGACCGCGATCAAGCGTCAGGCGTCCTATTGGGAGCTGATCAAACTGGGTGCGAAGGCCGCCCGCGCGCTATGAAGGCACTCTCCGTATCCGAACGCCTGGGACTGGTTGCCTATCGCAACCAGGGACGCTCGGAGGCCAAGCCCCACATAGAGGTGGATACGGCCATCTGCAACAGCGGATGCCCTCACAAGTGCACCACGTACGTCTGCCCGGCCAAGTGCTACACGCTGGACGAACAGGGGCAGGTCCACTTCCAGTTCGAGGACTGCATCGAGTGCGGCACGTGTCTGTACGCCTGCGACCAGGGCGCCGTCACGTGGGCCTTTCCAGACCCCGAGATCGGACGAGGCGTGAACTGGAATCTGGGATAGGCGAGGGCCAGGACAGGGCTGCGGCGCAATTGCTACCCGGATCGGGGGTCGCTACTTCCGGCCCGAGCAGGAGACGCAGACTCGCGCCTCCGGGATGATCTCGAGCCGCCCTGGGGGCACGCTCCTTCCGCACCGGACGCACCGCCCGTAGGTGCCGGCCTCGATGGACTCGAGCGCCCTGCGCACGTTGAACAGGCGGTTCTTCAGCCTTCGCTTGCCGGCCTCGCCAATCTGCTGGGCCTGCAGCGCCTCCATCCGCGTAAGGCGGCCAATGGCGTTGTCCGGCGACACAGAGGTCTCCGACGAGTCAGGTTCTTCGACCTGACGCATCAGTTCGGCCTCCAACTCCGTCAGCAGACGACGGTGGTGGTCCAGATCAATGGCGGGCACGGATCAATCCGTGCCTTCGCCGGCGTCGTCCGAGCCCACTGCATCCGCCGCGGGGGCAGGGGAGTCCGGTTTGGGTGCTTCGGCCTTCTTGGCAGCCTTGGCCTTGGTAGCCTTCTTCTTCCGGGCCTTCTTGGTCTTGAAGGTCAGCTCTCCGTCTTCAGCCTTCTCGTCGAACGTGATGGTCAGCGTGTCGCCATCGCCCAGATTGTGCCCCAGGATGGCCTCGGCCATGGGGTCCTCGATGTACCGCTGAATTGCCCGGCGAAGCGGACGGGCGCCGAACTTCGGGTCGTAGCCCTTCTCGACCAGGAAGTTCTTGGCTTCGTCGCTCAGGTTGACCTTGATACCCAATTCCGCGGCGCGGCGGAATAGGTCAGCAGCCATGAGGTGGATGATCTTGTGGATGTGCTCCTTCTCGAGCGGATGGAAGACGATGACGTCGTCAATCCTGTTCAGGAACTCAGGATTGAAGACCCGCTTGAGGGCATCCTCGACGGTGCTCTTCATCGCCGAGTAGTCGAACTCGGAAGATGAGTTCTTGCCCTGGGCGAAGCCGATGCCCTTGCCCAGATTCTTGATATCACGCGCTCCAATGTTGGAGGTCATGATGATGATGGTGTTCCGGAAATCCACCTTGCGGCCAAGGCCGTCGGTCAACTGGCCATCGTCCAGGACCTGCAGCAGGATGTTGAAGACGTCCGGGTGGGCCTTCTCGATCTCGTCGAGCAGGACCACGGAGTAGGGCTTGCGGCGCACCTTTTCGGTGAGCTGGCCACCTTCCTCGTAGCCTACGTATCCCGGAGGGGCCCCCACGAGGCGGCTCACGGAGAACTTCTCCATGTACTCGCTCATGTCGACGCGGATGAGTGCCTCCTGCGAGTCAAAGAGGTATTCGGTAAGCCTCTTGGCCAGCTCGGTCTTGCCCACGCCCGTAGGGCCCAGGAAGATGAACGAACCAATCGGGCGCTTGGGATCCTTGAGGCCCGCGCGCGTCCGTCGAATGGAGCGTGAGAGCTTCTTGATGGCCTCGGCCTGCCCAATGACAGACTCGGTGAGTTCTTCCTCCATCCGCATCAGCTTCGCGGTCTCCGGCTCGGAGATGCGATCGACGGGGATGCCGGTCATCATCGCGACGACCTCGGAGATATCGTTCACCGCGACGGGGTGAATCTCGGATTCGGCCTTTTCCTCCCAGGCTTTCTTGGCCTTCTCAAGCTCCTCGATGAACTTCTTCTCCGAGTCGCGGAGACGTGCGGCTTCCTCGAACTTCTGGCTCTTTACAACCTGGTTCTTCTCTTCGCGAACCGCCTCGATGTCCTCTTCGAGCTTGACGATTTCAGCGGGGACACGAATGTTGTTCAGGTGAACGCGTGCGCCGGCCTCGTCCAGGACGTCGATGGCCTTGTCCGGAAGGAACCGGTCGGTGATGTAGCGCTCGGCCAGCTTGACGGTGAGGTCGAGTGCCTCATCCGAGTAGCTCACGTTGTGATGGGCCTCGTACTTGTCCTTGATGTTCCGGAGGATGAGGACGGTCTCCTCGGGAGTCGACGGATCGACAAGAATCTTCTGGAATCGGCGATCCAGGGCGCCGTCCTTCTCGATATGCTGGCGGTACTCGTCCAGTGTGGTTGCGCCGATGCACTGAATCTCGCCCCGGGCGAGGGCCGGCTTGAACATGTTCGAGGCATCCAGCGAGCCTGAGGCTCCGCCGGCGCCGACAATCGTGTGGAGTTCGTCGATGAAGAGGATGACGTCCGGGCTCTTCTCGAGCTCGTTCATCACCGCCTTCATGCGCTCCTCGAACTGGCCGCGATACTTGGTACCCGCTACAAGGGCGGCGAGGTCGAGCGTGACAATGCGCTTGTCATAGAGGACGCGGCTCACTTTCCGCTGCGTGATCCGCATCGCGAGGCCTTCGGCGATGGCCGTCTTGCCAACGCCAGGCTCTCCGATGAGGACCGGATTGTTCTTCTTACGGCGGCTCAGCACCTGGGCCACACGCTCAATCTCGCGCTCGCGCCCCACGACGGGGTCGAGCTTGCCCTCCTCGGCCATGCGGGTGAGGTCGCGTCCAAAATTGTCGAGTACCGGGGTTTTGCTCTTGTCCATCTTTCCACGGTCCTGTTTTCCAGAGGAGGAGGAGGAAGGACGGCCGCCAGAGGGCCGGCTTCCGCCGGAGCTGCTGCCGCGGGAGCTCGTTCCACTGACAATCGTGTCCAGTTCGGAGCGAACGGCATCATAGGTGATCGAGAAGCCCTGCTGCAGAATCTGAGCCGCCAGGTTTTCGTCATCGCGTAGCAGGCTGAGCAGGAGATGCTCCGTGCCGATGACGTCGCTCTTGTACAGCTTGGCCTCGAGGTAGGTGATCTTCAGCACCTTTTCGGCCTGCTTGGTCAGCGGGATATTGCCGACCGTCAGGGTGCCGCCCGTAGAGCGAACCGTTTCTTCAATGGACTTCTTCAGCTTGAAGAGGTCGCATCCAAGGTTGCGAAGGATCTTGACGGCGATGCCTTCTCCTTCACGGATGACGCCGAGGAGAAGGTGTTCCGTGCCGATGTAGTCGTGGCCCAGTCGAATGGCCTCCTCGCGGGAGAAGGAGATGACGTCGCGGACCCGATTCGAAAAGTTGCCTTCCATGTCGTCTTGTTTTCGCTGACGTTGAATCAGCGGAGTTGGCGGTCGCCTGGAAATCCCGTGGACGAATGACGCTCACGGAGTCTGGGCGATGTATGCCCGAACAGGGCAAGAACCAGACCAAGGGCCGCGCGGGGGGCAGGGTTCACTTCGCTCAGGCGGCGAAGCTTGACCCGCAACCGCAGGTCTGAGTTGCGTTTGGGTTCTCAAACGTGAAGCCGCGGGCGCTCAGGCCATCCTGGTAGTCGATGACCGTTCCCATCAGGTACAACCCGTGTCGCTTGTCCATGTAGACGACGATCCCGTCCACCTCAAACTGCAGATCCTGATCTCGCTTTCGGTCAAAACCGAGCATATAGCTCATCCCGGAACAGCCGCCTCCTTTAACACCGACCCGTAGCCCAAAGCCTTCAGGCAGCTTCTTTTGCTCCATGATATTTCGAATCTCGACCGCGGCCGGATCCGAAATGAGAAGGGGTGTACTGGCGTCTGTTCCAATCATATAGGTGCCTGGCGGATTGCACTCGCCTTTTGCAACGTTGGGTGTTTGGGGCTGTTCCACCGTTTCAGGGCGAAGAGTCCGGCGGCAACATGTTCCGGGATGCCAGGGTCGCCGTGGCATTCAGCGGTTGGCCAGCACGACCAGGCTCCTGTGCGGAACGCCATCAGAATCGCGAACAAAAATCAGAAAAATGCCCGGCCCCAGCGGCCGCCCGGACTCGTCCCGTCCGTCCCAGTAGACTCGGCCGAGGCCACCGGCTGACTGGAGAAGGAGAGACCTTACGCGCTGACCCGATCGGTGATAAATGTGTACCTGAACCGCTGCCTGTTCCCGGGTCCCGAAGTCCACCGCCACGGGGCCCTCGCGCGGATCGAACACCCGTGGCCAAACGTTCAGAACGCCACCACCGGGAGGCGCTGTGGCTGATCCCAGGAGGCCGGCGCCCGAAAAAGGCTGCCCCGGAGTCGCTCCTTGAGCGGCTCGTGCACTTACCCAGTTCGTGGCCTCCATGGAGGGGCCGTCCGGGTCAACCCGCTCCAGGGAGATACCGGCCGCGCTGGCCAGGTCCGGGGCGTGTTGGTCCGGCGTCAGGCTGACCCGGTCCAACAGGACTCCATCGCCGGACCGCAATTCCATGGTGACGCCGCCATTTCGAAGCGCCTGGCTGCCGACCAGCGGAAGCAGCGGTCCGTTCGATTCGGGATAGGCAAGACGAAAGTGGGAGGGGAGGTCAGCTGTGGCCACGCCGGAGACCGGAAAAACGGCGGTGACGAGCGTCCCGGCCGGAAGGGCCGTCGGACGATAGACGATTCTTACCGAGTCTGGAGGCGCCGGAGCCCGGTCTATAACCACGTGCAGGCCATTCAGGTCTGCTTCCTCCCGCAGGAGCAGTTCGATGAACTCGGCCTGTCCGTTCAGGGCGTGAAACAGGACCTCGGAGAATAGAACGCCTCCCGGCGAGGGGCGGCGAGGGGCATTCCATGGGGAGTGCGCCCCCGGACTGGCACCCTGGGGGTCGGCGGCCCACGCGAGTGGAGAGATGCCGTCGTCGGATATCCGACTCAAGGTACGTCCCCGTTCTCCCAGGACAGGATCGAACCAAGCGGCGTCGTAGGCCGCGCGGTCGATCGATTGGCCTTGCCTGCTCGTTAATGTCAACCGGCTCTCCCGAAGGATGGCGCTCGCCACCCCGCGAACATCCTGGGATGCATCCAGGGAGAAGGCCGATCGGGCTGCTTCGGGGTCTTCCGACAGTACGACCGCAGTGCGGGGCGGGACCGCGCGGGGGACGAACGGCACTGCTGCTGTGGCCCGGTCACCGGAGTCGGACTGCTGCCCGTCCAGGGTGAGCCCACGGACAGAGAGGAGGGCGCCGGACACGTTCCAGAGTTCCAGGAATCGAACCTGATCCGGCAGGCCGTCGAACGGGTCGGCCAGAAGGCGCACGAGTCGCTCCGAAACCACGAGCTCTCCAGGCCGGGGAGCCCGGGCGACTTCCAAAGACGTGGTGAGGGCTGTATTCCCGAACAGATCCTGAATCTGTCGGGCCTCAAGGGTCGCAGCGTCTTGGCCGTCCCAGCCGGCCAGCCCAGGGGTTCGAGCGAGTACGGCACTCGAGTCTGTCTGCCACTGAATCATTCCGCCCCCGAACGCAGATGCCGGCGCGGGCAGTACCGGCTCCGAAAACACCACGAGAGCACTGTCGGGATGGAAGACCTCGGCATAGGTCAGGCTCGGGGGTGTAGAGTCGGGTGCGTATCGGGAATTCCGTCGGCCGGGGGTTCCGATTGAGGAACTGGGTCGCCAATTAACCCGGTGATGAGACGGTCCGGACGGATCGATACGCTCCAGGGACTCCGGACCTCGACCCCAATCCGCGTCATAAGCGACCGCATCGAGCTCGATCCCGTCCTGTGCGATGGCGACGCGGTCTCCGTTGTTGTTCAGGCTGGGCCAGCCCGCAACCTGCAGGAAGGGGACTCCCGGGAAGCTCTGCGAAAAGACCTCGCCGTCCCGAACCAGAACGAGATACTCACCGGGCTCCAGTTGAAGTGGCCGAGCAGAGATGAGGCGGGGCGCACCGCGCTCGTCGTACAGGGTCGCCCCGGAAAGAGTGAGGCGTGATGATCCGGTGTGAAGCAGTTCCACGTATTCTGCATTGGGATCGGCCGGGGCGTGAGCGATTTCGTTGATAACCAGGCAGCAAAAGATCAGAGTCAGCATCGCTTTATCGGATAGAGGCTTCGGCGTCTGGACCCGCCACGCAGGTGGCAGCTAAACGAGCGCTGACGTACCGTGATATCAACATTCTGCGGGAAATGACCCCGCGACACGATGGACAGCGACGATCGAATTCGGGACCTCGAAGAGCGTGTGACCAGACTTGAGCGGGAGATGCGAAGTCGACAGCCTCACACGGGGACCTTGCCCGGCATTCCGAACGCGGCGCGGGCGCGTGCCGACAGGGGCCGCGCCATGGGCGCCGCCCTGCTTGAGTTTCTGACTGGCGAGGGAGCTCTTGCGCGTGTCGGCATTGCACTGCTGCTTGGCGGTCTGCTCTTTCTGGTCAAGTATGGAATCGACCATGGATGGATCAACGAGGTGGTGCGGGTTGCCCTGGCGGCCATCGCCGGTGGCATCCTGGTGGCGCTGGGCCACAGAATGGCAAGAGCGCGCGTCCTGTCGCAGGTCTTGATCGGGGGCGGAGTGGGCGCCCTGTACGTGGCCGTGTTCTCGGCACACGTGTTCTACGGACTCATCCCGCTGGGTGTGGCGATAGGGCTGGCCTCCGGGGTGTCGCTCATCTGCCTGGGAATGAGCCTGACCTCGGGCAGCCCGGTGTTGGCCGGCGTTGCGCTGAGCGCGGCTCTGGGTACCCCGTTCGTGCTGTCTTCCGGTGAGGGCTCGGTCTCAGCTCTCACGCTGTATCTGATCCTTGTGTTTGTGACAGCCGCCTATGTGTTCGTGCGGAGGCGCTGGTCGCTGACTCACGCGGTTACCGGGCTCCTTGGCTTCGCGGTGATGTTTCTGGCGACGCAGATGCTGCCGGATCCAGCCACATTCGCTGTCCGCGGCGTGGTGCAGTCGGGAATTGTGGTTCTGTGGCTCGTTTTTGCTCTGCTCCCGCTGGTGCCCGGTCGTTCGGCCGATCTCGAATCGCCGCGCACATCGGCTCCCGGTTCCGGCGGTTCGGCGCTGCTGGATCTCGTTGGAGGAGGCCTTCCACTACTGGTCTGGGTTCTCACCTACGCAGCCTGGTCGCTGGAGCGGATTGAGGCAGGGCTTCTGGCCCTCATCTTCGGCGCAGCGTACGCGCTTGTGCTTGCGGTTGGACGCGATCGGTCAGACGTGCAGGCCTCGCGCGGAATCCTGCTTTCCGCCGCCGCTACACTCCTTGCTGCGTCAGCTCTCGTACTCACCGATGGAGAAGGGATCGGCCTTTTCGCGGTCATGGCGGTCCTGCTTTTGGTGCTTGCGGCAAGGCTGGGCTGGACGCAGGCGGAGCCCATCGCCCTGATACTGACGGCGATTGCCTCCATCGGATTAGCCAGCCGTTTGCTTTCCATTGAC
The DNA here is from genome assembly GCA_029262855.1 of Bacteroidota bacterium. GTDB lineage: Bacteria > Bacteroidota > Rhodothermia > Rhodothermales > UBA10348 > JABDJZ01. The sequence continues at coordinate 3,874 of JAJCYP010000097.1, read as the reverse complement.
GATCCAGCTCTGAGTGACGCGGTCTATGACGGTCTGGGCGTGCTCGGCCTCGTGGCGGCCGGTTGGATCTCACGTTCACGCCGTCCGATCCTGGCTGTGGGGTGGCTGCTTTCACTCGTCTATCTGGAGCGCGAATTGTCGGCCCTCGGTGAGGCCACAGGCGTGGGTCCCGGGTTGGCGACGGCAGCGTGGGCTCTTGTCGCGATTGGTCTCCTCGCGCTGGGATTTCGCTCCAGGGAGATCGCGTTCCGCTACGCCGGGATGGTCACGGTTGGACTGATCGTCGGAAAACTGATTCTATTCGACATGTCTCGTCTGGACCCCGTCTGGCGAATTCTGGTGTTCCTGGGAATCGGGATAGCCCTTCTGGCCACCAGTTATTTCTTTCCCTCGGTCTGGGACCGGGAGGAGCCTACGGACTGACTCCGTCCAGCAGGACTCTGGAAACCAGTCGTGCTGCCAGACCCAGGGCCGCTTCGTCGATGTCGAAGCAGGAATCGTGCAGCACATGGCTTGTGGCCGGAGAGGAGGAGGTCCCGACGCGCAGAAGCATGCCCGGGGCGAGGTCCAGATAGTGCGCGAAGTCCTCGGCGCCCATGCTGGGTGCCGGGATGTCGAAGATGGAGTCCGGTCCATAGAGGCCGGTCAGCGTCCTGCGGACCCGGGCCACGATCTTTTTATCGTTCATCACCGGAGGCGACCCGTGATCGAAGTCGACTCTGGCAGTGGCTCCGAACTGGCCGGCCACACGCTGCGCAGTATCCGTAATGAGGTCCCGGATGAGCGCGCGGTCTGAGTGGACGAGGCAGCGGTAGGTCCCGCCAAACTCAACCTCCTGAGGAATGACGTTGTAGGCATCCCCGGCCCGGAGCCGGCAGATGGCGATGACGGTCGCGTTTCTGGCATCCGTTCGGCGGCCCGAAACCTGATAGATGGTCGACATGATCTGGGTGGCCAGCCAGACGGTATCAACGGATTGGTGGGGCCGTGCAGAGTGTCCCGTCGATGCCGCCGATACGATGACACGAAACCGATCGGCGGACGCCGTGGCGGCCCCGGTGATCAGGCCGAATCGACCCACCTGGAGGGTGGGGTCGACATGCGAGGCCAGAACGGCGTCAACGCCCTCCATCACACCATCCCGAATCATGAGCGGAGAACCACTCGGAATCCCCTCCTCGTTCGGCTGGAAAAACACACGCACCGTACCCTTCAACTGTCCCCTGTGGGCGTTCAGCAAGAGGGCGGTACCGATGGCGATGGTCGTGTGTGCGTCGTGACCGCAAAGATGAGCGACCCCGACGTAGCGCGATTTGTACGGGACATCCTTCCGATCCTGTATCGGCAGCGCATCGATATCCGCCCGGTAGGCCACTGTAGGGCCGGGCAGATCGCCGACAATGTCGACGTAAAGGCCTGTGCGCGCCAGGGGACAGACCACCGTCAATCCGTGCCGGTCCAGCACCTCGCGGATGAATCGCGAGGTCTCGAACTCGTGGAGACCGAGCTCGGGATGGGCGTGCAGGTGGCGCCGAACCGCCACCAGGAGTTCCTCAAATGTTGCGCTGGTATCGTCGAGTCCTTCCGGGATTTCCACGGCGTCGACGGTCTCAACGAGGGCTTCAGCTACGGTCATATAGGGCAGATTGAAGGTCGCAATATACCAAGGTGCGGGCGGGCAGACGGGGCGTCAGACCAGGCCTCGTCGCTTTCGCATAAACCACTCGATTGTGAGGAGCACCATGATGACGGCCAGGAAGGGATACCGGTGCCAGAGGCGGATGGATGAGGTGACGACGCGTTGTCGGGGAACGATGGCACCCGAGGCGGCAATCGCGCCTGCGAGAGTGGCCACATCATTCGGAAACACAGCCTCTCCACCGGATCGAATCGACAACTGGCGCATCAAGGCGGCGTCGGCCCGTGTGTCACGAAACTCCAGCGCCAACGCACCGACCGAGAACGTGCCGCGGTCTGTGCCCAGTTCCTGGTTGTCCGATGAGGCGGACGCCGTGTAGGTATACGTGCCTTCGGGCAAGGTCCCGGCATCGGCGCGGTAGCGTCCGGAGCCAATCGATCTCATGGCAAATGGCAGGTTGTCTCCGTTCGGGGTTCTAACATCGATGTCCACGGTCGCCCCCGTTACAGGCTGGGAGCTCTCGTCGTAAACCTGCCCGAAGAACTCGACATGCTCGCCTCCCTCAAAAACGCTGGCAGCCGGTCGAATCCGGACCGGACGGTCATCCTCCGGAGCCGCGAGCCATTGCACCACATTGCCAATCAAGCCGGACCATACCGGATCATAGACCTCCAGACTCGGCGGCAGGTTATTCCAGCGCCAGCCACCGTAGGCCAGGAGAGCCGCGCTTCTGGATCCGGACCGTCGTCGAAGAACAAGAACAGGGTCGTCCAGCGGGACATTTCGAATGGCGGCCGTTGCCAGAATCTGCGCATCTGGAGCGCTCTGCCACGTGACATCGGTCACGGTGAGTGGCGGCAGGACGGTCCAGGCATCGGCCGGAACGCCAGCGGCCAGGTCGAAGATGGGATGCTGTCGTCCCGCTGCGGACAATACGGCCGTCCCTTCGATTCGGCCGTTTCTGATGGCCCTGGGTTGCACGGGGAGGGCAGGCCCAAGGCGCTGCATCAGTCGCAGATCCGTGGAAGGGCCCAGGAGGAAGAGCACCGGGGTGTCATCCTGAATAGCCGCTGCGATACGGTCAAGGTCGCTGGTGCTCGTACCGGTGCTCGGGTATCCTTGAAGCACCAGCAGATCGAAATCGGCCGGGTTCGGAAATGGACCCTGGAAGTAGCCTCCGGCAGGACTCCGGACCATCAGTTCAACCTGCATCGCATCGCCCGTGCCCAGAGCCATGCGAACAGCGGTCAGGTCAGGGTCCGGCGCACCGGCAAGGAGCAGGATGCGCTGGCGGGATTCCAGAACCCGGATGGTAACCGATTGGCTGTTGTTGCGGTACGTGAACTCGTCCCGGGACCGACTCACAGACACGTCATATCGGACGAGGCCCGTCGTGTCGGGAACGACCTCGAGGCGGACCGTGGTTTCACCGGGCTGAGCCGGGAGAACCACCTGGTCCTGACTCAACACCTGGCCCCGGTTCGTCACCCGGACGGTGACCCGCTGCCCCCCGAAGCCGTCGTGACGCACGCCGACCTCCATGGGCAGGGCGACCTCGCGGTAGGCCACTTCGTTCGTCAGGACACGCCGGATTTGGACGTCGCGCCGCGAGGTGGTGTCGCCCAGCGTGACGGTGTGGATGGGTACCGGGTAGCGATCGGCCGCGTGGAGGGGATTCTGCCCGGCATTGTAGCGTCCGTCCGAGAGCAGAACGATCCCCCGGAAGTTCTCGGTCTCGAGGCTGGCGGCCGCCTCTGTAAGCGCCCCCGCGATGTCTGTTCGTCCTGCGGAGAAGCGTGTCGAGTCGAGGTCTGCCAGGCTGCCAAGTCCTTCGGTTCGTCCGCCAAATCGAAACAGGCGCAGGTCAGCACCTGGCAGCCCAGCGGCCAGCGCGGCAACGGCATCGGTCATCATTTGCGCCGCCGCGGCCGAGTCGCCCGCGGCAACGGCCAGACTCTGGGAGTCGTCAAGCAGGACGCCAAGCACGGGCCGATCCGATTCTTCCTCGGTCCGGGTCAGGAGGGGTTCGACGAGCAGGAAGATCAGCAGCCCGAGACTCAGGAATCGGAGTCCCGAGAGGACGTACCGGCTCGCTCCCTGTATGCGTGGCACGGTCCCGCGGTACATCCAGATCGCGCCGGCCGCGGCCAGGAGGCCAAGCCCGACGAGGATCCAGGGAGAAAGACCGAAGGAGAGGGACATGTCAGCGAATGACGGAGAGTGAGCCGAAGGTGG
>JAJCYP010000096.1 GCA_029262855.1 Bacteroidota bacterium | reverse complement strand
CTGACACCTGGTCCACATATATTGAACATGTGAGGCGTACCCTCAAATACCGCCTGTATACGTCGAAGCGCGACAAACATCTCGTTCGGCAGATCCATGCGGCTTCGTCGATCTGGAATCATTCGCTTGCCCTCCAGAAGCGGTACTACAGGCTGTTCGGCAAGAGCCTGAACTCGAACAGGCTCCAGAAGCACATCGCCAAGCTCCGTAACCGGAGCGAATACTGGTCGAGTCTTGGCAGTCAGGCTACGCAGGATGTGGTGCAGCGGCTCGACGCGGCGTGGCAGAAGTTCTTCGCCAAGCAGGGACAACGCCCCAAGTTCAAGTCGTACCGCTACTACACCTCCTTCACGCTGAAGCAGGCCGGCTGGAAGTTGCTGGGCGGCAACCGAGTCCGCATCGGCAAGCACCACTACAAATTCGCGATGTCCCGCCCGGTGACCGGGACCATCAAGACTGTCACCATCAAGCGGGATCGCGCAGGCGATCTCTGGATCTGCTTCTCCGTCATTGAGGAGGGCGAGTTCCCTGTAGCCAATGAGGACGCTGTAACCGCGCCCGTTGGCATCGACATGGGACTCACGACCTTTGCCACCCTCTCTGGCGGCGAGGAGATCACGTCTCCGCAGTACCTCAAAGAGAGCCTGTCCGAACTCCGCACCCGGTCGAAGCGACTGTCTCGCAAACAGCGTGGCTCCCGCAATCGGCGGCACGCTCGTGTCCACGTCGCCAAACTGCACCGCAGGATAACCGACCAACGCCGGGACTGGATGTTCAAGACGGCTCACGCGCTCTGCGACCAGTACGACGGCATCGCCATCGAAGACCTACGACTTGAAGGCATGAAGCGTCTTTGGGGCAGAAAAGTCAGCGACATCGCCTGGGGCGAGTTCGTCCGCACTCTGGAGTACGTCTGCGCCAAGCGCGGCGTGGTCCTGAAGAAGGTCGACCCTACCTATACGTCGAAGACCTGCCACGACTGCGGGGAGATCGTCAAACTGGGATTGAGTGACCGCAGTTGGGTCTGCCCCGGATGCGGGGTCACGCACGACCGCGACGTCAATGCCGCTCGCAACATTCTGGGGAGGGCATTCCCCAGTTCCGTAGGTGATGTAAGTCGTGCTTGTCACGCTGTGGCTGCTTGATACGAGTACGATTTCGGGGACTCCTGGCTGCATGACATCCGCTTGGAAGCGATCATGCCTGCATCCAGAGGAGCCAGCTATCCGCAATGCACCGGAGGCAGACGCCAGTGCCCACCTGAGGACTGTGGGGGGCCCCGTGGGTATGCAGAGTTCCTGGTTGCCTTGCGCGATCCCGAACACCCGGAGCATGAGACCTACAGAGAGTGGATAGGCGCGCCGTTCGATCCTGAGGAATTCAAGCCGTCACAGGTGATCTTCGGTGACCCCGACCGTCGCTGGCGGTTCGCTTTCCTTGAGCACGACGGCGGGGTGTCTGAGGATGAGTTGATGGTGCCGACGAGGAACCGCCGGCAAGCCGGAATCTCCCACCCTTGACGGGGCGCCGGAAGTTGCCTCAAAGAAGCCAGCGGCCGCAATGAACTAGCGCACAGCCGCAAGGTCATCGTGCTCAAATGCAGTCGCCATACGGTCGCACTCCCTCTCAGACGCTCCTGATTTCCGTGCGGTGTCCCACCACTTGCCAACCGTTCGGCCTACTTCACGGGCTATCTCCTTGGCCTCGCCACTCTTGATGCCGAAGTGTGGTGCAGCCATGAACGCCAGGTCCATGGAGGCCGAGCGGTCCTCACCCTGGATGATGGCCGTCGAGAGGATTCGCGGGCGAATATCGGTGGGCACCGGGTTCAGATCGTACGCTGGAGATAGTCGCCAGCCCTGTTCGCCATCGTAGAGAAAACCGTGGTTGCGGAGATGGTCGTCCGTGTTCGAGATCAGCACCGTGAAAACCAAGCGCCGCCAGAGTTCATGCAAATCCTTTGTCGTTGACGCGGAGTGCAGGCGAAGCACGTCCGCGATCTCCGTGTAGCTGCGAGTTTCGCCATCTGCTGCCTCAAGCATACTCATCGCCGAGAGGAATGGGATCCGCGTCTCCCGCCGCCGATCGAAGCGCCGCATGAGCAGGACGGTACGTCCACCTATCCGCTCGACCGCCCAAGACGCCACATTCAACCCCGCCATCTCCGCCAGACGCATCGCGACGCCCTCCCACCTGCCAACATCGTATCCGTCGTCCGGCCGATTGAACTTGGCGATCATGAGTTGACCATCCCTTCCACGGACCGAGGCCTTCGGCCGTGAACCCAGAAGAGAGGAACCCGGTGCGAGCAGGAGATGAAGATCCTCCCTCGTCTCATGGTCAGCCGATACGCGTTCAGCCGCCTCCAGAAGGCGCCCGATCTCGAGGAACGGCGGCACGTCTTCGCCCCCCTCCGCCAAGAACGGGCCACCCTGTTCGCGCTTGAACCGGAGTGCCCCCTGACGGGTGAAGTCGGAGACCCCGAGCAGGTAATCAATCTCGAGGAGCGTCCGCGGTGTACTGCCCTCCTCCTTCGCCTGGAGGCGCTCTCGCCGACCCAGGAGCGTACGGCCCCACCGATCTGGCGCAGAATCACCGATCGCGCTAAACAGTGCCCGACCCGTAGCCGTATGATACGGACCGGGGCCAACCTGAAGTGCTGGCTCCAGTGCGAAGTAATTGCCAGTGATCCAGCCTTCGTCGTACTCGAACGACGCACTCTGAGCTGAGCCCTTCGAATGGACCCACAACCGGCCTGCCAAATGGGACACGCTATCCAGCTCCACGTAGACGAATGCGTCAGGCGCACTCATTTCGAAGTGATGCGCTTCGGCAGGCTTTCGCTCGCGAGCAATTGACCTATGGGGTCGTGGGCTATGTCCGCCAGATCGGCTAGACGTTCAGTCATTCCGAGCACGTAGAGCGCGGTTGCGTAGGATCCCATTCCCACGCTCGGATCACCCCGCTCGAGCCGTCGAAGCGTGGGCCGGGAAACCTGCAACCGGTCTGCCATCACTGCGGTCTTGATGCGCCGACGTTTTCGTGCGTCGCGGAGGTCCGCGCCGAGTTTCTTCATCGCACGTTGGACAGGAAGCGGTTGTGCTGGGGTCGTCCTCGCCATCTTCAGTTATGCTCTTGATTCACGCCGACCGGAAAAGCGACGAGAATTTAATGTAACATACTATTCCCTAAAGGAATCATACTGGTAGCTATATGTTCCTTAACAAGCATCCGTGCATATCTTGCCCCGCAAGATCGCCTCAATCTTCTCCACCACCTCCCGATACGCCCGCTCGTCCAGCGCATCCCCATGCGGCGAGGCAAACCGCTCTTGCTCCTACTCCTCGAGCAGCCCGGGAGTGGCGAACCGACTCTTGGCAGTGCGAATTCGGCTGGGTCGGCCATGATGCTGTCGAACGCTCGACGGAGTGGAAATCACCGTCGAGGGTGAGAATCAGCCGAGCCCGTGAGCGCAAGAAACCGGCAGACCAGCGGCCAGTTAACAGGAGGTCAGGTCTTCCGGCAAGCATCACTTCACGGCGGCGTTTCGCGTGACCACGAGTTCTTGAGGTCATTCGGTTCCCCTTCCGTCCCGGTTGCCCCCTTGAGTCCACTGACCGAGGGTCCCTGTCGACGACTTCCTCTCGTAGCGCGCGAGATAGCCGCGCACCTCTTGATTCGTCCAGATTACCACGCGAGATGATACCGGAAAATACCAGGAGCGCAGAGCTGCTCGCCCGCCGCAAGAAGGCGGTGCCATCAGGTGTCGGGATATTCAATACAGCCACGGCCGTATCGGCCCGTGGGGCCACGATCACCGATGCTGACGGGCGCGAATTGATCGATTTTGCCGGTGGCATCGGCGTGGTGAACGCCGGCCATTGTCCAGAACCGGTGGTGAAAGCCATCCAGGAGCAGGCGGCGAAGTTCATACATACCAGCTTCAACGTCGTTACCTATGAGCCGTACGTCGCGCTGTGCGAGAAGCTTGGCACCCTACTGCCCCACGGCGATCACACCAAGACTTTCCTGGTCAGCACGGGCGCGGAAGCTGTAGAGAATGCCATCAAGATTGCACGCCAAGCTACCGGGAGGCAGGGAGTACTCTGCTACACCGGTGGATTCCATGGCCGCACGATGATGGCGATGACCTTGACATCCAAGGTCAACTACAAACTGAACTGCGGGCCTTTTGCGCCCGAGGTCTACCGCCTGCGCTACCCGAACTATTACCGCTATGGCGCCGGTTTCAGCGAAGAGCAGTTTGCTGATCAGGAACTGAAGCGCCTGCGCGAGTCAGCACGCAACGTGGTGGCGCCGGAGAATCTGGCGGCCGTCATCATCGAAGTGGTGCAGGGCGAAGGCGGGTTCAACGTAACGCCGGCGGGCTACCTGAAAGGGCTACGTGATTTCTGCGACGAACATGGCATCGTGCTCATCTTCGACGAGGTGCAGAGCGGTTTTGGGAGGACGGGTCGGTGGGGAGCATACGAGCACTTCGACGTCCTTCCGGACCTGTCAACCTGGGCCAAGTCCCTCGGGTCGGGGATGCCGATCGCCGCGGTCGTAGGACGAGGGGAAATCATGGATGCCGCTGGGCCGAGCACCATAGGCGGTACCTATATCGGCAATCCGGTTTGTTGTGCTGCCGCACTGGCAACGCTCCAGTACATGGAAGAGATCGATATCAACGCCAAGGGTATGCACGTCGGAAGCATCATTCGGGAGCGTTTCGAGCGATGGCGCGGCCTGTACCCGCAGGTTGGAGATGTCCGTGGCCTGGGCGCCATGATGGCGATCGAATTCGTCAAGAACGGCGACCCGCAAGAACCGGACGCTGCGACATGCCTGGCATTGCGCCAGGCATGTGCGGATCGCGGAGTGGTACTCATCAGTGCCGGGACCCACGGAAACATCGTTCGCATACTCTGCCCGCTGGTGATTGGAGACGAATTGCTGAACAAAGGCCTGGACATCATGGAGCAGGAACTCCACAAGATTCTCGGTTAGACCCAAACTTATGAAGCCATTTTCGATCGCCGGCGTCCAGATGCGTGTCAGTGCCTCCTACAGCAATGTGGAGGCGATGAAGCTCAAACTGGACATCCTGATGAATATCTACCCGTGGGTGGATATGGTGATGTTCAGCGAACTGTGCGCGCACGGCCCGCTGACACACCACGCCCAGGAGATCCCGGGCCATTTTGAGCAGGAGATGTGCGCCGCCGCGGCCAGGCACGGCGTCTGGCTCCTCCCGGGGTCGGTTTTCGAGAAGCGAGGCGACCAGATTTTCAATACCGCCAGCGTGATCGCGCCGACCGGGGATGTCGTGACTCGCTATCGCAAGATATTTCCGTTTTATCCCTACGAGGTTGGCGTCACCGCGGGGCATGAGTTCTGCGTCTTCGATGTGCCGGATGTCGGCAAGTTTGGAGTGAGCATCTGCTACGACATGTGGTTCCCCGAGACCTCGAGAACGCTCGCCGTGATGGGGGCCGAAGTGATCTTGCACCCGACCCTGACCGGAACGATTGACCGTGAGATTGAGCTGAGTATTGTGCGCGCCACGGCTGCGATCAACCAGTGCTACGTCTTTGATATCAACGGACTGGATACCGGCGGGAACGGAAAGTCCATCGTCTGTGGCCCCGATGGTCGGGTGCTCTATGAGGCTGGCGGCAATGAAGAGATGATCCCGATCGAGATCGACCTGGAAAGGGTACGGCGCAGTCGAGAACTCGGCCTGCTGAGGCTCGGTCAGCCGCTGAAGAGCTTCCGCGATCACCTCGGAGACTTCACCATCTACGACAAGGGCGCCTCACATCCGTATCTCGATTCACTGGGGCCGCTGATCAGGCCGACCAGGCTCAAGGAACTGGCGGAATTGCAGATCCGCGAGGAAAACACAGCACGGGACCGGAGTCCGGCCATCCAGGGCAAACACTAGGCTCGGATGGAGCAACACAAACACAGAGTCCATGGGAGCCTCGACAAGAATGACAACGAAGGGTAAATCTTCTGCCGCCGGCAAGTCGGCCGTCGGAAAGGTCGAGCGATCGGCGCTGCGGAACTATGTGACCTGGTTCGAAATTCCGGCTCTCGACATCGATCGGGCCACGGGCTTCTACAACGACATCTACGGCATCACAATGGACGTCACGCATGCGAGCGAGTTTGTGATGGCGCTATTCCCTGCCGACAAGGGAATTGGAGGTGCAGTCGTGGTCGGCCCCGGGTGCGTACCCAGCAACGTCGGTCCGTTGATCTACCTCAACGGCGGAGCTGACTTGAATGATGTACTGTCCAGAGTCGAGGGAGCGGGCGGCCGGGTTGTGATGCCCAAGACATTGATCGGCGAGCAGGCAGGGCATTTTGCGCTTTTCATTGACACAGAGGGGAATCGCTTGGCCTTGCATTCAAAATCCTGATGGGTATCGACACGGGCACCAACGACAAGCCGAGCACATCCACCGTTCATTTCAACGTATCCCGGCTGCGCGGGCACACCTGGAATCGGCTGAAGCTGGTTGCCGGAGTGCTCGCGGCGGAGCAGACTGAGTCGAGCGCTCAGGAGGCCTCGCTCCTGCTGGATGACCTTGATGTCCTGGAGCAATACTGGGCCTTTCCGGGCGTTTCGGCTGTCCGGCGGCTTCGTGAGCGGCTGGAGGCAAACGAGGTGGTCTCGTTTTCCAACGGGGTCCGGAGCTTTGTCAGGGATCTCAGCAGCGAAGCATTCCGGAGTGACCCCGAGATCTCGTTCAACGCCCTGAAGGACGAAGACGAACGGACCGAGTCAGACAACCGGGGCCGCACCAATCAGAAGTACTTCGAGGTCCTGTTCGTCGAAAATATGTCGAGCGACGAGGAATTCAGCCTCAAGAAAACCCTGGCGGAGATCCGGGATCCACTGGAGGAATTCGCCTACGACCTGGTCGTGGCGCGCACCTTTCAGGACGCGCTCATTGCGCTGGCGCTCAACTCGAATATTCAGGCGTGCGTAATCCGGTACGGACCTCCCTACGCCTCGGAGAATGCAGCTGGACTTCTCAAGGAGTTTATTGGGCCGGTCCTGGACTCGGCTTCGAGCGATTGGAGCGAGAACGCGCGCGGTCCCGCACTGGGAAGACTGGTGGCCCAGTTTCGACCCGAAGTAGACCGCTACTACGTAACGGACACGCCGGTTTCGAACCTCAAGGACAGTACGATCGAAAACTTCCGGCGCATCTTCTATCGGAAGGAAGATTTCCAGGAGCTTCACCTGACAATCATTCGAGGGATCAAGGAGCGGTATGCGACGCCCTTCTTCTCCGCATTGAAGGAATACAGCAAGAAACCGACGGGAGTATTCCATGCCATGCCCATCTCGCGGGGCAACTCGGTATTCAAGTCGCGATGGATCCGGGACTTTGGCGATTTTTACGGTCGAAACATGTTTCTGGCCGAGACCAGCGCCACGACCGGCGGGCTCGACTCATTGCTTCAGCCGACGGGTTCCCTGAAGCAGGCTCAGGAGCATGCAGCCCGCGCATTCGGGTCCCAGAAGACGTTCTTTGTCACGAACGGTACCAGCACTTCCAACAAGGTGGTCGTGCAGGCGCTCGTGGCACCAGGCGACCTGGTGTTGATCGATCGCGACTGCCACAAGAGCCACCACTACGGCCTGGTCTTGTCGGGTGCCTATCCGGTTTACCTGGACTCCTATCCCCTGGAGGAGTACTCGATGTACGGCGCGGTGCCCATCGCCCACATCAAGGAGAAACTTGCGGCATTGGCGAGCGCGGGGCGGCTCGATCGGGTCAAGATGCTCCTGTTGACCAACTGCACCTTCGACGGATTGGTCTACAATGTCGAGCGGGTGATGGAGGAGGTCCTGGCGATCAAGCCCGACATCGTCTTCTTGTGGGACGAAGCCTGGTTTGCCTTCGCGGGATTCTCCCACGTGTATCGGCAGCGAACCGCCATGTACGTGGCCCGCAAGCTCTCTGAGAAGTATCGCTCGGAGGAGTATCGGGAGGCGTACCGCCTGGCGTGCGAGAAGGCAGGTGGCGGCACGGACCCGATCCCTGGCATGCCGGACCCGGACAAGGTTCGCATCAGGGTATATGCCACGCAAAGCACGCACAAGACCTTGTCGTCCTTTAGGCAGGGATCGATGATCCATATCTGGGACGAGGATTTCCAGCGCCGCTCTGAGGCCTCGTTCCACGAGGCGTATATGACTCACATCAGCACGTCGCCCAATTACCAGATCCTCGGATCCCTGGACGTCGGTCGGCGACAAGTGGAGTTCGAAGGCTTCGAGCTGGTAGAGAAAAGCGTTGAGCTGGCGATGCTTCTGCGTGCCAAAATTACCGACCATCCCAAGTTGCGAAAGTACTTCGACGTGTTGACCGCGGGAGACCTGATCCCTGCCGAGCACCGGAATTCCGGCTTGGGCGAATACTACAACGTCGATACTGGTTGGAACCGGATGGAGGAGGCGTGGGCTCACGACGACATCGCCCTGGACCCTACGAAGATCAATCTATTCGTAGGCAGAACCGGGGTGGATGGCGACACCTTCAAGAATCGCTTCTTGATGGACAAATTCGGCATCCAGATCAACAAGACTTCCCGAAACACGGTCCTGTTCATGACGAACATCGGGACCACGCGGGGTTCGCTCGCCTACCTGATTCGGGTATTGCTGCAGATCGTGGATGAACTCGAAACAGGTCTCGAGTCCATGAACGCCGAGGAGCGGTCGCTGCACGTGGCCAGCGTACGGTCGCTCACGCACGAGGTCCCTCCACTGCCGGACTTCAGTCGCTTTCACGCTTCTTTCCAGGCGATTCCCGGCCTGCCTGGAGGCAACCTGCGCGAGGCCTATTTCCTGGCCTACGACGATGACCGATGCGAGTACGCCACGTTCGAGGCCTGCGACGGACTCATGGCGTCGGGGCGCGAGATCGTGTCTGCATCCTTCGTCATTCCGTATCCGCCGGGCTTTCCGGTTTTGGTGCCAGGGCAGGTGCTGAGTCCTGAGATCCTGGCCTTTCTGATTGCCCTCGACGTGAAGGAGATTCACGGCTACGAGCACGAGTTGGGCCTTCGAATATTTACTGATGTGGCGCTCGGCCGCCAGCGCACAGGAACAGCCATGGCAGGTGCCATGATGACTTCTACGCCCTCCAAGACGGGTACAAACAAATGAAGAACGACGTGAAGAAGACTACCGTGAAGGCCAAGAAATCAACCGCAGACGCTGCGACGGCATCGTCCGACACGAAGGTGCTTCGGGGGCTCTCAGACATACGACGCTTCTTCCAGCGGAACGAGACTCCGATCTACTTTGTGAGCGCCACAAATTTCAATCTGCTCGGCGCGGACGAGTGGATCAAGGGCTTCAAGTTCATCACCCACATCGAGTGTTTCGACGGCCTGCATCCGAATGCTTTCAGCCCGAAGGAGGAGCTCCCTCACGAGGAATTCCAAAGCATTGAGGACATCAACAATTATCTCCTCGGACACAAGGAGGTGATGAACCTCATTCGGGAACGCCGTCACAAAGGGAACGCGGGGAAGGTCCTGTTTCTGATGTTCGACGAGCAAACGGAGCGACTCGCCAAGAAGCTGGGTCTCGAAGTCTGTTTTCCGCCTGCAAGAATGCGCACGGCGATGGACAACAAGGTCAATACCAACCGCATCGCCGAAAAAGCGGGCGTACCCTGTGTGCCCTACGTCCTGGCCCCGGTTACCGGATACGACAACCTGCGAAAGGTCTCGAAGAAGCTCGGCGATCACCTCGTGGTGCAAACGCCGTTTGGCGACTCAGGCCATACGACCTTTTTTATCTCCAGCGAAGAGGATTACGCCAAGCACGCGGCTGAGATCGAGAAGGAGAAGGAGGTGAAGATCATGAAGCGCATCAATTGCCGCGGTGCTGCGATTGAAGCCTGCGTCACGCGTCATGGTACCATTGTCGCTCCACTGATGACCGAGCTTGTTGGCTTCGCCGAACTCACTCCCTACCGCGGCGGGTGGTGCGGCAACGAGATCTACGCCGATGTCTTCACCCGCGACATTCGCCGAAAGGCCCGCAAGTACACAAACCTGTTTGGCGACCAGCTCAGGAAGGATGGGTACAAGGGGTATTTCGAGCTTGACTTCCTGATCGATCAGGATACCAATGAGATCTACCTGGGCGAACTGAATCCGCGAATTACCGGGGCCAGCTCCATTACAAACCATGCGGTCTTTGCGCTGGCTGATGCACCGCTGTTCATGTTTCACATCCTCGAGTGGATGGACGTGCCCTACGAACTAAACGTAAAGCAGTTGAATGCTCGCTGGGCGCGCGATGAGAACATCGACGATTGGGGTCAGATGATCGTCAAACACACCGAGGACGTCATCGAGCAAGTTACCGAGGCGCCGCGGTCGGGCATCTACGTGATGAATGCCGACGGTTCGATCACCTACTCCCGGATGGACACGCACCGGCGCGCCGTTGAGAGCGAAAACGAAGCGTTCTTCCTGCGTATTACACGCGAGGGAGATTGGGTGTACGAAGGCGCCGACATGGGAATTCTGGTCACTCGCGGCCGGCTGATGACCGACGACTTCAAACTGAACGCGCGTTCAAGAAAATGGCTCACGGCTATTCGAGGCCTGTACAAGTCGGGAGCGCCGGAAGTAGCCCCCGTCAACGGAGAAGCCCCGGCCGAGATCGGTGGCTTCAAACTGATGTAGCGCATGCTTCTTCAGTTCGAGACGGTCAGCGAAGCGACGCCCGGAGCAAAATGGGCTCGCTGTTTTTCAAGTGTGTGGCCGTCCTACAGAGCCTGGTTTCTTGGCGAGGGTGAAGGCGCGCGGACGGACGTCCGGGCCAGCCGGGCCCTGCTGTCGCGGCATATGCCCGAGCTTGTCGAGACGTACGAGCGTGTGTGTGAATTGGCCGGGGGCGATGACGTGTCGTCCCGCTTCCTTTCCATGGTGGACCCGCCGAAATATCTCGCAGGTTGCTCCCAACTGGCATGGACCGGCGCAGAACCGGCGCTGATTCGCAACTACGATTTCAGTCCGAGTCTATTCGAAGGCGTCATGATGCGCACCGAGTGGGTGCGCCCTGTGATTGGAGTATCCGAGTGCACATGGGGCCTCCTCGATGGGATGAACGCAGATGGCCTGGCCGTCTGTCTCGCATTTGGTGGACGCAGAATCGTCGGTAAGGGGTTCGGGATTCCTCTGGTGGTGCGCTACCTGCTGGAAACCTGCTCGACTGTCGCCGAGGCCTGTGAGCGCCTTCGTTCTCTGCCCGTGCACATGGCCTTCAGCCTGACCATGCTGGACGCGTCCCGGCAATGCGCCACCGTTCACCTTTCGCCGGACCGCGATCCGGTTGTGACAAGCGATGCCACCTGCACAAATCATCAGCTGGGCCCCGAGTGGATTGAACATGCCATCGCCAGTCGTTCCGTAGAACGAAAGACTCGCCTGGATTCGCTGCTGAATGACCCGAGCCAAGACCGGGCGGCCCTGATCCGGAAATTTCTCCGGCGCCCACTACTCAACGACAACTATACAGGCACGGGCGGCACCCTCTATACGGCTGTGTACGACCCCTTGGCGGGGGCGCTCGAGGTTGTTTGGCCGTCGCAACACATAACGATCGGCTTCCACGAGTTCGAAGAACGGATGATCAACGTAAACCTGTCGACGTCGGGTCAGCAGACGCCGGCGGCGATCTGAGTCGATACACCGGACCCATCATGACCGAGACAACGACACAAGCCAACCTCACTACCGGCGGTATGCTGTACGACGACGCCAATTTTGTCGCGAACGAGTGGGTGACCGAAGGAGACGGTTCGTTCAATACCGTTTTGGACAAGTACACGGGTGCCGAACTCGCCCGGTTGCCGAACGCGACCGAGCTGCAAATGGAGTCGGCAATTCAGGCGGCCCGAGACGCGTTTCCAGTGTTCCGCCAGTGGTCGGCGGGCCAGCGCAGCGCCGGGTTGGAGAAGCTCGCAGCCTTGATTGCCGGACACCAGGAAGAGTTGGCACAGCTGATCATGAAGGAGGGCGGGAAGCCTATCAGCTACGCCAGGAATGAAATCGCTCGGTGCGTCACGACCGTGAAAACCGCTGCCGCGGAAGCGCTGCGATTCGGCGGTGAGATGGTCCCGATTGACTTCGATGCAGGTGAAGGCAAGGTCGCATTCACGACCAGGCATCCCATCGGCCCAATCGCCTGCATCACGCCCTTCAATTTTCCGCTCAACCTGGTCTTGCACAAGGTGGCGCCGGCCCTCGCGGTAGGGTGTCCGGTCATCGTCAAGCCAGCGCCACAGGCACCACTGAGCACCATGGTTCTTGCCAGGCTGGTCGAGATGGCCGGCTACCCGAAGGGCGTGTTCAGTGCAATGGCCTGTGGAATCCCGGTGGCCGAGAAGATGGTGAGGGATGAGCGGATGGCGATGCTCAGCTTCACCGGTAGTGACAAGATTGGGTGGTACCTGAAGAGCATCTGCGGCAAGAAACCCGTGGCCCTCGAGCTGGGTGGAAACGCGGCGGTTATCATCGATGAGGGCGCGGACCTGGAGCAGGCGGCCAGGCTTGTGGCCATCGGCGCCTACATCTACGCGGGACAGGTTTGTATCAGTACACAGCGCATATTCACCGTGGGCACGGCGCACGATGCATTCCAGGCGTTGCTGTTGACGGAAATTCAGAAACTGAAGGTGGGTGACCCTTCCGACCCGGAGGTGATTGTCGGCCCGATCATCGACGAGGGCCATCTTGACCGGATCGAGAGTTGGGTACGGGAGGCGGCCGAAGGAGGGGCAAACATCCTCTGCGGGGGGAACGTGAAGGACTCTGCACACAACCTCTTTGAACCGACGCTGATTTCCGGGGCTACCGGCACCATGATGGTCAGCTGCGCCGAGGTCTTCGGACCCGTGGCGGTCATCGAACATGTGACCGATTTCGACGAAGCGATCCGGCGCACAAACGACTCGAACTACGGTCTGCAGGCCGGCGTTTTCACTAACGATTTCGCCCACGTCAAGCGAGCGCACGCCGAACTCGAAGTGGGCGGCGTCATGATCAACAACGTCCCGGGCTTCCGCATCGACAGCATGCCATACGGCGGCGTGAAGGACAGCGGGCTCGGGCGAGAAGGCCTTAAGTACGCCATGGAGGACATGACCGAGCCGCGGCTGCTGGTTTACTGAGGACGGGGGCCGGACCTCGAGACTCTTAGGACGGAGTCCGTTTCACTGCGCCATGTGCGCCGCAGTGCAATCTCGGAACGACTCCTCTGAGGCGT
Organism: Bacteroidota bacterium; assembly: GCA_029262855.1. Taxonomy (GTDB): domain Bacteria; phylum Bacteroidota; class Rhodothermia; order Rhodothermales; family UBA10348; genus JABDJZ01. The sequence continues at coordinate 47,551 of JAJCYP010000096.1, read as the reverse complement.
CTCGCGGAGGCGTACGTCAGCGTGTAGATGCCGGTCGTTCGAATTTCCTGATCTATGGAGACACTTGCGGAGAATCGGCTGTTGTCCTGCGCTGCGTTGACCGCGCCGCGACTCACAAGGTCCACCCCAATTATCCGGCGACGATGGAACGTGGCAAGGCCGTCGAACCCACCCGAGTATGCTCCGGATAGTCGGGCGTCGAACCAACAACTTTCACGCCGGTCCTCGCCGGAGTCACACCCGGAAATCTGTGCCGCGATGAGGAGCGGGATTAAGAGCCAAGCCCTGCTTTTCATGGGAGGGCTCCTCCGGAGCCCAAATTTTATCAGCGCCAGAGAACCTCTATCTCGCGCATGAGATCCAGGACTATGTCGCGCAGATGCAGCGTCCTCCGTGTGGCCTCCCTGCAAGACGCGGCGCTGGCGTACTTAGCCGGGCCAGGGCCCAAGTCGCCCAAAACGCGGTGGGCGGGATCCTCGGCTCCTTTCGGAACTCCACAAGAGCCAGAACGTCAGTACACGTGATACAACACGTGTAACGCGATGTCCAAGAAACTCACGATTACCATCGACGACTCCGTGTATGACGGCCTTTACCGCGTCGTCGGAGCCAGGCGCATCAGTCGCTTCATTGAGCGACTCGTCCGTCCTCATGTGCTCGACCTCGACACCGCCTACGCTGCGATGGCTGAGGACGAGGAGCGGGAGACCGAGGCGGTACTGTGGTCAGAAGCGCTGATCTCTGACATTGCCGGGGGGGACGATGAAGCGCGGTGAGGTATGGTGGGTGAACTTTGACCCGTCTGTCGGCGGAGAAATCCAGAAAATGCGCCCGGCAGTAGTTGTTAGCAACGATGCTTCAAACCGGCACCTCAACCGTGTCCAAGTCGTCCCCCTGACGAGCCAGACCACGCGGATCTACCCTTCGGACGCCCTGGTAACCTTCGGATCACAGCAGACTAAGGCCATGGCGGACCAGCTCACGACCGCGAGCAAACAGCGACTGATGAATCGCGCCGGAAGTCTCTCCGCCGCAGACCTCCGCTCCGTGGAGACCGCCATTCGAATCCACCTGGGGCTGAAATGAGCGTTCTGGCCGCGTCAGGAATGTCCGCCTTTCAGCCTTGCCACGAGCGGTCTCGCGGCAGCGTCCAGTTGCTGTTTTGCGGAGTGCTGCTCGCTCACATTGCGGGTTGCGCCCTGGTTGGACCTGGTGACGACTTCTTTTTCGATCTGGCACTGCAAACCGACGAGTCGGAGTATGTCGCTGACACAACGGAGACCATTCAACTGAGCATCGTGAACCGGAAAGGGTCCCAGCCTGTATACTTCTTGTGTACGATGGGCATCAGTCTTGAGGAGCTCAATGGTGGGTTGGTGACGAAGGAGTGGTTTGTGTACGGTGGTCAAGAGTGCCTGTACCCCGGCTCCATCCCCGCTTTGGGGGAGGTTCACGCGGTGGACATCCCATTCTCCCGGATTAGAGAAGCGATTGGGATCAGTGCAGAGATCACGCATGACGCCGAAGCGCGGCTCGACCGGAGCATGGATTACCGGCTCGTGGTGTACCTCTATACAGACCTGTCTGAGGATCAACTGATTCCGCTCTCCGAACGAGTCTCCAATCAATTCAAGATCGCCGCAAGTCCGCCACCCATATAGCTAAGTGACACGCAAGAACTCACGTCGAGTGGCCCGCTACGCTCCGGTGATCTGGGCTTTGCTATCACTGTCAGGGTGTCGCCCGAGTCCGGACATTGGAGTGATTCGCACCACTCACACGGGAGGCTTGGTCTACGTCGAACCGGTCACGGTCAACGGCGACACCCTTCGTTTCCTTTTAGATTCAGGGGGTTTCGAATGGATTTCCGAGAGATCGAGCAGAGGTCTCGAACGGGATTCGCTGCGGCCGAATGTGCTCACTTGGCCTACATTTATGGCGAACTCTGGTCTCCCTGCGCCACTCCCGCCTTTCGACATTCTCTCAGTTCGGCCCAACCGCCAGGACTTCAGGCTCGATCGCGATGGGGTATTGGGACACCATTGGCTCTCGCCCTACTCGTGGAAATTTGACTATCCGAACGAGCGGCTATCGGTCATTTCCGGGAGAACGCCGTCGTTTGCAGGTGATCTCTGGATTCCGATGTTTCCTGGAGGCCGCATGCGGAATTCGATTCCTCTCCTGCCGACGATAACGGTGACAATCGATGGTTCTCAGCACCCGATGCTCCTCGACACTGGCGCGATGACCATATTGACAGACTCCGCGATGGCGGTTTTGGGAGACAATCGAGCAGCGCACCGTGCAACGAGTTTTGTCGTATCTGAGGTGTTCGACGGTTGGGTGAAGTCGCATCCCGAATGGCGAGTTTTGGCACACGCAGATCGAATCTCCGGAGAGTTTATTTATGACGTATTTGAACCGATGATTCGCGTTCCAGACGTCGAGATCTCTGGCCATCGCGTGGGGCCAGTCTGGTTCACCCGCCGCAGAACGGACCGTTTCCACGACAAGCTTGAGGCAGTCAGCCCCTGGCAGCTCGACGGAGCTCTCGGGGGTTCAGGGTTGAAGTATTTCGTGCTGACCCTGGACTATCCCAACGGCATCGCATTATTTGAGAGACCGAGGGAGTAGGTGGAGACGCGTCACACACCCAGCTACCTGTCCAACTTGCCGGGCAGACTGCACCGCCCTACCGTTCTGTACCCTCGCCAGTAGTCAGACATGAACCGATCCAGACGCGGCCTTTCCTGTGCCTTCGGTGCCATTCTTCTAATGCTCGGTGGCTGTGTCACCCATACCCCGATCAGCGAGGCGCTTGTGTTTCACGACTCAGCGACACGGCCAACCCACGAAAGGGAGTTCGGGTTCGGGCTGTCGGGACGTACCAGCCCGGTCGAAGTGCAGCAGTTGAACTGGCAGGACGAGAGGATCCGAGGAGCGATCGCACGGAGGCGCCCCCTCTGAATCCAAACGGATTTAGTGCCGGTATATATATGGTAGATTTCGATCCCACAGACGGGGTCGCGATTTCGCTTACGGCGGGCGTGTTCGTGGCCGGAATCGATGCAACATTCAGGCTGTGGGATCGGAACTACCTCACGGCGGGATGGTCCGCGCCCGGCCGGGGCCAGCTGTTCCTACTACACCGTGCCTTCAACAGCCGAAGCGTCGGAGCAGCAGTCGGTCTCGGCTACCAACGGATCTCGCTCAATTTGGAGACGAATTACAGTTGCGTGTGCTTCCACGCCAAGAGCGTAGGCTCGTTTGGAGTCCGAGGTTTTGCCATTCTTCGAGGCCACGGTGGCACGGGGGGCGGAATCAAGATCGGGACGTATGCGGGGTATATGCCGATTTTGGAGCGGCCAATCTTGGCCCTTACGCTCACTATGGGCTCGTATTGATCCCCTCTCAGAATCGGCAGCGAACGACGGCAGAAGCATACTCACCGGTCGATCATGTCCAAACATCGACGCCGCCAACCAGCATCCCTGAGGAAGCCGTTCACCCAGGAAACCGAGAGGCTCTCCAGTCTGTTTTCGAGCGGAGCGGTGACCCAGTGTAAACGAGAGCCTGCGTCACGAGTAGGCGCGGGCAAACCAGTGCAGGTGTTCCATGCTGTCCCATAAAGAGGCGAGTCGCATCTACGACCGCATCGGCTCCATCCAGAACCTCCAGGCGTTCTACGAGGACCGCGCTACGGACCTGTTGCTCGCCCAGGGTGACTTCGATTCCGCGAAGTCGGTGTTCGAGTTTGGATGTGGAACAGGACGCTTCGCAGCAGGGCTCCTGTCGGGTGTTCTTCCACCGGATTCGCGCTACCGTGGAGTAGACGTAAGCCCGAAAATGGTACGGCTCGCCCGTGAACGACTTGCACCGTATTCAGACCGGGCTGAGGTCTCCCTGACAGGTGGCGCACCTCCGGCAGAAGAGCCTTCAGACTCGTGTGATCGATTCGTGTCCAACTACGTTTTTGACCTCCTTTCCACGGAGGACATGCTATCCGTTCTCGGCGAAGCACGGCGGATGCTTCGACCGACCGGCCTCCTGTGCCTGGTGGGGCTTTCAACAGGCGTGGGACCGCTCTCTCGAGCCGTGGCCACGGGGTGGGGTTGGGTCCACGGCAAGACCCCATGGGTGCTCGGGGGCTGCCGCCCCATCGATCTTTCCCCTCTCGTGACCGAAGCGGGCTGGCACGTCCGCTTTCACGCAGAGATCGTGGCGTTCGGGATCCCCTCGGGGATACTGATCGCGCATTCACCGGGCGCCGCCCGACAGAAATGACGAATCCCAGGTGCCAGGCTCACCGCCCACTGGTCGCCATGCGGGCGCGCCGGGCCACGGAAGCTGATCGGGAGCGCCCCTATTCTTCTTCGTCCATCTCCGGACTCACCTGCCGTACCCGCACAAGGCATGTTACCGGCGTCGTCGGCTCCATGGAGATTTCAATGGTGTGCTCCCCTGCGGGCACTGGCACAAGCTGGCGCACGCGTTTCCCCACGGGATGTCCCTGGAAGGACACCGATTTGCTCTGAATCGGCTCCGCGGCGATCCAGGTGTAGGGCACTCCGCCCAACCTGACGTGGAGCAGGTATGGTCTGGGGAAGGCGGTGGTATCGGCCAGGACAACCCTCGACTCCAAACGAAGCGTGTCGGGGCCGGTGACCGTAACCGACGCGGTATCCTGCGGGTCGATCTGAAACCAGGTTTGAGACTTGGATCCATTGGACACGTTTACCTGGGCCGCACCGCTCATGGACAAGGTGTCCCAATCCACTCCCGGCTCCGAAACTGGAGCCTCCAGCCGAAGGACCAGCGCGACAAGTGAACTGGCTACCAGGATTGTCGCGAAGGTTACCGCAGCCAGAAACTGTCGCCTGGTGTAAGCACGCTTCAGAATGGCTGGCAACACCTCCTTGCGGGCCTTGACCAGGTCGAAGGCAAAGTCGATCTCAACCCAGGGAAGCCCGGCTATGTCGATCGCTCTGATGGGTACCTCTTTGGCAAGGCGCTGGATCGCGGAGCCTACCCAATCGTCCAATCGCCCCTCGTCAATCAGTTCCCTGGCGATCCCGAACAGGCGTTCCACCGTGGACGCCTTGAAATACAGCATCCCTACATTCTCGCCATGGACCTCGGCCTCAGGGAGCGTCTTGCTCATCTGACCCAGGCACCCGTCGGCCAGGTTGACCTTCATGTGCTCACGTCCCTCTCCAGAGCCGGAATCGTACACGAAGGCGTCTCCGCCAGACGTCAACAGACTATCGAGGATCTTGGGATGGAGAAGAAGATCGCAGTTCAGCAGAACAAGATCGCCGTCCACCCATGCACGGGCCTTCAGAAATGAATACAGGCTGTTCGTAGTTGCCCATTTGTGGTTGTAAACGTACTCAGCCTGCGATCCGACAACATCAACCACCTCGTCCGATTGGTAACCAACTACCATCCCGACGGGGCCTATTCCTGCAGCCGAGAGCATCTCGAGCTGATACTCCACGAGCCGTTTGGGACCCACCTGCAGCAGGGGTTTCGGAACGTCTTCGGTCCGCCCTCCCAGGCGGGAGCCCCGCCCCGCCGCAAGTATCAATGCTTGGGTGGACATGTCAACCAATCGTTTGTTTTTGCCATTCCTCGACCGTCCCATCGAACCGCAGACGCCCTTTCCGCAGGGCCAGCACGCGGTCAAAAGCATCCAGGCCAACATCGTACGGAAGCCCGACCACAACTGTTCTTCCTTCTCCTTCCTGGACGATGGCCTGTAGAAGCCGTCGGGCCTTCTTGCGGGAAAGGCCTTCGGTGACCCCGTCAAGAAGCCAGACGCTGGCCACTGGGTCGGTGAGAATGCTGTATAGTATCATGCCTCGCGCCTCGCCAGCTGTTAGCATGGCGGAGGATAGCTTGGTTCTCAAGCCCTTGACCGCGTTCTTGACGATCCGGTTCAGACCCAGGGCCTTTACGAGCGTAGCATCAAGATCTTCCATTCGCTCAACCCCCATCAGCGCCCCGACAGATTGCCTGCGAAACAGGCAGACTTGCGGCAAGAACCGGATATCAGTGGCGTCAAACAACTGGTCCCCCTGAGCCGGCAGTCCATCCCACAGCACTTTGCCCTGTCCCTCCGCATATCCGGCCAGCACCCGGAGGAGCGCCGATTTGCCGGATCCGCTAGGCCCGAGGATGACCACCTTCTCCCCCTTCCGAATCGTCGTGTTCAGGCGTTTGAGCGCCCGCTTCCGAAGTGCCCCCTGGGCCGGTCGGAGCCGGAGATTCTGGAGTTCGATGGATTCTTCGAGCCGCTTGAGGGGAGCCCGCTTAATGCTTTCCACCACCGAGATCAGATCGCCGAGCCGGGTCAGATTGGCGACCAGTTTACCGGTCCGGGCAGTCTGGCGTCCAAACTGGACCATGCGCCGTTGGACCGTCAGTACGTATGCCATGAACAAGAACAGGTCTCCGGCCGAAAGAGCCCCCCGCTGTATCTCCAGAAACGCGACCCAGAGAGCGCCAGCCGTCACCAACGCGAGGGTCGCCTGAACGGCCCATGTGGCGCGCGCAATCAGGCGAGTCGCCCTCACGTCGCGGGCCTCACTTTCCTCATTGATGGCGGCGCTGTCTATGTCGAGATAGCCCTCTTCAATGGCGCGCAGAACCACGGTGGCGTAGTCGCCCTCCTTCTCACGTTGTTTCAGCGACACCGGAGCTACACGCTGCCCGGCAGCAACCCCGATCAAGACGGTCAGGACGCCGCCCACCAGGAAGAACAGGCCCAGGACGGGGGAAAGCACAAGAAAAACGGCGCATATGCCGAGATACAGCAGACCGTTTTGCGATGCATGAAGCAGGATGCCGGACAATTCGGCCTTGATCCTGGCGGTGTCACTGACCACCCTGCTGATCATATCCGGACCTTCGTCCACAAGCGTCGACAGACGCGTGGTAAACAGTCGGAGCGCGTCCTCCCGAAGCGAGTGCACAGTGGCGGCAGCGTACTGCTTCATAGCCACCCGTTGCCGGAGTTCGGCATATCCCAGGATCGCAGACACGCCCACGAAGGTGGCGGCGATTCCCAGCAGACGGGTTTGCCAGTCCGAAGCCAGTTCGAAGCCGGAACCCGCTCCGCCACTCACAAGCTCGATGGCCCACTTGAGTGGCCAGGGTAGGGCCAGTCTGAGTGCCACTACCACCAGGGTGGCCAGGAGCCCGTGAGCCAGCCAGCGCCGGTGCACCCGGCCGTATCGTCTGACCAGGCTTAGAGCGCTCTTGGTCTGGTTGAGAGTCCAGGTCACGGCTCGACACGCTCGACGCCGTCCGTAAAGGCCACGTCCCCGGTTGCGGCATACTGCACCAGCGCAGCGATACGCCCGGCCGCGCTCCCGGGTTGGAAGAACACCTCTTCTGCCATGGCTAGGCGCCGCTCGCTGAAGCCGGAAGAATCGGCGAGCTGCCTCTCAACCACGTGGACGATAGTCGAGGGGTCATCGACGACCGGCCCCACTTTGTGTCCGTAGGTGTCCAGGTCGAGCGCGCCTCCGCGATCAAGAACCCTCTTCAACAGCTTGGGCACGTTCAGGAGCACGACAGGCCGGTCCAGCAACGTATACTCTGTGATCACGGACGACGCATCCGAAATCAAGAGGTCTGCGGCGTGAAGCCAGGGCACCACATCAAGATCGCGCAGGAGACGAACCCGGGGTGACCCATAGCGAGCCAATCGCTCGAACCAGTCTATGGTTCGCTTCGGGTGGTCGTGTGGCTTGATGACCAGGTTCCACGCGTCCGATGCAGCCAACCTCCGAATGACCTCCTCACCGACGGTCTCAAGAGAGTTGTATTTGTCTCCGGTCGGGGCATAAAGCAGCGTCGGCCTGGACGGGTCCAATCCGTGGCTCTCCAGAAGCGATGCACGGTCAAGCGATCCGTTGACCAGGGCATCAACCTTGGCGAAACCGGTGAGAAAAATCTCCGGACCGCCACTCTGGATGAGACCCTTCTCTCTGTACTTCCTGGCGTGATACCGGCCTGGTAGACACAGGATGTCGAACGCCAGCGCCTTGTCACGCACCGCGTAGTTCTTGAAGGAAACCCCGTGGTATATCTGGAGTGTCTGCCGAGTGGAACGTGGAAAGAGGCTGTCCGAAAGGTGGGCGCACACCGCAACATCCACGTCGGTTTGCTGCGCGGTCTCAACAGAGCACACATGCTCCGGATCGACATCGAACGGGTCATAGAAACCATCGGAGTGAAACGTGACACTCCCATCGGCCCGTTTCTCCCGGAAGCCTCCAGAGAGCAGTATCGAGAGTTCGGGCCGGTCCCGCAATGCCCGGTAAACGGGCTCGAAACTCAGAAAGTGGACGGGCGCGTACCCGCTGAACAAGACTCGTTTCACAGCGAAAGCCTCAGTCCCCCACCCACCGAGAAATCCGTATACGGGATGACGTCCTCGCTGGGAAGCCCCGATGCACGGCGAGATGAGTTGTTTTCGTAGCGCGCATTGACTGTCATCTTCAGCTTGTCTGTCAAACTCCGTTCCCACTCCGAGCCCACAGTCCATTTGACGTCGGAACGGTCGAAATGTCCGAGATCACGCGCCTCCTCGGTGGAGTAACTCCGGTTGCGCATCTTTGCCCACACCTTGAAAGCAGACGCCTCGTAATCGAGCCTGACCTGGACCGCGTCGAAGGATCTATCGACCGGAATCCCGTCCTCAAGGTCATCGCCGGTGCTTGCCGCGACAAGGGCGGCCTCAAGTAGAACATGCCTCCTCCGCGCCACACGGAGATCTACGCCCACCCCGGCCTCAATCTGCACCCGATCCCTGTTCGCATGCGGGGCATCGTAGGAACGGCTTACGAGACCGGCAAACGCCTGCGTACTCAAGCCACTGCGAATCCGGTACCTGTACGATACTTCCGTGTCGATCTCGGAGAACTCGCCCGGCTCGAATGCGCCGGAGACCGCGCCCGAGTTGTCGTGATAGTTCCGGCGCTGCCGGGATGGAATCCATGATATGTCCAGGCCCGCCTGTCCCGCCTTTCGCAGGTCCCAATCAGCTCCAAGCTTCAGCTCCGCATACGTGGCCACCGAATTGAATGCGTACGCATCAAAACTACCCTTGGCAGTCGTTTCCACCCTGGAGCCACCCTCCAGTTTCCATCGACGAGATACGGACCCTTCCAGCGTGGTGATCACATCGGAGATCGTCTCAAACCCATCGAATCGCTCGCCCGGTGACCGATCTGAATCGAATGAGTCCTTCCACGACTCTCGGAGATGGAATGGATTCGAATCGTAAATGGATGAGACGCCGACCCGCGTCTTGACTTGTCCCGATGCAGTCGAGGTAAGAAGGACCAGCCCGATGAGAACAGCATGAGGCCGTAAGAACACGGGTATGCGCATTATTCCGATCATTAAAGGGGATCGAAAGCCATCCACTGGAATAAGTTCTGGACTCTCCATCGGCCCCAACAAACACGGAACTGGAATCGTGCCGCGCTGCGCGATCCGGTGGAGTCGCTTCGGTACGGGTAAATGTCGCTTGGACCGCCTCAGCCGGCGTCTGTGGATCGAGTCATGCTCACCCGGTAGCCGTTCCCGCAACCATTTCCTCGTCGGGCGTGTCTATCTACTCCCCCGCGCCCCACCCGCTGACCAGCCAGAACCAGGATGATCCGCAACTTCTTCCGTGTCGCCTTTCGCAACATGGTGCGCCACAAGGGCTATGCGGCCCTGAACATTCTCGGGCTGGCCGTCGGCCTCACGTGCGCGTTCGTCATCGTCATCTGGATCCAGGACGAGGTCAGCACAGATGGCTTCCACGAGGACGCCGACCGGATCTATTCGGTAATGCGCCATTCGACCTTCGGCGGGACACGAGGCACCACGACCTCAATGCCGAAGCCCCTTGCACAGGCCATGCGGGACGACTACCCGGAGGTGGAACACAGCGTCCTTCTCAGCTGGGACAGCTGGATGTTGCTGCGACACGAGAACGAAATGATGCGGACGAACGGCCGGTGGGCCGGCACCGATTTTTTCGAACTCTTTTCCTTCCCGCTGGCGATGGGAGACGCCGAGACCGCTCTTGACGCGCCGGAGTCCATCGTCCTGACAGCGAAGACAGCTCAGCGGTTTTTTGGAAGGGATTGGCGATCACGCTCTGACATCCTCGGGCAACGAATCCGCGTCAGCAACCGAGTTGACCTGACGGTGACCGGCGTCGCCGAGAATCCGCCGGCGACCTCCACGCTCGACTTCGGCTTCGTCATCCCCATCGAAGAGTACATCCGCCGGAACGAGTGGGTCGAGGCCTGGGACAACAACGGTTTGAGCATCTGGGCGAAGCTGCATCCAGGGACAGACGTCGAGGCCTTCAACGCGAAGTTCAAAGACGTGATAGACCAGCATCACGATTCCTATGAGTCTCATGCCTTTCTCTATCCGATCACGCGGGCCTACTTGTACGGAGACTTCGAGAACGGCGTCCCGGTTGGCGGTCGGATCGAATACGTGCGCGCGTTCAGTCTGGTCGCTTTTCTGATCCTCCTGATCGCGAGTATCAATTTCATGAATCTGGCGACCGCGCGAAGTGGCCAGCGCGCGCGGGAGATAGGCGTGCGCAAGACGGCGGGTGCTACACGCGCCTCGCTGGCCACGCAGTTCATGGGAGAGTCGCTCCTGAAGGCGGTGATCGCATTCTTCCTGGCGATCGGCCTGATGGCGCTCCTCCTGCCTTCGTTCAACACCTTGACACAGAAGGGCGTCACACTCAGCAGCATGGGACCGACCCTATGGCTGCTCTTCGCTGCGGTTGCGGTCCTGACCGGCCTACTGGCCGGTACGTATCCAGCCATCTACCTCTCCGGCTTCTCGGTGACCTCCGTATTCGGACTACGCACCACGGCATCCGGACGCGGCTCCGGTATTCGCAAGGCTCTCGTGGTAGCGCAATTCTCGATGTCGATCATCCTCATCGTGGGCACGCTGACTGTGTATCGCCAGATTGAGCATATCCGATCGAAAGACCTCGGACTCGACAAGGAAAATGTCGTGATGGTTCGGCTCGAGGGCGGGATTCGTGACCAGTACGACACTTTCAAGCGGGAATTGGCCGGGGTCGACGGCGTGGCAGCCGTTTCGACTGCCAACAACAACCCGTTGCAGATTGGCAACGATACGATCGGCGTTCAATGGGAAGGCAAAGACCCGGACGACAACACGCTGTTCTGGAATTCCGCTGTCGGCTACGGTTTTGTTGAGACGATGGGCATCGAACTCGCTCAAGGCCGGACCTTCTCGGAAGCGTTCGGTGCCGACTCGTCGAATTACCTCATAAATTGGCGTGCCGCCGAGGCGATGGGGATGGACGATCCGGTCGGAAAAGAAATCGCCTTCTGGGACGTTCCAGGTACCATCGTTGGCGTCATGGAGGACTTCCACATGGGGTCAATGTATCGACCGATTCGCCCCGTGATTCTCCGGCTGCGGCCCCAGCAGACCAACATCCTTTTCGTCCGCACAGAAGCGGGGCGGACCAAAGCGGCGCTCGCCGGCCTTGAGACTCTCTACAGGCAATTCAATCCGGAATACCTCCTGAATGTCCGGTTCATGGATCAGGAGTACGAAGAGTCCTATCGTAGCGAGGCGGTCCTCGGTACGCTGGCGAATGCGTTCGCCGTGGTCGCACTGTTCATCGCCTGCCTGGGACTCTTTGGGTTGGCCTCGTTCACCGCCGAGCAGCGATCAAAAGAGATCGGCATCCGCAAGGTCCTGGGTGCGTCTGTCCCGAGCGTAGCCACCCTCCTCTCCCGCGAGTTCCTTCTACTCGTCGCCGTGGCATTCCTCATCGCCGCGCCAATCGCCTACCTGATCATGGAGAAGTGGCTGGGCAACTTTGCCTACCGAGTCGACTTGGGAGTGGGGGTTCTTGCCTTGGCCTTTGTACTCACGTTGGTCATTGCGTGGGCGACGGTCAGCTACCAGTCCATTCGCTGCGCACTTCTCGATCCGGTGCGTTCGTTGCGGGCGGAGTAGGGCCGTGGCGGCAACACCTCCGCCAAGTACGAGCCCGCCCTGGCAACATTCACACAGATGCGACGTTCTATCACCATAACGTTACAACGTCTATTGATGGCAAGCACAAGTAAACGAGCGACCATTTACCTCGACCCTGAGCTCCACAAGGCGCTTCGCCTCAAGGCTGCGGAGATCGAAGTCTCCATGTCAGATCTTGTCAACGGCGCACTGAAGGCGGCCTTTCGAGAGGATGCGGAGGATCTCAGCGCGATTCACGAGCGCCGGGCGGAACGATCACTGTCGTTCGAGGAGTTCGTGATCGACCTCGAGGCTCGTGGGAAGCTATAGCATCCTGATCAAACCATCGGCCGCCAAGGAAATCGAGGCGCTGGGCACCAGTCGGGATCGACAACGAATCGTGGCGCGGATCCGCGCCCTTGGCCAAGACCCGAGGCCGCCCGGGTGTGAGAGACTATCTGGGAAGCCCTTCTATCGAGTCCGTCAAGGACCGTTCCGGATCGTATACGAGGTCGAGGACGACCGACTCGTCGTGCACGTCATCCAAGCGGGTGTGCTGTTTTGATCAGTCTGGAGTCTTCAGCAAGGCTTTTCGCGCCCCCGAAGCGGCGGGCAAGGTCGCAGCCGCGATGAGCGTTATCGACCACTAGTGGAAATTGCCGAAGTCCAGCTCGCCAAACCGAAACGTCACGGATGCCTGACGACGTTCCTCGTGGGGATGGTCCTCGCCAATATCCTCACCTCCCTCATCTATCTATCTACTGAACGCTGAAGCCACAGCGGCCGCCCTTCCATCAACAACCCCAGTGGCTATCGTCGCCCTCGGCGTTTTGGCGTTTTCGATATTGTATTCGCCGTTGTATTTCGCTGACACAACGGAGACCATTCAACTGAGCATTGTGAACCGGAAAGGGTCCCAGCCTGTATACTTCTTGTGTACCATTGGCATCAGTCTTGAGGAGCTCAATGGTGGGTTGGTGACGAAGGAGTGACACGGAGGGCCTGGTCTATGTCGAACCGGTCACGGTCGAAGGCGACACCCTTAGCTTTCTGATTGACTCCGGACAATTTCAGTGGGTCCACGAGAGCGCTGGCAAAGGACTCGATCGAGATCCGGATAGGCCGGGTGCCTTCTCGTGGCCGAGTTTCCTACCGGAGTCTGGCGTTCCTGCGCTACTGCCCCCTTACAACTTCCTACCGATTCTACCTGCCACCCAGTCTCGAAGTAGGCTCGATCGCGATGTGCCTTCGGTGCCATTCTTCTAGTGCTCGGGGGCTGTGTCACCCATACCCCGGTCAGCGAGGCGCTTCTGTTTCACGACCCAGCTACAAGGCCAACCCACGACAGGGAGTTCGGGTTCGGACTTGTCGGGACGTACCAGCCCGCTCGAAGTGCAGCAGTTGAACTGGCCGGACGAGAGCATTCGGGGAGCGACCGCGCGGAGGGACTCCCTCTGAATCCGAACGGATTTAGTGGCGGTATATATGTGGTAGACTTCGATCCCACAGACGGGTCGCGATTTCGCTTACGGCGGGCGTGTTCGTGGCCGGAATCGATGCCACATTCAGGCTGTGGCACCGGAACTACCTCACGGCGGGATTATCCGCTCCCGGCCGGGGCCAGCTGTTCTTACAACACCGTGCCTTCAACAGCCGAAGCGTCGGAGCAGTCGGTCTCGGCTACCAACGGATCTCGCTGAATTTGGAAAGCGCAGACTCGTTTGGAGTCCGAGGTTTTGCCATTTTCGGAGGCTACGGTGGCACGGGTGGCGGAATCAAGATCGGAACCTATGCCGGGTATATGCCGGTTTTGGAGCGGCCGATCTTGGCCCTTACGCTCACTATGGGCTCGTATTGACCCCTCTCGAATCGGAATTGAACGACGGCAGAAGCATCCTCACCGGGACCCCTACCCCCCGTCGCCTCCGGTCCCAGTTCCATTGTAGATCACCGGCATCTGGCCCTGCCAACCGGACCAGACCTCTGCGTCAGTGATGAGGTCAGCCATAAACCGCGCGACGTTTGCGCGACTTGTTGTGCCGGCGTCGAAGATGGCGCTCCGGATCGGAGAGGGATGCAGGCTGAACTCTGACACAGCTTCCGCATCAACCAGGCCGTCGGGGCGCACCACCGCCCAGCCGAGTCTCGGATCCGCTTGACCAACCTCCAGGCGCAGGTAGTCGGCCGCTTGCTCGTTGTCCACGTGAGGAGGTAGGAGCAAACGCAGAAGGAGCATCACGCCCTTCTGTGCGAGCGAAATCTCTTCCGTCAGATCCCGGTTGCTGTTCCCAGCGGTGTTCATCAGGACAAACTTGGCAGGCCGGTCTCGCTCCCCGTCCCGAAGTGCCTCGCAGATCCGGCGAGTGGTGTCCGTCACCAGCCGGCGGGGTGGACCATACAGGCCCTTGAACGTCAAGTTGTGGCCTAAGCAAGATGCCGCCGCGTCACATCCTGTGACCACATCCGCCAAATCTTGATCACTCATTTCGGTGACGCTTGCCTGGACCACAGAGAGGTTCGGGTCACGCAGACTCTCCTCCCCCAGCTTGGACGGGGACCGAACAACCACCCTCACTTGCTGGTCGCGGTCGAGGAGCTCTCGAACCAAGAGTCGGCCAGTGGCACCCGTGGCACCTACGATTAGGGAAGTCATATAGCTGTGTTGCCAGATTGCGGTGTCGAGGATACCGGAAAGCCTCTCACCAGTAGCCAGAGAGGCGTCGCCAGCTGGACGAGGGCGATGGGAACAAGCATCATTTCGCCCAGGCCGTTGCCAAACATCGCGCCGATCACGCCAACTGCCATCGTGATGACGGCAAGGACTCCGAACACGGACAGCGCCCTGGGGATACCTCGGGAAACGTAGAGGCTGGAGTACAGGACCAGAACGGGCAGACAAGAAGTCAATAGATAGAGATGGTGCGTCCACCAATGCCGCCCGTACAGCAGCGTTACCAGTCCGTCTGCCGTGCGCTCGGGACCGACGGCATCACCCGCGTACACGCGGCCCATCTCCAGGAGAGACACCACGCTGACCGTATCGATGGCCATCGCCATGAAGTTGACAACGGCGAAGGCCACATAGGCATAGGCCAGTCCCTCACTGAATTTCCTGAACACGGGAAGCAAGACTAAAGCCACCACAATCGATAGAGAACCACTCAAGAGGCCTGCGAGCGCAGAGGCGACGATCTGGCGTGAGGCGGCGGCCACATCCTCAAAGTGCTCGGCCCCTGAAAGCACGGGGCTCTGAAGGAACTGAAACGTGAACACCCCGAGGGCGAAGACGAGGAGTAAGAGCAGTCCAGCTACTCTTCCAGGGTTGGGATCTAATTTCAACGTTGTGCCAGCGTGGGTGTGTGGATGCAAGCCTCAGACGCGACTACCCGGAAGAAAGATGCGCTGTGGGTCTGCGGCGGCATGACGCCGCTGACCGCGTTGGCTCCTCCTTGTTCAGGACCGTAGATTCGCCAAGATCTGGGGACTTTCTTGGCTTTTCGGATGTGGTCCCTTCCAACTTGAACGGAGATCATCTTGGCACGTCGCGCTAGATCTATCGCCCTGAGTCTGGCTCTGGTTCTTGCTTCCTGCGCCCAGAATGATGCTACTTCCGTCCAGAGCGCTTTGGGCACCGTCGAATTCTCGGTGTCGTGTTCTGTGCCGGCGCAGGCCGCATTCAATCGAGCCGTCACCCTCCTGCATCACATGACTTATCCGCAGGCTCGTGTGGCTTTTGAACTCGTGGCTGAGATTGATCCCGGATGCGCCATGGCGTATTGGGGGACGGCCATGACGCTTTTCCAGCCAACTTGGCCCACGCGGCCAGGACTTGCGGACAGGCAGCTTGGGTCAGAGATGCTGCAGACGGCAACAAGGCTTGGACTTCCAACCGAGCGTGAGCGGCTCTTTGTCGCGTCTGCCGAAGCATTCTTCAGAGAACCCAACTCTGACGACTATTGGCTGCGCATCAGACGGTGGGAAGCGGCATTGGAAAACCTGTACCTAAAGGTCCCTGGAGATCCAGATGCTGCGGCCTTGTTCGCGCTGTCTCACCTGGCAACGTCTCCCGCCGATACGATTTCGCGGGCGCATGCGGATCGCGCCGCGGCAATCCTGATTGCGGTCCATGAAGCATACCCAAATCATCCCGGCGCGATGCACTACCTGGTTCACGCCAACGACATGCCCGGGCGCCAAAACGAATCGTTGGAAATTACGCGGTTGTATGAGGCGACCGCTCCACGCAATCCCCATGCCCTGCATATGCCGACCCACATCTATACTCGACTCGGGGACTGGGAAGGCGTCGTCAGGGGAAATCTGATGGCGGCCGAGGCCGCACTGGAACACCCTGCTGGTGATCGAGGGGATTTGGTTTCGGACGAATTCCCTCACGCAGTCGAGTACTTGCTCTACGCATACTTGCAGATGGGCGCAGATGACGAGGCAGCCTTGGTTCTTAGCCGCTTGAGGGAGACCGAAAAGTTACAGCCCTCGTTCAAGACTGCATTTCATCTTGCCTCAACGGAGGCGAGATTCGCTCTCGAAAGACAAGCCTGGGCGGAAGCACGGACGATCGTTCCGCGCCAGCCTGAGGACCTGAACTGGGATCGGTTCAGGTGGCCCGAGGCAGTAGCGCAATTCGCCGTCGGATTCGGTGCGGTGCACGACGGAGACCTTGTCGAAGCCGAACGGGCGGCCGAGCGCCTGCGCACTCTGGGAGACGCTTCTGACCAGGCCGGAGAGAATCTGTTCGCGCGAAACATCAAGGTCCTCCAACTCGCACTGTCGGCTTGGATAGCTGACCTCTCGGGCGAAATCGAGTCCAGCGAGGGACTCATGCGCGAGGCAGCTGAGATTGAGGTCTCAACGCCCAAACATGCTGTGACGCCCGGCCCCATTCTCCCCGGGCATGAACTCTTGGGAGAACTGCTGTCGCGGCACGGGAATGAAGAGGCGGCACTCTCAGCGTTCAAAACCTCGCTGACGCACTATCCACTAAGGTTCAACAGCCTGGCAGGCGCCGCCCGGACTGCTCTCGCGCTAGGCGATTCGGCGGCGGCCGACGGGTTTTACACTCAGCTTCTTGCCATCTCCTACCCGAACTCGACCCGTCCCTCTCTTCGGGAGGCGGCGGACTACGTGTCCGCGTTCAACTGACGTTTCGAGTCGAGAGGCCCGCGCCAACGATGCCCGCGCGCTCGTTCGAGGTCCAGGCGACTACCGGGGCAAGATCAAGCCCACCAACAATCGCCGGAATGTGCTGCGTCACCAGCGTCAGTTGTTCTGGAGGAAGGGGGTACGCCGGCTTACTGGTTCGATGAAATCAAAGGAGAGGAGAACCGGTCGCTGTGATTTCCGGCTGGTGACGCCAGATTCTCAGCGCCGAGAGCCGCTGACGAGGCGTAGGAGCCGCGTCGGTTTCCCATTTCAGTGTCAAACGCCTATTGCACTTGTGCCTCCGGTCGCCTAAACAGAGAAGGTGGCGTGCGCCGAACTGCATTAAAACGCGATGCGGCAGGCGCGTTTAATGACGAGGGAACCCGACGAGGCTCACCATGGACGCAAGAGGCGACTGTCTTCGCGAAGCCAAGACAAGTGACCCAGCAGTTACCCCAGATAGCGCCACGATCGGTTTTTGTTCACCCGACAACGAAGGTTGAAAATGCCTGCAACACTGACTTATCCCGGGGTCTACGTCGAAGAAATAGCAAGTGGGGTGCGAACCATTACTGGCGTCAGCACGTCGGTTGCCGCTTTTGTGGGCTACTTCAAGCGCGGAATTCCAAACAAGCCGACGCGTGTATTCAGCTTCGGAGATTTTGTACGTGAATTTGGGGGCTTGGATGCTGAAAGTGAGGCGAGCTATGGCATCCAGCAGTTCTTTCTTAATGGAGGGGCGGAGGCGTGGGTTGTGCGTGTGGTCGGGGCCGCCGCGGCCGCCGCGACGGTCACATTGCTGGACGACACGGGGGCAACCGCGCTCAAATTGGAGGCGGGCCGCGGGGCCGTGGAAAGCCCCGGACTCTGGGGCAATTCGCTACGCGCCCGCGTGGACCACGTACCAAATACGGCAGATCGTTTCAACCTGACGCTGTCGTTGGTGGAGTCGCGCAATGGTCGAGAAGTGACGGTCTCTTCTGAGAAATACCTGAACCTCACGAACGCAGATAAAGATGACCCTCGCTATGCCGAGAGCGTGATCAATGATGTGGCCACAGGGTCGAAACTTGCCCGCGTCGAAGCCGCTGGGTCCAGCAGGCCTCTGGCGAATGGGACGGTATCGGGGCTGCTCAGCACCTTCCCGACCAACATTACGACGCCACGACAATTAGATGTCTCGATTGGTACCGAGGGTACAGGTACGGCGACCCTGAGCAAAGCCCCGGCCGACTTGAATGAGGCTCGTGGATTGTTGGAAGCAGCAATCCGGCAGGCAAAACCTGGCGTGCCTGCGTTTTCAGAGGCGAAGGTGGAGGTGATTGGTAGCCAACTTCGGATTCTAGCCGGACCCACAACCGCAGGCCAGCGAATCGTTTTTGGACCGGGGGGGGCAACGCCCACAGCCGGCGAGTTGGGCTTGCTAGACGGCGAACAGCTACAGGGGCGGATGTCGGGTGACCTTGCTGGCGTTTTCGGGACGCTTCCAGACCCGCTGAGCCTGGACGTGAAAATCGGGCAGGTGACCAAGACGGTTTCTCTTGGCGCTAGTCAGACGAGCGATCTGACCGTCACGCGGGCTGAATTGGAGACTGTAATTCGGGCGCAGGCGGCAAATTCTACGGATGGTTTCGCTGGAGCCCGGGTGGTGGCTCATACCGATGGTCTTAAAGAGCACCTGATTATTATCGCTGGAGTCGACAAATCGGTGGATTTTGTTGGGGGAGAAGGTTTGAAGCTTTCGGGCCCTGGGACTCACAGAAAAGTCCAGGCTTTGCTCGCCACTCCCAACCCTGTTGTCCCAAATGTTGCATCCGGCTCAGTCGTGGGGGTGACAATCGGCAACTCAGGGCCAGTTCAGGCGAGCTTTTCCACTGTCGCAACAACGCTTGTCCAAGCCGCTACAGGGTTGCAGGATGCCGTGCGGGCAGCCGGCAGCGGTACCGCGTTCGACGGTGCTATCGTGGCACCGTATGGTTCCGGCACAGACTCCCGCCTCGTTGCTTTGGCGGGGCTTTCAGCTGACACGGTAGTCTTCAGCAGCGCGCCTGCGGATACAGATACGGTCAATCAGCTCCGTTTGACGACTTCCGAGGGGGCAAAGGCGAACGTGCAGCTCTACGCCTTCGGTGCGGGCGCGGCAATCGCTGACACTGCCCAAGGAGCTGGAGTGCCCGGAGCCGATGCGCTTCCAGGCGCGACTGAACTCCGGGGCGATCCTGTTGCCAAAACCGGATTACAGGCTCTGGAAGACGTGGACTTGTTCAATCTCCTGTGCGTCCCGATGGCAGCCACCCTGGCTGGCGATTCCGTCACCGCCAGTGGGGCGCAAGTGCTCTTGTCCAGCGCGATCGCCTATTGTGAAAAGCGGCGTGCGTTCTTCCTGATGGATACGCCGACGGGCCGGGATGAGCCCGAGGAAATTGAACTGTGGTTGAGCCAGAATTCGTCGCTCCGGCATCGCAATGCCGCGCTGTTTTACCCGCGGGTCCTAATCCCCGATCCCCTCAACGAATTCCGGCTACGCTCCTTCGGCGCATCGGGGACGGTGGCAGGATTGTTCGCCCGGATTGACAGTACCCGCGGGGTGTGGAAAGCACCGGCGGGAACCGAGGCGGTGGTCCGCAATGTTTCGAAACTCGAAGACGTTTTGACCGACAGCGAGAATGGCGCCTTGAATCCCCTCGCCATCAACTGCCTGCGAAACCTCCCGGTCTACGGCCATGTGGTGTGGGGCTCGCGTACGCTGGAAGGCAGCGATCAAGCTGCCAGCGAATGGAAGTACATCCCAGTCCGACGCCTCGCCCTCTTTCTCGAGGAAAGCCTCTATCGCGGGACGCAGTGGGTCGTCTTCGAGCCGAACGACGAGCCGCTTTGGTCGCAGATTCGCCTCAATCTAGGCGCGTTCATGCACAGTCTCTTCCGGCAGGGCGCGTTCCAGGGTACCACACCGCGCGACGCCTACTTCGTGAAGTGCGACAAGGAAACCACCACCCAGAATGACATCAATCTCGGCATCGTCAACATTGTGATCGGATTCGCGCCACTGAAGCCTGCCGAGTTCGTGGTGATCAAGCTACAGCAGATGGCTGGTCAACTCGCCACATGATCAACTAATTCGTTCTAATCATCGGTTCGACCCATGGCACAATTCAGCGTCAATCCGCAGCGTTTCGATCCCTACAAGAACTTCAAGTTTCGAATCAAGTGGGACGGTCGCTTCGTTGCCGGCGTCAGCAAGATTGGCGCGCTCAAACGCACCACGGAGGTCGTCACACATCGCGAGGGTGGCGACCCCAGCAGTTCACGCAAGTCACCGGGTAGGTCCGAGTACGAAGCAATCTCGATAGAGCGTGGTGTCACGCACGATAAAGACTTCGAACAGTGGGCCAACAAAGTCTGGAACTATGGCTCCGGATTGGGCGCGGAAGTCGCACTCAAGGACTTCCGAAAGGACCTCATCATCGAGGTCTACAACGAAGCCGGCCAGCTGGCGCTTGCCTACAAAGTGTTCCGTTGCTGGGTTTCGGAATTCCAGGCCCAAGCTGATCTGGACGCCAATGCCAACGCGGTTCTGATTCAGAGCCTCAAGCTGGAAAATGAGGGTTGGGAGCGCGACTACGAAGTGGCCGAACCGGCCGAGCCGAGCTTCACAGAACCATAGGCCCCTTTCGATATGCGGGCGCTCAGCTCCAAAGAACTCCTTGATCGGTGGGAGCGTGCTGTTGCACGGCCACCGGTCGAACGCAGCGTCGCTCTGCTCGCTGCCGAAGGGGACGGAGCGTGGGCGGAATCGGCGGGCATGCCCCTGGGCCAGCGTGATGCCACACTGCTCGCACTACGGGTTCAGGTATTCGGTCCGGAACTGAATTGTCTGGCTGCTTGCCCAGAGTGCCAGACGCAAGTTGAATTCTCAGTTCTGGCCGAATACCTGCGACTTCCCGTTGTGGACGCCAATCGTTCACTATCAATTCAGCGAGAGGGGGTGACGGTAACCTTCAGGGTGCTCAATACTGCGGATTTGATCGCCGCGTCTACCGAGACAACCCTGCTCGCCGCCCGTCGGAGCCTCTTCGCCCGATGTCTTCTATCGGCGCTCAACGAAGATGGGACGGAGGCCGATTTGGCGGATATACCGGACGATCTAGTCAAAGCAGTGGGCGACCGCATTGCTGAGGTTGACCCACAGGCCGATCTGGTAATCGCCTTGCGTTGTCCACAATGCGCGGGGGCCTGGGACGAGCCCTTCGATCTGGCAGCTTTTGTCTGGCAGGAAGTCCACGCGTGGGCACGAAGGGTACTACGTGAAGTGCATGAAATGGCCAGCTTCTACGGGTGGAACGAGGCAGAAATTCTCGCGCTCTCGCCCATGCGGCGCCACGCCTATCTCGAACTCATCCGCGCATGAAAGACTTCTTCGGACGACTCGCCCAGCGTGCCATTGCTGCGTCACCTGCCGTTCGGCCACGGTATGCGTCGCCGTTCGAGCAAAACGCTGTGGCCATGTCCCCGTCACCGGAGGAGTTCATACCGCCACCGGAGCCTGAAACCCGATTAGGACATCCGGCCAGAGACGCCTCAATTAGCGACTCTGAAAATGTCGGGGAAGCGAGCGATGTGAGGGAGAAGCCAGATGACACTCGGCCTGGTTCGCCGGCCACCGGTTCGCGACCTGCGCCGCGCGCTACACCGGATGGAGGTACCTCGTCGAAGGAGATCGCTCCGGTCGTGAGACTGGATGCCGCAACTGACCCGCGGCCGACAGGGATTTCTGAACCTGTGGACCCGGTGCGGACCGGCGCCATGACGCCGCTGGGTGACGAGGCTGCCACGGTGACTAGGGTGTCCATGATGCCGTTGGAAGCCTCCCGAGAGCCTCCCGACGTGAAGTCTCCGTTGACCGTCGGCGCGAAGGGCCAGCACCGAGCCGCTCTCCTCCCCCTTGGGACGAGCGGACCGGAAAGTGCTAGCGCCACCGAGATCAAGACACCGGACCACCGGCCCCCGACGAAAGAAGTGAAGGGCGTGGCACCGCTCGCCGGTGGGTCGCGCGTTCTCCGCCCACACATCAGGTTGGCTGGCGCACCGACAAATGGCGCCGCGGCAAGCCTGCAACCCCCGGAAGATTCTGTTGGCTCCTCACCGCCAGATGTCCACATCACTATCGGTCGACTGGAGATTCGCGCCGTACCCCAGCCCATTCCAACCCGCACGGCCAGCGCAC
Organism: Bacteroidota bacterium; assembly: GCA_029262855.1. GTDB lineage: Bacteria > Bacteroidota > Rhodothermia > Rhodothermales > UBA10348 > JABDJZ01. The sequence goes on along the minus strand of JAJCYP010000096.1, from coordinate 25,131 downwards.
CCGTGCCTCGATTGTCGCTGGACGACTACCTCAAGAAATCTGCCGGCGGCGAGCAATGAGCAGCCCGCTCGCCATAGCAGGGGTAACGGCGGTTCTTAAGGACCTACTCAATGATGGTCTGATAGGCAGTGATTTGGCCGCTCAGGTCAAGGTTACGGCCAAGCCACCTATCCGGGATCCGAAGGAGGCCACGAACGAGGAAAGCCAGCTAAACCTGTTTCTATATCACGTGTCCATGAACCCCGGCTGGCGGAACTCCGGGTTACCCTCCGTGGACCCCGCAGGCGAGCGCGTGGGCAATCCCCCGCTAGCACTGGACCTGCATTATCTCCTCACCGCATACGACGCGCGCGACCTTCACGCCGAGGCGCTTCTTGGCTACGCGCTTCAATTGCTGCATGAGACGCCCGTTCTGACACGCAAGGCTATCCGCGCCAGTCTCAAGACGGATCTTCCCGGCAGTACGGCTGCCGGGAGCTTGCCCGCCCATCTGCTTGCTCTGACAAAAACGGGACTTGCCGATCAGGTCGAATCGATAAAGATCTCTTCGCACACCTTCGGCATCGAGGAGATGTCCAAGCTCTGGACCAGTTTCCAGGCACCGTACCGCCCAAGCGTGGCCTATCTCGTGACCGTGGTGCTGATCGAATCTACAAAGCCCGCACGCTCTGCCCTCCCGGTGCTGAAGGTGGGTGCAGACGCACGGGGTCCTGTAGTTCAGGCCAATTTGCTCGCGCCCTTTCCGACGCTGCTCGCGGTGCGAGCTGACAACTACCAGCCCGCAGCGCGGGTCGGCGAGACTGTTCACCTCTTGGGTCATCATCTCACCGGCACCGACACGAAGGCCGTCTTTGTCCATCATGGCCTCAATCTCCAACTGGAGGTCCCGATTGGCGGCCTTACGATCTCAGCAGCGCCGACGCGGGAAGAGCTCAATGACAACACCAGTGGCGAACGATTTGACGTGCCCGACGACGTCTTGAAACTGGCGGACTCTCATCTCGAAGTCAATCTTGGACAGGCGCAACCGGCAGCCGAATGGTCGGCGGGGGTCTGGTCGGTCTTCCTAAGTGGAACGCGCCCTGCAGACTCCATTGTGTGGACGAGCAATGCGCTTCCGCTGGGCATCGCGCCTTCCATTCGATTCGACTCCGGTCACGAACCACAGATCACCGCAAAGCCCGTCGAGGACCAGATGCGCCTGACTGAAGTGACCTTGGAATGTGAACCCAAAGTGCTCCGGGGTCAGCAGGTATCGTTAATCATCGGTGACCGAGAGTTGGTCGGCGCACCCGACTTTGCCGGCACCGCCTCTGAGACGAACACACTGAAATTCAAAGGCGATTTGCCAGTCGCGATGTTCGCGCTCGTGGGCGTCCCGCCAGCGCCTCCCAAGTATCCGCTCCGGCTACGCGTGGCGGGCGTTGAGAGTCTCTTCATCGAGCGTTTTCAAACCCCAAAGCCACCTGCTTTTTTCGCCAACCAGCTAGTCACGCTTCCTGCCTGACCATGAACTGCGCTCCCTCACCTATTTGGGCCGAGTCGAATCAGCAGTCGCTGCTGATTGCGCTGGGAAACGTTCGGCGGGCATTGGAGGCTCGGATTGCCCTAGCCCAGCCGACCGCCGGATCGCCCAAGGTGGACTGGGTGCCCTTGACTTCAGAACCGGATGTGGCGGAACCCCTTCACGTTCCGCCCGAAACAGAGTCATCCAGACCTCCATCGGCCCTGGATGCCGTGTGTGGTGCCTTTGGCCTATCCCCGTTTGAGCGCGACCTGTTGGTGTTGTGCGCCGGAACGGAGCTGGATTCTGCATTCGCTACGCTCGTAAGCCAGGCCCAGGGCGATCTGCAACACGGTGGACCGACATTCGGCCTCGCTCTGGCCAGCTTGCCGGATGCGCATTGGAGCGCATTGTTGCCGACTGCGCCATTGCGACGCTGGAGGCTCATCGAAATGGGCCCCGGCGATTCGTTGACCAACAGCTCCTTGCGGATCGACGAGTGGTTACTTCATCTGCTCGCCGGGACGCCGTATCTGGACGAACGGCTCCAACCGCTTGTACACCAGGTCATGGCTTCCGACAAGATTACGCCGTCACAGTACGCCGTGGTCGAGCGCCTTCTGGAGCGTGGCGAGGCTCATCCGTCCGGGCAGCCGCTGCCCATCATTCAGTTCTGCGGCGACTCGTCGCACGATCTGATTGCCGTAACGGCCGAGACTTGTCGGGCCATGGGCCGGCACCTCTATCGGTTGTCCGCTCAAGATGTCCCACTATCGTCCATCGAGCGCGAGACCTTTGCCCGCCTTTGGGAACGGGAAGCGGCACTGGCGGGCAGCGCCTTGCTGGTCGATTGTTGCGATGAAGAGTCAATCGCCGGTAAGTCTGGAGAGACGTTGCGCGTCGTGAATGCATTGATCGAATCGATCAATGGCCCGGTGTTCGTTTTGACGCGCGAGCCGCTACGAGGACTCATACGCACGAGTTGGAAGCTCGACGTTCCGCGCCCGGCGCCGAGCGAGCAGCGCGAGCTTTGGATCGAGGCTTTGGGCGCAGGTACGCCTGGTCTGAATGGTCAGTTGGACGCGGTTGTTGGCCAGTTCTGCCTCACTGCTCAGGAAGTCCGGGAAACTGCCCTTGCCCTTGGGCGCTCTACCGGCGCGACCGCCCAGCATTTCCCGTCAGGGACACTCTGGTCCCACTGCCGTGCGCATTCGCGCGCCCGGCTCGCTTCGCTGGCTCAACGCCTGGAGCCCGCCGCAACCTGGGACGACCTCCTGCTGCCGGAGGCGCAGTTGCGCACGCTGAGGGAGATCGCGACGCACGTCCGGCACCGGTTCCGCGTGCATGAGCAATGGGGCTTTGCAGGAATGGGTGCGCGCGGCCTGGGCATCAGCGCACTGTTCGCCGGCGCCAGCGGCACAGGAAAGACCATGGCAGCCGAAGTGCTGGCCAACGAACTTCAACTTGATCTCTTCCGCATCGATCTCAGCGCAGTGGTCAGCAAATACATCGGCGAAACGGAGAAGAATCTGCGCCGCGTGTTCGACGCCGCCGAGGCGGGCGGGGCGATCTTGCTCTTCGATGAGGCAGACGCCCTGTTCGGCAAGCGGAGCGAGGTGAAGGACAGCCACGACCGCTACGCAAACATCGAGGTCGGGTATCTCCTGCAGCGCATCGAGAGCTACCGCGGCCTGGCCGTCCTCACCACCAACTTCAAACAGGCGCTCGACACCGCGTTTCTCCGCCGGCTCCGATTTGTTGTACAGTTTCCGTTCCCCGACGCCGAGCAAAGGACCGAAATCTGGAGGCGGGTCTTCCCCGCCGCCACCCCAACCGACTCTCTGGCCCCCGCCCTGCTTGCCCGTCTCAACGTCGCCGGCGGCAACATCCGCAACATCGCGCTGCACGCCGCCTTTCTGGCCGCCGACACTGACGAACCGGTTCGGATGAAACACCTGCTACACGCCGCGCGCGGCGAATGCGCAAAACTCGAACGGCCGCCCAGCGAGGCGGAACTGGGAGGCTGGGTATGAATCGACCATCCACCAACCCTCGCCCCTCGGTCCACCTGCACATTGAGCGCGTCGTGCTCGACGGACTTGAGCTTGGCCCAGGCGAAGCCGCGCGTTTTGAGGCGGCACTGATCGGGGAACTTGCCAGGCATTTTGCCGACGCTCCCGCGAGAGGCTGGAGTTCCTCCGCCCTAGTCCACCTCCAGGCCGCACCGATACAGGCCGAATCGATTCAACCGACACCGGATCTCCCAGCGGCCGTTGCTCACTCTGTATTCGCCAGCCTTTCTCCCGTCGCTTTCGCCGCCCCTAGAGGCTCGACTGAACCAGGCACTTGACGAAATGGAACACGCACTGGCAACCAACCCAAAAACCTCTCGCTTTCCGGCCGCACCAACCGTGCGGCCGACGCTAACAGCGGGCCGCCCCACGCTTCATCGCAAATGTGCCTGCGGCGGAACACACGGTCCGGCCGGCAAATGCCTTCCGGGATTTGCGCCGCCGTCAGTCCACAAAGTGCTGGGCTCCCCGGGCCAGCCTCTTAGTGCCGACACGCGCGCCTACTTCGAGCCACGACTTAGGCATGAATTCGGCCAGGTTGCGCCTCATGCATCGGGAGGCATGCCTTCACTCCCGCTATCGGCCGTCGATGCCCGGTATGATGAATTTGAGCGCGAGGCCGATACGGTGGCCCAACGTGTCCTGAACCGATCCGCCACTCCGGTTGGTATCTGGCATGACTTGAGCGGTGTTCGGATTCACACAGGCGGCGACGCCGCGGAGTCGGCAAAAGCGGTGAACGCACATGCCTACACCGTTGGCGAGGACATTGTTTTCGGAGCGGGCCAGTACGCGCCCGGAACGACCAGTGGAAGATTTCTACTGGCCCATGAATTGGTGCACACCCTACAACCCACGGGCCCTATTCGAAGGAGAGTTGCTGGTCCCGGAACGCCGGAGGGCCTAGCCCGAAAGGCGAGGGACGCGTTTCGAGGCTTGGGGACAGACGAGCAGGAGGTGTACCGAATCTTGTCAGTGCCCCCCGATCAAGTTCGCGCGATGATCAACTACTACAACGATCACTTGAATACCCACACCGGAAAGGGTTTTATCGAAGACGTCAAGGACGAATTCTCTGGTAGGGAACTCGCGAAGGCCATGCAGTTGTTGGGGAACGCCCAGATCGATACACACACCGCTGAGAAGACCACCCGTATCAGATCGTCCATTCCTGGCGAACCGAACAAGCTTTGGGTGGGCTTGATCGTTCGGGGCATGTGGTCGAAAGAACACGAACCGGGTGTAATGGAGCAGCATGCCGATGTCGTAGTCCCCGGTGTTGGTGGGAAGATGGCTACCCGCGGATACTTTGGCGATCAACCGGGCGTCGCCGGCAGTAGTGCCGAATCGCGGGCGAGTACCGGACTGGGCCTACCCGGAATATCGGCCGACATGGCTTGGTTTCTTGCAAATCGGAGGCCATACGTCGATTTGGAATTGGCGAAGCTCTTGGACATGAAATCAAGCCTGATCTTGCTCAAAGTCACACTGGCGCAGGCGGCTCTTCTCAATCAATACTGGCAAGACCTCAAGGCAGACCCACAAACATTTTACATCCTCGGGAAGAATTGTTCGACGGCTGCAGCCGCTGGCTTCGAACACGCCGCCTTATCAAAGGAAATTCGGGGTCTGGATACTCCAGACAACCTATTCCAACAGCTCCGTAAGCAATACTCGGACGCTTTCATGATTTCCGGCTACTATGGTTATACCCGGACTGGACTTAGGTGGGAGTTTGTGGCGGGAAGGCCAAGACTGAGAAACCCCGGGGCCGGCAGTTGGAATGGCCCCTTTGTCGTTGAGAAGAGGCTGACCTAATCGAAGGACTCGCGATGCAATACCAACCAGGGGCTAATACCACCGTTGATAGTTTTTTGACTGGGAAAGTGGTGCGGGACTGCCTGGTCAGAAAGAAGTTGTCTCCTTCGATCCTCGTCTTCGATCGAAAGGCGGTCATTGAGCCAATCAGTCAGGCGTTGCCCCCCGGAAGCGGACTCATCGACTTAGAATATGCAAGCTCCTCGTACGTCGTGCCTGAATTGGACAGAACCTATCTCTTTGCGATTGCAGGCCACCGCTGCGTCGGTTTTCTAGAAGTGAATGGAGACCAACTAGTCCTACCGGATGGATCGTCGGCTACGGTTGTTGCTTTCACGGCTAAACACCTCCACCATCCGTTCCCGGACTATTACGGCTTCAACGATCGTTAGTGAGCACTCTTCTACTAGGCTTATTTATGACCACCTTCTATGCCCTCGACAAGGAAATCCAGGCGACCGCGGTCGCATACTCGTCCGAGCAGCGGGGAGCGTTGGAAGGCCAGACGGACATTCCAGAGATGGGCGCCTCACCCCGAAAGCTCGAGGTGCAGACCCTTGCGCTGCCTCCAATTACCGGTTCGACAGCGACGAGGTTGCTGTTGAAGGAAGCGCGACTCATCGTCGCTCATCCATACGATAGCGATTGGTGGCAGTCCCCGGTGCGTCGATTCGCCACCAAATTCCCAGATCGATTGATGAATGACATCGAGGCGCGCAGCCAAGGGGTACCGCTCTATCGCATTCCCGGCACGGCCACGAAGCCCGGGCACCCCCATGGTCGTTAGTCCTTCGCTTCAAGCATGACCACCTTCCCCAACTCCCCCCGCCTCCTGAAAGGCGCCCTGCTTGGCCTCGACCCGGCCAACCCGCTGGCTAGTGTTATCCAGTTCCAATACAACCCGGAGACGCTCTCCCGCACCTTGAAGGCGCGCACCTCGCCGGCCAGCGGCGGTGCCCCCGGCGAGGCAATGAGACTGGCAGGACCGCCCGAGGAATCCTTCAAGCTGGATGTGGTCCTGGACGCAACGGATCAGATGGAGACGGCTGACCCGGTCACGGCCCAACTCGGCATCCATCCGCAGCTCGCTTCCCTGGAAATGCTGCTGTACCCGAAGAGCGCCCTGGTCATCGCCAACGAGGCGTTGTTGCGTCTCGGGACCGTCGAAGTAATTCAGCCGGAGGCCCCACTGGCGATCTTGGTCTGGGGCGTCAAGCGCGTGCTTCCGGTACGGCTCACCGGCTTTTCGATCACGGAGGAGATGTTCGATCCGAACCTGAACCCGATTCACGCCAAGGTGTCCCTCGACCTGACCGTGTTGAGTTATTTCAACCTCGGGTTGCTCAGCCCTGGTGGGGCGCTGTTCATGACGCACCAACTGATCAAGGAGGGCATGGCTACGGTCAACGGCGCCTCTACCGCTGCCAATTTCTAGGAGCAAAGGAAACCACCATGTTCGAACCCGACAGCCGATACGCCAAGTTGACCACAAAGAAGCTCGCGGTCACGGACGCGGATGGAGAACCCCAGGATATCCGCTATCTCGAACGCCGGCTGCTGCCCGCTGCTGGGGAGGACACCCCCTTCGCCGAGCATGTTGTCGCGCAAGGGGATCGCTTGGACAACATCACCGCCAAATATCTGGGCGATCCCACGCAATTCTGGCGGGTCGCCGATGCGAACGACACGTTCCGACCAGAAGAACTCACTGACGTGGTGGGTCGCCGGATCGCCATCGTTATGCCTAGATAAGCACCCGCATGTTTACCAGTCTACTCGGCATTCGGATCGTAATCCTCGTCGGCGACACCGTCCCGTTGCCGGCGCCGTACGACCTGACGAGCGCGCTGCAGCAGCTGGAAGTGACCAGCGATTCGAGCCAGGGCGACGGGTTCCAGATAACGTTCAACCTTGCACGAAATGGTCTGGCGGATTATGGCCTGATCCAAAAGGGCACGGTGGCCCCAATGAAACGCATCATCATCGGGGTGCTGATGGGAGCTCGGCCAGAGGTACTGATTGACGGCGTCATCACGCATCATCAGTTTAATCCCGGCACTGAGCCGGGCCAGGCGACTCTAACCGTAACAGGTCGCGATCTCACTGCGCTCATGGACCTGGAGGAAAAGAACGCGGAGTTTCCAAACCAGTCGGATTTCATGATCGCGACGCGTGTGCTGTCAGCGTACGCGAAACATGGCATCGCACCCATGGCCATGCCGACGGCGGACTTCCCGATTTCTCTCAATCGAATTCCCCGCCAGCATGAGACAGACCTCCAGTTTCTCAAGCGATTGGCAGGGCGGAACGGGTTTGTGTTTTACCTCGAACCACTGACCTTCGGCGCGAGCCAGGCCTACATCGGGCCGGCGAGCCGCGTCGGCCTGCCGCAGCCTGCGCTTTCGATGAACCTGGGCTCAACGTCAAACCTGAAATCGATCACCTTCGCGAACGATGCGCTCGCACTTACCGGCGAGCGCGGCGTCTTCCTTGAGCCGATTACAAAGACAAGCATTCCAATCCCGGTACTACCGTCCCTTCGGCTTCCACCACTGGTGGCCCGCCCAGCGACGCCGAACCGCATTCGCCTGCAGCGCGATACGGCCAACCAAAGTCCGACCCGCGCGGCCACTGGCCTCCTGGCTGCTGCGACCAACGCCCCGGACCCGGTGACGGCAGACGGCGAGGTGGACAGCGTCCGATATGGGCATGTCCTACGGGCGCGCAAGTTGGTTGGCGTTCGCGGTGTAGGCCTGACCCACGATGGCCTCTGGTATGTGCGGCGGGTCACTCACACGGTAAGCCGCACAGACTACTCGCAACGTTTTTCGCTCAGTCGCGAGGGTGACTTCACGCTCACTCCCCTGCTACCCACATGAGTACCCCCTTCTTCGGCAAATATCGCGGTCTGGTGAGCGACAACAAGGATCCGCTGCAAATCGGGCGGATCCGCGCCAAGGTTCCGGACGTGCTGGGCGACAAAGAGAGCGGCTGGGCGATGCCCTGCTTCCCGTTCGGAGGCGATGGAATGGGGTTCTTCGCACTGCCCTCGACGGGCGCGGGCGTGTGGATCGAATTTGAGCATGGCGACCCGGATTATCCGATCTGGGCCGGATGCTGGTACGGAAGCGTGGCCGACCTGCCGCCCGCGCTTCTCACGCCACCTTACAAGAAGGTCGTGCTCAAGACCGAAGGCGGCATCAGCATCACCATGGATGACACGCCGGGTATCGGCGGCATAACCCTCGAGACCTCCGCAGGACAGAAGGTCAAGATCCTCGGAACCGGCATTGAGATCGACAACGGAATGGGGGCCACGATGAGCATGAAGGGACCCCAGATCAATCTGAATAATGGTGCCATGGAAGTCATTTGATCCCAGTCATTATGCCCGGATTCTTACTACATCAAGGTGCTACGGTAATCTGCCTCCATGCCGGGCAGGCCCAGGCAACGGTTCCGAACCCCAGGGTCAAGGTCTCGGGACAGATGACCGTCCAGCAGCCGAACCCGTGGACAATCGCAGGCTGCCCTTTCAATGTCAGCGGTGCCCCGGTGCCATGTGTCACTGCTCAATGGGTAACCGCCGCTACGCGCGTGCGCTCGGGTGGCCTACCGTTGTTGCTGCAGGACAGCCAGGCGGTCTGCGCGCCCAATGGGACGGGTGTGAACATCCTGCTCACCCAAGTTCGCGTGAGAGCCCAATGAACGTCGCTTTCCCATACGCCTTCGACAGCCGCGGCCGGACCGGCGATGCGGCGGCGGACGCACACATCCGCCAACTGATCGAGCAGCTGTTGTTCACCTCACCGGGAGAGCGCGTGAACCGGCCCACATTCGGTAGTGGCCTCCTGCAACTGATCTTCGCGCCCAACAGCCGGGAGCTCGGCGCGGCCACACAGATGTTTGTCCAAGGGGCGCTCCAGCAGTGGCTGGGTGACCTGATCCTGGTCGAGGCGGTCGCGGTAACTCACGAGGAGAATGCCTTGCGCATTGTCGTGCGATACGTCGTCCGCCGAACGCAGGAGCGGCGGGAAGATGAATTCAGGAAAGGGGCGCCATGATATACTTCTGCTGCGAAGAAGGCCGGCGCAGTCTCGTGCGCAAGCATCCGACAATCAACGGGATCGAGTATCTCGAGGTGGTGGATAGCGAGCTTGCGCGCACGGCTCTTGAGCCGTTGCGGCAGCGGGTTCTGAGGGTCTTCTTTGTTGAGGCAGCCGGTCTGGCGTCCCTAAAAGCCCGCTTTCCCAGCAACACGGCTGCGAAGAGAATTGCCAACGCCGCCAAGGTCACAATAACCGGAGGTGAGCGGTTCGCGATCATGGTCGACTCGGCGGCCTGGAAGACCGGGACGCCGTATTTGGCGGAGCACCTGGAGGTCCGCGTCACGCCGCGCGGAGACTATTCGAGATACACCCTCAGTCTGACCGAGCCGAACAGCCAAATGCCGCTGGGCGAACTCGATGCGCAGCTGGCCTCCGTGGACTTCTCCTTTAAGGTCGAGTGTGACACCGACTTCGACTGTCGCCCGGCTTGCGACTGTCCACCGCCGCTTGCCTCTTCTCCCGACCTGGACTATCTGACCAAGGACTACGCGAGTTTCCGGCGATTGATGCTGGATCGAATGTCGGTAGTCTCGCCTGAGTGGCGCGAGCGCAACCCTGCGGATCTCGGCGTGGCACTGGTCGAACTACTGGCCTATGTAGGCGACAACCTGAGTTACCGACAGGACGCGATTGCCACTGAGGCGTATCTCGGCACGGCTCGCAGGCGAGTGTCGATTAGGAGACACACGCGACTGCTGGACTACGCTATGAACGACGGCTGCAACGCCAGGACGTGGGTTCAGGTGCGACTGGCTTCGGGAACTCCCGACGGAGTCCGGCTGCCCATGTATCCGTTGTTCGATGCTGCGGGTCACTTCCTGCGGGTTGAAACCGACCTTCCCGTTGTGAGACCAGACAACAACGAGTACCTGCAGCGACCGCGATTCATTACCCGGCTTGGGTCCGCGACTGTGATATCGGAGAGGGATTTCCGGCGGCTGGCAGGGGCCGCTCAGGTGGAGGTCTTCGAGCCTCTGGAGCAGGTGAGTCTGTTCCGGGAGCACAATGAGATGGTGTTTCACACCTGGGGAGACGATTCGTGCTGCTTGCCGCGGGGTGCGACAAAGGCGACCCTCCGGGGCCATTTCCCAAACCTGGCGCCCGGTCATCTTCTGGTGTTTGCCGAACGCATCGGGCCCAGAACAGGAGCCTCGGCAGATGCGGATCAGGCTCACCGCCACGCCGTCCGGCTAAGCCACGTGCAGGCTACAGGCGTTGACCCGCTGTACAACCCGCCCGTGATGGTGACCGAAATCGAATGGGAGCCGGCCGACGCATTGCCTTTTCCCTTCTGCCTGTCTGCACGCGCGGAAAAGGGCGGGCGACTCTTGACCGACGTGAGCGTGGCCCTCGGCAATATCGTCCCTGCTGATCATGGTCAGACGCTTCCCGTTAACGAAGAACTGCAGGATGTGCCGTCGTCCGATCCGGCCCTGGCGCCCGCGGCCACGACAACCTGCGGTTCGTGCGCAACGCGGGTGCGCTTCACCACGCCCCCTCGTTTCCGTCCGCGACTCAAGGAAGCTCCTCTGACCCACGCGGCCCCCTTCGATGCATCTCAGCCCGCATCGGCTGCGTTTGCATGGAAGATTCCGGACGTCCTGCCATCTGTCCATCTTGCAGACGAGCGCGGAACCGTTTGGCGTCCAAAACGCGATTTGCTCTCGAGCGATGCGTTCGCACCCGAGTTCGTGGCGGAGGTGGAAAACGATGGCAGCACTCACCTCCGTTTTGGGGACGATGAAAATGGGATGGCTCCCGGCGAGGGGACGGCGTTTCAAGCTGTCTATCGCATCGGGAATGGCGGGGCTGGCAACGTGGGGGGGGACGCGCTGGTACAACTGGTGACGAACGTCCTACTGGATTCAGTTGGTGTCCCATTGAATGCGGCGGGCTTTATCGAATCGGTCACCAACCCGCTTCCCGCGCGAGGCGCCCGTGATCCCGAACTGATGGAGGAAGCCCGCCAAAATGCGCCCGCCGCGTTCCAGATCCAGCAACGCGCGGTAACGCCTGAAGACTACGCGGCCAAGGCCGGAGAACATCCCGATGTGCAGCGTGCGGCCGCCACGCTTCGATGGACCGGGAGTTGGCATACGGTGTTTTTGACCGTGGACCGGAGGGGTGGACGGCGGGTGGACGAGGCCTTCGAAGACGAACTGCGCGACTTCCTGGAACGCTACCGGCTTGCCGGGCATGATTTGGAAATCGATGGTCCCCGCTTCATCCCGCTGGAGTTGGAACTGCAGGTGTGCGTGGCGCCAAACTACTTCCGGAACGATGTCGCGTCGGCGTTGCAATCTGTTTTCGACAATCGAGACCACACAGATGGCACGCGCGGCTTCTTCCATCCCGATAGCTTCACCTTTGGCCAATCTGTGCAGCTGAGCAGGATCTATGCTGCGGCTCAGCACGTCGCCGGCGTGAGTCACGTGCAAGTGACACTCCTGCGACGGCAAGGCGCGACCAGGGGCGAACTGGTCCCCGCCAGCGATGTCTTCGAGACCGACCGGCTCGAAATCGTCCGCCTTGACAACGACCCCAATTTCCCAAATCGGGGAGTCCTTCGGATCAACCCCGTCGGAGGCCGATGAACAATCCCATCGATCCCACCCTGCGCGAACTGAACGACTGCGACGCGTGTGCCGGCACTGGGGTACAGACGCCAGCAATCATCGACAACCGGCCCGCTCTTCCGGCAGTGGAGTTCCGCGTGGGCATCCACTCGCAGTTCAAGGCCACGATGCTCGCGGCGCTGTCCTCGCAGGCCCGCCCGGAGCTCCTCGGTTTGCGCACCCGCTCGGAGGACGACTTCACGATCGCATTGCTGGACGCCTTTGCGAGCACGGCGGACGTGCTGACGTTTTACTCGGAACGCATCGCCAATGAGGCCTATCTGCGGACGGCCACTGAGCGTCGCAGCGTCCTTGAGCTGGGTCGCTTCATCGGCTATGAACTTGCACCTGGCGTGGCCGCCCAGGTGATGCTGGCTTTCACCGTGGAGGGCGCCGCGGGGGCGCCCGGCGCCGCGATCATTCCCAAGGGTACCCGCGTGCAGAGCATCCCGGGTCCGGGCGAAAACCCGCAAGTGTACGAGACTTCCCTCGAATTCGCGGCGCGCGCGGAGTGGAATGAGCTTCGCCCGCGACTGCGCGCAGTACCCTTGAGCGGCGCGGCGTTGCTATCGGCCAAAGACCTCTACCTGGATGGTGTGACGACCAATCTCAAGCCGGGCGACGTCCTTGTACTTGCAGATGGTGTGACGCCAGACGCTTCCGCGCGGCGCATTTCACAGGTGGCTGCGGACCGCGAGCGCGGTCACACTAAGGTGACGTTCGAAGAGTCAACCGATTCCGAAACAGCTCAAGGCGCCCAAATGAGAGTTGCGATGGGTCCCCCTCTCCAGACCGAAGCAGCCGATATTTCGAATATCAGGGCGGACGACGCACTCACCATGGTGACTTTTCTGGGGAAGGGAGCCGCGTCCCCGCAGCGGGTTCGGGCGCATGTGAAGTTCTTCGACCTGGATCCCAGAGCCGCTCAGACCTACCTGAATAGCCGTCCCATCACCAGGGTGTCCCAGAACCAAGATGGCGTATTCGCCTTGCGAAAACGCGTCGGCCATTTTGGACACAATGCTCCGAAGTGGGGGAGCCTGCCGTCCGAGAACAACCCCTATACCGAAGATTGGGACAAGCTTGAGACGTCCGGTTCCGCAACAACCATCTGGCAAGATTCACAGGGTGACAAACTCACATCAGAGCCCGGCCAGTTTGATGTAGTCCTCGAACGCCCCGTCAAGGAGGTGGTCAAGGATGGCTGGATTGTTCTCGAAACAGGCACCACCCTGCTGCCATTTCGGGTTGTAAGCGCGTCAGAGGCATCACGTGCGGATTATGCCATGAGTGCCAAGTGCACCGGCATCCAATTGAAGACCGCCGACAACAACCCGCTGGAGGAGGCGGTCAGGGACGTGTTCAAGAACCGCGCCACCACCTGCCACGTCGATAGCGAACCACTGAGTGTCATCGGCCAACCACTCTCTCCGAACCTGACCAAAGGCCTGACGGCCCTCGAGCTCGACCGCATCGACCTCGATTTGGTGATCGGCCAGTCGGTAGCCATCAAAGGCGAGGACTCGAACCCTCCAGGAAAAACACAAAGCGAAATAGTTGTCATCGCGGGTATCGATCACTCCGACATGACGACGCTCACGTTGCGCGAGGGACTTCAGAATTCTTATCTCCGATCCACGGTCACTATCAACGCCAACGTCGTGGCGGCCACCCACGGCGAGACGGCAGAAGAGACCTTGGGAAGCGGAGACGCATCACTTCGGTTCCAGCAATTCGTTCTGAAGCAGAAACCGCTGACGTACGTTTTGCCACCGGATGGCTCGAGTCTGTCGTCTTCCTTGGAAGTCTGGGTGAATGATATTCGCTGGACGGAAGCGCCCACGTTCTTCGGAAGGGGCCCTAGGGATCGTATCTATGTTGTCCGCCTGGCTGACGACGGCGTGGCGACTGTTCAGTTCGGTGATGGCCGGCGCGGCGCGCGATTGCCGACTGGACGCGAAAATGTGCGCGCGGTCTACCGCCACGGGATCGGTATGGGTGGCCTGGTGGCCGCGGGACAGATCAGCCTCCTGATCACACAGCCTCTGGGAGTCAAAGGTGTTTCAAATCCTAAGGGGCCTGAAGGCGCCGAAGACCCCCAGTCGCTAAACGACTCTCGCGCCAATGCGCCGCTAACCGTTCTCACCCTCGACCGGGTGGTGTCGCTCCAGGATTACGAGGACTTTGCGCGCGACTTTCCCGGCGTGAGCAAGGCCCACGCCGCTTGGACTTGGTCCGGCCGGTCCCGAGGCGTGCTCCTTTCGCTGCTGGGGCCCGATGGAATCGCCATCGGCGACGTCGGCCAGCCCGCCGATCCGTTGCGCGGCGCGCTGCTCCGAAAGGGAATTCCCAGGGTGCCGGTGCGCATCGTCTCGCGTCCGCCGTCTTTCTTCAGCTTGACGGGCACCGTCCGGATCGAGGCCGACCGCGTGCCGTCAGTCGTGGAGGCCGACGTGTACGCAGCTTTGCGCCAGGCGTTTTCGTTTTCCGCCCGTGAGTTTGGGCAGGGAGTCCATATTAGCGAAGTGATTGCGGTCATCCAGAACGTCCGCGGGGTGGCGTTCATTGACGTGAAGGACTTCCAGAAGACTGCGCTGGTAGCAGGTGCGGATTTGACGGTGCCCGCGGCGCAGGGTTACCTGGCCGCGCACCAGCCGGCCAACGGTGTCGGGTCCTCGCTTGCCGAGCCGGCGGAATTGCTGGTACTCGACGAAGCGTCCCTGTCGCAATTGGAGGTGACATCAGTATGAGCTTCACAGCCGACCAACTCTGGAACTTGCTGCCGGCCCATCTCCGAACTCGGGACGCCGAATTGGCAAACCCCGACGGGCCTGATACCTCGGGCGATTGGCGGTCCGGCCCACTACGCGAACTGGTCGAGGTACTGGCAGAACAGGTGGCTGTTCTCGAAGAGAACCTGGACCAACTCTACGACAACCATTTCGTCGAGACAGCGTCACCCTGGGCATTGCCCTACATCGGCGACCTGCTCGGTATCCGTGGCCTACCCGTTGGCGGAATGAGGAGATCTCCACGCGCGGAAGTAGGTCATACGGTCGCCTACAGGCGTCGTAAAGGGACCGCTCCCATGCTCGAATTGCTTGCCCGTGACATCACCGGCTGGCCTGCGCGCGCGGTCGAGTTCTTCGAGCGGTTGGCAGCGACCCAGCATCTGAATCACCTGCGTCCACACTGCCGGTCCTTCGCCAGTCTGCGGAGCGCGAACAAGCTGGAGTTCATCGGGACGCCCTTCGAGGGCGTGATGCGCACAGTCGAGGTCCGCCGCATCGCTCGCGGACACGGCCGCTGGAATATTCCGAACATCGGTCTGTTTTTGTGGCGACTGGGAGCGTACCCGCGTACGGACTCGGCCCTGGTGCCAGTCGGAGAATTGCGGTCTGGGGATCCGGCGAGTCCCCGCCGGTTTCGCTTCCATCCGTTCGGAATGGACGCCCCCCTTTTCTCGAGGCCGGAGACCGAGGACGATTTCACGAATTTGGCCGAGCCCATCAATGTCCCACTGCCTATTTCCCGGCGACGGCTAGCCGAGGATATTGCTACAGGACAAGTGAAGGCTCGGAGCCTATACTCGCCGGGGCTGAGTCTGGGGCTGGAAAAATGGGTCTCTTCTCAGGGCATCCAGAGCTACGTGCCGATTCCCCGTGAGGACGTGATCGTCTGCGATCTGAGCGACGCAACCGACCTGAACGGCGATGCGGTTTGGAACCACGAAAACAAACCTGCGGGCGATCAGGTGGCGCTCGATCCGGCGCTTGGCCGCGTCGTGTTCGGCCAGGTCCCGGTAGACGGAGTGAATCATCCGCCACGGGCAACCTTTTCCCTCGGTTTCGGCTTCGACCTTGGTGGTGGCGAGTACGGCCGGGCGGGCTCGTTTGAGGCCGACGTGCCTTCTGTTGTCGTAGTCCCGTACGATGCAAGCGCCGCCCTGAGCGAAGACAGCGTCGCTTTGGCGCTCAACAGCCTCGGACCAACCGAGGCAATTGGTATCGAGATCACGGACAGTGGTCGATATGAAGAGACATTGCCCGACCTCATCGCCAACGGCGCGCCGAAAGGTGTCCGTGCCGCCGATGGGTGTTGCCCCGTTGTCGTGCTGAAGCCAAGTGGCACGAAACCTGCGTGGACGATACAAGGAGACGCAGATGGAAGTGTCTCGATCAATGGTCTGAATATGGTCTGGACGAGGGACCTGGTGAGCCCAATGCCCGCACTCCACGTCACGGGCACTTTGGGTGCCTTCAAGCTGCGACATTGTACACTCGGACCGGAGCGATTCTGGGACAAGACTCATCCCGGCAAGTCCACGGAAGCACCGAAGGCGCATCTTAAGATTGACGCAGACCGAATCCAGGTTACGATCGAAAACTGCATCTTGCCGCCAGTGCGGGTAGGATCTAGCGGCGTCAGACTGACGCTACGCAATTGCATCATTGATGCCGGCGCGGAAGACGCCTTTGCTCTGTCGAACCTTGATGGCGATGGCCCCGCCGGGTCCTGGACGCTGGAAAACTGCACCGTGATAGGAAGGGCTGAACTGGACACACTGGAGCTTGCGTCCAACTGCGTTTTTTTCGGTGATGCGGTTGTCGTGACCCGGCGACAGGAAGGGTGTGTGCGGTTCAGTTGGCTGCCGAAGAACGGAGCTACGCGGACGCCGCGCCGGTACCGCTGCCTGCCGTCAAGCGGGCAAGACATGGCGGACATCCGTCCGCATTTCACATCGCTCGCGTTCGGCAACCCGGCCTACGGGCAGTTAAGTGGACGCTGTCCTGCGGCCATTCGCACCGGCGCGGACGATGGCGCAGAAATGGGGGCATTCCACGATGTCTTCCAGCCTCAGCGCATGGCGCACCTGCAAGCGCGACTTGCCGAATATCTGCGCTTTGGACTTGAGGCGAGCGTCTTCAACGCATCCTGACTCTCGGAAATACACGCTACTGCATCAGCCAGGGAATTCCATGAAAGGCGACTTTACCCGCGACACGTTCGATCCCAGCCGGCATTACACGCGAGTGCTCATGCAGCAGGGGCGCGTTCAGCTTGACGCGGACTCAAACGAGCAGAATGCCATCGACGCACGGCGCGACGAAACCACCACGGCCGATCTGGTCGGTGAGTGTGGCGGGCCTGCAGAGAATGCGGCGTTTGAGATCACAGCTGGGTCTTCGGGCGACTTCCGCCTATCCTCCGGCCGTTACTATGTGAACGGGATCCAGTGCGAGGCTGAGTCCGAAATATCCTATCGAAATCAACCCGACCGAAGGGATGTGCCGCCGCTGGACGCAGGCACGTATTTGGTATTTCTCGACGCTTGGAGACGGCATTTGACGATGCTGGACGACGAAGGCATTCGAGAATCGGCACTCGGCGGTCCAGATACTTCCACGCGGGTCAAGACCGTTTGGCAGGTGCGTGCCGTTCCCATCACGGATGAGGACGCCGCCGCGCCGTGTGCCCGCTCTTCCTCCGAATTCGACGTGCTGCAGCGCGACAATTTGCCGAGGCTGGCAGCAAAAACCGAGACTCCGACCACAGAAAGCGACCCATGCTTAGTGCCCGCGACGGCAGGCTACCGTGGGCTTGAAAACCAACACTACCGTGTTGAGATACACAATTCGGGTAAGCCAGTCGGCGTTTGCCAGTCGACGGATGGCAAGGCTGTGTCACTCAAGGGGAATCAACTCAAGAAGGCAGGCGCCAAATTCGTCGTCGGCCAGGTCGTCGAGCTGTTTTCTGTCGAGACCAGCTCTGATGGTGAAGCGGTCAAAGAGCGTGTTTTGGCCTGGGTGACGGCAGTCAACGGAACAACCTATTCCCTGAATTTCGCACCCTCCCTGACGGGCCCTCTGCGCGTCCGGCCGGTCGATGCTACCTGGAAGTGGTCGCGCGAGAATGGCTCTGTGGCCTTTGGCATCCAACGTTTCAAGCCTGGATCGGAGGACTACGTTGAATTGACCGGTTCGGCACCAGACGAAAACCTCGGCTTGCACGCGGGCGATTGGGTTGAACTGAGCAACGATGCGCTTGAGTTGGAAGGCCAACCAGGCCAGATCGCGCAGGTGATCGATCCGGACGCCGGAGGCTTCGTCATGTTGAGCGCTAAACTAGACGAGAGGCTTCTGCCGGACGGCGTTCTTGGTGAGCATACCAAGCTTAGGCGATGGGAGGGCATCGGCGCGGTTACCTGTGTTACAGCCGGTTCGCAAGGATGGTTGGGTTTGGAGTCTGGGGTGGTCATTGGCTTTGAACCGAACGGCACGGCTCCGGTACGGGAATTCCGCACCGGCGACTATTGGCAGATTCCGGCCCGCACCGCTTCGCCTGACGCTGAATCAGGCAAGATTGATTGGCCCAGTTCCGCGGGATCGCCGGCGTTCCTGGAACTCACTGGCATCCGACATGAATACTGCCGCCTGGGGATAATCACCGTCTCCGCCGAAGCAGAAGCAGGCGCCGAAGACGGCCTCGCCCGCCCCTCAAGAGATGAGGTGCGCCGGGGTTCGTTGCCGATTTCGAAAGTCACTCCCCCGAAGGATGGAGAGCCAGCGGCCTACGCGGTGACATTGGAGAAGGACTGCCGCTGTCTCTGGCCGGCACTTTCAACCGTCCCTCGCATGTTCTATGTCAGCGGTGATGGACAGGAGGTGATGCCATACGACCCGGTAAATCGGGAAGCCCGGCTGTTCGAATTGCCTCGACCATTGATCGTCCGAGTTGCCGCACCGAGGTGTCTCGGGGCTGCTCGGTCCACATCGAAGGTCCGCTTTGTGGTCACCGGTGGTGAGGGCAAGGTGGCCCAGTCTACCAATTCGGATCCATTGAGTCAGATTGAGGTCGACACCGATTCCAATGGACTTGCTCACTGTGACTTTCACCTCGACGCGAGACACCCGTCGCAGCAGGTTACGGCTCATCTCCTGGACGCGAACCGCGCTCCGGTCTCCGGACCCATAATTTTCAATGCCACCCTGAGCACCGCCGGGCAGGTTTCATATGATGCGAGTAAGTGCCATGGCTTGACAGGACGGACGACCGTTCAAGCGGCACTCGATCACCTTTGTCGCCAGCGTGACAGGGTGGACTGTCATGCAACGGTGGGCCCCGCCGGGGACTACGACAGCGTTGCCAACGCTCTGGAGCACCTGAAGGAACGCGAACAGGTCTCCCTGCGCCTGCTTCCTGGCCAGCATGTAATAGCGAAGCAGCTTGTCGTGGCCAGAACGAAGAATTTTACAATTGCCGGCTGTGGGCACTCTTCCATCCTTGTGGTTAAGGCACCGCTGCGATTTGAGAACCTCGATGGCGTCGTAGTTCGAGATATCTCCATTCAGGTCACGGAAGCAAGTATCAGTTTCCACCAGTGTCAGGATGTCGAGATTTCGAAGTGTCGGATTCGAGGGCATGTGGCGGAGTCAGAAACCGCGCTCCTCCACGTTGGTGGAGCCTCCCGATTCATCCTGTTTGAGAATGACATTGGAATGCATCGCGGTCCAGTCTCATCTCTTCCCTCGGTTGTCCTGGACGAGGCACGCAATCGGTCAGAAGTATCGGCGCTGGCCAATGTTGGACTACTTTCGGCTCCAGTTGGTCGGGTCGCTAAACTCCTTGCCGGGCTATCCCCCGGTGATCGCGCACGGTTGTCACGGGAGATAGAGACTTCCACGACGGGCGCGGGGAAGCCCCGGAAGGCCGCCGAAAGAAGCGCCTATTCAGGCCTGGTCAAGTTGCTGGCCCGTGAGAAAGTCACGGCGAGGCCGCTGGTCGGCGCTCTCAACAGTCTGCGTGCTTTGGAGGATTCAGCCAGGGCGGCAGGAAATGCGCTGGCCATTTCCGACTACGGAACCGTGTCTGTAGTCGACAATCGCATAGATGGCGCTGTCTACCTCGGGGGCGAGCCCGAAGCAAAGCCTCTCACCGATCGTGAAATAGCGGCGCTGGCAGGGCTGTTCGATAACGTGAGTTTCAAGACCTCCATTGGCTCGATTCAATTCCGCGGAAACAAGGTTGCCCAGATAGGGGCGGGTAAAGAGTCCGCTGGTGAAGTCCGCCAGATCATCGAGAGTAGCAAGGGTGCCCTCTCGACCTGGGCGAGTGCTCATTTTTCGGATAACGTCGTCGGCAGAAACGGAAACTGCCTTATCGCCCGCCGCCTCTCCCTGAGTTCTACGCACTTTCTGGAGAAATCGCCCGCCAAATCCCTGGGCCACATTGTCGCCGAAACCGCCACATGCATGGGCAGTATTGCCGCACCGGAGACCGTAGTCCGAAGCCTGACGCGGACAACAGTGGCCGAAGCTGCAAACGTCGGTCTTGTGATTATGCTGGCTGGGAGGTAATCGGAATCCAGCCCTCCGATCCTCGCGGCGGGGCCGGTCACGGCCTCAGAAGCACCCAGAGCAGCCAAGGGATTTCATTTGTGAGTCAGGTATCGTTGTCCGTCCGATGGCTCCGGCGGATTAAGCATTTAGGTGAGTCAGGACTAAGATGCTCCGCAACTTCTTCCGTGTCGCATTTCGCAACATGTGGCGCCACAAGGGCTACGCGGCCCTGAACATTCTGGGGCTAGCAGTTGGCCTTGCGTGCGCGTTCGTCATTGTCATCTGGATCCAGGACGAGGTCAGCACAGACGACTTCCACGAGAACGCCGACCGGATCTATTCGGTAATGCGTCACTCGACGTTCGGCGGGACGCGAGGCACGACCGACGCCATGCCGAAACCGCTGGCACAGGCCATGCGCGACGGCTACCCAGAGGTCGAGCGCACCGTTCTCCTCAGCTGGGACAGTTGGATGTTGCTGAGACACGAGAACGAAAAGATGCGGATTAACGGCCGCTGGGCCGGACGCGATTTTTTCCAACTCTTTTCCTTCCCGCTGGCGGTAGGCGACGCCGAGACTGCCCTTGACGTACCGGAGTCCATCGTCCTAACAGCGACGACGGCTCAGCGGTTTTTCGGAAGGGATTGGCGAACACGCTCTGACATCCTCGGGCAGCGAGTCCGCGTCAACAACCGAGTTGACCTGACGGTGACTGGCGTCGCCGAAGACCCGCCGTCGACCTCCTCCCTCACGTTCAACTTCGTCATACCGATCGAAGAGTATATCCGCCGGAACGACTGGGTCGAGGCTTGGGACAACAACGGTCTGAGCCTCTGGGCCAAGCTGCATCCCGGAGCCGACGTCGGAGCCTTCAACGCGAAGTTCAAGGACATCATTGACCAGCACCA
The DNA here is from genome assembly GCA_029262855.1 of Bacteroidota bacterium. Classification (GTDB taxonomy): domain Bacteria; phylum Bacteroidota; class Rhodothermia; order Rhodothermales; family UBA10348; genus JABDJZ01. The sequence continues at coordinate 3,765 of JAJCYP010000096.1, read as the reverse complement.
CGATTCCTACGAGTCCGATGCCTTTCTCTACCCGCTCACGAGGTCCTATCTGTACGGCGACTTCGAGAACGGAGTCCAGATTGGAGGTCGGATTGAATACGTGCGCGCATTCAGCTTGGTGGCGTTCCTGATTCTACTTATCGCGAGCATCAATTTCATGAACCTGGCAACCGCTCGAAGTGCCCAGCGAGCGCGGGAGATCGGCGTGCGCAAGACGGCGGGTGCTACGCGCGCCTCGTTGGCCACTCAGTTCATGGGAGAGTCGCTGCTGAAGGCGGTGATCGCGTTTTTTCTTGCGATTGGCCTGATGGCGCTCCTCCTGCCTTCGTTCAACACGTTGACCCAAAAGGGGGTCACCCTCAACAGCCTGGGGGCGACGCTCTGGTTGCTCTTTGCTGCGGTTGCGGTACTGACCGGCCTAGTGGCTGGTACGTATCCCGCCATCTACCTCTCTGGCTTCTCGGTGACCTCAGTCTTCGGACTTCGCACCACAGCGTCCGGACGCGGCTCCGGCATGCGCAAGGCACTTGTGATAGCGCAATTTTCGATGTCGATCATTCTCATCGTGGGCACGCTGACCGTGTATCGCCAGCTCAACTACATCCGATCGAAAGACCTGGGAGTGGATAAGGAAAACGTGGCCTTGATGCGACTCGAAGGCGGAATTCGTGACCAGTACGATACCTTCAAGCGGGAGCTACTTAAGGTAGACGGCGTCCTCGGCGTCACAAGCGCCAACAACAACCCCCTTCAGCTCGGGCAAAACACCATCGGGGTCGACTGGGCGGGCAAGGCCCCTGACGAAAACACATTGTTCTGGGACGCTGCTGTAGGCTACGATTTTGTTGAGACCATGGGCATCAAACTCGCGCAGGGTCGTGCCTTCTCAGAAGCATTCGGCAGCGACTCGACCAACTACCTGATCAATTTGCGAGCGGCCGAGGCCATGGGGATGGACGACCCGCTTGATCAGGAGATCGCCTTTTCGGGCGTTTCGGGTACGATCATCGGCGTGATGCAGGACTTCCACATGGGATCGATGTATCAACCGATTCGCCCTGTGATTTTGCGGCTGCGACCCCGCCGGGCCAACCTCCTCTTTGTCCGCACTGCTGGCGGACGGACACAACAGGCACTCGCTGGCCTCGAGACCCTCTACCGTCAATTCAACCCGGAATACCTCTTGAACGTCCGGTTCATGGACCAGGAGTACGAGGAATCCTATCGCAGTGAGGCGGTCCTCGGCACGCTTGCGAACGCGTTCGCTGCGGTCGCGCTGTTCATCGCATGCCTCGGACTGTTTGGGCTGGCCTCGTTCACCGCCGAGCAGCGATCGAAAGAGATCGGCATCCGGAAGGTCTTGGGCGCGTCGGTGCCGGGCGTGGCAACCCTCCTCTCTCGCGAGTTCCTGGTACTCGTTGCCATTGCATTCCTGATTGCCGCACCTATCGCCTACCTCGCCATGGATAAGTGGCTGGGCAACTTCGCATACCGAGTTGATCTCGGAGTCGGGGTTCTTGCCGTGGCCTTTGTACTCACGGTAGTCATCGCGTGGGCGACTATCAGCTACCAATCCATTCGCTGCGCGCTCCTCGATCCTGTGCGTTCCTTGAGGGCCGAGTAGGGCCCGCATCTCAAACCGCATGTCGCCCCAGCATCTAGCCAATCTTGCAATTCACGTCCTCGCGGGTACCGCGGGGCTCTTGATCGGCTTTACTATCCTCGGCAGGGAGAAGGGCACAGCCCAGAAGAGTCACTGGCTTCGGGTAAGTCAGGAACTCCAGGCTGCTGCTGGCGCGGATGTTGGCGACCTGGTAAGTCTCGAAATACGGCCCGTGGATGAAGAGCCTGAGCCTGAGGTTCCAACGGATTTCCAGGAAGCACTGTCGGCCAACCCCGAGGCTTTTGAGGTATGGAACGACACCACGACCATCGCACGTGTGGACTGGATACACTGGATAGTTTCGGCCAATCAGGCCAGGATTCGGGATAAGCGAATTAGCGACGCCATCGATAAGCTCGGGTCGGGAAAGAAGCGGGTGTGCTGCTTTGATCAGTCAGGGGTCTACAGCAAAGCCTTGTGCGCGCCGAAAGCGGCGGGCTAAGATTGCAGCCACGATGAACGCCATCTACCAGATCAAGCAGAAGCTCACCAAGCACCCGACCGTTCAATACACCGAGTCGCCAGGCTCGATTACGGTTCTTCCGGCAGACGCCTCGGGATTTCCCGTTGCTCTCCGGGTACACAACGACTCTTTCACGGTCTATTTCGAGGGTTGGCATGAATCCTTCGAGTTCGAGGACGATGCCCTCAACTACTTCGCGTTCGGCCTCTCGGAGGCGTGTCGGCTGGCCGTGGTCTATCACGGCTCCACCCCGACCAAGTGGACTGTAGAATGTGAAGAGAAGGGCACGTGGCTAGAGGAAAGCACGACGGGACTTCTCTTCGTGCCATTCTGGCGCGCTCGTCGACTGGCATACAAACAGAACCGCTTGCTTCCAGCTCCCACTGAGAGCGGCGACGCCGCCTGAGACATACTGAAGACGGTATCGCTCGCCGGCGGCCATTCGCCCAGAGTCCCGCGAGGTGATGGTTCTGTAGCCCTTTCGTGCGAGAACCAGTACCTGGGATCAATACGAGGCAGCACCAATAGGTTATTGCGTTCACTAACTTCGCTTTTCGTAGCCTAACGGGCCCTTTCGGGATAGCCATCGACATGATGACGCTTCGCCAGTGTTTCCTCGCGGTCCTCGCCGGCCTCGCATACCAAGGCGCGATTGCCCAGGACTCGACCGATGTATGGGTCCGCGAAATCGGTGCACCTCAGTACTTTGCCGTTTTGGTAGAGGATGTGGACAAGTCTGTCGAGTGGTATCGAAGCGTCTTTGGGCTTCACAAGCTGAGTGGTTCAAAGGCCGATGACGGATCATGGCAGATCGAAAACCTGAAGAATGACCGGCTATTCGTTGAGATCATCCGCGACGATCGCGCCGTAGATGTGGAGCGCCCGCGGGGTTTTCGAAAGGTCGGGTTCGAGGTCAGGGACGTCGAGGCCGTCGCTGATCGGGTCGCACGGGCAACTGGCGAACGTCCGCGTGTGCTCGACTATGATCAGCACGGAGTCCGCATTCTCCAGATTCGCGACCCCGATGGCAACATCATTCAACTCTCCTCCCCTCTGGAGCAGAAGAAGTAGCACGCCCCATGGAATCTTATTCAGAGCGAGGGCTACTCAGACGCCGACCCATCATTCCACTACTCCTCACCCTGTCCTTGATCGGGTGCTCTTCACCGGCGACCGTTGACCGCGATCAACTGGCAGCGGACGTGGAGGCTCGCGAAATTGCCTTTGCCGCCACCATGGTTGATCGCGATTTGGATGCATTTGTCACCTTCCTGTCTCCGGAGGCGGTGTTCTTCAGCGGAGAAACGAGATTGCGAGGGCCGGACGAAATACGGGAAGGCTGGGCACATTACTTCGATGGACCTGCCGCCCCCTTCTCTTGGCAACCCGACATCGTTGAAGTCCTGGCGTCAGGTGGCCTGGCGCTCAGCTCTGGGCCAGTCCGTGGGGTCACTGGAGAGGAAGTCGGACGCTTCAACTCCATTTGGAGACTTGAGAATGACAACCAGTGGCGGGTTGTATTCGACAAGGGGTCCTGAGCCGCACCTTATTCGTAGCGAAGACTCTCAATAGGATTGGTCGATGCCGCCCGGAAAGTCTGACTCGCCACCGCGGCCATGGCAAGCAGGATCGTGGCGAA
>JAJCYP010000095.1 GCA_029262855.1 Bacteroidota bacterium | reverse complement strand
CCCCGGTGGGGGGGGGGGGCCCACCGGCGGGGCCCCCCCCCGACCTGCTCCGCTACAGTCAGCCAGGCAGTGGCTCTACTTCATCAGAACCATGCTCTTGGTCATGGTCTGATTGGCTGTTTCGAGTCGGTAGATGTACATCCCGCTCTGCATACCGGTGGCATCGAAGCTCACCGCGTGATTGCCGGCGGTCATCTTGCCGCTGACGAGGACAGCCACTTCGCGACCAAGGACATCGAAGACCGAGAGACGCACGGCAGAGGCCGCCGGGAGGTCAAACGAGATCGACGTCGAAGGGTTGAAGGGGTTGGGGTAATTCTGCTGGAGCGAGAAGCCCTCAGGCAGTTCGGCCGTCTCGCCTTCGCTGGCCGTCGACGATGCCGTGATGTTCACTTCGTGCATCCCCTGACCGTTGGTACCGACGAGAAGAGTGCCGTTGTGGATCAGCAGTGCCGTCGTATCCATGTTCCGGAGAAGGACCGGATCCCAGTTGGTGTAGTACCGATCGCCTTCCAGACGGAAGATGCCGGCGCCCCAGATGGCCGTGTACAGGCTGTAGTCCAGCAGCGCGGTACCATTGTTCGGCTTGGCAAACGCGATGGCACGAGCCTCTTTGGTCACGAAGGTCACACCGTTGTTGCCGGTGATCTCCAGACCGTCAGACTGCTCGGCCCAAGAGTAGCCTTCGTCCTGGGTGAAGAACACACCCTGGGCGGTAGCAGCCCAAAGGGTCTGCGGCATTTTCTCCGGATCGAATTCCAGATCGAAGATGTGCAGGCCACCTTCTCCCGGGATTCCATTGTTGCCGGTGCGCTCCCAGAACTCGCCATAGTCGCGGCTGATGAACAGACCGTTGCCGAACGTACCAGCGAATAGAAGTCCGGGAACGTTGGGATCGGCTGCCAGGGCCCAAGGCGTATCGGAGCTGCCACCGGGAAGCGACATGGTCATGTCCCAGGTGAGGCCACCGTCCAGCGAACGGAAGACGCGTCCACGGTCAGCCGAGGCGTACAGGATGTAGCCAAGCGGTCCACCTGGACCACGGGTGATGGCGTAGACGATCTTGAATGGATCGCCGTACTGGGCCATGCCCGGAAAGTCTACAACTGACCACGTACGACCACAGTCCTCGGTGCGGTAGAGGCCATCGTAGCCCCAGACTGCAGCAAAGACAACGTCAGCGACGCCGGAGGTCTCGTTCCGCACCACAAACAGGTCGTTGACCACCAAGTTCGGCGCGCCCGTCTGGATGTTGCCCATACCGGGCCCGTTGGGGCTGACCGGTCCGGGAAGCCCGACAGACGACTGCGACCAGCGACGACCACCCAGGAAGAATCCCTCAGGGACCGAGCGCAGGATGGGGCCATTCATCTGACCGGCGATGATGTGGAACTGATCGGCCTCGTTCTGGCAGGCCACCAACGTGGATACAGCAGACTTGGCCGGAAACTTCAGCGGCTCGAGAACGGTGAGGAGATAGGACGTCGTGTTGTTCGACAGGTCCGGATCGAAGACCCAGGCCGGTGGATTGATTACCGACGCCACGTTGGTATAGTCTCCCTCGAACGGCGTGATCACGGCCACGTCATACATAAGGGTCATCATCTCGCCGGGTGCGAGATCGATGTCAGCCACGGTGATGGTATTGGCCCCAGCATCGTAGCTGTAGTTTCCGTGCGTGTTCATCACGTTGAACGGAACGCCAAAGATTGAATTGCCTAGATGGTCCTCTGGGAGGTCATCGAAGATGTCGAGATCATCGGCTGCGACCGTCGTGCTTGAGTTGGTCAGCGTGACGGTGTAAGTGGTAACATCCCCGGGATAGATTACCAGATCGGGAGAATTCCCTTTGCCGATGACGAGATCCACGGCCGTTTGTGCTTGCGCAGGTAGCGCTCCTATTAGTGAGGCGAGTGCTAGCGCGAAAACGGCCAGGTACCCGCGCGACCACCTCGAGGGGGCGTACATGTGGTAGGCGGAGACTTTCATTTGGATTAACTGATCTTGTTGAGAATTGCCTGGTGACTCCGCATCTCCAAAACGTGTTTATCCCGCCGAATCGACGGCTCACTTTCATTTTGTCGCATTCGGGATGCAGATTGGCCGCGCCGTGCTCTCGGTGGCCGAAATGCGGCAATCCTCCCTGTGAGGGTCTGCCTGTCCCGTTTCAAGCGGCGTCGCCTAAATGACAGTCGGGGCGTGAACCCTGAAGTTCACGCCCCGACCATGCTCCGCTACGCTACTGTCTCTCGCAGCATGCGAGAACTACTTCATCAGGACCATGCTCTTGGTCAGCGTGTGAGACGCCGTCTCAAGCCGGTAGATGTACATTCCGCTCTGGAAGCCGGCGGCGTCGAAGGACACGGCGTGGTTTCCAGCGCTCAGTTTGCCGTTGGCCAGAACCGCTACTTCACGTCCCAGAACGTCGAAGACAGACAGTTTCACAGCCGAGGCCTCAGGAAGGTCGAAGGAGATCGACGTGGTCGGGTTGAAGGGGTTCGGGTAGTTCTGCTGGAGGGAGAACCCTTCTGGCAGCTCAGCCGACTGATCTTCATTCGCGGTGGACGCGGCGGCGAGTTCGATCTCGACCAGACCCTGTCCATTGGTACCGAGCACCAGCGTGCCGTTGTGAACCAGGATGGCCGAAGCGTCCAGGTTACGGAGCAGCAGGCCCTCCCAGTTCTGGAAGTAGCGATCGCCATCTTTCTTGAAGATGCCGGCGCCCCAGACGGCGGCGAACAGGCTGTACTCGTAACGGGGATCCACGGTGTTTGGCTTGGCAAAGGCGATGGCACGAGCCTCCTTGGAGACGAATGTGTTACCGTTGTTGCCGGTGACCTCGAGGCCGTTCGACCGCTCGGCCCAGGAGTCGCCCTGGTCCTGCGTCAGGAATACACCCTCGGCCGTGGCCGCCCAGATGGTCTCGGGCTGTCCGCCGGCACCGCTTTCGGGGTCAAACTTGAGGTCGAAGATGTGCATCGCGCCCTCTCCAGGGATGCCGGCGTTGCCAGCACGCTCCCAAACCTCGCCATAGTCGAAGGAGCGGAAGATGCCGTTGCCGAACGTCCCGGCGTAGAGTGCACCCTCGGTGTCCGGATCGGCAACCAGCGCCCAAGGCGTGTCGGCGCTACCGGCGGGCAGAGACATGGTCATGTCCCACGAGAGGCCCCCATCCAAGGAACGAAAGATGCGACCGCGATCAGCGGAGGCATAGAGAATGTAGCCGAGCGGACCACCGGGGCCGCGGGTAATCGCGTACACAATCTTGAAGGGATCCGACTCCTGGGCCATTCCCGGGAAATCCAGCACAGACCAGGAACGACCGCAGTCGTCCGAGCGGTAGAGACCGTCGTATCCCCAAACCGCAGCAAAGACCTGATCGGCAACACCCGGAGTGGGATTCTGCTCGACGTAGAGGTCATTGACTACCAGCGGCATGGCACCGCCGAGTCCGTCGGGTGGGAGACCGGTGACCGACGCAGACCAGCGCCGGTTGCCAAGAAACACACCGTCCGGGACGGAACGCAGGATCGGGCCGTTCATCTGACCCACGATGAGATGAAACTGATCTGCCTCGTTCTGGCAGGCCACAAGCGCCTGAACAGAGGACTTGGCCGGAAACTTGATGGGCTCAAGCACGGTCAGGAGATACGAAGCCGTGTTGTTGGCCGTATTCGAGTCGAAGACCCACGCAGGCGGAAAGGTCACCGCCGCAGTGTTCGTGTAGTCGCCCTCGAAGGGAGTAACTACCACTACATCGTACACCAATGTCATGGACTCGCCAGGCCCCAGGTCGATGTCTGAAACGGTAAACATGTTCGTCCCCGCGTCATAGGCATAGACGCCGTGGCTGGAGGCCACGTTGAAGGGAGTGCCAAAGATGGAATTGCCCAGGCGATCCTCGGGCAGGTCATCTACGAACTCGAGATCGTCGGCCGGAACGGTCGTACTGTTGTTGATGAGGGTTACGGTATACGTCGTAACGTCACCCGGGTAGGCAACCTGATCAGGCTGGTTCCCCTTAAGGATTTCTACGTCGACATCCGTTTGCGCGAACGCAGGCGAAGTGCCGACTAGAGTAGCCAGGAGAAGAAGGGAGCCCAGGATTTTCATCCCCGGACGTCGCCCTTTGCTCTCGGCGCGGATTTGCGTAGCAGAAGCTTTCATCGGACTTGCTGAAGTTGTGAGACAGCGTCGAAACACCAGAATTCGAGAACGGCCCTTTCTATCGAAATCGAGGTGACCGAATCGTTTTGTCGGTTTCGTTGTCCAAAAAGTCTGCTTTGTTTTGTCCGTGTCCGATATGTTTCACACGCGGTCCGCCTCTGATATTCGCTGGCGGCATCGTGCCTTCACAAGGCGCACCCGTTTCCAGTCCCCGTGGCCGATACATTTTCCTCCTGTCCGCTGTCATTCAATCCTACCCTGCATGAAAGACCTCTCCAATCGTACCGGCCTACTCTCCCAAAGTGATATCCGGGCGATTTCCATCCTCATCCGGGAGCACGGAGGAATCAATCTGGGTCAGGGAATCTGTGACATGCCTACCCCAGATCCCATCAAGGAAGCGGCAAAAGCGGCGATTGACGGAGACCGGTCGATATACAGCCATTTCGCAGGCATAGAGAATCTCCGCGAGCAGATTGCCATGAAGGCCCGCGACTTCAACCGGCTCCCGGTCTCGAACACGGGGGAAATCATGGTAAGTGCTGGCTCGACGGGTGCCTTCATGTGTGCCATGCTGACCCTGCTGGACAAGGGAGACGAGGTGATCCTCTTCGAGCCTTTCTACGGCTATCACCGCAACATGCTGGACCTTCTGGGCATCGAAACGCGATTTGTCACCACCTCCGCACCCGACTGGGAGATTGACTTCGCAGTTCTGGAGTCCGCGATTACTGACCGCACCAAGGCCATCCTGGTCAACACGCCGGGCAATCCGCACGGCAAGGTGTGGACGCGTGCCGAACTGGAGCAGCTGCGCGACCTGGCCGTGGGACGCGATCTGTTTGTCCTGACCGATGAGATCTACGAACACATGCTCTACGATGGGCGTCAGCACGTGTCGTTCGGTTCGATCGACGGGGCCTGGGAACGAACGATCACGATTTCCGGATTCTCCAAGACCTTCAACATGACAGGGTGGCGACTGGGCTACGCCGTTGGCCCCGAGCACCTGATGGCCCCGATGGGACTCATCAATGATCTGGTGTACATCTGCGCACCTACGCCGCTTCAGCATGGGGTTGTAGCCGGTCTTCAGATGGATTCTGATTACTATGTTTCCATGCTGGCAGACTATGAGGCCAAGCGCGACATGATGTGCGATGCCCTCGGTCAGGCCGGCCTTCGGGCCAATCGCCCACAGGGAGCCTACTACGTCCTCGCCGATTACACCGCGCTCCGGCAGCGTTTCGATGGCTTCGGTGACGACCAGGAAGCGGCGCACTCGCTCGTCAAGCTGGCCGGAATTGGTGCGGTGGCCGGCCGCTCATTCTTCCGGGATCCGGCTGATGGAGCGGGATTCCTGCGCTTCTGCTACGCCAAGAAATTCCCGGAGCTCGAACAGGCTTGCAGTCAGTTGGTCGACGCGTTCGCTTGAGGCGGCCTCAGACGGCGGAGATTTCCTCGCGCGCCAACGCGTCCAGTACGGCGGCGTGCAGATGTCCGTTCGTCGCGACAACTCCCGTGTTCTTCAGCAGCTTCGCCCCATGACTGAAGTCGAGCTCCAGGCCAAAAATGTCGGTGACCATTCCGCCTGCCTCGGTCACGACAAGCGCCCCGGCGGCATGATCCCAGATCCACTCGTCATAGGAAGGTCGAACGGGAAGGCGCATGTAGATATCGGCCTCCCCCCTTGCCACCACTGCGTACTTGGCCTGACTGTCCATTCTGCGCGGGCGTGAGGTGATTCCGAGCAGGGCTGCCACTCGTGCTGAACTGTCATGTGAACTGTGGCCTGACTCAACCGACTCCGACATGCAGGCAAGTGCGGTCTCCTTGGTTCGGGTAACCCGCACCGGCTGCGCGCGCTCCAGCGAGCCAGAAGTTTGAAAGCACCCTCCCCCGGCCGTCGCCCAGAGTATCGTCCCGATTGAGCCGTCGGTGGGATGCTTCAAGGCCGGACAGGCGAGAGCGGCGACCACGGGCTTCCCATCCCGGATGAGGGCCAGCGCCACGGCATACTGATCTCCCCTGAGAAAGCCCTTCGTTCCATCGATCGGATCCAGGGTCCAGAATTCGCCGCTGGGATCCTTGGCGCCGCCTCGGTCGATCCACTTCGTCACGTCGGAAGGCGTGGCGTCGGGCACCAAGTCCTCGACGAAGCCCGTCACCCGCTCCAGGACGCTGAGATTCTCGGGCTTCCTGAGGGCGGACGCGCTCTCCTCGGCAATGATGGGGACGTTCGGGAAGTATCTGTCGATGGTCCGACAAACCACGGCCTGACTGCCGTAATCAGCCACCGTAACCGGGCTGCGATCCCCTTTCTGAAGCGTGTCGGGAGATGCCGCGGCACGGACAGCCCGGGTGAGCTTGGCTGCGGCCGAGACGGCCTCCAGCGCGGCGCGGAGCTCATTGCTTGAAATCATGAGGGACAGAGGCGGTCAGGAGTTATCCGATTGCTGGGTCGGAAATAACGGAAACTCGGGGACAAAACTATACACGCCCGCCGAATCAGACCCGGCCACGAAGAGACCGAGTCCATTCGTAACACAAACATAACGCGGTCGCAGTTCGCTCGCGTACCGGCTAACCTGTGCGAGGGTGTCCTGGGATAGCGCAACGTGAGCAGCCTTGCATTCCACCACCAGCCAGACGGCTCCCTGCCGATCGTGGACCGTCACATCAGTCCGCCTCGGACCTGCATGCGAGCGGTGCGCCTTCTCGACCGCGAGAAGCGCCGCCGGCACACCCTGCCGCCGAAGAAACTCAAAGACGTGCTGGCGAACCCACTCTTCGGGAGTCAGGACAACCCATTGGCGCCGAACGGAATCGAAAACACGCCCCTCCTCAACGCGGAGACCTGCCGGTCGCGGCAGCCGAAGGGTCGGGTAGAGTTCCTCTCCACTCACGGCGTGTACCCGGTCAGTTCCACATACCCACGGCCCGACAGGGGCTCCCCACCCCGTGTCCCGGAGACGGTCACGGCACCTTCCCAGTACCGGATTCGGGTGTCCAGCTCCTGATTGGGCAAGATCGCTTCAATAACCATCTCCAGCTCGTGCTCAGGAACAGACATGGTCCATCGGGTTGGGTACTCAATGTTGGTATCGGGACTGCGCCAGGAGTCCGTGGCCCGAACCCGGACCTTCGCGGCAGCCAGCGGCAATGCTGAACCATCGCGTCCGACCAGGCTACCGTCAACATAGTCGTCACCGACCGCCGAACGCAGCCTGAAATACATGAGGTCCTCCTCCTGATCCAGCTGCAGGGAAAACCAGTCCCATCCAGACTGGTCTTCCGACAACAGCGAAGTGCTCCATTCACGGTCAAACCAGGATTGCCCCGTCACCCGGATGGTATCCGGCCCGATTCGGACGGTACCCTCCGTCGCCAGTCTGGTGATCGAGTAGTAGTGGGACGCCTGACCATCTCCGAAGCCCTTGGGGCTGTATCCATTATCCCCCTGCAGGAAGAGCGGTTTGGTGGGCTGCAAGTCGAGCGATAAGCCGAAGTCCGGATCCCCCGCTTCAATATGAAGGCGAGACAGGTCCGGCGCTCCATCCAGGCTCCAGTCCTCGACCCAGACCTTCAATCCATCTTCGGACGCGCGAGCCCCCGCCAGGCCAGCGGCTCCGCGAGCGATCCTCTCGGTACTCAGGAATCGGTAAGCCGTCGGGTGTGAGATGGCGAGATGGGCACTGTAGAGTTGCCGGGTCGACCACTCAGACGATGACGCCGCTCTATCACTTTCGGACGGCCGGCCGGCCGCGAGCGAGGATGTCTCCGACGTCGGAGGCGCGAGGGCATTCCGAAAAATGGTGAACTGGTACCCAAAGTTGTCACCGTTCGCACGCTGCACGTTGCCGGTGAAGTACCACCACTCCAGGTAGAAGTCCGGGTGCGGGCCGTGGTCACGCGGAAACCGCATCGTGTACGCCGCTCGTGCGCGTGCGAAGCCTGTCGTGTCCACCGACAGGGCATCGGTGAGGGACAGTCCAGTCTCGGGAGGAGACGTGCACCCCGACAACGCAACCATGAGCGCCACGCCGGCCACCCACAACCTGGATGTGTACATCTGGATCACCGGGTCCCTCCCTTGAGTCTGCTGGCGAGCGGAACCCGGCTGGCGGCCCGGGCCGGAATCAGCGCGGCAGCGACCGCCGCCAGCACGGATACCAGAAGGGCCTGGGCAAGGATGGAGGGCGCCACCGTAAACTCGAGGCTCCAGCCAAAAGAGCGTTGATTGATCACCTGGACCAGGCCTGCGGCCAGTGCCACGCCCAGAGGCATGGCCAGGAGGCCCGCCAGGGCGCCCATGAGGGCCGACTGCAGGATGATCAGTCGCGCGAGTGTCCCGCGCCTGAGGCCCACCGCTCGCTGCACGGCGTACTCCCAGGCCCGCTCCAACTGGATCGCGGAAAGAGCGCTGATCACACCGATCACAGCTACGACAAGGGCCAGGACCTGGAGCACCCAGGTAATGGCAAACGTGCGATCGAAGATGTCGAGTGACGCTCGCTGCAACGAGGCGTTGGACTGGACGATGAGTGACTGATAGGGTGCTGTCAAACTTCGTACTTCGGACGCCACTGCACCGACATCGGCCCCTTCCTTCAGGTACAGCGCCAATCCTGAATAGGCCTCGTCTCCAAACATCGACTCGTAGACGGATCGATCCATCAGCACCACGCCGACGTCGGATCCGTAGTCGACGTACTCTGCCGCGACGGGTCGCCACAGGGCACCCAGCGGCGACTGAATCAGGAGCGAGTCGCCCGCGGAGATGCCGTTCCGGTACGCAAAAGGCTCCGAAACAAGAACGGCCCCAGACCCGAATTCCATCCAGGGATCCTGAACAGCGGACCGGGTAAATCTATAGGAGGCATGGCTCGCCGGGCCGTGTTCGATGACCACAAGCGTGATCGGTCCGTCCTGCCCCCTGATCTCGGTTCTGAGGACGCCGTATGCGGTTTCCACTTCGGGGAGTCCTCTCATCAGCGTGAGGGCCTCAGGCCCCAGAACGCCTCCGCCCAGCCGCGCCACGGTAGTGGGCGGCTGAACGTACAGGTCCGCCCGAAGCGTCATGTCGAGCCATTCAACCACCGTCCCCCGGAAGCTGTCCACCATGACTCCAACGCCGATGGCCGCCGAAACCGACACGCTCAGAGCGATGATGGCAATGGACGTACGGCTCATCTGGGTCCGGATACCCCTCATGGCCATGCGCCCGGTAAGCGGGAGCGAGGCCCGATCCGCGGCAGCGAGCACCAGCCGAATGAGGGCCGGCGAGGCGAGTGCGAACCCAACGATGACGAGCAGCAGTCCGGCATATCCTCCCAGCACCCCCCAGGGCAACGCGAGTACGCCCCAGCCTGAGAGGACGAGCAACACGCCTATTCTTGCCATCGGGGCGATGCGGGACGCGAAGCGGACCTCATCCTCGGAGCGCCGCAAGGCGTCAGCGGCGGGAACCGAGGCTGCCTGACGAGCCGGTATCCAGGCGGACAGGACACTGGAGCCCAGGCCGAGGACAAACGCCTTGGCCAAATCGACCGCCGAGACAGGCACGTCACGGACACTGACCACGAAATACAGGTCGTTGATGGCCCTTGTGACCAGGTGAACCAGCGCCTGGCCCAGCAAGGCACCCAGCGCAACCCCCAGCAGACTCCCGACCAGACCGAGAATCGCGGCCTCGGTCAGAACCGACCTGGCGATGAGGCTTCTGGACACACCGGTAGCCCTGAGCCGGGAATAAACGGGTCGCCTCTGCACAACAGAGAAGGACATGATGTTGAAAATGAGGAACATCCCCACCACCAGTGCCAGGTACGAGAGCGCCTGAAGATTCGTGTCGAATGCGGCGGTCATCTGAGACAGCGCCGCCGTACGCGCCGCCGGGCGTTCCAATTGAACCCGTGGCCCCAGTGCGCGAGCGATCGCCTCAGCCTGGTCGTCGTCGGTGGTAAACAAATCGATGCGAGTGAGCGCGCCCTGCATGCCCAGCGCGACCTGGGCCGTCGCGATGTCGGTCAGGATCAGATCGCTCCAGCCCCCGGCGGACGCCTGATCCGGTTGCAGCACCGCCGCGACGGTCAAGACCACCTCTCTCCCCGAGACGGTGACGCGAAGGGAGTCGCCCGTCTGGACGCCGAGTCTCCGCGCCGCGTCCAACGACAGTGCCGCACCGGCTGACGAGCCGAGGAGCCGCCCCGGTTCTGGAAAGCCGGAAAGATCGCTTCCCTGAACCTGCTCACTGAACGGGTCGATGCCGAGCAGTCGGAACGTCCCCGCAGTTGTCCGAACATATCCTTCGACCACAGGAGCGGAGGCCCGCATTCCCAGATCCGCACGAAGGCGCCGGTAGAAACTGGTTTCGATGCGTCCCGCGGGCCCCGTGAGGTAATGTGTAGCGCGGCCCGAGACGGTCTCCGCAGACAGTTGAAAGGCCCGTTGGGCGCTGGAAGTGGCCAGGTCGACGCCCGTTATCATCGCCACGCCGACCGCTATGCCCAGGATGGACATGGCCAGTTGCAACCGGTGGGCCGCAAAGTACCGTCGGGCCGAGCGCGCGAGCAGGCGGATCACGTGCCCACGGGCTCCGCATCCGCATCTCGGAGCACGCCTTCCTGAAGCCTCAGGACGCGGTCGGACACGCTCAGGAAGTCCGTATCGTGGGTCACCACAAGCATGCTGACCCTTCGCTCACGCACCATCCCGTGGAGCAGGTCCATTATTTCCCGCCCCGTTTGATAGTCCAGATTTCCGGTCGGCTCATCGGCCAGAACAAGGACGGGATCGTGAATCAGGGCCCGAGCGATGGCCACCCGCTGCTGCTCGCCGCCAGAAAGGCGATCCGGCGATGATCCGCCCCGCCCTGCAAGGCCAACCTTGGCCAGCATGGATTCAGCCGCGACTGCCGCGGCGGGCAGGCGCTCTCCCCCAAGCACCAGAGGCAATGCCACGTTCTCCGCGGCCGTCAGCGTCGGGATGAGATTGAAGGACTGGAATACGAAGCCCATCTGACGCGCCCTCAGATCGGTGCGTTCGTCGTCGCTGAGCCGTTGCAATTCGCGCCCCTGGACGAGCACCGTCCCCTCGTCCGCCACATCGAGTCCGCCAATCACGTTCAGGAGCGTACTCTTTCCCGCCCCGCTCCGGCCGAGCAGAGCAACGAATTCGCCCTCGGCCATGACCAGCGAGGCACCCCGAAGAATCGAGCGCTTCTCGCCCGCCTCGAAGTAGTGCTTGAAGACCTGACGCAGTTCCAGAATGGGCGTTTCCATGCGTCTGCCGAGACCCGGCCTACACCGCCCCGAACGCCAACATCGCGTTGGCCACCTTCACGAAGCCGCCGACGTTCGCTCCCAGGATGTAGTCCACGTAGTCGTCCGAGACCCGACCGTACTCCACGCAGGTATCGTGGATGGTCGACATGATCCCTTTCAGTTTGGTGTCCACCTCACTGCGTGTCCAGGAGACGCGCATCGAGTTCTGTGTCATTTCCAGCCCCGAGATCGCGACACCGCCCGCATTTGCAGCTTTGCCCGGACCAAACAGCAGCCGCGCCTCCTCGAAGACCTTTGTGGCCTCGTACGTGGTGGGCATGTTTGCCCCCTCGGAAATCAGGATACATCCGTTCTTGACGAGTTCGCGGGCGCTGTCCGCATCGAGCTCGTTCTGGGTGGCCGAGGGAAACGCCAGGTCGCCTTTGACCGACCAGGGATCCTTCCCCTCGTGATATTCCAGACCGAATTCGTCGGCCAGTTCCTTGATACGACCCCGGCGGTTGTTCTTGAGATCCATCACGTAGGCCAGCTTCTCGGTATCCAGCCCCGCGTGATCCACGACCACTCCTGAGGAATCCGAGAGCGTTATGACCTTGCCGCCCATCTCAATGAGTTTTTCGGCCGTGTATTGGGCCACATTGCCGGAGCCGGAAACCAGGCACGTCCGTCCGGAGATATCCTCATTCCGGGTCCTGAGCATTTCGCAGGCGAAGTAGACACTCCCGTACCCCGTAGCCTCGGGCCGGATGAGGCTTCCTCCGTAGGCCATGCCCTTCCCGGTCATCGTTCCGGTAAACTCGTTCCGGAGTCTTCGATACTGACCGAACAGATAGCCGATCTCCCGCTCACCAACGCCAATGTCGCCGGCGGGCACGTCGATGTTTTTGCCGATGTGGCGGAACAGCTCGGACATGAAAGACTGACAGAAGCGCATGACCTCATTGTCGCTCTTGCCCTTCGGGTCGAAGTCACTCCCCCCTTTTCCGCCGCCCATGGGAAGCGTGGTGAGGCTGTTCTTGAGGATCTGCTCGAAGGCCAGAAACTTCAGAATGCCAAGGTTCACACTGGGGTGGAATCGCAATCCTCCTTTGTAGGGACCGATGGCTCCGGAGAACTGGATCCGGTAGCCTCGATTGACCTGGATCTGCCCGCTGTCGTCCACCCAGGTAACGCGAAACATCACGACCCGATCGGGTTCTGTCAGTCGCTCCAAGATCCGGGCCTTCGCAAACTCAGGATGCTTCTGGAGGAACGGCCACAGCTTCTCGGACACCTCCCGGACCGCTTGAAAGAACTCGGGTTCGCCGGGATTTCGGTGCTCCACGCGGGCAAGAAACGCGTCCAGTCGGTCCTGCTTGATTTCCATCGCCATATTAAGGATGTGAAAGGGATTGATGGGCCCGGAAACTGGAAGCGCTTCCGAACCGGCGCCCAAACGGTACGCCCAAATTCGTGTCGGTGCAAGTCATGCGGTGAGGGACCTTCCTGAGAGCAGGTAGAGGACGGCCATCCGGACCGCCACTCCGTTGGTAACCTGGGAGAGGATGACCGCCCGCTCGTGATCCACAACGTCGCTTGCCAGTTCAACCCCACGGTTCACGGGACCCGGGTGCATGACCAGCATGTCGGGGTGCTGATCCAGGTGCGCGCGAGTGATCCCGAACTGATTGTGGTACTCCCGAACGCTGGGAAAAAGCTGACGCCCCTGCCGTTCCAACTGGATTCGAAGTGCCATCGCTACATCGCATCCTTCCAGGGCTTCGTCCAGGCGATGCGTGATTCGAAGGCCGCCCGGGACCATCTCGTTGATTCCAGGTGGAATCAGGGTTCGGGGACCACAGAGAGTTATCTCGGCGCCGAGCGCGGCCAGTGCGTAGATGTTGGACCGGGCGACTCTTGAGAACATGATGTCTCCCAGAATGCTCACCCGAAGCCCGGTGAGATCCGGGTGGTACTCGGTGATGGTCAGCGTGTCGAGCAATGCCTGTGTCGGGTGTTCGTGTGCACCATCGCCGGCGTTGATGACGGTGGCATCCACGCACCGGGTCAGAAACTGCGGAGCCCCCGGCGACCGGTGTCGGACAACGACCATGTCGATCTTCATGGCCTCAATATTCTGCGCCGTGTCCTTCAGGGTCTCGCCCTTGGACACCGAAGAGCCCGAAGCCGCGAAGTTCACCGTATCGGCGCTCAACCTCTTCTCCGCCAACTCGAACGAAACACGGGTACGGGTTGAGGCCTCGAAGAACAGGTTCACAACCGTGACGCCACGCAGCGAAGGCACTTGACGAATGGGCCGATCAAGCACCTCCCGGAACTGCCTGGCTGCGGCGTGAACCGTCTTGATCTCGTCTGCAGACCAGGTTTCCAGACCGAGCAGGTGCCGGTGTTGAAGTCCGCTCCCGTTGCCCTCCAGGGTCATCCCCTCCCTCCTGCTGCTTTCGGATTTGCAACCAGCCAGACGCCATCGAGGTCATCGCATTCCTTGAGTCTCACACGCACCTCTTCTCCCGGTAGGGTAGGAACCTGGCGTCCGACAATGTCCGCGCGAATCGGCAGCTCCCGCAGGCCGCGGTCCACGATCGCGACGAAATGAACGGCCGCCGGCCGGCCAATGTCCATCAGGGCATCCAGGGCCGCCCGAACCGTTCGGCCCGTGTAGAGCACATCGTCTACCAAAAACACCCGCCGCTCGGTCAGATCGAACGGGATGCGCGTCTCGCGAATCTCTGGCTGTTTGAGTCGGAGCCGGAAATCATCCCGGTACATGGTGGCATCCAGGATGCCCATGGGGACATCCAGTCCCTCCATTTCCTTGATGCGTCGCTGGATGCGTCTGGCCAGAAACACGCCACGCGACTGCATGCCAACGAGCGCAAGAGAGTCGGTGGCCGATGCCCCCGGTTCGAGAAACTCGACGATCTGCTGAGCCATGCGGTCAAGCATGCGTCCAAGATCCCGCTCGTCCAGGAGTTGGGCTTTGACAACGTCATTCGGCTCCATGCCCCAAGTTACGTCAGAAGCACACGCCGGGGCGTGACCAAAACGGACTGGATGCCGTTGAACTTCCCGCGAAACGGACTGGAACTGTCCGCCCCGGCGAGCCTTCCAACCGCCGGCAATTCACATTCCCACCCTCGCCCGTATGTCCGACAACCAGGCGGTCCTCAAGTATCTGGACCCCGTCGTGGTTTCACAGCTTCGAAACATGGAGCTGCGGGCCAGACTCATTGTCGAGGGCTTCATTACCGGGCTGCACAAGAGCCCCTATCACGGGTTCTCGGTCGAATTCGCAGAACACCGGCCCTACAACCCGGGAGATGAGCTGCGGCACGTTGACTGGAAGGTGTATGCCAAGACCGACCGTCACTACGTCAAGCAGTACGAAGAAGAGACCAATCTCCGGCACTACGTGGTCCTCGACACCTCGCGTTCGATGCGATACAAGGGATCCGCACCGGTAAGCAAACTGGAGTACGGTACCTATCTGGCATCAGCGCTTCACTACCTGATGGTGCGCCAGAAGGACGCCACCGGCCTCATCGGATTCGACGACCGTGTCCATACCCTGAGGCCACCCCGCTCCACGCAGGGATACCTGCGCCAATTGCTGACCACGCTGGACCAATTTTCCCGACTCGAGTCGACGGACCGGCGCACCAGCGCGGCGTCGGTATTAAATGAGGTCGCTGAACGCATCTCTCGGCGCTCTCTTGTCGTAGTGATCACAGATCTATTCGAGAATGTTGGCGCTCACGATGACCTCATGAAGGCCCTTCGACATCTCAGGTACCGCGGACATGAGGTACTCGTGTTTCACGTCCTTGAATCAGATACCGAGAGGGCGTTCAGCTTCCCTGACGTCCCGATGCAGTTCCGGGACATGGAAACGGGCGAGGAATTGACACTTCAGCCTGCGCAGGTCAAGGAAAACTATCGGGCGGCCGTGAAAGCCTTCTCGGAGCGATTCCGAAGCCGATGCCGCGAGCGCAACATTGACTTTGTGGAACTCGATACGGCAGAGCCTTACAACAAGGCCCTGCTCGCCTACCTCAACAAGAGGGGCCGGCTGGCCTGAAAACTTTCCGTACATGACTTACTTCCGACTGCTTGTGATCGCGCTCGTAGCGATGGTCACCCTTCCAGCAACGGCTCAGGACGCCGCACGTCTGGCAGAACCCGCCGATACGCCGACGGCTGATGCCGACCCCGATCTGGTCAAGGCGTACCAGGAATCGATTACTCCGGAGGACCTCGCCGCCCATCTCTACTTCTTCGCCTCTGATTTCTTTGAAGGCCGCGAGACCTCTACCCGGGGCCAAAAGATGGCGGCCGGGTATCTGGCAGCCCAGTACCGAAAAATGGGGCTGGCTCCGGCGGGCACAGGAGGGTCCGAGAACGTCCGGGATCCTGGAGCCTACCTGCAGCCCTTTCCCCTGTACGGGACGCGCCAGTCTGGTAGCACCGTCTCCATCAAAGGTGGACCGACGAGCAGCTTCTCCGCGGCCGCGCGCGATGGCCACTCCGTATTGGTGTTTGGCAACAAGCCCGAGGCCTCCGGCGGAGTCGTCTTCGGGGGGTACGGCATCTCAGCTCCGACACTTGGGTACGACGACTACCAGGCCATGCAGGATGCGGACATCGACTACACCGACGGGTGGCTGCTCATTCTCGGGGATGAGCCGCTGGAAAGCGCCGAGTCCAGCCTCCTGCCGACCGAAGACGGCAAGCCCTCCAACTGGTCGACCAGCGGCAACACGAAGCTTCGCCACCTCTTCCGGACCGGACTCCCGAAAGGCGTACTCATGGTGATGGATGCATCACCCCGGAGCCAGCGATCGGTTGCTGACATCGCCGACGCTGAGGCTGCGGATCTCGGCGGAGTCGGCTCCCTCTCGTTGGAGGAGCCAGGTGAAGGTCGCGCCAACACCCCGCCGATTCTGGGCATCTCCACCGAATTCGCCAATGCCATTCTCGCGCCTTCGGGACGAACGGTAGCAGACCTTCAGGCCGAGATCAATGGCTCGCTGACCCCGGTGGTCTTTGACGTGGAGGGCGCCGAAGTCACCGCCACGATACAGACCGAGACCTACGAGACGACGTCCGAGAACGTGGTCGCCTTCGTGGAAGGATCCGACCCCGAACTGAAGGACCAGGTGGTCGTGGTCTCATCACACTACGACCATGTCGGGATGACCGGCAATCCGGAAGGTGAGGATCAGGTATACAATGGCGCCGATGATGACGGATCAGGCACGGTGGCCGTTCTGGAGATCGCGGAAGCCTTCGCGAGAGCTCGAAAGGCCGGGCACGGACCCCGCCGATCCATCGCGTTTCTCAACGTCTCCGGAGAGGAAAAGGGCCTGCTCGGATCCCGCTACTATACAGATTCAGAGCCGATCTTCCCGCTCGAGAACACGGTCGCGAACCTGAATATTGACATGATCGGGCGCATTGACCCCACGCATCCGGGCGAGGACGACGACTACGTCTACATCATCGGATCCAATCTCATCTCCCAGGAACTCCACGACACCAACGTCCGGATGAATGAACTGCTGGGCACGAATCTGGACCTGAACGAGCGGTTCAATTCCAAGGATGACCCCAACCAGTTCTACCGGCGCTCAGACCACTGGAACTTCGGAAAGCATGAGATCCCGTTCATCTTCTTCTTCACGGGAACGCACGAGGACTACCACGGGGCCGGTGACGAGCCGGACAAGATTGAGTACGAGCGGCTGGCCCGGATTGGACAGCTGATTTTCGCGACCGCCTGGCAGTTGGCGAATCAGGATGCCAGACCCGCGGTTTCGGGCGCGGGCTTCAATTAGCGTTCAACTAGCGTGCAGGACCGCATCGCCCATTTGGCCGCCCGGTATCTGGACGACACCGTTCGGGTTCGGCGTGACCTTCACCGCCACCCCGAGCTCGCATTTGAGGAAGTGCGCACGGGCCGGTTGGTGACGGATCGGCTTTCCGACTGGGGGATTGAGTTTCGGACCGGCGTGGCCCGAACAGGCATTGTGGGCTTCATCGACGGCGGCCTTCCGGGGCCGACACGGATGCTCCGGGCGGACATGGACGCGCTGCCCATCGTCGAAGAGAATGACTTCGAGTTTCGCTCCACGGTCGCGGGTAAAATGCACGCGTGTGGACACGATGCCCACACCTCGACGTTGCTGACGGCGGGGCGCATTCTGAACGAGTGCCGGGCAGAATTGAAAGGCAATGTCCGCCTGATCTTCCAGCCGAGTGAAGAGCGAGTCCCCGGTGGGGCGAAGCCCATGATTGAGGAAGGCTGTCTGAACGCATTGGAGGGGCGCCCGGCGGTTGACCAGGTATTCGGTCAGCACGTGCGCCCCGACCTGCCTTGCGGCGCCATCGGGGTTCGATCGGGTGCGTTCATGGCCGCTTCGGACGAGATCACCATCCGGATCCACGGCCAGGGTGGGCATGCCGCCGAGCCCCACCTGCTCCGAGCCGACCCCGTTCTGGTGGCCTCCCACGTGATCGTTGCGCTGCAGTCGGTCATCTCGCGAAACCGCCAGCCCGACGTACCCTCGGTCCTCTCCGTGTGCAAGGTGGTCGCCGGCGATGCCCCCAACGTGATACCGGACACCGTCACGTTGCAGGGTACATTTCGATCGATGGACGAGGCCTGGCGAGACCAGGGCCACAGTCTTATCGAACGCGTGGCAACCCACACGGCCGAGGCGTTTGGCGCCACAGCCGAGGTGGAGATCCTTCGAGGGTATCCGCCGCTGGTCAACGACCCCGAGGCGACGGCACTCGTCCGGGAGGCCGCCGTGACCTACCTGGGCGAACAACGGGTCGTGGATCTTGACCGCTGGTACGTAGCAGAGGATTTCGCCTACTACCTCGTGGAGCGCCCGGGGTGTTTCTACACCATCGGCGTTGGCAACCCGGAACTCGGCATCACCCACGGCCTGCACACGCCGCGTATGACAGTGGATGAGCGTTCGCTGGAGACCGGTTCCGGGTTCATGGCCTTTCTGGCCTGGCACGCAGGGAATACGAACTAGACCGCCGTTTTCAATGGACGAGCTACCCCCCTTCCCAGGATTTCGCCCCGAGGCATTCCAGTTTCTGCGCGACCTGAAAGAGAACAACGAACGCGAGTGGTTCAAGGCCAGAAAGGCCACATTCGATGACGAACTGCTCTGGCCACTTCGGTGCCTGATCGCGGACGCAGGCCGGGTTGCCCCTGGAGCGGGTCTGCCGTTGAAAGGCGATCCGTCCAAGTCACTGTTCAGAATCTATCGGGACACCCGGTTCTCCAAGAACAAAGACCCGTACAAGACGCATCTGGGCGCGGTCCTGTCTCGGTCAGGCTCGCGGAAGGCCGAGGGCGGACTGTACATCCACGTCGAGCCCGGCAATTGCTTCACCGTAGCCGGATTCTGGCAGCCGCAGAAGACGCTGCTGGGTGCCCTGCGCGAGCGCATCGTGACCCATCCCGATCAGTTCCGGGACGTCATGGCACAACTCGATGGCCGTGAGCTCATGGAGTATGGGGGTAAGCTCAAGCGCCTGCCGCGCGGATTTGAACAGGTCGAGGATCCCGAGATCGCCGACTTTATCAAGCACAAGTCATTCATGGTCACCACGCTCTTCGAAGACGAGGCGCTGGCTGACTCTGCCTTCACCGGAACGCTCGTGGACGCAGCCAACTCCATGAAGGCCGTCCTGCACTGGGGCTGGGAAGTAGAGGACGAGCTGGCGGCTGCCTGATCAGGCGTAGCTGGTCGCGCCGACCGCCTCGACTCGGACAATTTCCGGGACGGATCGGCGAACGGCCTGCTCAATACCGGCCCGAAGTGTCATCGTACTCATGGGGCACGTGCCGCAGGCGCCCAGCAGTTCCAACT
>JAJCYP010000094.1 GCA_029262855.1 Bacteroidota bacterium | reverse complement strand
CAACCAGGACGCGTTCCAGGTCACGGGAGTAGTCGCTGACCAGCCCTCCAACACCCATCTGCCGCTGGACGCGGTGGGTTCCATGGCCACGGTCGATGAGTGGTTTGGAGACACGGCCCGGTGGGGTAGTCCCAATTATGCAACGTACGTCCGCCTGAGCGAGGGAGCGATGCCGGCGCGAACCGCCGAAGCCCTGGGCGGACTCTTGGCCAAGCGGCGGCCGGTCGAATATACCGAAGGCAGCCGGCTTCACCTTCAGCCGGTCCGTGACATCCACCTGAGATCGGGCCTTGTAGGAGAACTCGGGGCCAACGGCGACATCCGATTCGTGCGCCTTTTTGCTCTCGTGGGGTTTTTGATTCTTGTGATAGCCTGCCTGAATTTCGTGAACCTGGCCACCGCTCGTTCTGCTCTGCGGGCACAGGAGGTGGGCGTGCGGAAGGCGGGCGGGGCCTCCCGCGGAGACCTGATCCGGCAGTTTCTGGTGGAAGCCTGCCTGACCTCTTTCGCGGCGGTTCTTCTGGCGGTCGGAATCGTGGCTCAGACTCTTCCCGCATTCAATGAGTTTGCGGGAAAATCCGTCTCACTGACTTCCAACTGGCCGCTCCATTTGCTGGGAATGGTCGGTATGGCCTTGCTGGTAGGCTTGGTTGCTGGCCTCTACCCCGCGCTCTACCTCTCCCGCTTGTCGCCCATCAAGGCGCTCAGGGGCGAAGCCGCCCATGGCCCGTCGGGCAACCGATTCCGTGGCGCCCTGGTGGTAGTCCAGTTCGTCATTGCGATGACCCTGGGCATGTCCGCCCTCTCCGTGTACGGCCAGCTTGAGTACGTATCGGAAAAGCCGCTTGGATTCACCTCGCAAAACGTGCTGGTCCTACCGACTCTCTGGGAGGCCAGGGAGCGGTTTGACCCGGTCCGGGAACGGTTGTTGGCACATCCTTCCATAGAAGAGGTGGCACAGAGCAACCCTATCCCCTCCCGTCGACTCTTTGGCCCCATCGACGCAACTCCCGAGCTCGAATCTGGCCTGACAACCGTCTCGCTCGTCCCGGTTTGGGCGGATGGTCATTTCTTCGACGCCTATGAGATACCAATTCTGGCTGGCCGGGTCTACCGCGACGAGTCTGCAGGTGATCGACAGACCGGATTCGTACTCAACCAGACGGCCGTGGCCAAGCTTGGGCTCGACAGCCCCGGAGATGCGGTAGGCCTACCGATAAGAGTCGGCGGGTGGCTGGGAGAAGTTCTGGGGGTGGTGGAGGACTTTCACTTCGAATCTCTCCGCCAGGAAATCGCGCCGCTTGTGTTCTACATGGACCCACGGAACTACCGCATGGTGTCCATCCGCCTGACGCCGACCGCCGACATCCCATCCGTGACCGAGTTCTTGCGCCAGGAGTGGCAGCAGGTCGAGCCCGGGATCCCGATTGCCGTCTCTCTCTTGGAAGATCGGCTCCAAGCCACGTATCGCCCGGAACAGCAATCCGGGATGCTGATAGCCCTTTTTGCCTCGCTTGCCCTGTTGGTGACTGGTTTGGGGCTCTTTGGACTGGTGAGCTTTGCAGCCGAACGGCGAATGAGAGAATTGAGCGTCCGCCGGGTTCTGGGCGCCGAACTGAGCGATGTGTTGGGGCTAATGGGTCGCGGTGTCCTGGCTTTGGTCGGCATCGCGGCCATCCTGGCCATTCCCCTTGGGTATCTGGTTTCCTATAGATGGCTTCAGGGCTTTGCCTATCACGCCTCTATTCCGTGGTGGATGCCTCTGGTCGTGACGATTGCGGCCGCCGCGTTGGCGCTGGTCACTGTAGCACACCAAGTCCTGAAAGTCGCGAAGGTCAACCCGGCGGAGTCCCTGCGTCGGGAGTGAGGCGCCCCAAATAAAGTCTACCCCACCACCCCCGCCGCCTCCGCATAGCTCGTCACCGTCTCCCGCACCCGGATGACAACCCGCGTGATCCCAAGCTCGCGCAACCGCTCCCGCCCCGACTCCAGGATCCGCTCCAGGGCCACCTTGCAGACATTTTCGGCCGTCGTGTCGCAGGGCAGAATCGATAGCTTCGAGCCCAGCCGTTCGACCGCCTGGATGAGCTCGCGGTCCTCATCGTGTGCCATGACCGAGTGATCCCACTCGTCCACGAGCGGGCGGACGATGGCCTTGATCTCCTTGAAGTCGATGACCATTCCTCTGGCATCGGTTTCGCCTTCCAGTTCCACGGTCATGTGGTACGAATGGCCGTGAAGGCTGTGGCATCCGCCCTCGTGCCACGGGATGCGGTGGGCGGCCTCCCATCTGAACTCCTTCGCTACTCGCATGCTTCGACGTGATGTGTCCGGGGGAAACTAGTGCGACCAAGGTATGCCGCCTGCGAGGGCACTCCCTACAACAGGCGTCCAAACAATGTTGCCCCCGGCCTAAACGGTGAGGATATCCCCCACAGGCCCCCGGTACCTGATCCTACAGCTTGACCTCAGGCGTCCCTGTATTGTATGTGCGAACCGGACCCCGATCCGGCCACGAATACCAAGAAGCCCGTAGAACCATGATGCCGCCCCCAGACGACGCGCAGACGCCGGCCGATACGGTCGGCGCAGTCACACCTGCGTCCATTCGCGAACATGTGGTCGAGATTGTCTCCGATGCGGGCGAGGGCGCCCAGAAGGCCGGACAGTCTTTCGGAACGATTTCCGCCAAGATGGGAAATGGGGTCTGGACGGTGGAGATCATCCCCGCCGAGATACAGCCTCCGCCGCGTAATGCCGCGGGTGCTTCCGGCGTCCGCGTACGAATCGGCTCCGTGCCCATCACGAACATGGGAGACGGCGTAGACACGATCGTGGCGTTCAACGAGCAGGCCCTGCTCGGACGCATGGAACGCGCCAAGTTCAGGCCTGATGCCCGGATCCTGCTTGAGAGCAAGTGGAGGGACCACGCCAACCCGGAGATCGCCGCGGAGTATGCCGCAGCCCTCGAGCAG
>JAJCYP010000093.1 GCA_029262855.1 Bacteroidota bacterium | reverse complement strand
GGCGCGCTTCCGCCGCGAGGCCCAGGCTGCCGCCCAGCTCAACCACCCGAACGTCTGCCACGTCTATCAAGTGGACGAAGCCCAGCCGCTCACCCCGGACGGCAAGCCGGTCGAAGGCCACATGGAGCCGCGGCTCTTCATCGCGATGGAGTACATCGCCGGAGAGACACTGCACGACTACGTCAAGAAGGGCCCTCTAAAACTTCAGGAGGCCGTCAACATCGCGGGCCAGGTGGCCGAGGCGCTGAAGGAGGCCCACGCCAAGGACATAGTCCATCGTGACATCAAGTCGGCCAACGTCATGCTGACCGAAGGCGGTGTGGCGAAAGTGCTGGACTTCGGGCTGGCGAAGACCAACCAGTCCACGATGCTGACGAGGATGGGATCTACGCTGGGCACGGTGGCCTACATGAGTCCCGAGCAGGCCCGAGGGCAGGAAGTGGATGGCCGCTCAGATCTCTACAGTCTGGGCACGATGCTCTACGAGATGGTGGCTGGTCGCCTGCCCTACACCGGAGACTATGAGCAGGCGGTGCTTTACGGCATCCTGAACGAACCGCCAGAACCACTGACGGGACTCAGGACGGGCGTCCCGATGCAGTTGGAGTGGGTCGTGAACAAGTTGCTCGCGAAGGAAGCAGAATACCGGTACCAAAGTGCAGCTGGACTTCTCGCGGACCTGAAGAGCCTGGATCTGAGCGGAAGTGGACATACCATGCGCAGCATGCCGGCCGTGGGCGCTGCACATGGCGCTGGCATCACCGGTTTTCGCGCGGCGGGTCTCGGCGGCCTCCCGATCTGGGGATGGGGCCTGGCCGCGGCCACCCTCCTGCTGGGCGCCGCCGTTGCCTGGATCGTAAAGCCAGCGCCGGCAGCCGACGTCGACAAGACCGTGCGGACCCTGACACTGGAGCTTCCTGGTATCCGGCGAATGGGTTCCTCGGGCTACCCGTCGCCGGATGGAAGACTGCTCGCAGTTCCCGGGTCTGACACCACGGGGCGACGGGGCATTTACGTCGTCAACGTGGAGACCGGCGACATGTCACGAATCGTTGAGGGGCCTGGTTCAGCTCCGACGTTCTCGCAGGACGGGACGACCATCGCGTTCTGGAGAAACAGGGAACTGTTCACTGTGCCGGTGTCCGGAGGATCACCTGTCAGGATTGCGGAGGACGCTTCCCGCAGGGTCTCCTGGCTTGCGAACCAGTCGCTCCTGTATACCAGTGCCGGCGGACTATGGCTCCTTCCCGCTGACGGATCCTCGGCCCGGCGGGTGACCACGCCTGACTCGTCCTCGATCCACGAGCCATCTGTGCTGCCCGGCGATCGGTATGCGATTGTCTGCGCCACGCACGTTGGCGAAGTGCGCGAGCGTCTGGAAATCGTGGACCTGCAGACCGGACGACGAACCCCAATCGGTTTTGGAACACGCCCGAGATATCTCCCCTCAGGGCACGTGATTTACGGAGATCCGGAGAGTGCATTGGTCGGTCCTTTGTTCGTTCGGCCGTTTGATCTGGCTCGACGCGATTTCGTTGGACC
Organism: Bacteroidota bacterium; assembly: GCA_029262855.1. Lineage (GTDB taxonomy): Bacteria > Bacteroidota > Rhodothermia > Rhodothermales > UBA10348 > JABDJZ01. The sequence continues at coordinate 1,227 of JAJCYP010000093.1, read as the reverse complement.
GCAGAAGGCTGTATTCGACTCTGCGCCGGTGTGGCTCTACGAAATGGACGGCTACGGCACACTCTATCATCGGCTTTTCGACTCTGAGCAGGGCGGGACCGGGCAGGTATCCATCGTCGTCCAGCGATCCGACGGCAGCGCCTCGAGCGTGTTGATGTCGGGGACCGGTCTGGAGGCGCCTCGTCTGGAGCCTGCTGGTCGCAGGATCGCGCTGACGGTGGAGGCCGGTGATGACTATCTGATGATCTACGATCCTGAGACCGATGTTAAACAACAGATCACGTTCTCCGGCGACGAGGATCATCACGCCTGGTCAGCAGATGGGGAACGCATCCTCATCGAGCGAAAAGGACCCCTCGAAATATGGTCCACGCGCGGTTCTGGTCTCCTGGAAACGCTGCCCATTGACGACGCAGCGACGTTTGACTGGTCCCTTGACGGGCGCTGGATTGCCTATCATGTCCGGGGAGTCGACGGCATTCGACTGTATGACCTGGAGGAGGCGGTGGACGTCCTGCTGGAACCACTCGACGCCTACGAGCCGAGTTTTTCTCCTGATGGTGAGTACCTGGCTTATACCCTCGATACTGGAAGTGGGATTACTACCGCCGTTCGTTCGCGGGACGGGGGGACCGTCGTACGTCTTTCGCTCGGCGGGATCGAAGGCGGCGAGCCCAGGTGGTCGCCGGACGGGGGCTCCTTGTTCGTTCGGACTGACCGGGATATTGTTCGGGTACCGGTAAGTGCCGGCAACGGGTTTTCGCAGACTGGCCCCGCCGAGATCGTCCTGACGCCGCCGTGGGCGGGGTTCGAGTTCGATATCGGTCCCGACGAAACCATATACTATTCGACGAACGACCCGCGCGCTGACCTTGAGGGAGAAGGCGAGGCCGCCCGGGTGATCGTCGTGATCAACTGGCTCGAGCAGATCAAGCGGCTGGCGCCACCTCAGCGATAACTCTCGTCCGGCCACGGGGTCGCGACCATGTGAAGTTTCCCGATGGCAACGTCAACCAACTCGTCGTACTTCTGGTTACTTGTCCCAATGCTGGTCTTGACTGCCGCAGGGTGCGAGCAGCAACCGCCGAGTATGATGGCGCAGTACCCCTCGCCGATGGCCGAGGGGCTAAGGGCGCACGAGCGCATCACCGACCTGCGGACCGGGGGCGACACCTTGTCCGTGCTTGGCGTCCTGGACAGACGGGTGCGGGTCCTCGTGCCGGAGGC
>JAJCYP010000092.1 GCA_029262855.1 Bacteroidota bacterium | reverse complement strand
GGCGCGCTTCCGCCGCGAGGCCCAGGCTGCCGCCCAGCTCAACCACCCGAACGTCTGCCACGTCTATCAAGTGGACGAAGCCCAGCCGCTCACCCCGGACGGCAAGCCGGTCGAAGGCCACATGGAGCCGCGGCTCTTCATTGCGATGGAGCACATCGCCGGAGAGACACTGCACGACTACGTCAAGAAGGGCCCTCTGAAGCTTCAGGAGGCCGTGAACATTGCGGGCCAGGTGGCCGAGGCGCTGAAGGAGGCCCACGCCAAGGACATCGTCCATCGTGACATCAAGTCGGCCAACGTAATGCTGACCGAAGGCGGTGTGGCGAAGGTCCTGGACTTCGGGCTGGCGAAGACCAACCAGTCCACGATGCTCACGCGAATGGGGAGTACGCTGGGCACGGTAGCCTATATGAGCCCCGAGCAGGCACGCGGGCAAGAAGTGGATGGCCGAAGTGACCTCTACTCACTCGGCACGGTGCTCTACGAGATGGTCGCCGGGCGTCTCCCGTACTCGGGGGACTACGAACAGGCGGTGCTGTACGGAATCCTCAACGAGGCGCCGGAGCCGTTGACCGCGGTTCGGACCGGCGTACCGATGCAGTTGGAGTGGGTGGTCAACAAGCTGCTGGCGAAAGAAGCCGAGTACCGGTATCAGAGTGCGGCAGGATTGCTCGCCGACCTCAAGTCGCTGGACCTAAGCGGCAGCGGTCGGACGATGCGGTCCATGCCGGCGATGACCGCCGGATCCTCTGCGCGCCCAGTGAAGGCCTCCGCTGGCAGCCTACCGAAATGGGTCTGGGCCGCGATGGCCGGTATTGCCATCATTGCCCTCGCAGCCGGGTGGTTACTCCGGCCAGCGCCGGACACGGAGCAGCCTGTGCGGCGCCTGGTGGCTTCATTCGCGCCAGCAAGTGAGTTCGGAAATCGTCTCGCTGTATCAGCCGATGGCCGGGCGATGGCCACGATGAGCCTTGAGGAAGCCGGCTGGGCTCCGGTGGTCAGGTTCTTCGACGAGCGCGCCGCGAGGGTTCTGGCGGCGACCGGCGCCACATCACAGATTGCACTCTCGCCAGACGCTCGATGGGTTGTTTATCACCGGGGAGATAACCTCCTGCGCGTGTCCACCGGAGGAGGGGCTCCAGAGGTCGTGGCTCCAATCGACGGCAACTCCGTCACGTACCTCACGCAGGACGAGTTGGTGACCAATGCTGCCGCGGGGAGGGAGCTGCATTTGGTCGAGGTGGCCGGTGGCTCCAAAGAGATTCCAGTGGCAGGGGAGGGTGACCTTCAGTTCTACGCCCTGGCTCCGGTCCACGGTTCACGGCTTGTGCTGGCCATGCTCTGGGATGGCACCCTGGCATCGGTCGTCGCGATCAACGTGGATACCGGAGCGGTCATCGAAATCGCGGGCCGCGCTAACTGGCCCAGATACCACCCTTCGGGTTACGTGCTGTTCTTCCGAAACGGCGACCTGCACGGCATTCGGTTCGACCCCCGGTCAGGTGTAGACGGTTCCTCGTTCGTGGTCCAGACGATCGTTGGGTCGACGGCCAACGATGGATTCGTATTCGCGGACGCTTCCGCCACAGACCTTCTGATATACTCCGCGGGGACCCGGTACACGGGAGATCAGCTTGGAGACCGGGTCATTTCAATAGTCGAGCAAGGGCAGGAGCGCAGGCTGGATCTGGACATGAACGCATTCTGGGACCCCCGATTTTCGCCGGATGGCCGGAGTCTTCTGGTCCACGGCCTGTCCGTCGACGGAGGGGCGGATATCTGGCTCATCGACATCGCACGCAGCGCGCCACGGCGGATGACCGTGGATCCCAACGAAGACGAAACCGCAGTTTGGGCCCCGGACGGCCAGTTCTTCTACTTCGCCGGTCAGGATCAGACGGTGGAATACCTGATAAGACAGTCGGTGGACGGCTCGGCCCCGAACGACACACTGCATTCGACCACGAGCCACATGCACGTCGAGTCGGTATCGGCTGACGATCGCTACGTAGTGATCATGCTACGCTCACCCAGCACTGGAGACGATTTATGGCTCGTCGAGCGCGAGACGAAAGTGGCACGACCGCTTCTCACCACCGGAGCCGACGAGGCCGCGGGCAAGATCTCTCCGTCGGGCCGCATTCTGGCCTACCAGTCCAGCGAGAGCGGCCGTCCGGAGGTGTATGTGGCGCAGTTCCCCGCTATGGTCGGAATCCAGGTGGTGTCGGTGGGCGGAGGTGAAACGCCCGTCTGGTCCCGTGACGGACGCTGGCTCTACCTCACTGCGCAGGATGCACTATGGCGCGTGGATTTTACTGATGGTCAGCCGGGCGGAACTGAGAGAGTGATGGAGCTTGACAGTTCGGTCTTCCTGGCATCCCCTCATACGACATTCGATGTGTTGGATGACCGGGTTGCCTTCATCCGTGCGGAACGTGCCGATTATGGGTCAACCGATGTTCGGCTCATCACTGGTCTCGGTACCCTGTTGCGGTCCCTGGATCCTGCCCTGCAGGCCAGTTCAGGAGCTCGATGATGCCTGGCCGGCACTGGGCTCCGCTAAACCGGCCTCGGAAGTATACCACCCGCCCTACCGTAGTGCGGTATAACGCCCTGATCTCCCAATGCTCCAGGTAGCGGAGTCACAAACCGTTCGTCGGACGTGCGGTAGTAGAGACAGCCTGCCTCCCCCATGGGTCTGGAATCCAGGAACTCGGCGGCACCGGCGAGCGCAGCCTGCCACTGCGTCTTGGCCGCAGGAAGGTCGAAGGGACGAACCAGATCCAATCGCGCAAAGTCCTCGGGGCGGTATCTGCCTCGCCGTCGAATTTGCTCGAGGAGTGAGGAAGGCGAATACCCAGGGTCCTTGGCCACGGCCGCCCAGATGAGAGGGCCAAGCGCCAGGATGTTTTCATTTACGTAGAGGATGTCCACAAAATCCCGGGCCTCTTCGCGGCCGGCAAGCGCGAGGAGCTTGTTTATCGCGACGTCGATGTCGTGCAGGACGTACCCCCCTAACTGACTTCGTGACACCGGCATGAACCGCCAAGCCGAGTCGCGTGCCCAGTCGATTTGGGTGGCATCATCCCCCCGGCTCACGATCGAGCGTATGAAGCCGGGTTGGGTGATGACAGTTCTCAGGTCGAAACCGTTGGCCTCCAAGAGCTCGCTATCCTGAGCGAACGCCGTCGCCACGCCTTCCAGCGCGTCATGGAATAGGCCCAGGTCGCGAGAGTACCGGGTCGAGTTCGGTGAGAAGTGAAGGACGGTCCCACCAGCGAGATAGCTCTCGGGAGTTCGCACAGGGCCGATGATCCCGAGGATCTGATGCTGCAGTTGGGTTAGTGGCATAGCTTCGCCGCGGCCTCCCACGCCTCCCGGTCACCGTATCTCTTGAGTCGATCGCAAACCCAATCGACATCCGCCAGGGCGATGGGCAGAGATGGAGGAGACGACCAGAAGCAGCGTGAATAGAAACGTTTGAACGCCTTTCGCGCCTCTCTCACCCGAACCATGTCCCGCGCCGTTTCCGGGCTGAGTTCGCGGCGGCTTTTCTTGCCTCCTTTTCGGCCGATGGCGGCGAGGTATTGTTTGACCGGATCCGACATAGTAGATCATAACCCGCTTATGATAGATGGGATCCCCGTTTGGGGCCTAGTCCCAGCGACTGCGCCTCGCCTCCCTCCGCCCTCGCGGAGTAGCTGGGTTCGGCTTGAGATGCCGGTCATGCGCTCCGCTTCATCCAGCAAGGACTCGTCGAGATTTACAGTCGTTCTCACGGCACAGTCGGTTGATTGAATCACGGTTGTCATCGTCTGATGTCATGTCTCGCGCGTGGTTCCCTGCATCAGAGGGCCACAGGCGCTGACTCGTAACAAGACAGCCCTCGGATAGACGACCCAAAATCCGGATTTGCGTCGGCCCGGTCTGCGCCGTAATTCCCCCCATGACCGGCCTCCACCTCTCGAATCGCTGGCACTTCGTCGCGCTCCTGATTCTGACTGCCGCAGGGTGCGAGCAGCAACCGCAGAGTATGATGGCGCAGTACCCCTCGCCGATGGCCGAGGGGCTAAGGGCGCACGAGCGCATCACCGACCTGCGGACCGGGGGCGACACCTTGTCCGTGCTTGGCGTCCTGGACAGACGGGTGCGGGTCCTCGTGCCGGAGGC
>JAJCYP010000091.1 GCA_029262855.1 Bacteroidota bacterium | reverse complement strand
CCCCCACACCTCAGCCGTAGCACGCGAAAAACCCCTACCAAATCGCCCCATACGGCGTCCAAACGGCACGTGCGACCCCCTCAGCTACGCCCCGTATGCTGGCCCTACCCGCGAAACGGTGCGGAAAACGAGGCTAGCGCGTGCTAAAGCTGCGCCGTACGCCACAATTTGACTCTGACCTTCAGCGCGTCCTTCGAGCCGGGAAGGACCGAGATCTTCTGACCGACGTGGTCACCATACTGCTGGAAGAGAGGGACCTACCGGAGGAGTATCGTGACCATGCTCTTCACGGCGAGTGGGCCGGGGTGCGCGCAACTGCTTCCCCTCACAAACGCGCCAGCGCCTAGATCATTCGAATAGGTCCCCTCTACGCTCGCGGAGGCCTCTCTCGCGCACCATCTGGACGTGCGGATGCGTGGCGCTTTCAGACCCCCCTGTCTAACCCGCAAGATTCGCCTTGCGAAATCGATCCACAAGCGACGACTTCCTCACGTGCTTTGCATGCAGATCGGCCATCCGCGCCATGAATGGGGTCGCATCGTTCTGCATCTCAGCCATATCGCGGAGATCTCGCAGGAGATTGACAGCCTCGTCGTACCGTTTGGGCTGACGCGTGTCGATGAGCCGATGGACAGTGTTCCAGAGCGAATCTTCACTGCCCATTTGCGATTCAAGGAGTGCCCTCCTTCTCTCAATCGCCGCGCGTTCCCTCCTGGCGTTTCGAAGGGTGCGCTCCTCCTCCTCCTTTGCCCGGTGGGTCTCCCGCAATACACGTGCACGCTCCAGCAGATCGGCTGCGCACCGTCGTGGTGCAACAGGCATCGCCCCCCCGTGATCGGCCCTGCCGAGCATCTGCTGCTGGAGTTCGGCGGCCAAATGGGGATCGTCGGCGGCGATCAGACTGGCGAGCAAGGAATTCCTCTCGCTGGCCGGCAGCTTGGAGACCCGCGCGGCGACCTTCTTTTTCAGTGCGGACGGGCGCGGTCGGGCTTTGCTTTGCTCTGCCGCTGCGGTGATGAGGTCGCTGTCCAGGTGCAAGAACTGCGCGAGGTGTTTGAGAGGTGCATCGAGTCGCCCGAGCCCAGTCGGAACCGCGGGCTCGGGAGTGTCATCGTCAACTTCATCCGCCTGCACGGCCAGCAGCCAGCCCAGATACAGCGCGCGATGATCGCCACGCATCAGCGCCGTGCGGACCTGCACCAGAGAGGCCAGCCAGCCCTCGCCGTCCTCCCACTCGTCCTCCTCCACCTCCTCGGCGGTAAACGACACGATGACCTGGTTTCCCGTGTGGTGGCTGGAGAGGGACGAGCCCGCACCGTACTCCGCGGCCACCCCTGAATCGAGCAGTCTATCGGGCGCGCGCAGCATGAAGCAGCGGCTCCCCCAGTTCGTCAGGTAGAGGAATGCGTCGAAGTACTTCTCAACCAACTTCATCGGGTCGCCCCGAAAGTCGCCGTAGTTGTACACATTTACGAAGCGGTCGGGCGAGATCTCCGCCCGGGTAGATACTCGGCGCAGCTCCGCCATCTGTTTCTCGGTCAGCGGCCGGTCCACGGCTCGGAACTCGAAGTACTGGTACTCACTCAAGCTGATACCTCCCCAGATTATGTGGACATGCCCATCGGGTTCTACCCCCTCCCAGGAAGTTCGGCCGGCACGATCCGATTCAGCATCTCCACCCAGCTCGCGGCATCTTCCTGGATGGCCGAAACGATCCGCTGGCCGGCCGGTCGCCTCTCCCCGGGCGGATACATCCTGAGGAGTGTGGCCAGACAGTCGCCCGCCGCATCGGCCGGAAAATCGGGTGCCCATTGGAGGACGAGGTCGCAGTCGGCGTCGTCGATCCCATGCAGTCCGATAATAATGGATTGGCAGACCTTCTCCGCCGCCGACGTCATCCCCGCGTTGAACCGCCGTGCCATGTCGGCGCGCACGTCCTCAATGGATTCCTCGAGGAGCTCCGTGGCCGCCTCGCCCGGCTCCACGTAACCCCAGGAGTGACTGCCTGCTCTACTGTCGAAGTCATCGGGGTCGATGCTGGTCACACGAAAGGCGACATCGTCGGCCACAACTTCGATAGAGACGTCGTCCATCAGGTCCTTGGCGATGGCGTTCGCCTCATTCGTGAGGTCCGGGTGTCGCCTGAGCAACTCACCCAGCACCCGAGCACTTTCACCCGCATTCGCGTGCGAGATGAAAGCCCCCGTCCTGTCAGGCGGCATCTGTTCCTTCATCCGGTTACAAGCGGGAAACCCCGCAGCTTAGTGCGGGGAGGAACTCCCCGTGTTCTTGCGCTTGAATTTAACCAGTACGGGCGATTGGGCAACCCGCCACGCCCCCGGCGCTCACACGTCGGCGGCCGGCAAGCAGACTTCGCCCGAGGCACCTGTACTCAGCCCCACGCTCAAGACATCTCGGCATACAGGTCACCGAGCGTCCACAGGTACACCTCCTCCCGGGAAGCCAGCGCCGCCTGGCGGAACCGATCCGAAAAGCCGCCGGCAGCCACATAGAGAAGGGGTGTCTCAAGCCGCCTTGCCAACCGTGGTTGACATCGGTCTTCCGCTCGATCCAGAAGCATGGGGCGATGGACATCGCCCATACGGCGTGTCCCGCCGCAAAACATTGATGGCCGCATCCACATCACGATCATGCGCACTGCCGCAGGCAGGGCACGCCCATCCGTGTCGCGAACCATCCGGTATGAAGGTCTATTTCCCCATCCTGGTATGGAGGGTACGGCCTATTTCTATCACAATCTAATTATATCGTAATAGCATTAGTGTCTCGGTGTCCTCCCGACCGTCCGACAGCTCAGCCGCCCCAGATCAAACGGATGGACCGCGGCACGGCCTTACCCGACGAGTTGCGATCCCGCTCGATAAATCCGCGGCGCTCAAGGCTGCGAACCATCTGATTGACCGATGGGGCCGTCACCATGAAATGCCTCTGGATGTCCGTCTCGGCCGGCGCCCTGCCGTACCGGTTCAGGTACTTCCGAATGAATTCGAGGTATTCCGACTGCCTGCGCGTTGGCCGAGGCATTCCCTTCGCCGCAGGGGAATCCTCTGCCGTTTCCAGGATGACGTGGATCCCCCGGGCACCGCGTTCAACAGCAAGGGTGGTTCCGTCCGTGAAGTGGATGGCAATCGACTCGCGGGATGATCCCGTGACCCCGGCCACCACGCGTCCGGAAAGCTCTTTCGACAACGATACAGGGTCCGATTGCTTCAATGGTTCGACACCGGCTTTGAGTACACCCAGGTTGGCTGAACAGCTATTTATGACCGCGCCGTCAGAATATCCAGAGCCCCGTCCACATTCCCCTCCACACTCGAAATCCCTCCAGGCCGACGCTGGCGATCGCCACCGACACGCTCAGCCTGGACTACGGCATGTCGCCGGACTTAGCAGCAAGGAGAGTCACCGCAAACCATGCGCGAACCGCCGCCGCCTGCTCCCGCGCCACAGGATCGGAAACCTGATCCAGTCGGCGATGCTGCGCGATGCGCGCCAGGTGAGTCGTTACGGCCAAGCGGGCGCGGCGCATGTCGGTGTCGCTTCCCGCAATCTCCTGTCTCCTGAGCCAGAGGCTCCAGCAGTCGTCTGGGGATACCAACTTCGCCTCACACAGAGCATGGATGTCGCGAAAGTCTCTGGGAGCGCCCCGCTCTACCAACGCCACCATTTTCCCGGCCACGAGATCCGAAAAACTATCGAGGGGTACGTCGATCCATGGCAGCGTGCCAGAAGGCTCCAACTGCGCGGAGCGCGCCGCCACCCGGAAACTGAAGACTTTGCGGTCTGCCAATCCCAGCCCGCCGCCCAGCAAGATATGTCGAGCCAGATTTCTCTCCACGAGCGCCTGCAGGCAGACCTCGGTATAGTCCGGCAGGCGATCGGGGCGTTGAGGTGGTGGCAAGTCCATTCTATCCCCCACTCTCAAACGTGAGCCAGACTTGGATCCTCTGATATATATGCGAGACGCTGACCCAGATAGGGCATCATCGGCAGGTCGTGCCAGTCGCAAAGCAAATGGTAGGTGGGCGACGTGAGTAGGCGACACGCCTCTACCGCGGCCCGCCATTCCGGCTTGATGATCTCGTCCAGGGTGGCCTGCTCCGGGAGTACACCGAAATCCCACGATGAGCACAACCTCGACAGAAAGTCGATCTGATCGCCCAGGCTCCCCAACTGGCCGGGCGGAACCGTGTCGGGATAGAGCGCGCCGTCAATCCATTCCGTTGGAGTCATCCCAACAATCCAGTCCATTTCGGTCATGAGGTTCGCCACCGCTTCCATGGCGGTAGCAAGCGTTTCGCACGCCGGAGCGGGCCAGGGGTTTCGGAGTGAGACTCGTCCGATAGATAGAGGGCCGGCCCATCGAAATGTGTATAACTCGTGCGAAACTGGCCGGTGATGCCACATCGCCCTTGGAGATCTTGTCGGTCCGGGGCGATCTGGGACACAGACACCAACCGAATGGGCAGGAAATGGAAGTGAAAAACACGCGTCGGCACCGCGCCGAACCAGGCGGGGACTCGGTGATCGAGGGAACGGAGGTCGTGGAGTTGCTGGAACCGGCCGGCGGCCGCCACGAACCATCCGCCGCCCTGGACCTCTTCCGCTTGAGTGACCCTGCCGCGACCCAGCCGCGCGCGGCGCCGAAGCCCATTCCCCCCGCCACACCAGACCCCTCCGAAGGTCAAGTCAGACTGATCTTTCGCTTTCGGCTCTTCGAGCGCGGGTGGGGGCTTCACCCCGAGATCCGCCACGTGTCCGTTAAGGGCGCCGTCGGCCGTCAGGTCCGGGGAGGTTTCGAGCGGAATGTCGCCCACACTGGCAAGGCCACCGGGGAGCGGAACGCGCTGGGATTCATGCAGCATGGTCACCGGAAGCGACTGCGGGGCTTCTCGGAGATCTACAGTTTCCCGGATCAAGCGCCGTGCGGGTACGTGTTCCGGCAGCTCCGCGACAGCGTCGTCTACACGGAAGGAAACTACCGGAGCCGGCTGACACGGCATCCGGATCCAATCGCCTTCCGGCTCAGGGTGCTCGTGGAAGGAGACAACCAGTATGGACTTCAGCTCATCCTGACCGGACCACGGGACCTCGAAATCATCGTAGACGGCTCAGTCCGCGTGCTCACGGTCGATTCGGGCGAGGCCTTCGTATACGCGGGCCGCGTCCTCTATGAAGCCGGCAACTGTCCGCCAGTCCCGCTCCTCGAGTCATTCTTGAACGGGGAGGCCCCATCGGGACTCCCGTTCGGAGCCGTCATGAAGTGGCTGGACGGGCTACCTCCCGGTCTGGCCGACGGCGTGGCCCGGGACCTGTCCGGAGCCGTCGAGCCGGATCTCGTGCGCAATCTCACGGGGTGTCGGCTCCGCCTGTGCGAAACCGTCGGCGGGCGTCTTGAGGCCCACGTTGCCTTCCTCTATGGGGACGAGAGCGTGGAGGTGCCAGCCTTTCCCGAATGCAGGACCAAACTCCTGACGTGTGCCGGAACGCTGTACCGTGTCGAACGGGACGCCGAGAAGGAGGCTCCGCTCCTGGAGGCGATTCGCCGCGCGGACCTGCATGCGCTCGGCGACATCTTCAGGCTTCCCGGGGACACAGACCCGGTGCGGTTCATCCTCCATGAGCTTCCACGGCTGGAGGAAAATGGCATCGAGATCACGGGCCTCGAATCGCTGCGGAAGTTCAACGTCCGCCGAACCCGGCCGCGCGTGAGCGTGGCCGTTCAGTCGGGCACGGACTGGTTCGATCTGAAGGTGATACTGGACTACGACGGAATCCAGCCGAAGTGGGACGAGCTTCTCGAAGCCGTCGCCAGGGGTGCGGAGTATATCACGCTTCCGGATGGAAGCCTTGCGCCCCTCGACGCTCCGCTCCGGGAGGCGCTCGGCTTTCTGGCCGGGACCGCTCGTGAAAGTCCCCAACCGAATGCCCTCCGCCTGGCCCGCGCCCAGATCCTCGCCGCAGAGGACATCGTTCACTTAAGCGACGAGAGGCGGACGGATGAGAAGTTCGACACCTCGCTGGCCCGGGTCAGGTCGTTCACCGGGCCGGCACGAACGGAGCCCTCTCCCGGATTCCTGGCCCATTTGCGACCCTACCAGCAGGCCGGGTTGGACTGGCTGGGGTTCCTGCGCACCCATGGATTCGGCGGAATCCTGGCGGACGACATGGGTCTCGGAAAGACCATCCAGACGCTTGCCATGTTGCAGCTCCGTGCCGATGGATCCGCACGGACGCATCTGGTGGTCGCGCCGACCTCCGTGGTCTACAACTGGCGGCGTGAAGTCGAAAACTTTGCTCCGGACCTGCGGGTGCTGGAGTTCACTGGAGCTGGCCGCGGCGCGGACCCCGCCGCGTTCCGATCGTACGACCTCGTGCTTACCAGCTATGCCATCCTCCGGCGGGACGCCGTGATTCTGGCGCAGGCCGATTTCGATTACGTGGTCCTGGACGAATCACAGCGCATCAAGAACCCGCAGTCGCAGACGTTCAAGGCGGCCTTGACGCTCAGTGCCGCGCACAGACTCTGCCTCACGGGCACACCCGTGGAAAACAGCACCACCGAGCTCTGGTCGCAGATGCAGTTCGCGAACCCAGGCGGACTCGGTTCCCTGAACGACTTCAAGGATCGCTTCGTCGGGCCCATTGAGAAGGACGGCAACCGGGTGGCGGCAGAACGCCTTCGCCGGATCACATATCCGTTCATTCTCAGGCGCCGCAAGGAGGACGTGGCGGCCGACCTTCCGGCACGGGTCGAACAGGTGGTCTACTGCGAGATGGAGGACGAGCAGCGGAGCGTGTACGAGGGGTGGAGAGACCACTATCGCGCCCTGGTGCTGGGCGCCATCCGGGCCGACGGGCTCGGGAAATCGCACATGAAGGTCCTGGAGGGCCTCGTGAAGCTGAGGCAGATCAGCAATCATCCGGCGCTGATCGAACCGTCGTACACGGGGGCATCCGGCAAGCTCGACTACCTGCTCGAGACCCTGGAGGAATTGCGGTCCGAAGGCCACAAAGTGCTCATCTTCTCCCAATTCGTGAAGATGCTCCACGTCATTCGGGCGGAACTCGAGCGGCAAGGCGTTCCCTATGCATACCTGGACGGCAAGACCCGCGACCGGCATGCGGTGGTCGATGGGTTTCAGGACGATCCGAACGTGCCGTACTTTTTGATTTCCCTGCGCGCCGGCGGCGTTGGACTCAATCTCACGGCCGCGGACCACGTCATCCTCGTCGATCCCTGGTGGAATCCGGCCGTCGAGACGCAGGCCATTGATCGCGCACACCGGATCGGACAGGATCGAAGTGTCTTCGCGCTGAAGCTGATCACACGCGGCACCGTCGAAGAGAAAATCCTCGAGCTCCAGGCGCGCAAGAAACAGTTGGCCGAAGACGTGATCGCCACAGACGAGAACCTCATGAAAGCCCTGTCGATCGAGGACATCGAGGCGCTTTTCGGGAAGTCCGACAACACGATGACATAGGGTCTCCCCGACTAATCGGTGGGCCTCATCGTCGCCCGCGGATGCAGCGGGCACTCTTGGGGTATCGCCGATTTGGTACACCTGCTTTTGGGAGTTCTGCGCGCGGTACGCTACTGCGCGGTTCGGCGAGGATTGGTGGCTGTCGGCCGAGTCCTCACTGGCCGTCCAGGCTGAGAACTGGATGGTCCCGGCGCAGGTGATCATCCACAGCCCCAAGGCCTCCAACAACGCGCTCGAACTGCCGTTTGGAGCGAGCCTTTTTGACCTCAACGACGCCTCGGCGCCGAATGCTCGAAACCTTGCCGTAGTCGATGGGCTGCGCGTTCTCAGGCAAGAGCCAGCACTGGTCAGGCTCCCTGAGTCGTGTTTTCGGACTCTGCAACTGGAGGTCGAGGCCACCATTCGCTCTTTCGGGGACGAGGCCCCGCTCTTGAGGGTGTTGCTCACCGAGGGGCGCGTTGCGGCCGCAGGCCGGATCGCTGGTGCATTCAGGCAGATGGATCGGAGTGCCGAGGCTGACTCCATTCTTCGCACGATGCGAGACGCCGGCTTTGATGTGCGAGAGGCCACTCCATTCCAGCGTCCAACGACACCAGTGGGTTCATCGCCCCGGACCTCCCCCCTTGCGACACGTGTCCAAGGCTTCTGGGAAATACAGCGAGAGTCCGTTCGGGATTCTCTGCCGCCCCCGCCCGACCGACGGGCTGCGGCGGTGGATATCCTTGCGTCCATCGAGGAGCGCTACACGGCCGATGCCTATCACTCGCTTTCCATGGAAGGATACCAGGTGTCGCCGGAATTGATTGAGCGGGTGCGATCAGGGCAGTGGAATCCTGCCGGCCCCGAGGATCGTGATCGACGTGACGCCATGGCTGCGCGAGGGTACTGGCTCGCCTTCCAGGCGGTCAAGAAATCCGTGAAACGGATTCTCGCGGGCTCCGCGGGCTCCGCACCCGCCGAAACACTCAGAGCCGATCACGGCCAGTGGTACCGGGCGCTTTTTCAGCCGAGTGTCGCGGCCGGCATTATTGCTCCGTCCGATTTGGCCGGCTATCGGAATGGCCCCGTGTACATCAAGGGTTCCCGTCATGTGCCGCCTCGACACGACTCTGTCGCGCATGGCATGGAAACCGTTTGGCGATCAGTCGCGGCAGAGTCGGAGGCCGGAGTTTCGGCTGTTCTATCCCACTGGCTCGTAGGCTACATCCACCCCTACAACGACGGCAACGGGCGGATGGCCCGCTTCGTTATGAACGTATTGCTGGTCTCTGGCGGCTACCCCTGGACGGTGATCCCAGTCGATCGGCGAGACGAATACATGGCAGCGCTCGAGGCTGCGAGCTGTGAGGGGGATATCGTTCCGCTTGCGCAGCTTGTAGGCGAATTTCTCGTCGGGACTGCCGTCGCCGGGCTAAAGGCTCGCCGGTGACTATCCAAAGAAATGCGGTGCCATGCTCGCGCCCATGGGCAGCGTGGCGAAACGCGGTTCATCGTGGACGGAGGCCCAATCGCTCACCGGGGCCGTGTTGATCGAGGCGATGGGCTTGATGAGTTTCTCCGGGGCCGCGTGCCACGGGACGTGGTGGACGCCGCGGCAGTCGGTGAAATTGGCGTCGGTGAGCGCTCGCACCAGCTGCCAGTGCGGTCCGGCCATGCGCTGCCAGGCCTTCAGAGTGGGAGATTCTCGCGACCTGCGCCCCTCGCGCAGCGTGATGGCCACCCGACTCGGACCGGCGTGAATGATGATTGGCACATGAGGCCGCGCCTGTCTTGCCAGTAGTAGACGCCGCCCCGGATTGCCTCGTGGATGAGGGTCTTGCGGATCTCGGCGACCAGCCAGGTCTCTTGCAGCAGAGCTTCCGATGCGTGGTCAAACCTATTGGAATTTTTCATGGCCGCACGCATGACGCCCGTGTCCCAAAAGTACAGCTTGGCGGTGGTCAGCTGGCGACGACCGTAGCCCTCCGGATAGGCAGGGAGTAGATGTGCCAGGTGGTCTCGGATTAGAATTTCCACCCAGCGACGGACCAGCGGCGGCGACACGCCAAGTGCTCTGGCCAGCTTCGAGCAATTCAGGATCCTTCCGGTCTGGAGAGCGCAGTGCTCCATGAACTTCTTGAAGGTGTCCATCAGGTTGCAGCGCGCCCGCTGCTTCTGGCGACAATTTACATTCCGGATGGTGCGGCGGATCGAAACTGCTGGGACTTCCTGCAGCAATCTACCTGACCACCACAGGTCGCACAATCCGCTCTCCCGCCCCCCCTGTCACGACGAAATACACCCCCGGACGGAGCCCCGAGACATCGAGCGTGACC
>JAJCYP010000090.1 GCA_029262855.1 Bacteroidota bacterium | reverse complement strand
AGGCTCGTCGAGCACGTAGAGAGAAGCGGTCAGCGTGCCACCCAGTGCACTCGCCAATTGGATTCGCTGCGCCTCGCCGCCCGCCAGCGTCCGCATCGGACGCGCCAGTGTCAGATAGCCGAGCCCCACAGCGAGCGCAGTTGCGGTTCGCGCGCTGAGTTCTGCCAGCACGCGCCCGGCGACATCCGATTCCGTTTCGTCGAGAGCCAGCTCGGCAAGCCAATCTGCCAATTGCGCCAGCGTGAGTTCACAGACCTCGGCGATCTGACGGCCGGCAATCCGAACGCACAGGGCGTCGTTGCAAAGTCGCGCGCCGTCGCAATCCGGGCACAGGTCGTACCGCCGGTATCGCGCCAACAACACCCGGTTCTGCACCTTGTAGCGCTTGCGTTCGAGCCGGTCGAAGTAGCTCTGGACACCGCGCCACGGGTCGCCGTCCCCCTCGAAGACCCAACGCCGTTGCTCATCGTCCAACTGATCGAACGGCTGGTCGATCGCCAATCGGCTCGATCGACATGCAGTCAGCAGGCGCTGCTGATACCGGTCGCCCGAGCGCGTCGCGAACGGGGCAATCGCACCCTGCTCCAGGCTCTTGCTCGGATCGGGAACCACCCGCTCCCAATCCAATGCGGCTACCCGGCCGAAACCCTCACACAGCCCACACGCGCCCAGAGAGCTGTTGAACGAAAAAAGCACCGGGCGCGGAACCGCGAACTGCCGCCCACAGCCATCGCAAGCGAAGCCTTCGTAGAAGCTCACCGTCTTGTCGGCCCCGACGACGACACACCGCCCTTCGCCGCGCGCAAACGCAGCCGCTACCGCCTCGGTCAAGCGCGCCTGGCTCGCTTCACGCGATGGGACCAATCGGTCGATCAGCAGGTAGCCACCGCTGCGCACCGCATCGAGCTGTTTCGCCGTCAGTTCGACGACGTCGGCGACTTCGCCCTCGACGGTCAGAACCCGACCAAAGCCCTCGCGCACCAGCCGCTCGCGCAAACCGGTGGTCTTCTCGTCCGCTCGACGAAGCAACGGTGCACACAGCTGCAACCGCTTTCCGGCGAAGCGCTCGACGATCTCGCGGGCGACATGCTCGACGGTGCCATGCTCGATCGCCCGATCGCAGTCTGGACAACGCGTTCGTCCAATCTTCGAGAACAGCAGCCGCAGGTGATCGGTGATCTCGCTGGCGGTGCCGACCGTCGAACGCGCGTGAGTCACGCGGTTGCGCCGTTCGATCGCGATGGCCGGCGGCAGGTTGGAGATGTGGTCGACTTCGGGCCTGGGCAGCCGCTCGAGAAACTGCCTGGCGTAGGTCGACAGAGATGTGACGTAGCGGCGCTGCCCCTCTGCATAGAGCGTGTCGAACGCCAACGACGACTTACCGGACCCCGAGACGCCCGTCACGACCGTCAGCGAACCGAGCGGAATACGACAGTTGGCACCGTCGAGGTTGTGGGTGCGCGCGCCTTCGATGACGATATCGGTGGCCGGCATAGGGTTGGACGGATCAGTCGTCGCCGCGGTCTGCCATGCCCCGGGCCTCGTCCGCATATCGATCCCGGCCAGCGGCGCGCGCGGCTTCCGAAATCGCACGCCACTCGTCGCGCTCTGAGGTCACGCCGAGCGCATTGGAGACCGATCGAAACAGGAAGACATCACCCGACCCGATCGCTCGCGCTCGCATCGCCTCGAGCTGGTCGGTCGCCTCGGCTTTGAGGAGAAATGCGATCGCGTCCTGATCGCGGCCTACCTCGAGGTAAGCCTCGGCCTGACGAAGCGCCTGCGCGGGCTTCAAATCGCGGTCGATCAGGTGACGGCGCTCGATCGCATCGGGAATCTTCGACTTCGCCAAACTGCGTTCCTCCGGTTGGGTGGGGGGAGTATCAGTAGCGGGGAACACTCGCATCGACCGTCAGCGACCAGGCCTGAATGCCGCCGGTCATGTTCGTGACATCGCTGAAGCCCCGCTCGAGCAGCAGCTTGCAGGCCTTCTCGCTGCGCGCTCCGCTGAGGCAATGTACGACGATCGGGCGATCCTTCCAATCCGTGAGTTCAGCGAGGCGCGCATCGAGTTCTCCGAGGGGGACGAGTCGCGTACCGTCGATGTGCGCCGTCTCATACTCGTTGGGCTCCCGAACGTCGAGGAACAGAAATTCGTCGCCGCGATCGAGCTTCTGCTTGACGCGGAATGCAGCGAGTTCTGGAACGGCGATCTCCCCGTGCTGCGGCACGCCGCAAAACCCCTGGTAGTCGATCAATTTGGTAACGCTTGGTTTCTCACCGCAGACGCAGCATTCGGGATCTGCCTTCAGGCGGAATTCGTGGAACTCCATCTGCAACGCATCGTACTGCAGCAACCGGCCGTACAGCGGCTCGCCGATACCGGTGATGATCTTGATCGTCTCCGTGGCCTGAATCATTGCGATCATCCCCGGCAGTACGCCCAGCACTCCGCCTTCGGCGCACGATGGCACTGCGCCCGGTGGGGGCGGCTCTGGAAACAAGCAGCGGTAGCACGGTCCGTGGCGCGCATCGAAGACCGTCGCCTGCCCGTCGAAGCGGAAGATCGAGCCGTGCACGTTCGGCTTTCCCAAGAGCACGCAGGCGTCGTTCGACAGGTACCGGGTCGGGAAGTTGTCCGTCCCGTCCGCCACCACATCGAACCCCCGGAAGATCTCCATAGCATTGGCACTGGTAAGCCGGATGGGGAAGGTCTGGATCTCGATGTGCGGGTTGATGTCCCTGAGCTTTTCGGTGGCCGAGTCCAGCTTCGATCGGCCCACGTCGCTCGTGCCGTGTATGACCTGGCGGTGGAGGTTCGACTCGTCCACCACGTCGAAATCGACAAGGCCCAATCGGCCGACGCCCGCGGCAGCCAGGTAGAGAGCCAGGGGTGAACCCAGGCCTCCGGCTCCGATGAGAAGCACGGCGGAGTCACGGAGCTTCTCTTGACCGGTCAGACCGATCTCTGGCAGCAGGACATGCCTGCTGTAGCGTCGGAGTTCTGCCGGTGAGAAGGGCTTCGGATCCATGCTGGCAATGATACGGGAAAGGCGGCACGTGTCGGCGGACGAGGGGCAGTTCGGGACGGCGCGCCCTTTGCGCAGACCTGAGCCATAGTCGAACTTCCAAGGCCACACTCGCAAGGCGCCCGGCCCGATCCAAGGCCTTCGACAAGAATGTCGTTATCCACATCGCCAGACCCTGCCCCCTCGGTCCGACGTTTCGGCACCTTCGGCGGCGTGTTCACGCCCACCTTGATGACCATTCTCGGCGTCATCATGTACCTCCGCGAAGGCTGGGTAATGGGCAACGCTGGCATCCTGGGTGGCGCGCTGGTGATCGGACTCGCCTTCCTGATCACCATCTGTACGGGGCTCTCGATATCGAGCATCGCCACCAACATCCGCATCGGAACGGGCGGGGCGTACGCCATCGTCTCGCAGTCACTCGGACTGGAAGTCGGTGGCAGTCTGGGCATTCCGCGCTACATCTCGCAGGCGCTGGCCATCACCCTGTACATCTTCGGTTTCCGCGAGGGCTGGCTCTGGGTATTTCCTGATCACCCGGCCTTCCTGGTAGACCTCTCGGTTTTCCTTCTGCTGTGGGGCATCGCCTACAAGAGCGCAGACCTCGCCATCAAAACGCAGTACGTCATTATGGGCGTGATCGTGGCGTCCCTGGTTTCGATCGCCATGGCGGCGTTTTCGGGATCGATGCAATACGAGGTGGAAGCGGTCGGGCTCTGGGGTTCGTTTGCCGGCTCCCCCGAAAACAACTTCTCCGGGACGGACTTTTGGACGGTTTTCGCGGTGTTTTTCCCTGCCGCGACGGGCATCATGGCGGGCGTCAACATGTCGGGAGACCTGAAGGACCCGCGCCGCGCCATCCCCATCGGCACGATGTCCGCGATCGCGGTCAGCCTTGTGATCTACCTGCTACTCGCCTACTGGCTGGTTCGCTCGGCCACACCGGATGAGCTGGTCAGCAACTACTACGTGATGGTGGACAAGGCCTACTGGGGTCCGGCGGTAATCGCGGGCCTCTTCGGGGCCACATTTTCGTCCGCCCTGGCCTCCATGGTGGGCGCCGGCCGAATCCTGCAGGCGATGGGGTCTCATGGCATCATGCCGAAGAGCCAGTGGGTGGGTGCGCTCACGAGGCAGGGCGAACCCCGGAATGCGATGCTGATCACAGGCGGCATTGTCTTCGCCACCCTGCTGGCCCGGGACCTGAACGTGATCGCGCCGCTGATTACGATGTTCTTCCTCATCACCTACGCCATACTGAACGTGGTCGTCCTGATCGAGCAGGGCCTGGGGCTGATCAGCTTCCGTCCCCTCCTGCGCGTTCCCTCCATTGTGCCGTGGACGGGGCTGATCGGGTCGCTGTACGTGATGTTCATCGTCCACCCTATCGTGAGCCTGGTCTCGATTCTTGTGGTGGTCGGGTTCTACGCCTACCTCACACGGCGACATCTCGACGCTCCGTTTGAGGATGTCCGAAGCGGGCTGTTCGTGGCCTTTGCGGAGTGGGCTGCCAAGAAGGCATCGCAGATGGCCCAGCAGGAGCGCGCCTGGAAGCCGAACCTGCTGATCCCCACAGAGAACCCGGAAAAACTCCGGGGAGCGTTCATGCTCGTCAATGACATCGCGTATCCAAAAGGCTCTGTCAAACTGCTGGGCATTCCTACGCATGAATCCTCCGATGCGCTCGGACAACGACTCGCCAAGCTCGCCGGCGATTTCCGGGAGCGGGGCGTCTTTGCCTCCGCCACAGTCGTGGAAAATCCGACGTTCGAAACGGGCGTAACCTCAGGCATTCAGGTGCTCAACGCCGCGTTCTTCAAGCCGAACATGGTGTTTCTGCCGCCGCCCTCTACTCCCGAGCGGCAGGAGGCCTACCGCCGCATCATTCCAGCAGCTCAGGAATCCCACCTGGGCGTGCTCCTGCACCTTCCCCACCCCGAGGCTCGGCTCGGTCAGCGGCAGAGTGTCAACGTCTGGATCCGTGACCGCAGTCCGGACTGGGAAATCCGGAGTGATCTGGGCAACATGGACCTCTCCATCCTCATCGCCTACAAGCTCAAGAAGAACTGGAATGCTCGGCTGCGTCTGATAACCGTGGTCAACGACGCCTCCCAGATGGACAATGCGCGCTCCTTCATGAGTGAGCTGATGGACCTTGCAAGGCTTCCAGAGACGGAAGTGGTGGTGGCGAGCGGGCCCTTCCAGAATTACGTGGCGAACGCGCCGCAGGCCGACCTGAATATGTTCGGCCTCACCCCAGAGTTGGACTTCGAGTTCGGCGGGAGCATGGTGCACAAGACCCGGTCATCGTGCCTTTTTGTATTGGATTCGGGGCGGGAGAGCGCACTGGCGTGATGGTGGTCCACCTGCTGCGACCGCAGGGCGCGTGGGAGCTCCATCGCGACCAGTACATGTACCTGGTCGCCCGGCACGTGCAGTGACATGCTCCCCTCGCCTGAAGGCGGGGGATTCTTCAGATGCTCGCGCGGCAGCGCTGGGAGTAGGTCAACGGTGATCACCTTTGTCGTGGTCATTCTTCCCGTGATCATCCATCCCATGCTCCATCATGCCGCCCTCCCTCATTTGCTCCATCATCTGGCGCATCTCGGGGTCGCCCATCATGCGCTCATGCACGAGGGAGTCGGCCATTATCGCGCGGTGCTGCTTCATCATCTTCATCATCATAGCCTGGCGCTGCTCGGGCACCATCTCCTCCATGCGTGCCATCATGCCAGTATGCATCTGCTGCATCATGGCCTGACGCTCGTCTGGAGACGCTTCGGCCATCCGCTTGCGCATGCCGGCCATATCGTGCTTGCCACCCATCATGCCGGCCATGTTGTGCTCGCCATCCTTCATGCTGCCCATCATCCCGCTCATCATGGTTTGCATCTCGGCATTGGCCATCATGTGGCCGCTTATGACCGGGTCGGCCATCATCCGCGCGTGCATCTGCATCATCTGAGGCATCATGGCTTGCATGTGTTCCATATCCATCATGCCATCGTGGTCCATCGGCATGGCGTGCGCGGTGTCAGCCCGCTGGTGCTGATGCTCCTGAGCCAGGGCACCCGGAGCGGAGAACAGCGTGATCGCACCGATAAGGAGAGTCGTATTGAGAAGGTATTTCATGGTTCTTGGTTGTTTCATTGTCTGGTTGGTCCGTGCCTCAGGAAGAGGTGCGGGATCCGAAAGGGTCGGCCCGTCCGTCCTACTGGTCGCGAAGGAGGGTTGCCTTCCGTTCCTCGTACTCCTCCCTGCTGATCTGGCCATCGGCGTAGCGCCACTGAAGCCGGTCACAAATGCTATCCTACTGTACGCAGACCCACCTTAATTGAGCCTGAAGGCAGGATGAAGTTGTTTTAAGCTTGGCGGCAGGTGGCCCAGCAGGTCGTACGCTTCGGCCCGGATCCAGGTGCTGGGTGATCACGTGGCTGCTCGCTACGGTGACGTCCTTTCCTTCCACGCAGTGCGGTTCGGCCCGGCTGTCTTCTCGGAGCCGCCGTCCTGTTTCTGACGCGCCCTGGACCCGCGGATCCGGACCTGACAGACTCCCGTCAGCGCTCTCCCTTTCGATCCCGGACAAAGGTGTCAAAGCTCACCCGATGCCGGGTGTCCGACGCTACCCATTCGAGGAGCAGGGCCATGCGGGCCGGCTCCACGAAGCCCGCACCCATCGCGAGCAAATCGCCATCTCCGGACAGAAAGATGAGGGTAGGTGTGCCGCGAACATCCAGTTGGTAGGCCAACTTCCTTTTGGCGAGCGCCTTTCCGAAGAACTCGATCTCTTCCCTGGAGTCGACATCAAGGGACACCAGCGCAAAGTCTGCCTGCAGGCGCTCCTTCACCACGTGGTCCGTAAAGACCTCTCGCCGCATTCGCTTGCAAATGGCGCACCAGTCCGCTTCCGCGAAAAGGAATAGTACGCGCTCCGGGTCCTCTTGCAGCGACTCCCGGGCACTCTCGAAGGTCTGCCAACTGGCGGACTGCCGCGCGTGCGCCTCCTGTCCGAGTGTTGCTGACGGAACGAGCGCTACGAGGAGCATTATGGCGAAACGGGTCTTCATGCTCATGACCCAATCCCGTAGATCTCGGTGCCCGGGAAGAAGTCGGCCCAGCCAAACCAGTACCCCGTGAACGAGGGTGCCGGGACCAGACGCTGGCCGCGGCGCGGCCCTTCAACGGCCGTTCCGAACACGTCCCAGCGATTACCCTCCTCATCCTCCAGAATCACCGGAAGCGCGGCCTGGACAACCCGATACATGGGGTTGTGGCCGTCGGCCAGTTGGCGTTCGAAGGCCACTGCGAAATCCGCCGCCGTGCTCCCAACCACCACGTAGGGTACGCCGGCCACGGTATCCTCGATGAGACTCACGCCGTCCCCAAAGTCGGCCAGTGGGTAGACACGCGGAACTGCGGCAGGATCTCCCGAACCTCGCGGCAGAATGCCGTGGACACGATCCTTGGCGTCCAGTCGACTATCCCGATTCCGCACCGGAAACAGAATCTGACTCGGATCGGTGAGGTAGCTTCTTCCATAGGTATACGTCTGGTAGTCGCGCAGAAAGCCCGTATTGGTGGTGAGCACCTCAGAATTTGGAAACATCGCCAGCCAGGTCTCCCACGTAGTCTCAACTACCTGAACCGTCTCCACCTGCTGACCGGAGAGCTCCCCGGCCACACCCCGCAGCTGAAATTGCGACCATCTGCTGTCGGTGGCGCGGTCGTATGGAACGAGGTTGTTGCGAAAGAGCAGCCCGGATACGCCAAATTCAGTGACGCCGCCGGCCACCTCACGATGCCAGGCCGTGCCAGTACCTGTCAGAGGACAATACGTCAGGGCGATCGGAACGCCGGCGATTTCGTCGTTAACGATCTCGTGCCAGTCGAGGACTTGGTGCGGATAGGCTCGGATCGTGTCCCCTACGCGAATGCCAACAACCAACCGCGTCGGACTTACGAACGACGTGGCGGATGCGCTTGCAAACCGTGGATCATCAATCGAGGGGATTCCGTCCTTGCCTGGCCCGCCATCGAACACTTCGGCGCGGGGTATGAGCCAGTTGTCGCCAATCGCTCCTCCGTCCACTCCTCCGTCTGCTCCGGTGGACGAATCGCATCCGGCGAGGAGGACGAGCAGCGCCACCACCGGGATACCGGTGACGTTGATCCTCGATTGGCGTGGTCTGAATTCAGAACGTGGTAATTTCATTCTCTTGGGATCCGAGGGTCAGGAATAGTGAGAGTGAGGCCGAAAAGGAGGTGCTGGGCTGCGTGCCGTTCAGGTGCTGTGTAAGCGGCATGCGACCGGACGCCCGGACGGCCAACCGCCCCCCGAGACCGGCCTGGACCGAGGGGTTGAGGTAGAGCCATCGCCCGCCTGTATTGAACACCTCGGCCTCGTTTCGGCGATCGTGGGTGGCGTGCCGGAACTGCAGCATGACGGCTGCACCGATGCGGTCTCCCGAGAGACGAAACGCCGCCCCTGCTGCTGCAGCCGTATCGTGGCCAAATCGGTACTGATCCTGCGCATCAAACCGTTCGTTGGTCCCGGCGCGGCGGTAGCTGGTCGAGAGCACCAGATCGGCTCCTATGCGCGGAAATGAAATGCCTCCGTCAAGCGTCAGCAGCCCATCCCACGATCCCGTTCCGGGCTGCATGTCCGCGTTCAGCGGATGCCCACCAACCGACAACGAACTTCGACCGACCGGTGCTTTCGCACCAACCCCTGCTGCGAGGTGGAATCGATTGAACAGGTGCGGCTTGAGGAGCGTGTAGCGGACCATGAACAGGGCGTCTCCCGGACCATCGGTCCGCAGGGTCGTTCCCGAGACCGAAGTCCCCACGCCCGTGGCCCGCTCCTTCCCGGCGTAGGCCCAGGTAGCCGACAGATTGACACGGTCGGAGAGGCCGTAGTGGATCTCGAAGAGCAGCGTGCGTGTCCATCGCGCGGTCTCGTCACCGACTCGCGTGCTTCCTGTAAACACCCGGGAGATCTCGTGATGCTCTGCGGTGACTCCGATCAACCACTGACCGGCACCAGCGCCAGTGCCCTGAGCTGCAGTCAGCGGGGTACCCGCGCAGCTGCAGGTCTGGGCTTGCGCAGTCTGCGGTGACCAGGCGGCGAGTGGTACCAGGGCCGTCAAGGCGATTAACGCCCAACGGCGGATTGACCCTCCATCTGGCGGACCGTCCCTTTCCATGGCTAATAAACGAATCTCCATTGATCACCTTCTTTCAGCTCTATTCGATCAGGGATCAGCACCCCCTCGGACCTCACGACGCCCTTGATTCTGACGGTGCGGCCGAGGTATGTCTGTACGATCTGCGGAACGGTGACCAGGACCCAGACTGTCCCTTCGCCTGTTGAATTCTCGTCTTCGATGAGTCCCGCCGGGTATCCCTGTTTGACGAATCGGCCCGGGCAATCCGGCCGGGCGTCCCCGGTGAGGGCAAGCGCCTGGCACTGGATGTCGACGAGGGATCCGGTGACGCTGACGGTTGTGCCCGGCGCGGGCTGTTCGGCCCGAACGGCCCAACAGCCCCCGCCGGGCACCACCCTCAGCGGCACCCGATACCTCGTCGACATCCCCTGCCAGGCGCGTTC
>JAJCYP010000089.1 GCA_029262855.1 Bacteroidota bacterium | reverse complement strand
CAACGCTGCACTCATCTCCGCGAGCGTCAAGCCGGGTGAGGCGTCCGATCCACTGTCCTTCCCGCCGCGCGGTAGTCCGGGCATCATCCGTCGCCTCCGAGTCGTCCGGGTCGAAGGGTGTCTCTGGCCATCCGAATTTGCGCCGGGCAGACCGGTTGCTTCGGACGATATGCCCCTCAAGATCCCGCTGGTGTAGGGCTTCCCGGCATTGTTCGAACCAGGCAGAAGCGTCGGAGATGGAGGGCATGAACAATCTATAAGAAAAGTACGGACTCGTGAAACCCAGGGTACGAAGGGGAAAATTACGTCAGAAATGGAATCATGACACCCACCCCGGCGACGAGGACAAGAATCGTGGTAACTGCAGCCAGGCTTTCCCCGCGAGCCCCTCGAGATTGGCCCCAAGCGCTTGCAGAATAGGGCGAAATGCCTATTGACACGAGGGGATACTTTTCGGAGACTCATTTTTTGTTTCCACACACGTTTGTTGACATCGGTCAGAATATTTGCCTGTTGCGTATTGGGAGTATGATTTCACCTCGGGCCGGCACCGATGGTCTGCAGAGACATTCCAACTGTTTCGAAGACCGCAGGGGTCTGCGCCTCTGGATTGGGGGGATTTCCGTGACACGTTCGATGCAGAAGCGCGCGCGCGGTTGACGGCGCAGATCGCGGCCGCATTGACAGAAGACCGTGCTGAAATTGTCCACTACGGGGATTGGATGATTCCCGGTTCGGACGGCATTCACATTCGGTCCTCGATATTGGTGGATGCCTCCAGGGGCAAGCTTGACCGCGTGGTCGGCGTCTCAGAGGAGTGCCATCCAGACGGTGCAGAGGAGACCGAGACCGTCAAGGACGCTCTTTTCCACTCCTCTTCACTGCAGGTGATCCGGAGTGCGCCGGACGCTTCGGGCGAGAGTGCGGATTGGATTGGTCGATTGGATCTGGGAACAGACCGCGTGGCACGTGTCATCACAAAGCTGGGCGACCCTGCGGTGGACAAGGGCTGCATCCACATCGGCCGGAAGACGGTCTTGGAAGTCAGGGCGGTACGGAGTTCGGAGTCAGGTGAAAAGGTTGCTGTACGACTCAGACCGGAGCCCGTCGAAAGGATTGACAAAGGCGGGCTCCAGAGTTTCCTGGACGCCATCCCGATCCCTTCCATGCTGTGGCGATACGCGGACGGAACCCTGGTCCTTGACGCGTACAACGGCATGGAATATGCCAACACAAACGGGCTCATCAGTGGGTACCTGGGCGTTTCTGTAGACCGCTTCTATCGCGACCGGCCGGACGTTGCCAGCGTAGCAAAACGCTGCCGGGATGAGCGGCTCGGGATGTGGGTCGCGGTGGAGCAGCCAACGGCAGAGGTAGCGCAACTGCGGCATCTGCGCGTCTATTTTGGGTACTTGGGGCCAAACCTCATCCTGCAGAGTTCTTGGGATGAGACGGACTGGGTCGACACCGAGAGTGCGATTCGCGCCTCGCAGGATCGGTATCGATCACTGTACAATGAGGTCCGATCCTCTCGAGACCTCCTCAGAGAGCTGTCCCACCAAATTGTCGAAACCCAGGAGAAGGAGCGTCGGCGGATAGCCCTTGAACTGCACGATGAGGCAGGAGCGCTGCTCACATCGCTACACCTGCGCCTGAATCGCCTGCGAACGGGCAAGCTGGCCGGGAACGAGGACATCGAGGCGATCATAGCCACGGCGGACCTGCTGTCCGACGAAATCAGAGGCATCAGCCGGCGTCTGCGTCCGCCGGCAATTGGTACGAGAGGCCTCTCGGGGGTCATCCTCGACTTGATTGCCTCGGTTGAGGATTCAGGGGGACCTGACATCAGCCTGGAGTGGGACCAGAGTGCCATCGACCAGCTTCCGGCTAAGATCGGGTTAATGGCGTACCGGTTCGTCCAGGAAGGCTTGACCAACGCCGTCAGGCACGGCGGAGCAACTCACGTACAGATTTCTGGCCGCTTTGACAAAGACTTCCTGGAGCTGACGGTTCGCGATGACGGGTCCGGGGTCTCGGACCGAGACAGACCGTTTGGAATGGAGGGGGGACTCTCGGGTTTACGGGAGCGTGTCAGGGAGGCCGAGGGGAAAGTCACCATCTCGTCTGATATTGGCGTCGGAACTGCCATCTTTTTGCGCATACCAGTCCAGTCATTCATTGGGCAGAGTGAATTGGATCCCCAATGACCCGCACAGTTGTAATTATCGAAGACCATCCGATCGTCAGGCAAGGCATTCGGTCGATTATTGAAGAGGTTCCCGGAATCGTCGTCTCCGGCGAGGCCGACAATGGCATCGATGGGCTCAAGGTCGTGGAAGTGGAAGAACCAGACTTGGTCTTGGTTGATCTCTCGCTTCCGGAGATATCCGGACTCGTCGTGATCCCGCTCATCCGCGACCGGAGTCCACGTTCCAGAATTCTGGTCTTTTCCAACTACGCCGATGGGGAGCTCGCATCCGCGGCCCTTGAGGCAGGAGCCGCAGGGTACGTGGTCAAGAACTCTGACGTATCGTTCCTCGTGACGGCAATTCGGGAGATACTGGCGGGGCGCAACTATCTGAGCCCATCCATAGTCAAGAACATACATGCGACAGTGTCGCCTCACGGAGGTTCGGCTTCCGGCCCAACCGACGTCCTTTCAAACCGGGAGCGGGAAGTGTTTTCGCTCGTCATCAGTGGCAAGAGTTCACGCCAAATCGGAAAGGTGCTCCATATCAGCCACCGAACGGTGGAACGTCACCGACAGAACATGATGGGAAAACTGGGCGTGAAGAGCGTCCGGGAGCTGATGGTACTCGCAGCTCAATCAGGGGTGTTGGCGCCACGTCGCTCCGATTTGTCCTAGCCGGAGCGCGACCGACGTCTTGTGGTAAGCGGCCCCCAAGTCGAGCCGGTAGGCATGGGATTTGACTCCGTAGATCTACCCATATACCCACAATCTTTGCGTGCCTCCACGCATTGAGGAGGCGCGGACGCATTTCTATACTGTTTCCCCCCCAGACCACGCTGCCAATCCCTAGCAGACTGGGTGGGATTTATGTTTCGATATAGTTGAAGGGGGCCGCTCCGATGAGAGGGGACGAGAGTCATCAAGATCCAGGTACCCGGGGAGTAGTCGGGCCACGCAAGACCCTTCGGCGGCGCATTATTTGGGTTGCCATCGTTCCTCCGCTGCTGTTGTTCAGTTTTGCGCTGGTGCTGGGCATCATGGAAATCGGCAGGTTGACCGACCGCGCCACGCGCCTGGAACTGGAGGCAGCGGTCGGCGAATTTGCATCTGACATCGAGCGGAAGCTCTTGCTTGTCGAGGCTCGGGGGGGCGAGATTTCCTATGCACTGACCACCCACGAATCGGTTGATTCTGAGGAATTCAAGAATATCCTGCTGTCCGCCGGGCTGCCCGGGAGTCTGGCGCGGCGACTGGTGTTGGTTGGAGTGGGGACGGAGGGAGGTCCACCGACCGGCTGGGCCGTAACCCGGGAGGGTTCAGGACTTCGCGCCTACGCAATGCCTGACAGTGCGGTGTCGGCGATGCTCGCGTCTTATGGGTCGGCAGTTGACACGACGGGGGCATGGTCCGAGCCTCATCAGGGTTCTCCGGGAATGCTCGCCACGTACTCGCTCCC
>JAJCYP010000088.1 GCA_029262855.1 Bacteroidota bacterium | reverse complement strand
CTGGTCAAACAGTTGGACGAGTCGAGACAGGTTCGTCCTCAGTGCGGCATCGAACTCGGGGAACGGAGCGTTCCGGAACCGGATCTGGCCATCGTACACCGAAGGGGTTATCGGGAGCGGCACCCCAATGACCCGGATGTTCTGGTGGTTATCGAGGTAGCCGTCTCCTCGACACGCAAGGACCGCACGGTAAAGGCTCCGATCTACGCGACCGCCCAGATCCCGTTACGAGGATGCTGGAGTCAGGCAGTCCGAAGCCGGAGGCGTAGGTGCGGAGGACATCCCCTTCGAGCTGAGAAAGGGGACTGCTGGAGCTCACGCCGCCCGTGAACACTATCACGGGGGCCCGCTGCGCCTTCATCAACTCCATGCCGCCAAAGAAGCGATCGGCGTCACTCCATTCGCTGACTCGCTCTGGCCCGGGTGCCTGCGTGCGTCCGGTGCTCAGGACGACGATCGCGTCGGCTGTTGGCATGTCTGCGGCGGCTTGACGTCCGCCGGCAGGCTCGAGCGCGGCCATGAGCCCGCCACTCACGAGGGGCGTGCTGCTGAGCCAGAGCAGGGCGAGAGCCAAGGCGACGAGCGCTCTGCGCGAAAGCCAGAGGCCGAGCACCAAGAGGCCGATTGTCAGGCCCGCGGGCAGTACGAATAGGCCAGCACGATCGCCGTCGCGGAGGGTAATGGCGGATCGGCCTTCCAGCACCTCGGCAAGACTCAGGTCGATGACCTGGCGGGCTATCGACGGGTCGGTGCGCTCGGTGAAGGGAACGATGCGCTCAATCTGGAACCGCTTTGTGTATGCATCCGGCAGCAGACCACCTGCGAAGTCCAGGAGCGAGTTGAAATTCTCATCGTCCTTCAATTCAAACACGGCGGGGCGCCTGACGGCCCCGGATATGGCGACGGTCTTGCCGCGCGAGGGCACGAAGACGAAGTCGTTGGTCTGGAGGCGGACGTGGACGAAGGTCCAATTGCGTGCAAGCGGCATGCTTGCTACCATGGTGCAAAGCCGACAAAAGCCAGGAGGGGATGTGTCACGACCCCGAAGCAAGCTGCGCGAAGCGACAGACCAGAGAGGACCGGAGCCGCATCGTCTCACCGTCAGGGATTATTTCAGGATGGTTGAAACCGGTATCCTGGGTCCGGAGGATCGGGTGGAGCTGCTCGGCGGGCACCTCATTCAGATGGCCCCGATGAGTTCCGGGCGTACGGAGGTCGTAGACCGCTTAAGACAGCAATTGACCAACCGATTGCCGGCCGGTTTTGAGTTCCGTGTTCAAGAGGGACTCGAAATCGACGAGTATACCCGGCTGATCCCTGATTGCGTGGTGTCGGGTTCCGCGCGCGGCGAGGGCTCAGATATTGTTTTGGTTGTCGATGTCGCAAGATCGACGATCCTCGACGATTACAGTGCCAGGAGGGCGAGCTATGCCCACGGAGGGGTCCCGGAGTACTGGATCGTCAGCGTGGCGTCCCGTTGCGTAAGGGTCTACGAAGCCCCCGCGGAAGGGGAGTACGCGCAGGAGTCCGTCTTCTACTCGCAGGGTACGCTGAGGACGGACTCTCTGCCCGCCCTCGCGCTCCCGGTAGCTGACCTGCTGCCGCTCGACGGTACAGGCTTTTCCCGGGAAGCGGTCGAGCAGCTGGCTTGGTTCGTGGACAAGCTCATTCCGTTACCTCCCGAGGACCAGGCGATCTATGAGGAGGAAGTCGCCAAACTCAAGAAACGGCGGTTGCCCGATGATTAGGGCCTCCGGTCGGGCCCGCGATCGGATGTGACGCCGCGGTGATGGCTCGCCAGTTACATTCTGCGGCCGTAGCTATCCAGTAGCCGGGGATACTCCTGGCGAGAAATGTGTGAGGTGGTCGAGAGCCAGGGTTAGAAGTCGATCATCGAAGATATCGAGCTTTCTCTGTCCCGCATCTGGTCCGCCCGGCCAGTCGCCAATGGCGCTCTTGAGTCCGGCAACCGATGGTTCTGTACGCTCTTCCGCGAGCAGCCAGTGCACCGTTGCCAACAGCTCCAATCCAAGAGGGGATTCGAATCCCTCAACTCCGAGCCGAAGTCGAGCGGTTGCGCGCGCTGTTTGACGCGCATTGGCTTCTGCGGAGCGGTTGGGTGAATGCTGGCTCGCGGTCTTAAGGGCTTAGCTTGGGGCTATTTGAAACGGCCGAGGTTGGTGCGTGTGGGGGTGTTTGTCTACGCCCGGAATTCCTGGGGCTGTTTAAAGTGGCACCTGCCAAATCTGACTGTTATGGGGCATGGCGCGGCAATTTGAGAATGGCCGCGGGTCAAATCTGGCGAAAGTCGTCCCATTTGGGGGGGGCTTCTGTGAGCAGGTGGCGTGGCAAACCGGGTTTGCCAGCAGGCAGGCAATCTGCCGCGGGTCGCGATAAATATGCCGCCGCTAAAGGACAGATCTGCGCGTGGGGGTTTGAGGATCGCCCGTCACCGGGGACAGGTTTGCCGGGGGTAGTCCTTGGCGGCCGGCCTGAAATTGCCCTGTTTTCGACAGATCTGGCCGGCGGCGAATTACGAATCGCACCGCGATGTGCCATTTCGGGCTGAAATCGGCGGTGCGGTTTCAAACGGCCCGGGGACTACGCACCCAGGGAAAAAGGGGATGCTACGGGCGGGTGTGCAATTTGAAATAGCCCGGCGGGGGTGTTCAGCTGAAACCACGGGCCCCCGCCTCAACCATGCGACGAAGCGTGCCCCGCATCGCCCGCCAGACGGCCTTCCAAAATGGAGTGGAAGTCATCCTCAGCACGCATTGCGACCACCAGCCGCTACACACGCGGGGAGTTACACAAGCGGGTCTCGTGGGTCTATTGAGTAGAAAACCATCGTCGCACAAGAAAAGAGGAACGGCATATGGGGTCTAATGTAGTACGGTTATCGAGTCAATCCGCTGTAGGCACTCCTGTGGAACGCATCAATTACGCCCTGGATATCCAGCCGCTTTCGACCTTTCGGAAGCAGGCCTCCGCCCTTATCGACCGGCTCCAGAAGAGCCGACGTCCCCTCGTGCTCACGAGAAACGGCCGCAGCGCCGTAGTTGTCGTCGACGCCACCGAGTTCGAACGGATGGTTGAGCGGATCGAACTCCTCGAAGACCTTGAGATTGCGCGGGAGCAGGCCCGCCGCGGTGAGGCCGTTCCGCAAGACCAGGCACTCGCTTACCTGACTAAGCGCCTCAGGGCCAACGCTGACGCGGCGGGCGGCTGGACCGACGATGACGAATGAAAGTCGAGTACGCGAAGCTGGCCCTGGAACGCATCCTGGAGATTGCGGAATTCCGGTTCCCGGACAACGCCGAGCGGGCGCGAGTATGGATGGGGGAGTTGATTCAGCACACCGTGCAGCTCGCGGATTTTCCGAAACTAGGACACCGCCTGATATCCAGCGATAGTGCGGCAGGAGAGGACCCGGGCCTGCGCCGGCTCCGATTCAAGGACGTGTGGATCATCTACGAAGTGCGGGTGGCCGATTCGCTGCGTGACGAGGAGCATCGTGGGGACCACGTACTCGTACTGACTGTCCGCCACGTTCGTGAAAAACCCGGAGAAGACTGACCGGCAGCCCTGTTCACCTTCGACAGCCATGGACGATTCAGAAGACCGGGAGTTGAGGCAACTCCGCGCCGAAGTCGAGCGGTTGCGTGCGCTGCTTGGTGCACACGGGATCGGGGAGGGGCCCAGGGAAGCCCAAAGTGCGCTGTGGGGACTGTAAGCACCAGGCGTTCAAAGCGGTAGATGACGAGGCGGTGATCGGTCATCTCAAGTTCAATTTGAATTGACTGTGTTATACAGCCCAAAGCCATCTCCGGTGGCGGCAGATTCCTTGAACTGGAGGACGTGTTTGGTGCGCGGCATGTGTCGGGGCGGAGCGGCTGCCTGGGAAGGGGCGAATGTAGCGCGCGCCGGCCTTTTTCGGGCCCTTGCCTGAGCGTTGCGACGAAGCGCGCTCCGCATCGCCCTCAAGATCCGGTGCTCCTTACCGTTACAACTCCGGGCGCAGAGCGCTCTATGGGTCTGGAACCCCATCTGAGGCCCCTGCGTGACACACCCGGACTCAACATGCCTGCAACCTTGCAATCGCCGCCACCGAAGACCTACCGGTTCAGTATCGAGGATTACCTTGAGATGGAGCGCGGCGGCATTCTGGCTCCCGACGAGCGGTTGGAGCTCATTGACGGCCAGGTGGTCCCGATGAGTCCTATCGGTAATCGGCATGTTGCGAGCGTCCTGGCTCTGGATCTCCTGCTCCGCCGGCAGGTGCCGGAGTCGATCCGGGTCGTGGTCCAGAATGCGGTCAACATTCAGGGGCACACTCAAGTGCAGCCGGACATCGCGCTTGTCTCGCTGGCCGAGAATCTCTGGGAGAATGGTATTTCGGCGGCCGACTGCAGGCTGGTCATTGAGGTGGCAGAGGCGTCGCTGGCGCAGGATCGCGGGCGCAAGCTGGAGGTTTACGCCAGGGCCGGTATTCCGGAGTATTGGGTCGTAGATCTGGTGTCGCGGCAGGTGGAGGTGTATCGCGAGCCGCGGGGTGGGTCGTATAGGCGGATGGAACGTGTGGGCGTTGGGCAGGATTGTGCCTCGGACGAGGTGCCTTCGGTGCGCGTTGCGGTTGAGGCGGTTGTACCGCCGGGTTCGTAGGGGGCGCTCAAGCTAGCCCCCCAGCCGCGAGTCGGCGCGCTCTCGTCGGCAGGATCAGCTCGTCCTCGGTAACGCCTCCGTTGTTCTCAAGGAAGGCGTATCGCAAGCGTTTCTTCGGGTCATCGAAGAGGACCTGGGATGGCGAGAACGCCTCCGGATCGAAGGAGCCGCCGACCCACTCCAGATATTGCTCGTGCTCGGGATCGCTTTCGTCCCGAATCGCCTGCAGAAAATTCTGGTATCCGTGGGCTAGACTCCTCCTGCAACACCGTATTTCGAAAGGCTGCTCGCGACCCCCCATGCAATACCCGACCCGTTCGAGGACTCGCGGAGTTAAAGTCGCCGGGCGATAAGTAAAGCCGTGACCGTTTCGGTATACCGAGACCTGGAAGACCTCACCGGGGCATCGCATGGAGTGGTCCAGTACACGTTCAAGGACCTGGAGCGGCTGGGGGAGGATTGCCCCGTCTTCGGGATGGATTTGTCCTGGTCTTGTTCGATTTGCCGGTCGCTGACGACCGAATGGTGCTGGGCTGTGGGGCCAATCTGCCGGTGGATAGTTCGGTTTGTCCACGGGTTGCTGCGGATTTGCCGAGGGGGTTTGTATTCCGGTGTGCTGTCTGAGGCCCATCTACGTCCGGTTTAGCCCCCGGCGGATTCAAATTGCCCGGGACCGGGGCTTTTGAGGCGATAGAGGGGGGGCGAATTGAAATTGCCGCGGGACAATTCGGCGGAGCGTTTGGACCCCCACCCACGTTGGTCTTCACATTCGCTCCCTTCGCCCAGTCGTTCCGGCCGCCACGCCGCCACACCGCCACGCCGCCACGCTGCGGCCCCGCCCCGCCGCCCTGCGGCCCCGCCGCGCCCACGGCCAATCCCTCCGTTACGCCACGGCGTCTCGCGGATCTATACCCTCGCGGGGCCCGGGAAAGGAGGGGGGGGGTCTCTGAGCCCGAGAAGAATTGTCCACCGGCAATTTCAATCCGCCCCCTCCAAAAACAGCCCCAATCACCACCCGAAGGCAGATTCAAATTGCCGCAGGACAATGAAGTCGCAGACAGACCCAATCGCCCGAATCCAGAAGCCTGAGAGACCAGGCAAACGGGTCGCGAACCGCGGCCCATTTCAATTAGCCAGCGGCAATCCGAAAGCCGCCCCGGGGCAAATCGGTCCCGCCCAGAGGGCACATCAAAGCGAACAGCGGCAATTCAGCCGCCGAGCAGGGGCGAATCCCGCCCGCACACAACGAAGATCATGATCATCAAGCGAAGACTGGCCCAGACCATCCGCACGCACTGGTACGCCGACTCCTTCCCGAGACTCGCCGGCCCGAAATCCGTGGGCAAGTCCTTCCTTGCGCGACGCATCTTCGCGTGGTCAAACCCCGATCCAAACCCACCGGCAGACCCAGACCCAACCGAAGACGGCGCCGCCCCGCAAGGCAGGCCCGAACCCACCGCGCTCCTGGATCGCCAATTCAACCTCTTCACCCACGACGGAATCCACCTGGGACTGGAGAAGGACTGGCCGGTCCTGACAAAATCAAGGAAGCCCTACGTCCAACTGCCCCCGAATCCAGGCCCCGGTGGCACCCGCTACACCCTGCTCCCCGTCACGCTGAGCGAATTCGGGACCATCCCGCGCAACACCTACGACTTCATGCGATTCCTGACGCGGGGTGGCTACCCGGGCGGCCTGGACTCGCGCTATCGCCCAGGCGATTTCTATAACGACCTGCTGGCCGAATGGTACCTGGAAATCCGAGGCACCTGGGTGCGCCCCAGCCTGATGGACACCTTCCGCGAGTTCATGGAGCATTGCGCTCTCCAGACCGGAAGCATCCTGAATTGCTCGAAGCTCGCCAGAGGGCTTGGCGTGTCGCCACCGCTGGTCCGGCGCTGGGTGGAAATTCTCGTTCGAGACCACCTGGCACATCTGCTCCCTGCCTATCCAGAGGGCTACGGTCGCCGCCAACTGACCACCGCCAAGTTGTACTTTTGGGACACGGGAGTCATGCGCGCGGCCATGAAGAGTTCCGAGAGAGGCGCCGGCAGGTTTGACCGCGAGTTGGAAGCTCTGCTGGAAGAGACCTGGCTGGTCGCCGAGATCCGGAAGACCCTCATTCACGAGGGAATCCAGGGCGGCGTCTACTACTGGCAAGACAGGCGCGGCCTCCATGTGCCAATCATCCTTCACGCGGGTCCAAGCCGGGTGGCCATCACACCGTCCCGGGGGCGCAGGTCGCGGGACTCTCCCACCCTGAAGGCCTGGCAGCGCATGGCCGGACCGGAGTGGCAGTTGGTGCGAGCGTTCACCGACGCCAATTTCACCGATCGCCGCGGCGTCCACCACGTCCCGTGGTTCGCGGTCCCGGAGAAACTCATCAAGCCCATCGCCCCAATCAACACGGCCCCCGTGAGCGATTGGGCCTCCGCCTACGATGAGCCGCGATTCGCCACGCTGCCCATGGGCGCGAGCATGGCACCGCATTTCTTTGGCAAGTCTCGGAGCAGGCTGCCGGACGCTCCTCCAGGCAGCCATCAGAGCCGCGCCCCTCGAAGCGTTTGAGCAGCGGCAGGGGCGCGCGATGATTCAGTCTGCCGGCTTGCGTGTATCTTTCCCATGCGAGCAGCACGACGGCCGAACTGCCATGTCCTATATCACCGACCTTCAACATTTTCTGGCCGATGACGGCTCCATCGCCCCGGACCGTGGTCCGGCACGGACGATGGCCACATTTTGTGCCGGGATCGTGGCGTGGGTCACCTCCGGTGCGGGAGAGGACGTCGAGGACGAGCGGACCAACCTGTTCTGCCCGCAGCTAAGCGATCCCGGATGCCGAGGCATGATTTCGGCGAGCGAGGCCCTACCCGGCGAGATCCACTGGTGGTGCCCGGGGTGTGGTGAGGAGGGCATCATCAAGGGATGGGAGGACACCGAATGGGACTATTTCTTCGGTGTCAGCGATGAGTTGCCACCTGAAGTACTCAAAACTATTGCCGATCTGCCCAGCATGGAAAAGACTCTTCGGGAGATCAGTCGCCTTGCCCGGGATCCCGAAATTGACGGTCCCGAGGAGTTATTCAGCCTGCTGACAGCGGATCTGGACGAGGAGGACGAAGGGGAGGCCCTGGAACGCGGTTTGCTCGATCAGGCGCAGGACCTTGTATACCAGGCCTGGGAGACGGAGTCCGATAGAGCAGCACAAAGACTGGCGGAAGAGGCCCTGGATCTGTCTCCTGACTGCGCTGACGCGTACCTCATTCTGGCGGGTTGCGAGCGATCGGCCCGCGCCCGCATGGAACTGGTTGAGCAGGCGGTCGAGGCCGGGAAGCGTGGCCTGGGACCGCGGTACTTCTCCGAGGAACCCGGACGCTTCTGGGGCCTGATCGAGACGCGTCCGTACATGCGCGCCCTGCACGGCCTGGTACTTCTCCGGTGGGAGAAGGGTTTGCGGAAGCAGGCTATCGATCAGTGTCGGGAGATGCTGCACCTGAACCCGAACGACAATCAAGGCATCCGCTACCTGCTGGCATATTATCTGCTCAAGACGGGCGAGTTGCCGGAGTTGCTGGGCCTGCTGGACGACTTCGCGGACGACGATTCGGCGGAGTTCATGTACACCCGGGCGCTCGTGGCCTACGAAGAAGACGGCGAGAGCGATCGGGCCAATGCCGCCCTCGCGGCCGCGCTCGCTTCCAATCGCCATGTACCCGGATATCTGTTGGGAAAACGGAAGCTCCCCAAGGAGATGCCGGATATGTACGAGCCCGGAGGGGAGAGCGAGGCGGGGATGTATGCGATGGAGGCCAAGAGCATCTGGATGAAGTTCCACGGGGCACTGCGATGGCTGAAACACCAGGCGGAGGCGCAGCCCTTCTAGCCGCCGCAGCAGGGAGCTATCGAAGCGCTTACGCCCCGCATTGTCGATGCCGATGATTCAGAACGATTCGTCCAACTGGCGTTCAGCGAACAGCCTAGTCAGGGTAGGCTCGGCCCATCGCGGGACGTCGAGTAGGACCTTTGCAGGAAGAACCCCGGTCGTGTTGCGCTCGGCGTTCGCCAACCCTCCAGGGTCAACCCTGTGCAAGAAACCACGAATCCCCAAACGCGTCAGAACATCTTGAACCCGATGCCTGCCACGATGTCAATGGCCACAGTGGAATTGCCGCAACGCCTCCTTTCGATCAAGGAGTACAACGCGATGATTGAGGCGGGCATCCTGACGGAGGACGACAAGGTCGAGTTGCTCGAAGGGCGCATCGTTGCCATGTCACCTTCTGGACCCTCGCACGCTGAACCGATCAGTCTCCTCAACGAACTTCTGGTCAAACAGTTGGACGAGTCGAGACAGGTTCGTCCTCAGTGCGGCATCGAACTCGGGGAACGGAGCGTTCCGGAACCGGATCTGGCCATCGTACACCGAAGGGGTTATCGGGAGCGGCACCCCAATGACCCGGAT
>JAJCYP010000087.1 GCA_029262855.1 Bacteroidota bacterium | reverse complement strand
ATGTCGTTCTTGGGGAGCTGGCGTTCGAGAATCAGTGGGATGTCGATGGGCGTCGGATTTCCAATCGTCTCCGTCAGCAGGCCGATCTGGTTATGGAAGTAAGGGGTGGTGCGCAGCCCGCCGTTCCACCACGTGCTGTAGCTCGCCCCGGACCGCATCGTGGTCCCACCTTTGCCCTCACGCACAAACCGGCTGTGCATCGCGGTCCCCACGGCTTCAATGCTCAGTGGGACGAGCGGGTGGTAGTTGTAGTTGAAGGGATCCCGGAAGGGGGGCGCGAACATCACTGTCCCGGCCGGCCCCGTCTGGTGGTGGTTGTAGACAATCTGGGGGAACCACTCGCGGTACAGAATGCGGTTCATGTTGACCGATTCGGACTGCGTGGACATGTAGAAGTCCCGATTGTTGTCATGCCCTACGTACTTCTGGTACAGAACCGGAATGCCGCCAGACCTGCGGTCCTCGGGGTTGTCTTCGCGCATGTACCAGTTTGACACGAGCTCCATGCCGTCGGGATTGGCGTGCACGGCCAGCACAATCACATCGTCCAGGAAGCGAAGGGTCTCGGGGTCATCCATGCTGACCAGTTGGTAGACCGTCTCCATCAGCTGCTGGGCACCCAGAACCTCCGTGGCGTGGAGTCCGCCGTCGATCCAGACGATGGCCTTTCCGGCCTCGGCCATGGCGAGGGCCACGCCGTCCGTCAGGCCTTCGGCGAGGGCCAATTGCCTGGCGATATCGCGATAGCCCTCCAGGTTTGCCCGATTTCCGGGAGAGGTGATCACGGCCATGATCTGTGGTCGTCCCTCCTCGGTCAGTCCGATGTCCTCGACCGTCATCCGGTCCGACTCCGAGGCCAGGGTCTGCCAGTAGTCGTACAGCTGATCGTAGGTAGCCAGTTGGTAGTCATCCCCAATGTTGAATCCGAGCACGTCGGCTGGCGGCGTGACATCCTGCGCGTGGACGGGAGCGACGACAAGAAGGGTCAGAGCCAGGAATAAAGCACGCATAGGGGTTCGGTTTGGGTCGGTGACTGGCCGAATATAGGAGGGCGATGGGAGGAGGTTCGACTCCAGGCGGACTCAGTCGTCAAGAAATGCCCAGAGGGCCTCTGGCTGGCGAAAGTCGTCCAGGAGGAGGTCGGGCTCAGCATTCCGAAGCGAATTGCGATCCACGAGACCCGTGCAGACAGCAACCGTTCGCGCCCCGACCGCCCGGCCACAGGCTATGTCATGCTCGGTGTCACCGACGATAATCAACGTCGAGAGCGGCACCGGCTTTCCGAGGACCGCCTGGGCCCGATCACGCGCGAACGCCGGGAGTTGGTTTCGGTCCTCGTGGTCGCAGCCGTAGGCACCGAACCCGAAAAACAGGTCGAGCGAGGCGGCGGCCAGCTTTGCGTGCCCCGTCCGCTGAAGATTGCCGGTCAGCACTCCGAGGTGGAGGTGCGTTTTCTGGCTCAGTGCCTCCAGTAATTCCCGAACTCCGGGAAGCACGCGGACTTCGGCGGGGTCTATTTCGTCTTCCAACAGCGTGGCGTAGGCATCAAGCACCTCTGAAATTGCGTGCTCAATGCCGGACGTGTATCCCGCTCTCAGAAGCATTTCCCGGGCCAGCGACCTGTCCGTACGGCCCGAAAATATCACGCCCTCGGCACTTACATGGCGCCCGCACAGGGTGGTAAGTGCTGTCTCGAAATGGAGTCGACCCAGGCCAGGAGCCAATAGAAGCGTTCCGTCAATGTCGAACAGTAG
This sequence comes from Bacteroidota bacterium, assembly GCA_029262855.1. Classification (GTDB taxonomy): domain Bacteria; phylum Bacteroidota; class Rhodothermia; order Rhodothermales; family UBA10348; genus JABDJZ01. The sequence continues at coordinate 34,127 of JAJCYP010000087.1, read as the reverse complement.
AACGGACACTCAATCGAGGCGGTAGGGAGAGTCCGGGCGGTCCTCGTGGCGAATCTCGTCGATGGGCTCGGCGCGCTGAGGCCCGGCGTACAGTCGGTCGGGCAGGTTCAGGATCAGCGCCGGCGTGTCGCTCAGACACTGGTAGGCGTGAACCACACCGGGGGGGACCCTGACGGTCATCGGGTTATCGCGTCCAGCCTCGAAGACCTGCCTCACTCCGTTTGTTGCCGAGCCCGGTCGGTCATCCCACAGGTACACCCGGAATCGCCCGTCGAAGAAGGCAAACAAATCGGTCTGGTGCGTGTGGGCGTGGGGTCCGCGGGCAACGCCCGGCAGTGTTTCCGAGATGTACGCCATGGCGGGATCATGGCCGTCAGGCGCTTCATCCGTACGGAACAGCTCGGAGAGCCAGCCCCGATCGTCCGAGAAGCGCCGAAGCGGGCTCACCGGGCAATCGCCGATGATGCCGTCTTTCCAGTTCATGCGCCGCTCTCCAGTTCGTCATAGGCGAGGTGTTCGGCGAGGGTGTTGGCCTCGTGCCAGCCTTCGAGCGTTCCGGCGTCGCCCCACCAGCCCTCCAGGACTCCAAACGACAGCAGGTCTCTCGAGGCATACCAGTTGGTCACGTCAGTGACCTCGTACTCTCCCCGACGGCTTGGGTGCAGTCCCCGCACAACGTCGAACACAGCCGCATCGTACATGTAGATCCCGGTCACCGAGTAGTTGCTCGGGGGATTGGTTGGCTTCTCGATCACCTCGGCAATTCGGTCTCCTTCGATGCGGGGCACACCGTAACGCTCCGGGTCGTGGACCTCCTTCAGCAACACCCTGGCAGCTGACCCACCCCTGGACAGCTGCTCCTCGAACGCCCTGACGTCCCGGCTGATGTCCTCCTCCAGGACGTTGTCACCGAGAAACACCACCACCGGATCTCCGCCGACAAAGTTCTCGCAGAGCGCCATGGCCTGTGCGATCCCGCCCGGCTCGTCCTGAACCCGGAACGTCAGGTCCACGCCAAGATCTCTTCCGCTCCCCAGAAGGTTCACCACGTCGCCCATGTGCTCGGGGCTTGTGACCACCGCGATCTGGGTGATCCCCGCCCGACGCAAACGCATCAGCGGATGGTAAATCATCGGATAGCGTCCCACCGGAAGGAGGTGCTTGTTGGTCACCTTGGTCAGTGGAAAGAGCCGGCTGCCAGTTCCGCCAGCGAGGACAACGCCCTTCATCTAGCTTGGATCGGGTTACCGGCGTCGATGCGATCCCGGTACTGGGTGGTGTAGTACTCGTCGTAGGTCCTGCTCCTCGTCTGCTCCAGCCACTCGGGATTCGCAAGATACCAGGCCACCGTCTCGCGAAGACCCTGTTCCAGAGAGCGGGAGGGCCGCCAGTCGAGGTCCGCCGCTAGTCGGCTTCCATCCAGCGCATAGCGGAAATCGTGGCCGGGGCGGTCCGTCACAAATCGCACCAACCGGCGTGAGCTTCCGGCCTCGCGCGACAGGGCCTCGTCTACCAGGTCCAGGAGCAGGTGGACAATGTCCATGTTGGAACGCTCCTCGCCGCCGCCGACGAGGTAGGTGGTCCCATCCGGAGCGCTTCTAAGAATCCTGTCGATGGCCTCACAGTGATCGAGGACATGGAGCCAATCCCGAACGTTCTCGCCCATTCCATAAACTGGTACGGGATCCTGGCTCACCGCGTTCTGAATGACCAGCGGAATGAGCTTTTCCGGATACTGGAGGGGCCCGTAGTTGTTGGACGCGTTACTGATGACTGCCGGCATCCCGTAGGTCTCGTGGTACGCCCTGACAAGGTGGTCGGCGCCAGCCTTCGAAGCTGAGTAGGGCGAGCGGGGGGCGTAGGGAGTGTCCTCGGTGAAGAACCCCTCCGGGCCGAGAGCGCCAAACACCTCGTCTGTAGAGACATGATGGAACCGGACATCGCCCCGGCTTTTCCAGCGCTGCCGCGCTACCTCCAGCAGCGTGGCCGTTCCCAGGACATTTGTGCGGACGAAGGCGAGGGGATCCAGAATGGACCGGTCCACGTGGCTCTCCGCCGCAAAGTGGATGACGGTGTCGAAGTTGTGCGACTCAAACAGCCGCTCAACAAGGCCGCGATCGGCGATGTCTCCCTGTTGGAACGCGTAATTGGGCAGGTCCTCGAGGGACATGAGGTTCTCACGCTGGCCCGCGTACGTCAGTGCATCCAGATTCACGAACCGGACGGCAGTTTGCGTGGGGACGGCGGCCAGGAGGTAGTTGCTCCCGATGAATCCGGCGCCGCCGGTGACCAGAACGGATCGCGGGGTGTGGCGGTTTGATGGCATGCCGCATTGTAGGGTTCGCGCTATTTGGAGTTCCGCAAAAAAGACCGTGTCTGCCGGCGGTGTGACGCAGACCTGACACGCCCCGCTCCCTACCTTGAGCGCCGGTACTGTCCACCCACGCCCCGCTTACTTGGCTTCCCACCGCACGCTCTATCTACTTGATGCGCTGGCGCTGATTTATCGCGCCCATTTCGCGTTCATCAATCGGCCGCTCATCAACTCCAAGGGCCGCAATACGTCGGCTACGTACGGTTTCATCAACACGCTGCTGAAACTGATCGAGGACCACGGCCTGGAGCACGTGGCCGTGGTATTTGACCTTGTCGGAGAGGGGGGCACCTTCCGGGATGAGCTCTACGCGGACTACAAGGCGCACCGAGATCCGATTCCCGAAGAACTGGTTGGCAACCTGCCTGACATCAAGGCCGTGCTGCGCGCGATGGACATTCCAGTGGTCGAGGAGGAGGGTGTCGAGGCCGACGATGTGATCGGCACCCTGGCCCGAAAGGCAGAGGCCGATGGCGAAAAGGTAGTCATCGTCTCGGCGGACAAGGATTTCCAGCAGCTCTTGAGTGACCGGATCTCGATGTTCAGGCCCGCCTACCGGGGGGATTCGTTCGATCCCATCACGGAAGACACGTTCCGGGCCAAGTTCGACCTTGCGCCCATCCAGTTCATTGAGGTCCTGGCCCTGATGGGCGACGCCAGCGACAATGTTCCTGGGGTGCCCGGCATCGGGGAGAAGACCGCAATGAAGCTGGTTCAGGAGTATGGCAGCGTTGAGGCTCTCCTGGACCACGCGGACGAGGTCAAGGGCAAGCGCGCCCGGGAAGGCCTGCAGCAGCACAGGGACGATGCCCTTCTCTCCAAGAAGCTGGTAACCATCCTGACCGACGTTCCGGTCACTGTGGATTGGAAGGACTTCAAGCGCAAGGACGCGGATGTGCAGCGCATCAAGCAGCTGTTCGCGGATCTCGAGTTCTCGACGCTGACGCAGCGGACCATCAAGACGGTTGCCGGACACACCGTGAAGGCCGCCGGTCCCGGCGAGCAGAGCGATCTGTTCTCGACGCCTTCGGCGCCCTCAGAAGCGGATGTCGAGGAGACCTCGTTCGATGAGGAGGCCGTCCGGTACCAACTGATTCGCACGGTGCCAGCCCTTCAGGATTTGATCTCCGTTTTGGAGAGTGCCGGAGAGCTGGCGGTGGACACCGAGACCACCTCGCGCGATCCCATGCTCGCCTCGCTGGTCGGAGTCTCCGTCTCCTGGGGTGAGGGAGAGGCGGCCTACGTTCCGACGCCCCTGCCGGACGACACCCCCATCGAGGATGTGCTGGATCTCCTCCGGCCTGTACTGGAAGGAGCGATCCCCAAGGTGGGCCACAATCTGAAGTACGACTCGATCGTGTTGTCCCGGCACGGCGTGACTCTCGGTGGCGTTCTCTTCGACACGATGGTCGCACATTACCTCGTAGCCCCGGAAGAACCACATGGGCTGGACGCAGTTACCCTTCGGTACTTCGACTATCGAATGATACCTATTTCCACGCTGATCGGGACGGGCAAGAGCCAGATCAGCATGCGGGATGTCCCGGTGGACAAGGTAGGGCCGTATGCCTGCGAGGACGCGGACTTCGCCTTGAGAGCGGCAGTGCTGCTGCGGGCCTCACTCAAAAAGGACGGCCTGGAGGGGATCTCCGGCGATATCGAATTCCCGCTCCTCAGGGTTCTTGCCAAGATGGAGCGGAATGGAATTCGCCTCGACACGTCGATCCTGGAGGGCATCTCCAAAGGACTCAACGAGGACATCGCCGGTCTCGAGATAGCCATCTATGAGGCCGCTGGGGGAGAATTCAACATCGGCTCCACCCAGCAACTCGGGGAAATCCTGTTTGAGCGACTCGGGCTCCCCGTGGTCGGAAAGACGGGCAAGGGGAAAGCGTCCACGCGCGAGAACGTACTCCAGACGTTGGCGCTGGAGCATCCACTGCCGGGTTTGATTCTCGATTGGCGTGAACTCTCCAAGCTGAAGAGCACCTACGTGGACACGCTCGCCGGCCTGGTTCATCCGGAGACGGGGCGCATCCACACCAGCTTCAATCAGACGGTGGCCGCCACGGGTCGCCTGTCGAGTGCCGACCCCAACCTGCAGAACATTCCGGTGCGTACCGAGCGAGGACGCGAGATTCGCAAGGCCTTCGTCCCGCAGGAAGGCTGGCAGCTGTTGAGCGCGGACTATGCCCAGATCGAGCTTCGCATTCTGGCATCGCTCTCGGGGGATGAGGCGCTTCAACAGGCCTTTCGTGACGGATTGGACATCCACACCACCACGGCGGCGAAGGTGTTCGGGTGCCCCGTCGAGGACATCGACAAGGATCAGCGCCGAAAGGCCAAGGAAGTGAACTACGGCATTCCGTACGGCGTGTCGGCGTTCGGTCTGGCCCAGAGGCTACGGTGTTCTCGAACCGAGGCCCAGGAGCTGATCGATGGTTACTTCACCTCCTTTCCGGGCGTATCCCGGTTCCTTACGGCGCAGATTGAGCGGGCCCGGGAAAGTGGCTATTCCGAGACCATTCTGGGGCGCCGGCGCTACGTGCCGAATCTCCACGCGCGCAACCGGGTGGTTCGTGCGGCGGCCGAAAGAGTGGCGGTCAACATGCCCATCCAGGGATCACAGGCCGACATGATCAAGATTGCCATGATCGGCGTTGACCGCGAACTGGCGAAGGCCGGCCTCCAGGCACGCATGCTGCTTCAGGTGCACGACGAACTCGTTCTGGAGGTGCCTCCGGAGGAGATCGATGCGGTGAAGACCCTCGTCAAGAAAGAGATGGAAGGAGCCCTGAAGCTGGATGTGCCGGTGGAAGTGGGGATGGATACGGGAGACAACTGGCTGGACGCCCATTGACCTGATGCACGAAACATTCGAAAAGACCGGAGAGCGATCCGGAATCACGGCCTGGAAGCACCGCGGAAACGGACTGGAGGTGCTCGTACTGCCTGACGACAGTGCCCCCGTGGCCGCGTTCATGGTAACGTACCGTGTGGGATCGCGAAACGAGTCCGCGGGATTGACCGGGGCGACCCACTTCCTTGAGCACCTGATGTTCAAGGGGAGCAGCCGCTTCAACAAGGACACCGGATCGTCCATTTTCCAGACCCTTCAGCGGGTTGGCGCGCAGGTGAACGCCACCACCTGGAACGATCGGACCAACTATTACGAGGTCCTGCCGTCCGATCAACTGGACCTGGCGATGCAGGTCGAGTCAGACCGCATGCGCGGCGCGCTGCTTCGGGACGAGGATATCGAGAGCGAACGGACCGTTATCCTGAACGAGTTGGATCGCGGCGAAAATGAGCCCATCCGGAAACTGTACCAGTCAGTCTGGAGCATGGCCTACCTGGCCCATCCATATCACCATCCGACGATTGGCTGGCGACACGACGTGGAGACCATGTCGCCGGATGGCCTTCGGGAGTTCTACAACCGCTACTACTGGCCCGAGAATGCCACGGTATCCGTAATCGGCGACACGACCGTCGCGAGCGCCCTCGAGCGCGTCGAGGCCCATTTCGGCGGGCTGGGCAATGCGCCGGCTGCCATGCCTCAGCGGGCGACCCGAGAACCTGAGCAGTCAGGAGAGCGGCGGCTTGAGGTCCGGATGCGCGGTGAACTGGGCGCGACCATGCTGGCCTTCAAGAGTCCGGCAGCACTGGACGGGGACACGGACGCGCTGGCCCTGCTCGCCTCCATCCTGACAAGGGGGAAGAGCAGCAGGCTGTACAGGGCCTTGGTGGACAATGGCATTGCTACCAGCGTGTCGGCCGGAGTCTCCCGATTCCGCGATCCGGGGCTTTTCTATGTGCTCGGCATGCTGGCCCCCGAATCGACACACGCGGTGGTCGAGGAGGCGGTGCGGAAGGCGATTGCCGAGGTGGTGGACGGTGGCGTCGAGCAGTCGGAGATCGCTCGTACGCTGAGTGCACTTCGCGCGCAGGAAGCCTACCTCAGAGACGGTCCGTATTCAGTGGCAGCGCAGCTGAATGAGGCTATCGCGGCGGGCGATTGGACGCTCTACGTGGACCACCTGGAGCGCCTGTCGAAACTCGGCAGCGAGAATGTCCAGGCGGCAGCCCGCCGCTATCTCGTGCGCGACAAGATGACGGTTGGTCGATTCGTGCCGACGGCCTGACTCCACGCGCGAGGGCCGCGCCCGCCGAGACCTGCGCCTGCCGAGACCCGACTACTCCGCGATCAGTCGCTCGAGCTCGGGCCGGAGATCGTCAAACGGAAACTCGCCGATCACCCGGTGGGCCACCCGGCCTTCCTTGTCGATAATGAAAGACGAGGGCATCGCGTACACGCCGCCAAACTCGTCGGCCAGCGCACCGTCGTCGAGCAGCATCGGATAGCTCACCTCATAGCGCTCGGCAAAGGGCCGAATGACCTCAAACCCCTCCTGATCGAGCGAGACTCCCACGATCTCGAAGGAGTCGCCGCCGAGTTCATTCTGGAGGTCGACGAAGCCCGGGGTTTCGCGGACACAGGGGCCACACCAGGTAGCCCAGAAGTTGACGATGACCACCTTGCCGCGCTGGTCTGCCAGGCTGTAGGTGTCTCCCGAGAGAGCCGGCAAGGTGAAGTCGGGTGCGGCGGGAAGATCCTCCGCGACCACCACGGCAGGATCGGACGGCGGGGATTCGGCCTGTGCCGCCGGCCGGTCGGCTGACGGTGCACACGCACTCACGAGAGCCATCAGAAGGACCGGCAGGATGCTCTTGGCTGCAGCCCTGAGAGCCGCGTCGGTAATCGATCCGTGCGACCCATTCCAGACGGCTTCCCGTCCCTTTACCAGGATGGCCTGTGGGCTGGCATGGCGAATGTTGAACATCTCTGAAATCGCGTTGGATATGTGGCGAGCCTGTTGCACTACCACCTCAAAGACGGGCGGATCGTCCTCCTCTGTGAGTTGCAGGACTTCGCGCCGGGCGAAGAACGACACCCCACAGGTAGCGCTGTGTTTAAACAGCAGGACGGGTTTCTCTTCCGAAGCAAGGAGTGCCGCTTCCAGCTCCTCAGAGGTACCGAGCGGCCTGAAGACCGCCGGTGCGTGTGGACTCTTGTTCTTCAGAAAACCGAACATCAGTGACTGGCTTAGGCAGTAGGAAGACCGATTGAACGTCAAAAGGCCGAAACGGGATGAACCCCGCTACCAATTGGTGGTTGCATTCGCGCCTGAACCGTTACTCAGAACCAATGCCCAGACAATGACCACAGACACGAGCCTGACCGATGCCACCGGAGCGGAAGAGGTAACCTGGGATCTGACCGACCTCTACCCTGACCCGGCGGCCTTGAAGGCGGCAATCGCTCACGCAGGAGACCGTGGTACGGCGTTCTCGACCCTGTATCGGGGCAATGTGGGCGGGTTGGACGCGCAGGCGATGTCCAGGGCAATGGGCGAGTTGGGGGAGATCCAGGACATTGTGGGCCGGGCCTATACCTACGCCTATCTGGCCTGGTCGACCGACACGGCCAACGAGGAGTTGGGAGCCCAGCTGCAGACGGTCCGGGAGGCCTACACGGCCATCGCCCAGTCCATCCTGTTCTTCGATCTCGAGTGGTCGCAGGTGGAGGACGATGCGGCCGAGTCGATCCTGAAGGACGGACGCCTGGACGACTATCGGCACTATCTGGAGGTGCTTCGCCTGACGAAGCCATATCAGCTTTCCGAGCCGGAGGAGAAGGTCCTGGTCGAAAAATCGGTAACGGGCCGGAGCGCCTGGAACCGGTTTTTTGACGAGACCACCGGAGCCATTCGGTTCGATCTGGACGGCAAGCGCGTCACCCAGCAGGAGGTGATGGCGCAGCTGTATGTCACCAATCGGGACCGAAGGAAAGAAGTAGCCGAGTCATTCACGAGCGGGCTGAAGGAGAACATTCGGCCCCTCGCGTTCATCTTCAACACCATTCTTGCGGACAAGGCGTCGGACGATCGTCTCCGTGGCTACCCGCACTGGCTCAGCAGTCGAAACATCTCAAACGAGGTTCAGGACAACGTGGTCGACAGCCTCGTCTCGTCTGTGACCTCCCGTTTTGACATCGTCGGTCGCTTCTACCGGCTGAAGGGTCGCCTGCTGGGTGTGGACCAGATGATGGACTACGACCGGTACGCGCCGGTCGGCGAGGCCGACACACGCTACAGTTGGGAACAGGCACGGTCTATCGTCCTGGATGCGTACGGCGACTTCCACCCGAAAATGGGGGCCATCGCGGGAGAGTTCTTCGACAAACGATGGATTGACGCCCGATTGGCTCCAAACAAGCGCAGCGGTGCATTCAGCCACGGCGCCGTTCCGAGTGCACATCCGTACGTGCTGGTGAACTACACCGGTAAGATCCGGGACGTGCAGACGCTCGCCCACGAGTTGGGTCACGGGGTGCATCAGTACCTGTCCCGGAGCCAGGGCGTCTTCCACGCGGATACGCCCCTGACCACGGCGGAAACGGCCTCTGTGTTCGGTGAAATGCTGGTCTTTCAGCGCCTCATGGCGGCAGAGACAGACCCCAAGAATCGCCTCGCGATGCTGGTCTCCAAGATTGACGACACGGTTGCCACCGTATTCCGGCAGGTGGCAATGAATCGCTTCGAGGATCGGATCCACAGCGACCGCCGATCGAAGGGCGAGCTCTCGGTGGACGCCCTGTCGGAAGCCTGGATCGAGACGCAGATGTCCATGTTCGACGGCGCCGTTACCCTGGGCGAGCACTACCGCTACTGGTGGTCCTACATCCCGCACTTCCTGCATACGCCGGGCTACGTCTATGCGTATGCGTTCGGCGAACTTCTTGTCTTGGCGCTGTACGCCCGCTACCTGGAGGAAGGCTCGGCCTTCCCGGAGAAGTACCTGGAGCTCCTGGCCTCAGGCGGCTCCGACTGGCCCCATGTGTTGGTCTCGCGGTTGGGGATTGACCTGACGGACCTCTCGTTCTGGAACAGAGGGCTGGATGCTATTGACAAAATGGTGGCCGAGGCCGAAGCGCTGGCTGCCTAGAGCATCCCGTCAACCCACCGTAGCAGCTCGCCGGCCAATGGGGCCGCGTAGATCCCCAGGATGTACCCCGCGGTCGCCATGAGGAGTCCGACGGGGGCCATGGCCGGCAGATACACGGAGGCGACGATGGGGGCACTCGCCGCGCCCCCAATGTTGGCCATCGAACCGGTGGCCACGAAGAAGAGAGGTGCCCGAATGATCCGGGCCATCAGGACCAGGAGGCCGACGTGGACGGCGATCCAAATGAAGCCGGCCAGCAGGTAGAGCGGCGCGTCCAGGACGGCCAACAGGTTGGCACGCGCCCCGATGGATGTCAGGAGGAGGTACAGAAACAGAAACCCGACCTGCGAAGCGCCGGGCTTTTCGATTTCGCGAACCCGCGTGAAGGATATCGCCAGCCCCAATGTGACCACGATCAGGATGGCCCAGGTGGAGGTCCCGATGTACGTACTCTCCGGCATCACATTGTTTGCGACCCAGATGCTGACGGCCACGGCAACGAAGGTCATGCCCACCATGCCGGCGAGGTCGCTCGTCATGGCTGGCCGGCGCTCGGTGTCGATTTCCTCGAGGCGCTTATTCACGTCCTCAATGAGGGTCATGTCCGCCTTGACCCACGTGTCGAACTTGCCCTGGACGGTGCTGAGGAAGATCAGGACGCCCATCCAGCCGTAGCCGACCACTGTATCCACGACAATGACCGGTCCGAGGATCGAATCCGGGGCTCCGATGTAGTTCTGCATGAACACCATGTTGGCCGTCCCGCCGATCCAACTTCCGGACAGCGTGGCAAATCCCTGCCAGGTCCCCTCGGGCAGGACGCCGCCCAGGATGGCCAGCGCGATCGGCCCACCAATGACAATCCCGACCGTCCCGGTGACCATCATCAGCAACGCCTTCGGCCCGAGTCTGAGGATGGCCTTCACGTCAACGGTGACCATCAATAGGAACAGCGCCGCCGGCAACAGATAGCGCGACATCCAGCTGTACAGCGCATTCGCGTCCGGGGTGATGCCGGCCGTGGTCAGCAGCATCGGGACGAAGTACGCCCAGATCACGGCCGGGAGGATGCGAAAGAGCTTGCTCAGCGCCGGCTGTTTGCTCAACCAGAAGATCAGGCCAAGAACTCCGGAGAGAAATGCAAACAGTGTCGTGGGTTCGGTAATCATGAGGTCTCGATGTCTTCGTAGTCCGGTGGCTCGGCGTGGGGCAGGGTGACCGTGAAGGTTGAGCCGACTCCCTTCTCGCTCTCCACGTCGATGCGCCCACCGATCAGACGACACAGTCTCTTGGTGATGGCGAGGCCCAGTCCGGAGCCTTCGTGCGAGCGGTCAAACCCGCTCGATTCCTGGGTGAACTCCTCGAAGAGTTGTGGCATGAACTCCTCGTCGATGCCCATCCCGGTGTCGATGACGTGCAGTCTGACAATCTGACTGTCGGCCTCAATCTCGATGCGAACCGAGCCAGTGCTCGTAAACTTGATGGCGTTGCCGACCAGATTATTCAGAATCCGGCGGAGGATCGTCGGATCGGCAAGTACTGTATCGTCCGCCTTGGCGGGCTCGATGATCACATCCAGGCCCTTGCGGGTAGCGAGAGCCTGCAGCATGCCCACGGCTTCCCGGGTCACGGCGGAGGCCTCAACCAGCCTGGACTGCGCCTCAATCGCATCGGCATCGAGTCGGGTCAGGTCGAGGACCGAGTTGATGGTTTCGAGAAGCCGATTGCCCCCCGATATAATGCTGTCGGCGAATTCCTGAAACTCGTGGTCGCCCAGGCCTTCCTGGATCAACTGAGCATAACCAATGATGCTGGCCAGCGGCATGCGCAGCTCGTGGCTCATGTTCGCCAGAAACGCGGTCTTGAGCTTGGCAACGCGGAGGGCCTCCTCCTTGGATCGCCGCAGATTGTCTTCGAGGGCCATCTGGGCCGTCACATCGCGGAACACGACGAGCGTTGCCTCCCGGCCTTCCCAGGTGATGGGTTCGACGCGTATCTCCAGTTGAAGCGGCTCGTGGCGATGCGACAGGATCTCGACCTGACCCGTAGGATCCGGAAGGCGGAATCCCAGCGGAGCGCCCAGCATTTCGGAGAGGGGGCGGTGCAGGATCGATTCGGCAGCGGGATTGGCGAACACCACAAGCTGCTCCTGGTCCACTATGGTAATGCCGTCCGATATTCCCTCGACAATGGACCGGAGCTGCCCTTCCGCGTCCTGCAGGGACCGAAGACCCGCATACCGCCGGCTGGCATAGAAAAACATCCGCTCCAGGGCATGGGCGTCGGCGGCACGCCGGTCGATGTAGTCCATCACCCCTTCCGGGAGACTCCTGGCCAACTCCCGGTCCAGAATCGGGTCCAGGGCGATCACGATGGGGAGCGCCAGCAACGACGGGGAGAGACTCAGAAAGCCGTCCTCGATGCCAGTGGCAAGCGAGATGTCCAGCAGGAGCAGATCGTACGCATTCTCACCGGCCCGGCTGGTAGCCTCCGAGACGCCGTGAGCGCGGGACACACTCAGGCTCGGCCTCGTGGCCATCCTCATTCTGGCTGTGAGATCGTCAGCATCAGAGGAATCCAGGGCAACGAAGAGGATATGGAGCGAGTCCGCTACCACCTAGCCCCGCGGGATCGGAACCACCGCGCGAGGCATATCACTCAGGCTCTCGGCCCCGTCGGCCGTGATGACCACGTCATCCTCAATTCGCACCCCACCCCGACCGGCCAGGTAGATACCGGGCTCAACCGTAAAGGTCATGCCCGGGGCCATTACCTGCGTGTTGTCATCGCGGATGTACGGCTCCTCGTGCACTTCCAGCCCGAGTCCGTGGCCCGTGCGATGCATGAAGTACTCGCCGTACCCGGCATCGGCGATGACGGCCCGGGTCGCGCGATCGATATCTCCTGCCTCCACCCCCGGGGCGCTGGCAGCGCGACCGGCACCGTTGGCGGCCTCGACCAAGCCCGCGATCTTCAGCAATTCGGGATCGACATCGCCAAACGTGAAGGTCCTCGTCAAGTCTGAGAAATAGCCGTTGTAGTTGGCGCCCCAGTCGAACAGCGCCAAGTCGCCCTCCTGAAGAGGGCGATCCGTGGGTTCCGCGTGAGGATTCGCGCTGTTGGGACCGAACGCCACGATCGGCTGGAAGGGAAGCTCTCCGCCCGATCCGAGCCGCAGCATGTTCTGGATCAGGATCGAGGCGGCCTCAAGCTCGGTGATGCCCGCCTTGAGTTCGGGGAGCGTGGCCCTGAGGGCATCCTGAGCGATGCGGGTAGCCGTTCGCATCATGTCCAGTTCGATGACGTCCTTGTGCATGCGGAGGTGGGCGATGGCCTCTTCGCCAGACACCAGCGTGGCGCGGGAAGCGGCACCCTCCAGGAATCTCAGCTCCAGAACCCGGAGCCAGCGAGGCTCAACCCCAACTTTGGACGACGCGAGATATGACAACGCGTCGCTGAAGGCCGTCTGCCAACTGTCCAGCGACTCGGTGTACGTGTAGAGATTGACGTCGAACTGGGCCTTCTTGAATTTGAGAGATTCCAGTTCCGGCACAACCATGGTGGGGGTGCCTTCAACCGTAAAAACCGCCATCACCGGCCGCTCGGACAGGTGGAAACCGAGCCCAGTCAGGTAGCCCAGTGTCGGACTCGCGTTGATGGCCACGGCACCAAGTCCGTGGCTCTTCATGGCCTCGCGAAGCCGGGCGTGTCGGCCAGCCAGGGCCTCGGAAAGAGCTGTCATTGAACTCATGCTTCCAGGAGGGATTGAACAGGTCCCAAGATACGCGCCCCCCGTTCATGAACAGACTCCGCGACGCTCGCTCTCCATATCTGCTGCAGCACCAGAACAACCCGGTGGACTGGTTTCCGTGGGGTGAAGACGCATTTGCAGAAGCAGCGCGGAGAGACGTCCCCGTCTTTCTGTCCATCGGCTATGCCACCTGCCACTGGTGCCACGTGATGGAGCACGAATCATTCGAGGACGAGGAGGTGGCGGCTCTGATGAATCAGCATATGGTGGCCATCAAAGTCGACAGGGAGGAGCGACCCGACATCGACGACGTGTACATGGCTGTCTGTCACCTCATGGGCAAGCAGGGCGGATGGCCGCTCACGATCCTCATGACGCCGGACCGCAAGCCGTTCTATGCCGGGACCTATCTCCCGAAGCACTCGCGTTTTGGCCGGATCGGGATGATGGATCTGGTTCCGAGGATTGCGGCCGCGTGGCGGGATGAGCGTGCCGATATCGTGGAATCAGCCGATGAGGTCACGCAGGTCCTGGTCAACCGGTTTGCGCCTGGCACGGTCTCCCATGGCCCCGCCGAGTTCGACCCCGACTGGCCCGCGAAAGCCTGCCGCGAACTCGCCTCGCGCTATGACCCGACGCACGGCGGCTTTGGCTCCGCGCCGAAGTTTCCCGCTCCTCAGAACCTGTCTTTGATGTTCCGACAGGCCGAAGTCACGGGCGATTCCGTGAAGTCCGACATGGCGCGAGACACCGTCCTGTCCATGTGGAGGGGCGGGGTCTTCGACCAGATCGGGTACGGCTGGCACCGGTACAGCACCGACTCGGAATGGCGCCTGCCGCATTTCGAGAAGATGCTCCACGACCAGGCCACCATGCTCGACGCGTGCGTCGACGGCTTCCTCTCGACCGGAGATGAACGCCTGAGGGAGGCCGGACTTCAGACGGCCGAGTATGTCATGAGGGATCTCACGCACAGGGAGGGAGGATTCTTCTCTGCCGAGGACGCAGACTCAGAGGGAGAAGAGGGGCTGTTCTATGTTTGGACGACGGACGAAATACGGTCCCTGCTCAGCCCCGAGGACGCGGCTGCCGCCATCGCCTGGTTCGGCATGGAGGATGCCGGCAATTTCCTGGATGAGGCCACGCGAGAGCGGACGGGCGCGAATGTCATGCATCCGGGAGACCGATCTGCCGAACCTCCCGTCGAGCTCCCGAGGATTCAGGCAGCGCTGCTCGCGGGGCGCGCCAGCCGGATTCGTCCGCTGAGAGATGAGAAGGTCCTTTCCGACTGGAATGGCCTCATGATCGGAGCACTCGCGCGTGCGGGAAGGGCCTTTGAGGCGCCTGCGCTCGTAGAAGCGGCCGAGCGGGCTCACCGGTTCGTGCGGACGCACCTCAGAAGTGATGCGGGTTGGCTGCACCGCTGGTTTGAAGGCGATGCCGCGGTGCCGGCCATGCTGGACGATTACGCCTATCTCGGCGCCGGTCTGTTGGAGCTTTTCCAGGCCACCTCCAATCCGGTCTGCCTGAAGGATGCCGTGGAGTTGGCCGAACACATGATGGCCTACTGCGACGCGCCGGACGGCGGTTTCCACCGAGGCTCGACCGAGGGGGAGGCCCTGCTGGTCCGGAAGCAGGATTGGAACGACGGGGCGATGCCGGCCGGGGTCTCGAAGGCTGCCGGGCTGATTCTCGGCCTGGGAGCGCTCACGTCTGAAGCCCGATACACCGAGCGGGCCGCGCGGCTGATGGCACCCGCCAGCGTGGTGTTGAATGCGTCGCCAAGCGCGCTGTCAGGGTTTCTCTCGGGATCCGCAGCATTGTGGGCCCGGGGACGCGAGATCATCGTGGTAGCCGACGACGCGGGAGACGATCTGGTCAAGGAGGTTCGCCGCCGACCCCGCGCCGGCGACGTCTCCTTCTGGCTTCCTGCTTCAGGGGCGGACCGCGAGGCCATAGAGGCGCTCATACCGGCGGTCGAGTCCATGACAGCCCGGTCGGCAGCGAGGGCATATGTATGCCGCGATTTCGTGTGCGAGCAGCCCTTGACCGATGTAAAAAGCCTCCGTGCGACGCTGAGTCGCACGGAGGCTTGAAGGCTTGGGTGTGCCGGTTGGCTGGGGCGGATGCGCGCCAGCCGTTGCCGCCCCGCCCTAACGATTGCGTAGCGTCGCGCTTCCGTGGGTGGTCGAGATGTTCACCCGTGCGCCGCCCCCGTTCAACTCGCCCCGAGCCGATTTCTTCTTGACATCGCCCTTGAAGTCGGAGCCACTGGGGAGTGACACCCGTTCGGCCGACATGCTGACGTCGGCACCGAAGCTGCTCGGGACGGTCACGGCGACATCGCCGTGCGTGGTCGAGACTTTGAGGCGCTCTGTGTCATCCACCTGGACAAGGACGTCGCCATGTGTCGTCCGAATCTCGGAGTCGCCCGTGAGGTGTTCGATGACCACGTCGCTGTGGGTGGTAGACGCGGTGAAGGTGTCCGAATCGACCCGACCAAGCTCCATGTCCCCGTGAGTAGTCTTGATCCTGACGGTCTCCGCCTTCAGATCGCCGCTCTCGATGTCACCGTGGGTGGTGTTTACGTCGATAAGGCGGCCGGCAATGCCTTGCAGCTCCACGTCACCATGGGTGGTCCTGAGTTGCAAATCGCCCATCAGTTGCTCCATCTCCAAGTCACCGTGGGTGCTCTGGACGTCCACGTCAAAACGAGCCGGGATGATGGCGACCACTTGAATGTTCATCCGGGTGCGCCAATTCGTATTCCGGGGCATGTCCGAACGAAGCCAAACGCGGTTGCCGTCCTGGCCGACCCGGAAGTCCATGTCCTCGAACCTGGAAACCGCACGCTCCCAATTCCGGCTTTCGAGTCGGACGATGATGCGGGCCTCGTCACCGCCCGTTCGGGTCTGCACGTCGATGTCGCTGTGCTGGACATCGATCAGGAGTTGCTGCCCATCCCGGACGCTGAAGGTCTTGTCGATCATGACTGAGCGAGAGGCGTCTGACTGATCGCCGTCGCTGTCCTGATCAAAGTCGAAGTCAAAATCGAAATCAAAGTCGAAGTCGAAATCGAAGTCGTCAGCCTTGGCGGTTGCCGTGGCTGTCGAGTAGGTGTACTTGCCACCCTCTTCGGTCGCGTGAACTTCACTGTCTCCAAAATTCCTGGCGACGGCCTGATACAGATTCATCAGGGCGAGGCCGGCCAGTACGATGAGGGCAATGCCCAGGAAGCGCGTTTTCATTTCGAATGGGGGTTCCGTTTTCGATCAGACACGGGAGGGTGTTGGAAGGTTTGCTACGGTCGCGATTGATCGAGGTTACATGAAGTTAAATAATTAGCACCCGGTCGGCATTGCGCCGGCCAGGGCCAGGCTGCCTTTTGCGCGATCTTGAAGCCGGTCGAAGTACGATCGCCGTATATTTCGCTCGGTTTCAGGGCCCGAATCAATGGTGATCACGGGCCTTTTTTCTTCCGTCCCCGGGTCCTTCAGTTATGGGCCATACTCTATTCCATGCCATGGAAAAGCTCTCGGCAGAGCGCATTCGCAACGATTTTCTGGAGTTCTTCCGTGAGAAGAAGCACGAAATCGTGCCCAGCGCGTCCATCGTGCCGGACAACGATCCGACGCTGATGTTCACGAACGCGGGGATGAACCAGTTCAAGGATGTCTTCCTTGGCGAGGGGACGCGGCCCTACGTCCGCGCGGCAGATACCCAGAAATGCCTGCGGGTCTCCGGAAAGCACAATGATCTCGAGGAGGTGGGGTACGACACGTACCACCACACCCTGTTCGAGATGTTGGGCAACTGGAGCTTCGGCGACTACTTCAAGAAGGAGGCCATCGGATGGGCATGGGAGCTCCTCGTTGATCGATGGGGCCTCGATCCCAGCCGTCTCTACGCCACCGTGCACGAGGGCGACAAGAAGCTCGGCCTCTCGCCGGACGATGAGGCCGCCGGTTTTTGGAAGACCGAGACAACGCTCTCCCCGGAGCACATTCTCTTTTGCGGGAGCAAGGACAACTTCTGGATGATGGGTGACACGGGGCCGTGTGGACCGTGCTCCGAGATCCACGTGGATCTGCGTTCAGACGAGGAGCGTGCGAAGGTCCCGGGCCGGGATCTGGTGAACGAGGACCATCCCCTGGTGATGGAGATATGGAATCTGGTCTTCATCCAGTACAACGCCCAGAGCGATGGCTCCCTGAAACCCCTCTCTGCCAAGCACGTGGACACCGGAATGGGCTTCGAGCGCATGGTCTCCGTGCTCCAGCAGACGGCAGGGAGCACCTACGATACCGACCTCTTTCGGCCCGTTCTGGATCAGGTGGCCGCGCTGTCGCCGCTGGAGGGGCTGAGCAGCTACGATACCGTCGGCGCCACGGGGGACGACGCGGACCGGATCCGCGTGGCCCTGCGTGTGATTGCCGACCACGTCCGGACGATTGCCTTCGCGATTGCCGATGGCGTGATGCCGGGCAACACCGGCCGTGGCTACGTCATCCGGCGCATTCTTCGGCGGGCGGTGCGGTACGGCTATCAGACGCTGGGTTTGCAGGAGCCTTTCCTGTACAAGGCCGCCGGGACGGTGGTGGACATGATGGGCACGGTTTTTCCGGAGCTCGAACGCGGTCGGGACTATCTCATCCGCGTGACCAAGGCCGAAGAGGAGAGCTTCCTGGAGACGCTCGGCACCGGCCTGGCGTTCTTCGAGCGACTCCTTCCGTTTGTGAAGGCGGGTCCGGAGGCAGACGTTGCGGCCCTGAAGGCGGATGGGAAGGCCACGGACCTGCTCTCCAAGGCCTATCCGGACCTCGACAAGGCCGGGCAACTGAAGCGCTTCGGTGCCGCAATCGCCGACGGCAATCTGCCCGGTGAGGTGGCCTTCCTGCTGCACGACACCTACGGGTTTCCGGTCGATCTCACCCAGTTGATGGCCCGTGAAGAGGGCATCGGCGTGGAGATGACCGGGTACAACACCTCGATGAAGGCCCAGCGGGATCGGGCCCGTGCTGCCAGCAGTTTCAAGGTGGATCAGTCCGGATCTGACTCATGGACTACCGTGACGTCGGGCGAGAGCGCGTTCGTCGGGTACGATCAGTCCCGCGTCGAGGGCGCAGCGGTGCGTGCCATGCGCGAGGCCGGGAACGATGAGGCCCAGCGATACGAAATCGTTCTCGACCAGACACCGTTCTATGCCGAGTCCGGCGGTCAGGTGGGCGACACCGGCACGCTGATGATTGGCGGTCAGGAGATTCGCGTGCTCGACACGGTCAAGGGGCCCGGGCAGGTGATTCACGTTGTGGATCAGTTGCCACGCGAATCGGACGCGCCTGTCACCGCTCAGGTCGACGTCGAGCGCCTCGCCCGGATCAAGAAGCACCACTCGGTGACCCACCTCATGCACGCTGCCCTTCGGGAAGTCCTGGGGCCGCACGTTCAGCAGAGGGGTTCGCTCGTTGCGCCTGGACAGCTTCGGTTTGACTTCAGCCACTTCGAGCGCGTTACGCCGGACGAACTGAAGCGGGTGGAGGAGCGCGTCAACGAGGTCATACAACGCAACATCGCGCTGAGTGAGGAGCGTGACGTGCCCATCGAAGAGGCCATGGCGCGTGGGGCGATGGCGCTCTTCGGCGAGAAGTACGGCGATGCGGTCCGCGTGATCACGTTCGATCCGGACTACTCCGTGGAGTTGTGCGGAGGCATTCACGTCGCTGCCACGGGCGAGATCGGGGTTTTCCGGTTCCGCTCCGAGGGTTCGGTTGCGTCGGGCATTCGGCGTGTGGAAGCCGTTGCCGGGTCTGACGCCGTGGCCCATCTGCATCACGAGCTCGAAGAACTCGACCGGGTTCGTGGGCAGTTCAAGTCGCTTCAGCGGCCTTCGGACGAGGAGGTCGCCGATCTGCTCGATGCCAACAAGCGGCTCGAGAAGGAGGTCGAGAAGCTGCGCCAGCAGGCGCTGGCAGGTCGACTGGCTGGGTTCATTGAGGGCGCGGTTGAGATTTTTGGTGTTACGCTCGCTCG
The DNA here is from genome assembly GCA_029262855.1 of Bacteroidota bacterium. Taxonomy (GTDB): domain Bacteria; phylum Bacteroidota; class Rhodothermia; order Rhodothermales; family UBA10348; genus JABDJZ01. The sequence goes on along the minus strand of JAJCYP010000087.1, from coordinate 14,964 downwards.
CGGCAAGGTTGACGGCGGTGACATGAATGCGCTCCGGACACTGGGCGAGGACCTGCGGGCGCGTCTAGGCGAGAGCAGCGTCGGCGTCCTCGGCTCCACAGACGGGGAGAAGGCCTATCTGGTGGTCACCGTGTCGGACGATCTCATCAAGGGACGCGGCATTCAGGCCGGAAAACTGGTCGGCACGCTCGCCAGGATCGTAGGCGGTGGCGGAGGTGGGCGGCCCACGCTTGCCACGGCCGGGGGCAAGGACGCCTCGCGCCTGGGAGAGGCCATTGAGGCGTCGGCGGGTGTCCTTTCGGAGATGCTTGGGTAGTTGAGCCCCGACCAAGACTTCGGTAGATTCCACCGACCCGGTGGAATCAATTCGGGTCCGCCGGCTAGCTGTTCAGCTCCATCATTGTTTTCTGATAACGACCGAAGCATTGCAGTCAGTTTTCCAGCGACTTCTCGACATCCGTGACCAGCGCGGCGCGGGTTTCGTATTGCTGATTGATCCAGATGACACGCCCGAGCAGGCGTTGCCAGACCTCGCCACCCGTGCCGAGGCCGTGGGCGTGGATCTCTTCTTTGTTGGTGGCAGCCTGGTGCATGCCACCGAGCTGGACCGCTACGTTTCCACTCTGAAGCGCCATACGACGCTGCCGGTGATTGGATTTCCGGGAGCCATCACCCAGGTTGTGGCCAATCTTGATGCGCTGCTGTACCTGATGGTGATCAGCGGACGGAATCCGGACTATTTGATTGGGCGACACGTGGTGGCCGCACCGCTCATCCGCAAGATGGCGCTGGAGACCATCTCAACGGGGTATATGCTAATTGAGTCGGGTCCGTTGACCACCGCTCAGTACATGGTGGGGTCGCTGCCGCTGCCGCGTGCCAAGCCCGAGGTGGCCGTGGCCACCGCGATGGCGGGCGAGATGCTGGGGCTGCAGGCTACCTATCTCGATGGCGGGTCAGGCGCGGAGCACGCGGTGCCCGACGAGATGATTGCGGCGATTGCCGCGGCGGTGAAGACGCCGATTATCGTGGGCGGTGGAGTGCGGACTCCGAAGGCGGTTGCGGCGAAGGTTGCGGCTGGTGCGTCTTTCGTGGTTGTCGGCAACGCGTTTGAAGAAGACGGCGATCCCGGGTTTATGCGGGAGATGGCCGCGGCGGCGCACAGCGGGGTTGGGGTTTAGGGACCCGGCGCTAAGTGGGATTTGATGCGCTCGCACATCCGTTGGTGGGTCATCCTGGACAAGCCCACTCGCTCGTTCCCACAGTCGGAAAACCCATTCTTCGGTCAGGTTGTCTGGATGAGCCAACCGCCAGGTTGGCCGGCCACTTTCGATTGAGGAGATCCACAGGCTGGACAATGCGATCCTCTGATTAAGAGTCAGATGAGCATCAGCTGGCGCTGCACCGATATGAGCGGCGCGGAGAATTTGCCGATACGCCCTTGTTAGCCCCTACTTGATACCGGCCATAACACAAACAGCCCTCAAACGCAATAGTCATCTCGCCTCAAAACTGAGCACCAGAATGGTCAAAAACTGCCATTGTGCTTCTATTCCACGACTCGTAAAGTTTTAACGCGGCTTTCACGCACTTCGGGACGCCAGACAACCCGAAGTGACGCTTTCGCGAAGTGGTCCGGTCGCTCGAGGCATCGGGCGCGCTACGAACCCGGGCGTGATTCACCTTAATAGGGTCAGTGAGAGTGATCCACCAGATCATGAAAAAGAAAAGCGAGAAATCAAAGGGTCGGATTGCATTCGTCGGTACAGGCCTCAAGGCTATCTCCCACCTGACGCTTGAGGCGGTCGGCGAGATCGAGGCTGCGGATCGGGTCTTCTACCACGCTGCAGACGGCGTTACCGCCTCTTTTATTCGCTCGCTAAACAGCCAGTGCCACGACCTCTACCAGTACTACGGAACGGGGAAGCGTCGGAACATCACATACCTCCAGATGGCAGAGGCCATGCTGGCCGCGGTCCGAGACGGCGAGTCGGTGTGCGGCGTGTACTACGGGCACCCAGGCGTGTTTGTGAAGGCAGTCCGTCGAGTGCTGTACCAGGCCCGCCAGGAGGGCCACGAGGCCCTCTTGTACCCAGGGATTACGACGATGGACTACCTCTTCGCTGACCTTGAGGTGGATCCCTCGCGGAACGGCTGCATGATCGTCGACGCGAATGATTATTACCTCCGCAAGCGCCCGCTGGACCCGACCAGCCAGGTGATCATGCTCCAGATCGGCGCGTTCGCCGACGGGAAATTCGACTTCTCAGGCTACGAGAAGGCTAAATTCCCCCTCCTCATTGAGGCCCTCATGGAGGACTACGGGGGCGACACGCCGTGCGTCCTGTACCGGGGGTCGAACTTCCCGGGCATCGAGTCGGAGAAGGTCGAATTGGACCTCTCGAACCTCCTCGACCCGGACACAGTCCGCCGCCACGTGACCGGCGTCTCAACGCTCTACATCCCCCCTAAGGCCCTCCGAGGTGCGGAGGCGGACCGCGTCGATAAGGCCGGCTACGGCCGGGCAGGCGCGAAGTTGGTGATGGGCCCGACGGACTGGGAAAAGTCCAACACGGACAAGACAAGGAAGGTCGCCGCAAACCTGCCGTATCACCAACTTCCCGAGGGATACGTCCAGCGGCGAGCGAACGGGCCGATGTTGGACCTCATCCACAGTCTCGCGACCGACCCGAGCACGCTCAGGGCGTTCAAGAGCGATCCGAAGGCAGTCGTCGAGTCTCACCCCCTCACCAAGCTCGAACAGCGCGCCCTGCTCTCTGGGTCGATCAGTCGGGTCTCCTACGCGGCTAAGAACGACGACGCCAGCCAGCCCACCGTCAACGACTTCCTGAATAGCCTGCTGGAGAACGGCACAGCGTCTGACCTGTACAGCACGTACTACTCTGCCCTCAGCAACGGGGACACGGAGCAGCAGGCCAGCGATGCGGTCCAGACCTACATCAATAACGCCGGCTACTCCGGGGTGTCAGTGCAGGATGTCGAGGACTCGATCACAACTGTGACGGGGGGCTCGTACGACTCGGTCGGCGACTCCAGCAACGACGGCTCAAACGTCACGTACCCCCCGTTCGGGACCAGCCCTTCGATCCTGTACGGAACGTACCAGACCTTCGATGCGGCGGGGCAGCCGAGCCTGCTGATCAAGATCTATAGCAACAACGGAGTCTACCAGTTGAAGGTGGCGACTCCGACTTCGAAAGAGCTCATCGACATCACCGCAGGGAGTGCGTTTAACGGCACCACGGGCGCGTTTATCGTGTCGCCGACGGGAAGCTTCACGTACACCGGCTCGATCACGTTCTCGTCCTGTGTCGTGACCGAGGACGGGACGGACACGACGGACTTTGACGTCTCGGTCTCGCTGACTAGCAGCAGCGAACCAGAGATCACCTCGGCCGGACGGCGGAGCGTTTGGTCCTCAGAGGCCGCCCTCAAGGCGGCCACCGTCGACGACCCCTCATTCTGGGCCGGAGACTACACCGCGACGGTCGATTCGTCGTCGGCCACGCTGACGATATCCTCTGATGGGTCGAAGATCACGTACCAGGGGACGACGGTGGACGCCACGTTCAACCCGTTCTACAGCTACTTTGAAGCGACGATCGGGAGCGACACACTCATCCTCTACATGCAGTGGGCGTACTTCCAAATCTACAGCGACAACGAGTACACCGGCCCCAATTTCTTCGGGTACTACTACTCCGGGACTAAGCCCTCAAGCCCGAACGTGAACGGGATCCTCGGCACGGACCCGCCCCCGACCCCAGGTTCGGACGAGAGTGCGGACCAGGCATGGGTGAAAATCGGGACCCAGATCTTCGTCTTGGTCAGTGCCATGGTCATCTTCGAGGTCATGAAGTACCTCGCGAAGAAGGGGTTCAATTACCTCTCAAGCAAGTTCAAGAACGCCGAAGAGAATGGGGGCGACCTTGAGGACAACCCGGACAACGAGGGCGTGCCGGAGGACGAGGCCAACGAGTTCAACGACGAAGACAATCCGGGTGGAGACGACGACGACAACGACGATAACGACGACAACGACGACAACGACGATAACGACGATAACAACGACGACGATAACAACGACGACGACAACAACGACGACGACAACGACGATAACGACGCCGACGACGCCGACGACAGCGTCTGCTTCCTGACCACGGCCGTCGTGGGCAGCCTCGGACTCCCCGACCACAGCGAGCCGCTCCGGCTGGCCCGTTACCTCCGCGACGCCCAGATGACGAGCGGCGAAGACCGCGCCTCGGTCGAGCTCTACTACAAGGTAGCGCCGACGATCGTAGACCGCTCCACGGAGGCGGAGTGGCACTCGTTCTGGGTCCGTCACCTCCGCCCGATCACGGCCCTGATCAAGGAGGGCGAGTTCGACCTTGCGAAGGACCTTTACAAGATCGCGACCGCCGACCTCGTCGACAAGAAGGCCACGGCCTACGACGACGCGGAACTGGTGGACGAGGTCTACGCGTACGGGCTCCGGCCGCTCGCGAAGCTCCGACTCCCGTATCCGCTCCGGTACCTGGCCCTCAAGGCCGCCTTAAAAGTGTGCCTCCCCTACCACAAAGTCCGGCTGCGGCTGCGCAAGCGGAAGCTCGACCAAGCCTCCGGCCGGTGAGTCGGGGTCTGCTAGACGCCTTCAAGTGGCTGGGGACCGGGAGAGTCTACTCTCTGCCATGGCTCAAGAACCGTCTCGAATACAGCTCCGATCCCGAGCGGATCGCCGCCTATGCAAGGACGCCGTTCACCCGCTCGAGGTTCGTGATGGAAATGCTGACTCAGTTCCACCTGAGTCAGCAATCCATCGTCGTCAGCGAGGACGGGCATGCGCGGTGGCTTAAGCGGATGTCGCTCGCGTACATGCCGCGCGAGGCCGTCATCCCCAAGATGGCGCGAGCGATCGTCTACGGTGTGTTGCCGCCGCTGGACGAGGGGGAGCGGACGGTCCTCCTCACCGACCCCCTCATCCGGGAGCTCTACCGGGCCATGCTGGAGCACACACTCGGCGTGGAAGTGCTAAAGCCCCTCGACGACTGCATCTCACAAACCCGATTCCCCCACGGGACACGGACCATGGTACTCGAGGGGATCATGCTATCCCTCCGGCTGCACACGAAAGCGCTCCTTCCGGTCCGGTACGTCCTGGAGCGGACTGTCTTCAAACGTGACTACACCATGCTGAGGATCGCTCGAACGCTCGACCAGATGGTGTGCGACTTCTCGATCCCGAAGCCCGACTCCTGGCTCAAGGCGCTCGCCGACCTCAGGACCTCGGGTAAGATCACGGAAGCCCAGTTTATGGGCGAGATCCGGAGCATGCTCGTTTCGTCGTTCAGCCTCGCGTCCGCGCTGGGGTCCGCCCTGCTCTGCCTGGCGGCTCGGCCACGGTACCAGAAGCGGATCCGCGAGGACCCGGCGTTCGCCAATTACTTTGCTCTCGAGGTGCTCCGCCTCTACCCGCCGTTCCGGCAGTTCGGCTACGAGCCGGTTTTGGCGGACGGCGCCCCCGCGATAGGCACGCCGCCGCACGAGTTCATGATCTCGGTCTGCCCGCTCCACCGGAACGCGGACTACTGGGACGCCCCCCATCGATTTCATCCCGAGCGGTTCGAGGACCCGAGGGCGGCGAAGGGGTTCAGCTACTTGCCCTTCGGCATGGGGAAGCGGAACTGCCCCGGCCGGCGCCTCTCGATGTCTCTGATGATCGAGACCCTTCGGTACGTCTGCTCCGACGCAAGCCACATCGCCCTCGTCCGCCGCGGATCGCTCCCAAGGGGGCGGGGCGGCCGACTAGTCTCTTTCGCCGTCGACGCTTCGCTCACATACCGCGCGAAATCAACGACGGGGTCTTCTCCGGAAAAGCTCGAGGCCAGGACTCGCTCAAGAACCCGGTGACCGCCGACACCCGGCCGAACGTATAGAGCATCGAATGGGTGAGGGCGCGATCGGTCAAAGGGCACCTTTAGCGCTGCGCGGTGCTGACTGATGGTGGCCACGGCGCCGCGCTGTTTCAGGTAGGCGGCGACATGGACGGGTGCCACCTGCCCGAGAGCGAGCCCCTTTCGGAGTCTTTGGATGCGGTCCGAGTGTTCCTACTTCGATTCTCTCAATTGAAAGGAGCTTTCACAAGGTTTTCGCTCCAGTGGGTACGATCATTCTCGACCGGAGGTCACCGTCCCCGGGAGCAGCGACGCCAGATTGGCAGGTGCCCAAGGGGAGCGATTGTACAGTCCCGCCTACGAGTACCCTCCAAGTCGCGACAGAAAGCGGGGCGACATGGCGGCTATGATCAAGGACGGCCGGGAAGCTGGTCGGTACGCTCGCTGGGCGAGGCCATTGAGGCGTCGGCGGGGGTCCTGTCGGAGATGCTCGGTTGACGAACAAATTGCCACCGGGTCGGTGCGACATAGCCATCGGGATGGTGCGAAATAGCCATCGGGATGGTGTGAAATAGCCATCGGGATGGTGCGACATTGCCTTCGGAAAGGTGCGAAATAGCCTTCAGAATGGTGCGAAAAGACTAAGGCCTCGGATTGCATCAGAAGTAGGTTCACGTTTTCGCGCGCACAACTGTCCCTGAAGAGGTTCAAACATGAACAAACTTTATGTCGTCGACCCGACTAGCAATCTATATACCCTGGACCCGGCAACGGCTTCACCGAGACTAGTTGGACCTGTCGGGATTTCTCATGTCACCGACATAGCCTTTCACGGCCCGACCTTGTATGGAGTCAGCTTCTCACAATTTCTGAGGATTGATCCCTCCACGGGCGCCGGTGCCGCGGTTGGGGCGACAGGCTTCTCGACCAATGGTTTGGCTGTCGCGCCAGACGGAACCATCTACGCGGCTGCAGGAGCGCAGCTGATTGAAATCAATCCTGTAACGGGAGCGGGGACGGCTGTCGGAAGTTTCGGGAGCGGCCTCTCATCGAGCGGCGATCTGGCTATCGACTCGAATGGTGTTCTCTTCGGGGCGCTCAACGCTACCGGCGGAGTGGTGCTCGCCCGCATAGACCGCAATACCGGGGCGGCATCCACGATAGGGACCACGGGACTCAGTTCGGTCTATGGCCTGACGTTCTTCTGCTGCCGACTCTTCGGAAGTTCTGGAGCAGGTGAGCTCCTAGACATCAACGTTGCGACCGGACAGGCCACGGTCATCGGGAAGAATAGCCTGACACACTGGGGTATGGCGAGTTCGTCGTGCTGCTGCTAAGGGTTTTACCCCGCTTATCGGACAATCCTGAGGCGCGAAATGGAATCCTGGAAGCGAATGCTGCCCGAGCTCTTGCCGGAGTTCAGCACGAAGCGTGGCAAGCGGATCTATACCGATCGGACGAAGCTATTCCTTCACGCGATTGAGCATGGTCTACCCGCCGCCAAGGCGCCCCGACGTGTCGATGTGATCGGAGCCGGGGTTTCGGGCCTGGTAACGGCAACCCTTCTGGCGGAGGCCGGACACCGCGTGCGGCTGTTTGAGGCGAGCACCCGAGTAGGCGGGCGCGTAAAGACGATACGTGCCCCATTCACGGACGGCCTCATGAGCGAGGCTGGGGCTATGCGTCTCATCGACACCTACGAACTGGTCTTCAAGTACATAGAAAAGTTTGGCCTGGATACGTTCGAATTCATCAATCACGACGAGGCCAAGCAGGAGTGGATCTTCGTGAACAACGTGAAGGTGCGGCGGAAGGAGTACGAGGCGAATCCGGACATTCTGAACTTCCCAACCACCGGATCTGAGCGAGGCAAGACCGGCGAACAGTTGTGGATCGAGGCACTCGCCCCAATCCAAAGGATGGTGGATCCGAAGCTTGGACGAGACACCGTCGAGAACTGGGCCAAGGTGGTTGAGCGGTACGGATCGCATTCCGTCTACTCGTACCTGAGAACGGAGACCGATCTATCGGCTGGAGCGATCCTGATGATCGAGGTCATGGTGAACCTGGAGTCGCGCTCGAGCCTCAGTCTGATGCAGCAGATCGTCGAGACTGTGAATCACGAGCCGGGCGTGAAGTACTTCGGGATCAGCGGAGGCATGGATCTACTGCCCAAGGCCTTTCTGCCCGGGCTGCAGCACGCCGGAGTCAAGATCCATTTCAACCACCGGCTGGTCGGCCTACGGCGCTCACAGGCGGATGGGACCATTGCTTCGAGATTCGAGCGGGCCGCCACCATGGGCGCAGACCGCGAAATCGATGTTGGCGCGGGTAGCGAAAATGAGCGCTCCTATGAGGCGGACGCTCTGGTCCTGACCATTCCCTTCACTTCCATGCGCTATCTGGACGTGGAACCTCCGTTCTCGCAGGGAAAGCGAAAGGCCATCCGGGAGTTGAACTACAACGCGTCGACCAAGCTATTCCTGCAATTCGACCGTCGATTCTGGGAGGAAGTCGATGGCATCTATGGAGGGCACACCATTACGGACCTCCCGGTGCGGTTCGTTTACTATCCGTCCACCGACCTGGGGAGCGGAGAAGGTGGGGTCGTGATTGCCAGCTACACCTGGGCGACAGAGGCGAAGGCCTGGGATTCGCTGGGAGGCGCACTGCGGGTGGAATACGCGCTGGACAATCTGGCCAGGATCCACGGCGACTATATCCGGGAGTACTTCGTGGTCGGCACCTCTCAGAGTTGGCAACTGGATTCGTACTCGATCGGCGAAGCGGCGATGCTTGCCCCCGGGCAGTTCGAAGAACTGGAAGGTCTCGTGTTGGAGCCGGAGGAGAACGTGTTTTTCGGTGGGGACGCTACATCCTTCAAGGTGGCGTGGATTGAGGGTGCCATCGAGGCCGGGATTCGCACGGCCTATGAGGCAGCGGGACTGCCCTTCTACGACTAGCCCATTGGCATGAACGGCAGGCATTCGGCCCAGCCAAGCTCAATAATCAGGAAATGAAAGACAGCCCAACTTCGCCCAAGTCGAAAGCCTACCCGTCCTGGGGGCTCCGACAGCTCCACGATCATCTTCAGTACATGGTCGACCTGGAATTTTGGACCATCCCGTACTATCTCACGGCGATGTACTCCATCAAGGACCGGACGGACCCCGCGTTCACGCTCATTCAGTCTGTGGTCAACGAGGAGATGTTTCATGTACAACTCGCCTCGAACATCGCGAACGCCTTTGGTCTGACACCCACGTTCAAGGCACCGGTGTACCGCGGCAACGACATTCCCCATATCGACTTTTCCCTTGATACGCCCAATCCCACTGCGATCTACTCCCCGTACTCTGCTGAGCTGGGGCCGCTGGACCAAACGCGAATCAACACCATGTGCCTCATAGAATATCCCGAGTGGGATACGGGCCAGGGTTCGACTTTGCATGCTGACGTGACCACGTACGGGTCAATCGGCGCCCTCTACGAGTCGATGCGCTACGCGGCAAGTCTCTTTCAGGACCAAATCGTGGGCGGCGTGAACCAGGTGAACATGTTCGCGAACTACTTCAACCAGTTCGAGCACCAAACGGTGACGCTGAACGGGCGGGAGGGGCTGAAACAGATCTATGGGATCATGTCGGCCATTGTGGAGCAGGGTGAAGGCAAGACCGAGGGGGCCGCAACGATTCCGCCTGAGTTCCAGAACACCGCTGCCTCAACCGACGCCGAGCTCGACCACTTCACCAAGTTCGAATTGATCCGCAAGGCGTCGTCCTTTCCAGCGGTCTATCGTGGCGTGCGGAAACCAGACGCCGGCTCGGCCGGAGCCCGAGCTCAGGCAGAGCTCATCAAAGGGTTCGATCAGCTCTGTGCCACGATGGAGAAGCTCTTCAGCGGACAGAATCCTCCGCGTTTCGGCCGTCAAATGAGCGCCGTCGGTGCGTTCATGTCGAACTGCTGGCAGAACGGCGCCGAGCCTAGAATCTCCTGATCACCGTTATCGCCTTTTTCCGAAAGGCCACTGAGCAAGAACCATGAGCGATTTGTCACTCCGGGTCCACCCAAGCATCGGCTTCGCACGGGTAGGGAACTCAAGCGAATACTACCTGGCCCCAGAAACGACGGCGGGGATCACCCCACCCGGAGGCGCGAAGGTCTCAGGCGGACTGCCCATCAAACGCGGCACCCTGGACACGCCAATCACCAGCGATGACCTGAGGGACAACACGGGCGCTCTCCGTCGTCAGGCCGCCCGGTTCCGGATCTATGCGTACTCGACAAAAAAAGGGGGCGACTCCTATCCCAACGGTGGCGGCGTTGAGGTGGTCATCGGCTCGAAGGTTGGCGGAAAGGTCGTCAAGGACATCGTCTGGACGGTCCACTTGGCCAACAAGAAAGCCAACGGGTACCGGCAGGAGACTGATCTCTCAGTAGACCAGTCGCTTCTGAGTTTCTACAAAGATGGCGGAAACCCAGGACTCCGAAATCAGCAGGTTGGCGAAGATCCCCATAACCCCGCGCGCATCCGGATGCTCACCATCGACGCGGGGCCGCGTGTGGTGCGGGGCAGCGCAGCCGAGCAGGTCGCCTTCAACAGAGCGACGCCGGCGGCTTTCGCGGACGAGCACGGAGCCGTCCACGCCTTGCATTTGTACCCCAAGAGTTACCCTGCAGACCATTTCCCAAAGCTCAGCGAGCCCCACGGCCCCCTGGATACGTTGGGAGAGATGGAGACCGATGATGAAGGGCGACTCATCGTGGCAGGAGGGTACGGGAGGGCCGTCGCCTGGGCCCAGCCGGACGGCGAGTATTACGGGCTCCCGGTTTTCGTAGACAACGACGGGTGGTTCGACGATACTTCCGATGGCCCGGTCGATGCCGTAATCGTGTTCGAGGACGGTTCGACCCAAACCGTTGCCGGTGCATGGGTGGTTACTGCGGATCCCGCGTTTGCGCCCCAGACGCTCAATATCGTGCCCCTGTGGGACGACATGTTTGACAGCTGGATCCGGAATATGGGCCTTCGCCCGGATGTGTACGACAACGGGTATCGAGAGGATTTCAAGCCGAATTTCCGGGAGCACATCCACCCCATTTTCCGGGCGACTCAGTTGCAGACGTGGAACACGAACCTGCCGAGTTATGCGATCGACGCACACAATGCAGTGGGGGACATCTCCGAGGACGATGACCCCGGATCCACGATTATGGCCGGGCTCACGTTCGTTCGAAATCCGAAGCGGGGCAACGCGGAGTCCCAGCTTGGTGCTCCTCTCATGCCCTTGGCGCTTGGGGACGCCGGTCAGTCCTTCCTCTCGCTCTCCCTCACTCAGTACTTCTTCCTGGAGCAGTGGAATGCCGGAAAGTTCACCAAAGGCGAGCGTGATCGGCTAGGTCCGGGCGAAAGACTCGACAAGGTCTCGCTGATGAACTGCCTGGGCGGAAGGTTTACGCCCGGCATCGAATTCAGCTTCATCATTCGATTGCCGGACCTGTACAAGGACGACTGGCGCACGAACGGTGGCGGGCCATTTCGGATTGCCGGCAAGCCTCTCGACTACCGTTCCTGCAACCCGACCCAGCCCTTCCTGACCGTTGGATTTCTGCCCCTCCAAACCGGTCAGAATTCGGTCGAGCCTGGGGATATCTGCAAGTTCATGGCCGTGCCGTGGCAGACAGACTACAACTCATGCGCCATCCACACAACGGAACCGAACATTGACCTCACCCTGTATTGGTCGTGGCCGGCAGAGCGGCCTGTGGCTGTCTACCGGGCTGAAGATGTAAAGAACGGGAAGTTGGGAGAGCAGCGCTACTCCGTCCGAGGTGACGGCACAACGAATCCCAATCCGGCGCTCATGGGTCGTTTCCAAGACTCCAGTCACATGCTGGAGAAGTGGTCGCAAATCGGCATCATCATCCAGGGCACAGCCATTGGAGACGGGACCGAGTACAGTTTCGACCAGTTTCTGGAGGTCGAGAGCCGCTTGGACGAGCCCGCAATCAAATCGTGGCCGATGAATGCGACGCACCAGGAGCCGGCCTAGTTGCCTGGCATGCAGGAGTTGGATGTTCTGGTCGTCGGCGCAGGTGTGGCCGGCGCCGCTGCCGCGATCGGTTTACGGCGTCTGGAGGTGGGCCGCGTCCTACTGATCGGAGGCAGGCGGCCGGAGAGAGGACTGGTTATCGGGGAGAGCCTGCCGCCCGATGTGCGGCTTCCACTTTCTCGGCTCGGACTGTGGGAAGGTTTTTGCAGTCAGGGCCACGATCCCTGCCCGGGGAGTGTCTCCCTGTGGGGCAGCGACGAGCCTGGCTACAACGATTTCCTGTTCAATCCACACGGTAGCGGCTGGCATGTGGACCGCGTCAAGCTCGAGGCCTGGTTGCTTGAGGAGGCTCGGGCCTCCGGAGTCGAGGTGCAGGAGCGGACGCGCTTTCGCCATGTGACGCCTCTTTCCCAAGGAGGGGCGCAGGTGGGGCTTAGCGACGGGCGTCCTGCGACCGTGCGAGCACGCGTGGTGATTGATGCAACCGGTCCAGCCGCTGTGGTCGGGAGAAGCTTGGGGGCGGTCCGGCAGGAGTTTGATCGGCTCACCAACATCTCGTTGTTGTTTGAGAGCGTAGACAGCGAGCGGTTTTCCGGGCTCACGCGCCTGGAGGCCTTCCCGCAAGGGTGGTGGCATGCCGCCCGTCTTCCGGGCGGGCGGGCTGTGGTATCGGTCACGGCCGATGTCCTGGAGGCGAAGCATTTGGGACTGACCTCACTCGCGGGCTGGTGTAGGGCATTCGTCCGGACCCGACTGGTGTCGGAGGGACTCGAAGGTTCAAGTGGCATCGCCGAGTCGCTGAAGCCTGTCTCAGCTCGATCCGGGCGCCTGAATCTCGTCGCGGGCGAAGACTGGGTCGCCATCGGCGACGCCGCAAGCAGCTACGACCCGATTTCAGCTCAGGGTATGATGAAGGCCCTGAGCTCTGCCGTCCGGTCTCTTCCGGCCGTGGGTCGAAGGCTCCACGGACACCGCTCAGCGTTGACATCACTGCAGGCGGCCGAGGATGCTGACTTCCAACAATACGCCCGGAACCGGGCCTATCTCTACGAACGGGAGCGGCGCTGGGTCGACGAGCCCTTCTGGCGCGCCCGAAGGGCTGCGTCCACTCTCGACTCGCGCGTCTAGGACGCCACCATGCCACCGCGGTGGCAAATACAACTCAGCCATGAAGCTACTTGACTGCACCCTTCGCGATGGTGGATACCGGAACAACTGGTGTTTCACACAGGAGATCGCGAACCACGTCACCGACCAACTCTATCACATCGGCGTGGACTACGTCGAAATCGGATATCGGAATGTCTCGGTCCAGGTGCCCTTCACCGGTCTGACTTCCGCCAGTTCAAACGCCTACATCGAGGCGCTCCGAACGGCCGTGCCGGACGCCAATCTGGCCGTGATGTGCCACCCTCAGTACGTCGCCAAACAGGACGTCCTGGACATGGCGTCGCTCGGGGTGAAGATGCTGCGGTTCATCTATCCCGCATCCAAGCGGGGCCCGACCGACGCGCTCATCGATGTCGCAACCTCCAAAGGGATCATCGCGACGGCCAACTTCACCATGTGCACCAACTACTCCCGCAAGGTGCTACTGGCTGGTATCGAGGCTGCTGCCGAGCGGGCCAGCGTGATCTACCTGGCGGACTCAAACGGGAATATGACCCCGTCCTACCTCGTCAAGCTCATGGATCAGGTCCGCGGCGTGACGTCGAAGCCCATCGGATACCACAATCACAACAACCTCGGCCTCGCGGTTGCAAACATGGTCGCCGGCGTGGGGAACGGCCTCGACTTTGCTGACGCCTCCATCGGAGGCATGGGACAGGCCACCGGCAACACCCCTCTCGAGGCAATTACGACCTATCTGAGCCGCGAGCACAAGATGTCTTTCGATCTTCTGCGCGTCATGGAACTGCGGCAATATCTGGGACAGCGCGAGCCCAACGTCGCGGTCGCGCCGGACCCGCAGCAGTTAGCGATGGGGGTCTACAACATCCACAACCGGTTCCGACCCCTGCTTGAAATGGTCGCAACCGAGGTGGGCGTCTCGTTCATTCTGCTGTCACGGAAGCTGGACGAGTCCGCGCTGAACCTGACCGAGTTGACGGAGGCGGAGGTCCGGAAAGTGGCGGAGGGGATGAAGTAGGGGGGAGGCGAAGCTCGCACATCCGAGGGATGGGTGCGGAGCGGGAGGGATTTGCTCGCTGCGCTCGCACATCCTTTGGTGGGGAGCGCGCACCCCTCGCAAGGCCCGCTGCGCGGGCCCCGGCGCCTGGGACTCCGCTCACTCAAGCGAGCTTGGTTCGCTCCGATCCCAAGCGCAGGCGAACTTGGTTCGCCTTGCGGGGGTGCGGAGAGAGAGGGATTCGAACCCTCGGTACGCATAGCGTACAACAGTTTTCGAGACTGCCCCGTTCGACCACTCCGGCACCTCTCCGCGCAAAAAGTAGGGCGAGGCCGAACGAGGTACCAAGCCAGATGGCGGGATATCGCGTGAAACGGCGTTCCTCGTGGCGGCTATCTTCGCTCCGAAACTCCGCCTCGCCAGTCTGCCTCGCAACCCGCCCAGCCTCGGGCTTCCACCGCATGTCCATACCGGTCCTGACCCCGCGCCTCCGGGTCTTCGTTTTTGGGATTCTGGTTCTGGCGATGGGATGGCCGGCAGCAGTTCTCGCCCAGGTGATCCCGGTCTACTCGGTGGCGTATCGACCTCCGGACGTGAAGTACCTGGTGATGCGCTCGGCGCACTTCGACGTAATATACCAGGCCGGCACGGAGGATCAGGCCAGAGGGTTGGCCGCCACGCTTGAGTCAACGCTTCCCGACGTCAGCCGGCTATTCCCGGTCAAGGACAGCTTTCGGATGCCGGTTGTTCTGAATCGATTCGATGATCGGGGGAATGGCTTCGTGGCCACGCTGCCATTCAAGTCCGAGATTTCCGGCGTCGGCATCTTCGGACGGACACTCTCGGTTCGGCATTCCGATTGGCTGATGGG
>JAJCYP010000086.1 GCA_029262855.1 Bacteroidota bacterium | reverse complement strand
AGGCCGCGGGTCCACGCCCAATTCCCGCCATTCCGAGCAGGGGAAGCTATCGCCGATTGACCGCCGCTACGCATCCTGGGAGTCGATAAGCATCGCCAGAATCTCGCGAGCAAACTTGGCGGCGACCATGGCGGTGACGTCCTGAACGTCGCGATCGGGATTCAGCTCGACGATATCGGCACCTACCAGACGTCCGCGGAGCCTCCCAAGCAACCCGAGCACGGCCCGCGTGCTGAGTCCGCCGGGTTCGTGATGCGAGACGCCCGGCGCAAAGGCCGGGTCCAGCACGTCGAGATCAAGCGACAGGTAGACCGGGCCGGTCAGGTCCGGCATGACGGGCTCGCTGTCATCCATGCGGCAGGTCTCAACACCAAATCGGTCCCGCACAACGGTCTGCTCCCCGGTCAACGTCCGGACCCCCAACTGGATGAGCCGGGAGACCAGTCCCTCCTCCATGATGCGGGCGAATGGGCAGCCATGAGAGAATCGATCACCCTCAAACGAATCGTACAGATCGGCATGGGCATCCAGCTGGACGACCGTCAGGTCTGGAAACGCTCGTCCGTAGGCCCGCAGAATCGGGAGTGTTACCGAGTGGTCACCGCCCAGGCTCAGCAGCCGGTTGCCTGCACCCAATTCTGCGCCAATCCGGGCTGTTATCAGGTCCCTCTCGGTCTCGCGGGCCCTGGCCTCGGCTTCGTCCCCAGACCAGACGGTTCCCCCCGGAGTCCGGAAGTCCACCTCCCCGGCATCCTCCCACGGGGCATTTCCCAGATCCACGCCGGACTCCGACCACATGTTGGCTGACGGAGAGCGAAGCGCCCTTAGGATGGCATCCGGACCCTTGGCAGGCCCCCGCAAGAAGGACGACGAGGCGTCGTACGGTATGCCCAGGACCCGGATCACCGGCTACCCTTTCGCGCCCTTCAGACCGCCAAGGTCACGCTCCGAAAGCAGGTTGATGTCGTAGCTGCGAATCCGTCCTGCTTTCTCGCGATGGCGGACGAGCCCCGCCTCAATAACCTCGGTGAGCAGCGTTGCAAACGGCACTCCGGAAGGCTCCCAGAGGTAGAAGGAGAGGGACCCGGGCATGGTATTGATCTCGTTGAAGAGCACTCGCCCGGTGGTCCCATCCATCAGGAAATCGATCCTCACGACGCCCTCGCAATCGAAGGCCTCAAAAATCCGCACCGCCAGAGCGCGGACTTCGTCGGTCATCTCGCCCGGCAGGTGCGCCGGAATCTGTCGATCCAGGGAGGCCATCCCGGCCGCCTGAGCCTTGCCGAGCGGCACGCCCGGCTGGCCCTTGCCACCGCCGCCGCGCATGTACTTGTCCCGGAAGGAGAGCAGCGCCTCGCCCGAGAGGGGCTCCTCAAGCACGGAGGCGCGAGCGCTCCCCGTGCGTCCGAGGACAGAACAGTTGAGTTCTCTCAGGTTCGCCACGGCCTCCTCGACCACGACGGACGAGTCGTACCGTAGGGCGTCCTCCACGGCAGCGTCGAGTTCGTGCCTGGTGCCGGCGCGCGAAATACCGATGGATGAGCCCAGTCGGGAGGGCTTGACGATGCACGGCAGGCCAACCGTCGACATCAGGTGGCCCAGCACGGCCTCCTCGTTGCCCTGCCACTCACCCTCCGTGAAGGCCTCAAAACGAGCCTGTGGAATGTTGTGACTCGCTGCCCAGCGCTTCGCCGCCACCTTGTCCATGGCCAGCGCCGCAGCGAGTGGGCCGCTGCCCGCGTACGGGACATTCAAGGTCTCGAACAGTCCCTGAAGACTGCCGTCCTCCCCTGCTCCCCCGTGCATGACGGGGAGCACCACATCCACGATGATAGCGGGGCGTGAACGCGCGTACCACGCCGATGGCGCAGACGCCTCCAGCACGAGTCCTCGGCCGGCGCCCGGCATTGGATGTACCCGGAAGGCTCCCTGCGATTCCACCATGGGACGCTTGAACACGGCTGGTTCACGCAAGGCATCGCCGGTCCACCACGCCCCACTCTTGGTCACGTAGACGGGTACGGGTGTCCACCGCTCTTCGTCCAGAGCCGCCATGGCCTGTAGCGCCGAGATGATTGACACCTCATGCTCCGGCGAGATACCGCCGAAGAAAACGCCCACGCGCCTGGCACCGGGGTCTGGCACCATGCTGCCCTTGACGGACTGAGGCGAGGCCGCCATCAGGCGTTCTCCACCAGTCGCCCCTTGTTGTAGATGGCCCAGGCCCTGCCGACCATCTGGTGGCCGACAAAGGGCGTATTGCGGCTCTTCGACTTGATATGGCTGTCTTCGAAGGTCCACTCGGTCGTGGCATCGAAGACGGTCAGATTGGCCGGTGCCCCAACTTCCAGACGCGCTTGCGGAATACCCATGATCCGGCGCGGCTCAATCGTGATCTTGCGGACCGCCTCGGCTACCGAGAGAACGCCCGGTTTCACGATCTCTCGGCCGGTCAATCCCCAGGCCGTCTCCAGCCCGAGGATCCCGAAAGGCGCAGCAATGAACTCTACTTCTTTTTCGAACGAGGCGTGCGGCGCGTGGTCGGTACAAATCGCATCGATGGTGCCGTCGGCGAGCCCCGCCTTCATGGCATCAACGTCGGATTGGGGCCGCAGCGGCGGGTGCATCTTGTAGTGCGTATCGAAGTCGTGCTCTGCGACCGCCTCGTCGGTGAGGGCGAAATGATGGGCGCAGACTTCGGCCGTGACATTGATTCCGCGCGCTTTTCCATCGCGCACCAGTTCGACCGCGCGACCCGTCGAAATATGGGCGACGTGGACGTGGCCGCCTGTTGCCTCCGCGATGAGGATGTCGCGTGCGATCATCACCTCTTCGGCCAGCCCTGGAATACCAGGCAGGCCCAGACGGGTCGAGACTTCGCCCTCGTGCATGTGTCCATGCGGATTGAGGGTCAGGTCTTCCATGTGGTTGATGATCGGGCGCCCAAGCATCGAGGAATACTCGAGTGCCGTCCGCATCAGTCCCGAATCGCTGACGGGCGTCCCATCGTCACTGAACGCAACCGCCCCACCCTCGACCAGATCGGCCATCTCGGTCAGTTTCTTGCCGGCCCGATCCATGGAGACCGCGGCGATGGGGTAGACGTCCACGGCCGTCCTGGACGCCCGGTCAATGATGAACTCGACCACGTCCCGCGTGTGAATTGCCGGGGATGTGTTGGGCATACAGGCCACAGCCGTGAACCCGCCAAAGGCCGCGGCCGCGCACCCCGTGGCGATGGTCTCCTTGTGCTCCTGGCCAGGCTCCCGCAGGTGGACATGCATGTCCATCCATCCCGGCGAGACCATCTTGCCCGAGGCATCCAGCGCCGAAACGCCGTCCGCCGGAAGTCCCGCCCCGATCTCGGCAATCATACCGTTCCTGATGAGCACGTCAGCCTGACGGGTCGTGCCGGATTCGGGGTCGAGCAGGGTTCCTCCCTGAATGAGGAGATCTGGGTGCGTCATGCGGCAAATCAGATTAGATGCGTGAGAGGTCAGTTCCGGACTTCAACGTACCGGGCAAGGCGGGCGACCTCGTCGTCATCCACGTACTTGCCCATTTCCCGGCGGAACTGATCGAGCGAAACGTACGGGCGGTACTCCTCAAATTCGTGCTTCATCCGGTCGCCCACACCCGGGATTGCCAGGATTTCCTCTGCCGAGGCTGTGTTGAGATCGATTGGCACAAAGACGTAGCGACTCATTCTTTCCACTTCGGCCTCGTCCACGTACTTGCCCATCTCGCGCTTGAACTGTGCCATGGCCACATAGGGCCGGTACTCCTCGAATTCGTGCGCCATCCGGTCCCCGATGCCCGGTGTCAGGAGAATTTCCTCGCGCGAGGCCGTGTTCAGATTCAGCGGTACCCAGACAGCGGTGTAGAGCTGACCCCGATCCGCGTCGGGCGCCTTGGCAGAAACCACGGCTTCCAGATCCAGCGCGCTCAGGTAGGGCCGGCCGGCAACAATCGAGGCAGCCAACTCAGCAGAAATCAGCTCGGAGGCGGCGAGTGCCTCCTCGCCGGCGAGATTGGCGTTCAGGGGCGCAGAAGAGGTCATGGCGGCGGGCGGCGCCGCAGGAGCCGCAGCAGAAGCCGAATCGGCTGCCGGGGCCTCGTCGTAGGTACTGCCACCGCATCCGACGAACACGAGGGTAAAGATTAACAGGTAGGCTTTCATGTTGGTGACGTGTCAGACACGGTGAAGCGAGGGTGTGAAATTACTACGGCCAGAAGACCGAGAAGGATCAGAGCGCCGGGGGCGAGTGCCGGGGTTGCGCCGGTGGCCGACTCCATAACGAGATCAAGCCCGCTAAGATCGGGATACATCTCAAGTTCGAATTCCCGGTTCCCCTTCAGATGCAGAATGCTCCCCAGCACTCCGCCTCCGGCAAGGGTCCATCCCATCACGAGGAGGGCTCGCCGGGCGCGATCTCTTCCGGTGCGATACCGCAGGATTCCGGCCGTCAAGCCCAGGCTGAGGAGAGCCAGCGGAATCCACTGCTCCCAACCCTCATAGTGGCCGGTGAGCAACAACTCGGCGAGCGCACCCGCGCATCCCAGCAGGTAGAGGCCTGTGAGGGCACGAATCAGGGACGAATGAGGTGAGTCAGGCATC
Organism: Bacteroidota bacterium; assembly: GCA_029262855.1. Taxonomy (GTDB): domain Bacteria; phylum Bacteroidota; class Rhodothermia; order Rhodothermales; family UBA10348; genus JABDJZ01. The sequence continues at coordinate 66,535 of JAJCYP010000086.1, read as the reverse complement.
ACGCAATTAACTCACGCCGGAACCGGCACGACACCGGGTAGCGGCGATATCACTCAAAAACCACGGTCACGGAATGTCCGGCACGCCGTACCATTCGGGATGGATTATTACCTCCCGTCGCTTCACTCCGGCCTGAGAACGGCCCTGGGGTGGAGTCCCCTCCTGCTGCTCCTCTCCCTCGCGGCCCCAGAGCCCGCACACGCCCAAGCCCCGCCTGAGCCCACCATCCGGGTCACCGCCGGCGCCCAGCTGAGGGCCACGGCAGGCCGCTCCGTGGGGCAGGATCAGGATCGCGTGGGGTTTGGCCTTCGCCGGGCTCGCATCCGATTCGATGCCCGCCTGCAGGGCGGGCCGGGACTCTTCGCCCAGATGGACGGCAGCGGCGGGTCGGTCTCCATGCTCGATTTCTACGCGTACTACCAGCTCGCGCCGTCGCTTCGGGTTCGGGCCGGCCGTATGGTCAGCGCCCAACCCCGCTCCTTCGTGATGACAAGCATGTTTCAGATTGACGGCACCGATCGGCCTGCCGTCGCCGAGCGGTGGGGGCGGGCCACCATCGGCAGCGATGGGCGCGATTTCGGAGTGGACGCGCGCCTGGTGTCGGGACCCCTTGAGGCGGTCCTGTTCGTGCACAACGGAGACGGTAGCTGGGACCGCGCCCGGGGCAACTATCGCGAGTCTGTCAGCGGCGGCAACGCCACGAGATCGGTTGAACGAGCAGCCCTCGCCGTTACCGGGGCCCTGACCCTTCGACCGGCCTTTCTGCAGGGTCTTGAACTGGGCGGCTTCGCTGGTTTCAACCCTTCCGACAACCCGAACACAGCCATCGGCGATCTGGGGCGCGCCTACGTCACCTTCGGCGGCCATGCCTACTTCGGCGCCAATCCTGGCTCGAAACGATTCCGCCTGAAGGCCGACCTCATCGGCATTACCTACGAATCCCTGCCCGGCGTCAAGGTGCAGAACAGTCTGGGGATTTCCCTTTTCGGCGCGGTGGGTCTGACGCCGGAATCCGAACTCTACGCCCGCGTCGAGTCCCTGCAACCAGATTCCCGGAGCGAGGACGATCCCGATGGTTACTTCGCTGCGGGACTGAGTTTCAGCCCGTCAGCGCGGCGCGGGCAATCCTACCAGCGTGAGCGAATCACGGTTGAGTACGGCCGGTTCAAGGGGGGACACCTGAACGCGGAGTCTGAGAACCTGCTGATCGTTCAGCTGCAGCTCGCCTTCTGATCCATGGTTTCCCCGACCCGTGCAGTCGTCGATCTGGGAGCCCTCCGACACAACCTGTCGGTCATCCGGGACCGGTCCGGCCAGAAGCCGGTCATGGCCGTAGTCAAGGCGAACGCGTACGGTCACGGGGCGCTGCTGATATCGGAAGCCCTGCTGGAGGCGGGCGTGGATCGGTTCGCCGTCGCCACGCTGCCTGAGGCCATCCAGCTCCGAAGAGGCGGCATCGATGGACGCATTCTGGTATTCGGGATGCCAGCGGCTGCCGAACTTGGGCCCTTCGAAGAGCACAGCCTGGAATTGGCGATTGGATCGGTCGAAATTCTCGAGGCTCTCCTGGCGGGCCGCTGGCGAATCCGTGTCCACCTTCAGGTTGACACCGGGATGATGCGACTTGGAATCGCACCGTCCGACGCGACAGAGGCCCTGCTCCGCCTCTCGGACCACCCGGATCTTGAAGTGGCCGCCGTCTTCACCCATTTCACTTCGGCGGATCTGCCCGGAGATGTGCAGACTCGGGACCAACTGGCCCGCTGGCGGGACGTCCGTGCCTCCCTCCCCGCCGGCCTCGAGACGCACGCATCGGCGAGTGGCGGCGTTTTCACCAGTGCCGGTGTGGCGATGGAGTCCGACATAATCCGCGCAGGCATCGCCTTGTACGGCCTCTACGAGCCGGCTCAGGACGTCAAACCGGAGCCTCTGCGCCCGGTGATGCGGTTGGTTTCGCGAATAGTCAGGATCCAGCACGTGAGTCCAGGCACGCCGGTCTCCTATGGGGGACGATGGCGCGCGCCATCGAGTGGAACCGTGATCACCGTTGCCGCGGGCTACGCAGACGGAGTGCCCCGATGCCTTTCCGGTCTGGCCAAAGTGGGCATCGGGGGCCACCTCGTCCCGGTAGTGGGGACCATCTGCATGGATATGTTCATGGCGTTCAGCGACGATCCGGCGGTGCACTTCCGGGTGGGAGATGACGTGGTGGTATGGGGTCCCGGCGGTCCTTCCGTGTCAGAAGTGGCGCTCCAGGCCAATACTATTCCCTATGAGATTGTGTGTGGCGTCGCGTCGCGAGTGGACCGTGTAGAGAACCGTTGACGGCAGCATCTCGTACAATCGTAGACTTTAGTTGGACCGCAACGCTGCGGGGCCCTATTTTTCGTGGCTATCTCACAATCGGGTTGCCGCATTTTCTTGGTCCCGACGTTTAAAGCGCTTGTCCTTTACCGGGGCCTTCGCCCTTGGCGCCAGCCGCAATTTTTCTGAAAACGCATCATGGCCAGTACCTTCGATCCTTCCCAGCTCCACATTCTCGTTGTTGACGACGAGGAAGATGTTGCAGAGGTAGTATCCCACTTTCTCCGCCAGGAAGGATTCAACGTCCACGTCGCCCACGACGGAAACGACGCGTTGGAGAAAGCAACTCCCGACATCGATCTGATTGTCCTCGACATCATGCTTCCGGGCGTCGATGGCTACGAAATCTGCCGTCGCCTCCGGTCGCGCGTTGAGACGGAGACCATTCCGATCATCTTCCTGTCCGCCAAAGGCGAAGAAGATGACCAGGTCCGCGGTCTCATGCTGGGTGCCGATGCCTATCTGACCAAGCCCGTCTCCCCGCAGGTGATTGTGGCCCACGTGAAGGCCGTCCTTCGCCGCGCCGGCATCGAGGAAAGCCGTACGCTTCAGGTCCGCAATCTCACCATCTACGAGGATGAGTATCGTGCTTCCCTGGAAGGCAAGGATCTTGGCCTCACGCTGACTGAGTTCGAGTTAGTGCGCTACCTGGTGCGTCATCCCCGCAAGGCGTTTACGCGTCAGCAGCTTCTGGAGACCATCTGGAAGGATGCCATGATGGTGACCGAACGAACGGTGGATGCGCACATCAAGAATCTCCGCGAGAAGCTGGGAGCCTTTGCCCAGCACATTCAGACGGTTCGTGGCGTAGGCTACCGGTTCGTGGAAGAAGAGGTCGTACAGGACTGACCCGAAGCGGTATCCGGACTCGCGCCGGTTTGCCTAACCATCCGGACCCGAGCGGCGTCCGGGCACCAACTGAATCCGGGTACTGATGGCTGAACCGCCCTCAGACGAGGCCTCCGGCAAGGCGGGGCCCTCCAGGCTTGTATTTCCGACAAGGGCATCCACGCAGACGTGGATGATCCTGACGTTTGTGCTGTTCGTGGGGATCGCGGTCATTGCCGTCGGCCTGTATGTCGCGTTCGTCGTGGGCTCGGAGATTGACAGCACGGTCCGTCAGACGCTGTACCAGCAGGCGTCGCGGGTGGCCGATCGGGTCGAAGGTGTCGAGGATGAGGATCGCAGAGCCATCGTTCGCGATGTGGCCGGATTGGCTGACTTCCAGATCACCGTCATTACCCCCGACGGGCAGGCTTTTGCCTACGACGGGTTCCGTCCCGTTCAGTCGCCGCAGATAGCCGGTGTGCCGGAACTGGCCGGACTGTCTGACGGCCAGGCGCGCTACGAGAAGCGGACCGAAGGTGGCCAGCCCATGCTGTACGCCGCCATTCATCGACCAGCGTCAGGCCTCGTGGTTCGCGTAGGTCAGATTCGTCCCCCACTGGTCACGCTGCTGGGCCGGTTGAGGGTCGCCCTCATCGTGGCGATGATCATGGCCCTATGCCTGACGCTGCTGGGAAGCTGGATTGCGGCCAAACGGGTTACCGAACCGCTCGAAGAGATACGCCGAAGCGCTCGCGAAATCAGCGAGGGCAACATGGACGAGGACATCGTCGTGGATTCCCGCGCCTCGGAATTTCAGGATCTGGCCGACAGCCTGAATCGGATGACGGCCACATACCGGTCACAGATCCACGAGCTCCAACGCCTGGCAGCTGTCCAGAACGAGTTCATCGGCAACGTTTCGCACGAAGTCCGAAATCCCATTTTCTCGGTGGGCGGCTATCTGGAAGCGCTGGCGTCGGGGAGCCTGACCGATCAGCAGCGGAAATTCTATGCGGAAAAAGGACTCACCAACCTGGTGAGACTGAACAACCTGTTCAACGATCTTATTGAGATCGCACGACTGGAGTACCGCGAGGACCTGATCAAGGCGATTCCCTTCGACTTGCAGGAGTTGGTTGATGAGGTGGCCGAACAGCTCATTTCCAAGGCGGGAGAAAAGGGACTGGAACTCATTTTCAGCAACCCGAAGCTGTATGTCCGCGCTGACCGTGCCCGCATCCGGCAGGTACTCGTGAACCTCATCGACAACGCCATCGCGTACTCGGACGAGGGAACGGTTCGATGCCGATTCCGGCGTCACCTGGAAAAGGTCCGCGTTGAGGTCGTAGACACGGGACGGGGAATTCCGGAGGATCACCTGGAGAACATCTTCGAGCGCTTCTACCGCGTGGATCCTGACCGCTCCCGCAAGAGCGGAGGAACGGGTCTTGGCCTCAGTATCGTCAAACAAATTCTGCACGCGCACGGGGAACCCGTCCACGTAGAAAGCACCGCCGGCCGGAGTACGCGCTTCTGGTTTGAGTTGCCGCTGGTGTCGAACGAAGAGGGCGTGGCAGCTGCCTAGCCCACTGCCTGGTCCACTGCCTGGCACGAGCTGCTCCGTGAAGCCTGATTTCACCGACTTACGAAAAACCAACAGGTCTCCGAACGCGTAGACTTGAATTGAAGAGCCGGAGAGCCGACCATTGGGGTAGTCCGCGCTACCGAATGATATTCAGGTCACTTAACCAGGCAGTATATGACCAAGGCCACCCAGAGGAAGAGAAAGACGCCGGAAGCGCTTCCGGGGGGTGACGGGGCAGCCGGCGTAGAGGTACCCGAGGCCCAGCCGGCAACCTTCGAAGGCGATTTCCCCGTCAGACCCGCATCTCCAGCCGATTTTGAGGCAGAGGACCTGTTGGGCGTCTACCGGCGCATGCTCACTTCGCGGCGCCTCGATGAGAAGATGCTCACGCTGCTGAAACAGGGCAAAGGCTTCTTCCACATCGGATGTGCGGGTCACGAGGCGGCTCAAGCCGCGATCAGTCTCTGCAGCCAGCCCGGGCACGACTGGTTCAGCATGTACTATCGAGACCTGTCGATGTATCTGGGCCTGGGCGCGACCGCCCGGGACGTGATGCTTCATCACATGGCCAAGGCCGGCGACCCGAACTCCGGCGGCCGCCAGATGTCGGAGCACTATTCCTGGCCCGAAAAAAACATTCTTCCCGTTTCTTCGAGCGTTGGAGCCCAGTTTCTTCCGGGGGTCGGCGTGGCGCTGGGATTACAACGCGACGGCAGTGATGCCTACACCTATTGCTCCTGCGGTGACGGTGCCACTTCCCAGGGCGACTTCCATGAAGCCCTGAACTGGGCAGCCCGCGCCAAGGCACCCGTCCTGTTCGTTGTACAGGACAACAAGTACGCCATCTCCGTCCCGGTAGCTGACCAGACGGCGGGTGGGACAGCGTTCAAGCTTGCACGTGGCTACGAGGGCCTGTCGCGGGCGCACGTCGACGGGACGGACTTCTTCGCGACCTACGCCGTGGCCAAGGCCGCCATTCAGCACATTCGTGACGGCAAGGGGGCGGTCTGCCTGGTCGCGGACACCGTTCGACTCCTCCCCCACTCCTCTTCCGACAACCACACCAAGTATCGGACGCCGGAAGAATTGGCGGCAGACAAGGTCATCGACCCCATCGCTCGATTCGAGACCACACTGCGCGGGGCCGACATACTGAATCCGGAACTCATTGACTCCATTCGAAAGGAGGTTCAGAAGGAAGTGGACGAGGCCGCTGCCTGGGCGGCGAAACAGGCCGATCCAGAGGCCGACACCGCGCTGACGCACGTCTATTTTGAGGGCGATCAGGGACTGGAATTTGAGACGTCCACCCCGTCCGGCGAACCCGCGGTAATGGTTGATGCCATCAACCACACCCTCCACGAGGAAATGGATCGCAATCCCCGCATGTTGGTCTACGGGGAGGATGTTGCCGGTGGCAAGGGCGGCGTGTTTACTGCCACGCGAGATCTCACCGCCAAGTTCGGAGATCGTTGCTTCAACTCGCCACTGGCCGAGGCCAGCGTCATTGGAACCGCGGTTGGATTCGCCTCCAAAGGCTATCGCCCTGTGGTTGAGATCCAGTTCGGTGACTACATCTGGCCGGCGCTCCAGCAGATCCGGAATCAGGTATCCACCTTCCGGTACCGTTCGAACGGCCGGTGGGGCTGCCCGATGGTCATTCGGGTACCTGTTGGTGGGTACATCCACGGTGGGCTGTGCCACTCCCAGAACATCGAGGCGTTCTTCGGGCACATGCCCGGACTCGTGGTGGTGATGCCATCAAACGCAGCCGATGCCAAGGGGCTTCTGAAGACCGCGATTCGGGGGCAGGACCCGGTCCTTTTCCTGGAGCACAAGGCGCTGTATCGCGCCGCGTCGGCCCGGCGCCCCGAGCCGGACGCCGATTACCTCGTCCCGTTTGGCAAGGCAAGCATCGCCCGTGAAGGCGCTGATCTCACCATCGTGACCTACGGTGCGCTGGTAGCCAAGGCCAACAACGTCGCCCGGCAGATGGAAAGCGAGGGGGTTCAGGTGGAGATCGTGGACCTGCGTTCGCTCATGCCGCTGGACATGGACACCGTTCTGGCGTCGGTCATAAAGACGAACCGCGCCATGGTGCTCTACGAGGATTACGAGTTCCTCGGCTTTGGAGCCGAGATCTCCGCTCAATTGGCAGAGCGTGCCTTCGGCCACCTGGATGCGCCGATTCGGCGCGTTGCCGGTGCCTTCGCTCCAATCGCGTTCGCAGATCCGCTCGAGCGGGCTCTTCTTCCGACCGATGAAGGCATATTGGAGGCCGCCAGGGAACTGGCCGCATACTGAGCCGGAGGTGACGGTGCGGAGGCTCACTGTAGCCGCTCTCTTGATGCCTTTGCTGGCCATCGCGGTTCATGCCCAGGCGTGGACGCAGACACGCGGGCTCACCTACATCAAGGTGAGTCGACAGGTGTCCGCAGCCAGCGATCAGTTCCGGCAAGACGGAACGCGGGCTCCTTACGCGGCCGGCCTTGATGGCGATGGGTACGAGGACCGCAGCGTGTATCTCTACATGGAATACGGCCTCACGCCGCGCACCACCCTTGTAGTTCTCGTGCCGCGAAAAGACATCCTGGTCAGGACGCCGCATCCACAGGCCTCGTCTGGCCTACCGGGAACGGACCGTCCCATCGAACGATCGGCCTCGGGACTCGAGAACGTGTATCTCGGCGTTCGCCGCGATCTGAATTCCATACTGGGTCTGGCGGCAGACGGCCCCCATCGGACCGCGCTGAACGTCGGTGTGCGCCTTCCGACGGGGTATGATCGCCAGTCCACGCCGGCCGTGGGATCCGGTCAAGTTGATCTGGACGTGATGGTCCATTACGGTGTCAGCCTGTGGCCCGCGCCCGGGTATGCCCAGGTGGGTGCGGGACTTCGCGTCCGCTCCGGCGTCTATGCGCTCAGCTCGGGGGACGCCGACGGTCCGGATTATGGCAACGAGTGGCTCCTCCACGCGGAGGCGGGCGTTTCGCTTGGAAAATGGGCGCTGCTTCAGGGTCTTTTCTTTGGGACTGTCTCCAATCAGCCTCCCGATCTGGCGTTCGACCCCCAGAACCCGCTGCCGACCCACCAACGGTATGTGAAGCCCGGCGTCGGGTTGACACTGTACCCGGCCTCGTGGCTCGGCCTCTCGGCGCAGGTGTTCTCGACCCCCTGGGGTGCGAACGCCGTCCGCTCAACGGACTGGTTCTTTGGGGTGGAATCCCGGTTCTAGCGGGCCGGTGATCAGCTACTTCAGCCCCTCGTTAATCCCCTGGCAATCAAACTCCTCCGGATCGAATGGGCCACCGCTCCATTCCATGTAGTGTTCGTGCTCTGGGTGATCTTCGTTCTGAATCGCCTCCAGAAAATGGGCATAGCCCCAGGCGCCGCCTACATCTTCCGGCGGGCAGTGGCGCTTGCCCGTAATGCAGCGTGGATAGCTTACCCCTGGCGCCGGTTCCATGAGCGCCTCTACCACAACCTCGTGCTCCCAGCCATCGCCAAAATCGTACTCGTAGACGAACCTGTCCTTCACCTTGGTGACGATCTGATTGAGTCGAACCTCTCGCTCGTTTGCGACATCAAGCCCGAGATCCGGGTGTGATTCGCCATAGTACACTCCGCCAGCGATGAACTGATGTAGGTGCGAATCTGTCCACCCCATGGTGATCTGTATGATCTGGTGGAGCGTGTAGAGCGTCGTGTTGCCCCTCACCTGTATTCTCCTCCAGATAGGCGGCTTGCAATACTTGAGCGTTACTTTGAGTTGGTAAATGGAGGAATCGGGTTGCTTTGCGGGCATTGCTTCTCTACCGGTTTGTTCTCGCGGTGTCGGCACGTTGAACCACCAAATTCAGCAGTGGATTCTGCCGCGGGGCGAAATGTTTCAGGTTCCGTATCCCTTGCGGCGCGTCGGTGACGCGAGCACCTGCTCCAGGTCTTCCAGCAGATCGTCGCAGTCTTCCACGCCGACCGACAACCTGATCAGATTGTCCTCGAGACCCGCAGCGATGCGCTCGTCCTTCGGAATTGAGGCGTGCGTCATGGTGGCCGGATGGTTGATCAGGCTCTCGACGCCACCCAGGCTCTCGGCCAGCAGGAAGACTCGCGTGCCGGAAAGTAGCTTGAGGGCTGCCTGCATCGAAGGGTCACTCAGTTGGAAACTGACCATCCCTCCAAACCCGGACATCTGGCGGGCCGCGAGTTCATGCCCAGGATGCGAGGCCAATCCGGGGTAGTACACCCGGCCGACCGCCGGGTGAGCCTCCAGATAGTCCGCAATGCGTCCGGCATTCTCGCAGTGCCGCTGCATTCTGAGGTGCAGCGTCTTGGTGCCGCGCAGAAGAAGGAAGCAGTCCATCGGCCCTGGAACGGCGCCCGCGCTCTTGATCAGGAAGCGGAGTTTTTCGTTCCAGGACTCGTTGTTCGTGCAGACCACGCCGCCAATCACATCAGAATGGCCGCCGAGGTACTTGGTCGTTGAGTGGACCACGAGGTCGGCACCCAGTTCGAGCGGCCGCTGGAGGTAGGGCGTGGCAAACGTATTGTCGACCGCGACCGTGATCCCGCGGGCCTTCGCCCGGCGAGAGAGCTCGGCAATGTCCACGACCCGCAGCAGCGGATTGGTTGGGGTCTCCAGCCAAAGGAGCTTGGTTTCCGGCCGGAAGACAGCCTCGACCCGATCGGGATCGGCCATGTCGATGAAGTCCGACTGGATACCAAACGGACCCAGAACCTCGCGCATCAGCCGGTACGTCCCACCGTAGAGGTCATTCGACGCGACGACGTGATCTCCGGGTCTCAGGGACCTCAAGACTGCGTCTGTGGCTGCGACACCGGAAGAGAACGCGATGGCCTCTCGGGCTCCTTCGAGCGCAGCGAGATTGCCTTCCAGGGCGTCACGCGTGGGGTTGGTCACCCGGGCATACTCGTGCCCTTGATGTTCACCTGGCGCGGACTGGGCATAGGTCGATGTCTGGTAGATGGGTGGCATTACGGCCCCGGTGGTGGGGTCGGGCTGCTGGCCGGCATGGACGGCCAGCGTGCCAAAGCGCGCTTCGTTCTTGCTCATTCGATCGGACTCGGAAGACTGGTTCACAGAAAAAGGCCCAGGTTCACATGAACCCGGGCCTTCTCCTGAAAAAGACAAAGCGGGATCAGCCGTTGGTACCCGCGCATTCGGAAACTTCCTCAGCCTTGTCCAGCATGTTGTTCTGGACGTAGGACTGGAAGAGTGCCTTGCAGACGGGGCTGGCATCATCGCCCGCCGCATCGAAGAGTCCACGAGCGGCTTCCAGTGGCGAGATGGCCGCGGCAAACAGCGCGCGACGCTCATCGGCCAGTGCATCGATCTCGGCTTCCGCTGTTGCAATCGCGTCCGAGGACATTGTTGAGCGGTTTGCGCGCAACGTGTCGTCCTTCGCGTTGATCCTCTCGTTGACAGCGACAGCCTTGTTGATGTACGCGGCGCCCAGATTGTACTGGGCATTTGCATACTCTGGATCCAGAGCCGCAGCAGCGCTCAGTTCCGCGATGGCATCGTCATAGCGCTCGACCTGAACAAGCAGCGATCCGTAGTTGTACCGGAAGAGCTTGTTTTCGGGATTGTCGGCGACGGCCTTGGCGTAGGTCTCGAGTGCACGATCCACCTGCCCGGCAACCTGGTAGGCATTGAGCAGCTCGGCCTGCAGATCCACGTTCCTGGGGTATATCTCCGCAGCGGTCTCCAGCAGCGTGACGGCTTCGTCCGCGCGATTGTTGCTGATGTAAATCCGGGACAGGAATCGGTAGGTCTCGACGTCCGTGTCGCCGAGCTCAAGCGCCTTCTCAAAAGGCGCCGCGGCCTGCATCTCGGCACCAGCGTTCAGGTACGCGTACGCCTGGTTGACGTAGGCTCCGGCCGAATCAGGCTGGATGGTGCCAGCGGCACCAAAGTAGGTGGCAGCCGACATGTACTCAGCGGAGTCGTCAGATCCGCGATTGAACGCCTGAATACCGCGCTCAAATTCGCGGACATAGGCAATGGCCATGCTGCGCGTCACCGACTCGGTAAGCAGCGGGTCAATGCTCTCGGCACGGCGGAACGCCGCCGACATTTCGGAGATGAGAGCGACGTGCTCGTCGACTCCTACCGTTTCGAACGCCTTCTCTGCGAGGACCTGGCCCTTTAGCTCCCAAGCCTCTGCATTGTCGGGATTGGCTGCCAGCGCCGTCTCAAGATTGCTGAGAGCGCGATCGTAGTCTTTATTCCTGAGGTCGAGCTTCGCTCCTTCGACGTTCGGGTCGCTTGAGCAACCGTCAGCGCCCATGAGGAGGAGCCCGCCGAGGAGGAGGCACAGAAGGCCGGGAATGCGCTTCATGACTTGGATCTGATGTCTGTTATGGGTGGGTCTTTCCGATGCGAACAGGGGGCTTTACCGGCGTCTTGGGGCCAAAAAGCCGATTTCAAAGGTAGGGGTCACGCCTCCGGAGCACCAATAAGTTAATCCAGAGTTCTCAAATTGGTTTCGTATTCTCGAGGCCGGTTGCAGGCATACACCACCCACCTTCCTTGAGACGACATCCGCTTCTGGAGAGCCTGGTGGACTACGCCGGGCTCTTCCCTCCCGCCAGCCTCGATCTGCCGACTGCGCTGCGCGAATACGCTGACCACCGAAGGGATCAGGAGGCCTGGATGCTGGGCCACTTCATCTGCCCCGAGGGCCGGCTCACGGACATTCTGCCCTTCGGCGGCCTGTTTCCTGCCGAGTCTCCGCTTTCACTCAGCCTACTCCCGGGCCCCGGGGAATCGGCGGTTGAACGGGTCGGAAGATCGGTAGCCAGCTTCGCCGAATTCGCCTCGCGATTTGGCGGCACCGCCGGGCTGGCCGTGCTGGAGCTGAGGCTTTCGAGCGATGCTCCGGAGTTGAGTGACCTCCGGGGGGCGGCACGCGAAGGGGCGGGGACCGAGGTCTTTGTCGAGTGGAGCCCGCACCTGACCGACATCGAAAGACGCCTCCGGCTCGTTCGGGACGTCCGGATTCAGGGCGATGGCAACCTGGGGGCGAAGATCCGCTGTGGCGGCACGGAATCCTCAGCCTTTCCGAGTGTCCACGATGTGGCTCGCTTCATCCGTCTCTGCGCCACTCTTGACATCCCCTTCAAGGCCACCGCCGGACTCCACCATCCGGTGCGGCACGACCGCGACGGATTCACCATGCACGGGTTTCTGAACGTATTTGGCGCCGCCGTTCTGGCGCGGCACGGGATGGAGGATCAAGAGGCACTCGAGTCCATTATAGCCGAGAGAGACCCCGCAGCTTTCAGGCTGACAGACGGAGGGTTCGCCTGGCGGTCCCACTCGGTGACCGCGGCGCAGGTCACCAGCGCCCGCCAGATGGCCTTCGCCTACGGCAGTTGCAGTTTTTCAGAGCCCCTCGAGGATCTGGAAGCCGCCGGCTGGTTCGGTTTTTGCACTTCTGACACTCCCTGAGACATGCTCAACAAGTCCTTCGTCGATGTACCGGCGGACCATCCATTCCCGATCCAGAATCTCCCGTACGGCGTCTTCAGTCCGCGCGGACAGACGCCTCGGTGCGGGGTGGCCATCGGAGATTTCGTCGTCGATCTGGCGATGTTGGTCAATGCAGGCCTGTTGACGCACCGTGAGGTCGACCTTCGATCAGCCTTCGAGGCCCCCTCCCTGAACGAATTCATGGCCATGGGCAAGCCGGTCTGGCACGATGTCCGTCGGCGCCTTCAGGAACTGCTCGGCGAGCACACCGCCGTGCTCCGCGATGATCCGTCGCTGAGGGCCCGGGCCTTTCATCGTCGGGACAGTGTCGAGATGCACCTGCCCGCTCAGATCGGTGACTTCACGGACTTCTACTCGTCCCGGCAGCACGCCACAAATGTGGGGACCATGTTCCGTGATCCCGCCAATGCTCTCCTGCCGAACTGGCTGCACATCCCGGTCGGATACCACGGTCGATCCAGTTCCGTGGTAGTCAGTGGCACTCCGATCCGACGCCCCCTGGGCCAGACCAAGCCGGCCGACGCCCCCCCTGTCTTTGGCCCCTGCCGGCTCCTGGACTTTGAGCTTGAGGTCGGGTTTTTCACGGGTCCGGGCAACGCACTCGGGCATGCGATCCCGATCGAAGATGCCCGCGACCACATCTTCGGCCTGGTGCTAGTGAATGACTGGAGCGCCCGGGACATCCAGAAGTGGGAGTATGTGCCTCTGGGGCCCTTCCTGGCCAAGAACTTCGCGACCACGATTTCTCCGTGGGTGGTGCCACTCGAAGCCCTGGAATTCTGCCGGGTCCCAACCGGCACGCAGGAGCCGGAGCCTCTTCCCTACCTCCAGGGTGACGAAGAGGGACTCTTCGACATCAAGCTGGATGTGGCCATCCGGGCGCCGAAGATGAAGGCGCCCCACGTGGTGGGCCGTTCGAACATGCGGAATCTCTACTGGACGATGGCGCAGCAGCTCGCTCACCACTCTGTCGGAGGCTGCAACGTCAGGCCGGGCGACCTGATGGCATCCGGGACCATTTCGGGCTCGGAGCCCGAGAGCTACGGAAGCATGCTGGAACTGGCATGGAGGGGAACGCGACCCGTGAAATTACCGGACGGTTCCGAGCGCACGTTCATTCAGGACGGCGATTCGGTTGTGATGACCGGATACGCACAGGGGGATGGGTTTCGGATTGGCTTCGGCGAGGCCGAGGGCACGGTGGTGCCGGCTCGGGAGGGCTGAGGGCGGGCGGCCTCGGGAGCGGGGCCGCGCCTGCCGCGGGGCTGCGGCCGGGCGCGCCCGCCGCACCCGGGTCTGCCGAATCTTCAGTCCACTGAAGATTCGGCAGACCCCAGCCGCCGCGGTCTGTCAGGAATTCAGCCTGCTTGTCATTTCTGACAAGCAGGCCGCCTTCGTCGTCGGAAGTTTTGTCCGATTCCGGCCGCTGGCACGCCGGTTGCAAGCTGTAGTGCGCACTCGAACACGAGTGAACCTAAACAAAAACAGATCCTTGCACAGAACCATGAACAAGCTTGTCCGCTTCTCTCCTTCGGTTGACTCCCGTGGTTTCCAGGACGAGTTCGACCGCATTTTCGACACCTTCTTCCCGGGCCTGCAGCGCGAGAACGGGGCGTCAAACTGGATTCCGAGAATGGATTTTGTCGAGCGGAAGGATGTGTACGAAGTACGCATGGATGCCGCAGGCATGTCCAAGAAGGACTTCAGCATCGACTTTCACGACGGAGCGCTGACCATCAGCGGTGAGCGCCAGATGCAGGAGCGTGAGGACTCCGATGTCCTGCTCCGCACCGAGCGGCCCTACGGACGATTCACCCGGACCTTCGCCCTGCCCAGGACGGTCAATCATGACAAGATCCAGGCCAGCTACGCAGAAGGCGTCCTCACGGTGGTCGTGCCCAAGTCCGAAGAGAGCAAACCTCGCAAGATCTCCGTCTCCTGACGGCCGCTGGTCGGCTCCAGCCCCTGGCTGGAGACCCTCCCTGTCGACGGCGAGGAGAAGGGCCCATCCCGGTTCGGGATGGGCCCTTCTCCGTTTACTTGAGCGCGGGCGGTCGGAACGGCAGGGTGAGCGTGAATACCGCACCACCGATGGGACGATTCGCCGCGGCCAGATCTCCTCCGTGTGCCGCGGCCACGGCCTTCGAGATGGCCAGCCCAAGCCCCGTTCCACCACCCTGGCGAGTCCGCGCATCGGTCCCCCGGTAGTACCGTTCGAACAGGTTCGCCATGGTCTCCTCGGCCAGGCCGGGGCCGGTGTCTGTCACGCGTACGCGGACCCCTTCGTCCACTCGCTGCGCCTCCACCGAAATGACACCTCCATCGGGTGTGTGGCGAGCTGCATTGGAGAGCAGATTCCCCAGAAGGCGGAGCAGTCGGACGCCGTCCCCTTCCACCAGGGGAATGCCGGGAGCAACGTCCACAGCGAGACCAACGCCCCGTAGCTTGAGGTCTGCCCGAAACTGATCGCATGCATCCTGCACGATTTCCGCGATGGGAATCGGCTCAATGCGAAGGCGCGGCCTGGGCGAGTCCAGCACACTCAGCTCGAACAGGTCATCCACCAGAGCCTTGAGATAGTGCGCCTGCTTGCGCGCGTTTTCCAGATATTCTTCGGCCTCCTGCACCCTGCCCTCCCTGAGCATCCGATCTGCCTCTTCCACACGGCCCAGAAAAGAGGCCAACGGGGTCCGCAGGTCGTGACCCACGTTGGCCACGAGTTCGCGCCGAATCCGGTCCGTCGCCTGGAGTTGGTCGATGCTCTCGCGGACCTGTGCCGCCATTTCGTTGATCGAGCCCGCCAGATGTCCCAGCTCGTCCTGCCTCGTCGCATCCAGCCTCCGGGCGTAGTCGCCCTGCCCAATGGCGCCCACAAGACGTGTCATCGCGCGGAGCGGCCTTACCAGGCCCAGCGTGAAAACGGAGGCCAACAGCAGAGCCAGGACCAGGACCACCAACCCTGAAGTGGCCAGCGCCCGAACCAGCGCGGTCCGGGCCGGCGCCAGTTCCAGATTGAGGGACGCGTCCAGTGGCTGAATCACGACTCCCCCGGAGAGAAAGCCCACGTCGTCGTAGACGGGAGCGACCATCCAGCCGTTGTCACGCGAGGTCACAATGACCCCCAGGACCAGCGAGGCTGCCAAATCTGACGGGAGCCCTTCTGCGGCCTCCGGGCCATCGACTTCGCCGTTCGGCCTGGCGACCAGAAGGGGTTGACCGAGGGCATCCACAATGGTGAGCGGGTCGGGGAATCGCGCCGACAGGTCCGCCAGCAACGGGACTGCGAGATTGGACAGTCCCCCCGCATCCCAATCCGTCCGCAGTTCAAGCTCTTCGGCCACAGCGTCCAGCCTGAGCCTGACTTTCTCGGCCGCCAGTTCGTAGGCCCCGTCGGCAGCCGATCGGACCATCAAGGCTGCTGCCACGCCAACCGCGATCAGCTGCGCCAGAAGGAGAACTCCGGCCACGCGCCAGAAAACGGACTGACGCCAAGCACCCAACCTTCCGGATTCCGGGGAGGTCAAGCCGGGTCCTCGGAGGACAGCTTGTAGCCGACTCCCCAGACCGTTCTTACATAGCGCGGCTGGGCGGGGTCGACCTCGATCTTGGCCCGTAGCCTCTGTACGTGCGAATCCACCGTCCGGTCATAGCCCTCGTAGTGGATGTCCCAGACATCCGCCAGGAGCTGCAGCCGGGTGAACGGCCGGTCCGGTTGCCGGGCCAGAAACAGCAGGAGGTCGAATTCTCGCACCGTCAGGTGTACCAGACTCCCCTCGGCCCGAACTTCCCTGCGTACCGGATCGATTTCAAGCTCGCCGACCTTGATGGGCTTGCCACTATCGTCGGGTTTCTGATCGGACAGTGAGACGCGCCGCAGGGCAGACCGAATCCGGGCAACGAGTTCCTCAAGGCTGAACGGCTTTGTTACATAGTCGTCGGCCCCGACTTCGAGCCCAACGACGCGATCAATCTCGCTGGTTTTGGCCGTCAGCATGATCACGTACAGAGCCGGGTGCGAGGACCGCAGTCTTCGACAGACTTCCAAGCCATCGATGCGGGGGAGCATCAGGTCGAGCAGTACGAGATCGGGAATTAATTCTTCCACTGCCTCAAGCGCCCGCTCACCGTCTGTCACATGACGCACCTGGTACCCCGCATCCGTCAGGCGGCGGACCACGAGTTGCGACAATTCCGCATCATCCTCAACCAGTAGAATTTCGGCCATTTTCGAGCGCAGTCAGTGTCGGAGGAGCCTTGCCGAGCCCGTAGAATCAAACTGAACGGGCACCAAGGAGTATACGGCGGCCAAAATGTCGCGACCTGTCACCATAGTATCCCTTTTCCTCGCCAGTCTGATCGTAGCGGCGGAGGCACCGGCTCAATCTGCCGACACCTGGTTCCACCGCTGGTCGTCGGCCCAGCAGGAAGCATCCGTGGCCGTTGCCAAACTGCAATTCGTGGAGCGAGGCTCATTCGCAACCGACGGCGCCTTTGGACCGCGCGAAATGGAGGTCGATTTTGACCTGACCGTGGAGCCCGATGAGGTATCGCGCTCGGTGCTGGAGATCCGCACCAAGGGACGGATTGTCGACGAGAGTCAGTGGCGTGGACATCGCCGATTCCGGTCTCCCGTTCGACGAGACCTGCTGCGCGCCGCCGACGCACTTCTCTTCCCGTCCGACCTGCTCGCAAGCGGGACGCTGAAAACGCGTGGAACGCCGGATCCAGACCGGGTCAACGGACGGGAAGCAGTGAGGCTGCTGACCGTCTCGCCAAATGAGACCGGTCAGATTGAGCGGGTGGTCTGGCACTTCGTCAGACGGTCGGGAAGGCTCCTCAGGACGCAAGCGATCATCCGAGGCGAAGACAGGGGCACGCTTGTCGTGGAGGTGAATTATGCCCGACACGACGGCCTGGATATTCCGGTCTCTCGGACCATTTCCGGGTCTTTCGGTGTCCGGCGTCGGACGAGGACCTACACCGTTCTCCTCGAATCGGAGTCGGTATTCGAGCTCGTCGCTCTTGAAACCCTCTGATATGTCGGACGCGTTTGCGGTCTTGCTGAAAGACCGACTCCAGGGGCGCCTACCCGGTCGCGATGCTCAGGCTCAGATGTCTCCCCGGGGCCGACCCGGTCATCACGACGTGAGGGACAATGCCGGCCTGGAAGCCGGCGTGCTTGCGCTGCTTCATCCGGGTCCGACCGGCCCCTCGGTGGTCCTGATCGAAAGACCGGGACACCTCAAGAAGCATGCGGGTCAGATCGCGTTTCCCGGAGGCCGCCGTGAGGATGGCGAGTCACGGATGGAGGCCGCCCTGCGAGAGACCCGCGAAGAAATCGGAGTCCCCGAAGACAGGGTGCAGGTGCTCGGGGCACTGACGCCACTGTATATCCCGCCCTCGGGTTTCTGCGTCTTCCCGTACGTGGGGTGGACCGCGGAGCTTCCCGAGTTGACCCTTGACCCGGGCGAGGTGGCCTCGGCGTTCTCCCGACCGCTGCGGGACTTTGTGGACGGGCCTCGCAAATTGATCGACATGCCCCGCCTCGGCCGTGCCGTGCCTGCCTGGCGCTTGAACGGACACACGGTCTGGGGCGCCACAGCCATGATGCTGGCGGAACTGGCGCGTGTCGTCGAGCCGCTGCTGCCCCGAGATGGATCAGACTCGGACCGACCACCCTGGATCGAGCAACCGGGGGGCTAGACGCTGGGCTACACGCTGGGCTCGACGCTGGACTACACGCCCAATTGTCGCACGGCGTCCTCCACAAGGACGCGGGCGTCAGCAGCTGTAGCCGCCTCGGCGTAAATGCGGAGTACGGGTTCCGTCCCAGAGGGCCTGACCAATAGCCATGCTCCGTCCATGCGGTGTTTGAAGCCATCGAGTGTCTCCAGCGTCCTGACCGGCCGGCCGGCAATGGACGAGAGCCCACCCTCCTCGGCCAGAACGGTCAACGCAGCCACCTTACGGTCCTCGGAGGTGTGTGCGTCACTGCGGTAGTAGGCGTGTGGCCCGAACCGCTCGAACAGCATGTCGACAAGCTGCGACAGCGTCCGGCCCGACTTTACGATCATCTCCAGAACGAGAAGGCCAACGTAGATCCCATCGCGCTCCGGCAAGTGGCCCTTCACGGCGATGCCTCCGCTCTCCTCGCCGCCGACCAGCACATCGCCGCTGAGGAAGTACTCACAGACGTACTTGAACCCAATGGGCGTGGTGTGAATGGGCAGACCATATTCGGCCGCCATTCGGTCCAGCATGTCCGTGGTCGAGAAGGTCTTGACGATCTCCCCCGTGAGCCCACGTTCCTCATGCAGGTACCAGAGCAGTAGCGCGAGCAGTCGATGGGAATCGACAAAACGTCCCTTGTCGTCCACCATGCCGATACGGTCTGCATCGCCGTCGTTTGCGACCGCGGCAGCTGCGGCGTGCCGGAGTACGGCCTCGGGCAGGTCAGACAGATTTCGCTCGATGGGCTCCGGCGGGATCCCACGGAATCCTGGATTGAGCTCGGACCGCAGTTCCACCACCTTGGGCGCTCCAAGTATGGCCGAAAACATGCCCTGGCCGGCGCCGAACATGGCATCGTGCACGAGGGTGATTCCGGACGCACGAATCGCGGCCACGTCGATGACTCCACGCAGCATATCCAGGTAGGCGGCCCGGACATCGCGAAGTTCGATCAATTCGTTGTCGAAGGGTGGAATCTCGAAGCTGACCGAATCCGGTATGAGCGCCTCGACTTCAGCGATCTGCTGCGGCACGGCCGGGCCACCCGTATCGGCCTTGATCTTGTACCCATTCCACGCGGGAGGATTGTGAGACGCCGTCAGTACCACACCGGCCTGGCAGCCGTACTCCCTGGTGGCCCAACTGACAGCGGGCGTTGCCGTGATCCCCTTCCCGAAGATGACACGGACTCCCGCGCCCGCCAGAACTCGGGCGGCGTACTCGGCAAAGGCCCGGCCCTGAAATCGGGTATCGTGTCCCAGCACCACGCAGGGCGTGCCGCCGTAGGTCTCATGCAGCCAGGCTGCCGTAGCCGCCGCCACGCGGCCCACATTCTCGAATGTGTAGGTGTCGCCGATGATGGCACGCCACCCATCGGTACCAAACTTCAGAACGGGAGGGGTCATGCGGCGTCTGTATGGGTTGAAATCAGTTCTCTGGCGCTGCTGAGTGCCGACTCGGATATCTGGGCACCGCTCATCAGTCCGGCAACCTCGGCTACCCGCTGCTCGGCGGACAGCAGGTACATGCTGGTGCGGGTTCGCCCTTCCTCAACCTGCTTCTCTACCAGGTAGTGGGCATTGCCCTGGGCGGCAACCTGAGGAAGGTGCGTGATGGTGATTATCTGGTGGTATCGGCCGAGATCCCGCATCCGCGCACCGACGGCCTCGGCGATCCCGCCAGACACGCCGACATCAATCTCGTCGAAGACCAGCATGGGCAGCCGGTCGCTCTTCGCAAGAATCGACTTCATGGCGAGCATGATCCGGCTGATCTCTCCTCCTGAGGCCACGCGGGCAAGCGCCCTTGGCGGCTCACCGGGGTTGGTCGAGATGAAGAACTCCACGACGTCCATGCCATCGGGGTGAGCCTCGAGACGGCGGCCATCCGGGGTCACGACCCAGCCCTCGTTCTTGGCATCCTGGGTGATCGAAACCTCGAACCGGCTGGAGGGCATTCCGAGGCCTTCCAGTTCCGAGACCACAGCCGCCTCGACGCGTGATGCGACTTCGCGCCGCTTCGCGGAAAGACGTTCGGCCGCCTCACCGAGCGCCTTCTGGCCGTCACCGATCTCGGACTCAAGCCGTGTCAGCGCCCCCGAGAAGTCCCGCGCGAGTTCCAGTTGGCCCGCGATGTCG
This sequence comes from Bacteroidota bacterium, assembly GCA_029262855.1. Classification (GTDB taxonomy): domain Bacteria; phylum Bacteroidota; class Rhodothermia; order Rhodothermales; family UBA10348; genus JABDJZ01. The sequence goes on along the minus strand of JAJCYP010000086.1, from coordinate 46,374 downwards.
GTCCGGTACTCGAGAACTGCTTCCAGGCTGCCGCCGTATCGACGTTTCAAGTGCTCCAGTTCGCCGAGTCGTTCCCGGATGCGCTCGAGCCGCTCCGGGTTGAACTCGATGCGGGAGTTGTAGTCCTGAATAATCGCGGCGACCTCGGACACGGCGATCTGTGCAGATGCAATCTCCTTCAGGGACGTCTCAAAAGTCGGGTCGATCCGGCTGAGTTCCTGGAGCTCATTTCGGGCGAGCGTCAGCCGGTCATAGACGGCGGCCTCGGACTCATAGAGGACCTCGAAAAGACTCTGCGTCGCTTCGTGGAGGCGCTCCGCATTTTCCAGGATGCGTCGCTCGGTTTCGAGTTCGTCTTCCTCGCCTGCCTCCGGAGACACCCGGTCAATCTCGGCAAGCTGGAACTCCCAGAGCTCCTTCTGGCGTGCCAACTCGGCTTCCCGGCGCGCGAGGTTGTTTCGCTTCCCTACGAGCTCCCGAACCACCTGAAGTGCCTCCCGGTAGGCACCCTTCAGACCGCCAAGACCACCATAACCGTCGAGCATTTCTACGTGCGTCTCGACCCGAAGCAGTGACTGGTGTTCGTGTTGCCCGTGCAGATCCACCAGGTGGCTGGCCACACGTTTGAGAACCTGGACAGTGGCCGGCGAGTCGTTGATGAACGCCCGGCTCTGGGTGGCCGTGATTTCCCGGCGCAAAATCAGGTGTTCGTCCCAGTCGAGACCCGCCTCATTCAGGATGGGTTGAAGAACGGCCTGATCCAGTCCCTCGAAAATCCCTTCCACGATGGCCTTTCGTGCACCCGTCCGGACTACCTCGGTGGATGCCCGCTCGCCCAGAATCATCTTGAGGGCTCCAACGACAATCGACTTACCCGCACCGGTCTCACCGGTGACCACGTTCAGCCCCGGCTGGAATTCGACTTCCAGCTCTTCGATGAGCGCATAGTCACGTATGGTGAGGGAGCGTAGCAAGGGCAGCGGTGGGACGTCGAAGCGGCCCTCGAACAAAAGGGGGCCGCATGTAGAGGATGGAGGCGCATTGCTTTGCAACGCGGCCCCCAAGGTAAGAAGACCGTCAGTTGCAGGTGTACGTATCCAACGATGGGTTAACCATCAAGGAGAAAATGCGTGTAGGCCGGCAGTCCATCCGAGGATCGCCAGAATCGCCGCAAGCGCGAGTATATTGAGGGCCTGAAGTCGCACGAAGAGTATTCAATCCTGAGTGGCGCGGCCACAAGTAACGCATACCTATGCATAGTTTTGCATAAATATCGTCAAGTTTTGTACTCATGACTTCGAAGACACCGATTCGATGACTGGCTCCCTCCTATCCCTATCAGAGGCCGCACGACGCCTGGGCGTGCACACGTCCACGCTGAGGCGTTGGGCCGACGCCGGAAGCATCGAGGTGGTCCTGACGCCGGGAGGCCATCGCCGATTTCCCGAAGGCGAGGTGGATCGAATGGCGGAGACCGGGAAGCTTGCCGGTCCATCGTCCGGCCGGCCGTCCAGGCTTGAGGACTTCGCTCTCTCCCGCACACGCTCGGAAATCAGCCACCACGACGCCCGGTGGCTGCATCTCAGTGAGGACGAACGGGAGGAAAAGCGTATGCTCGGCCGCCGGCTCATGGGCCTGATGATGCAGTTCGTGGCTGCACCCCCGGACGAGGGGGAAGACTTTCTGGCCGAGGCCCGCGCGATCGGACGGATTCACGCCAAGTCCGCTCGGCGTTCCGGCCTTGAGCTGTCCGAAGTGCTCAAGGCCACGCTGTTCTTTCGCGATAACATCGTCGAGTCGGCCGTGTTGCTTCCCGAATCGGCCCAGGCACGCCCCGACAACCGAGCGCGACTACATCGGCGACTCAATGCTTTCTTGAACGAAGTTCAACTCGCCATCGCCGAGGTGTACCAGAGCTGACTACTGGTCGTACACGCAGGTCTCAGGCTCGCTGTGCTCGTACCACCACCGATAATTTCGGGCTCGCGCGTCCATGCAACCGGACAGGTTCATGATCTCCACGCGCTTGAACTCGACGGGATGGCTCTCGCTCTGCAGAGAGATACTCCCGGAGGCCAGCATCATGCCGTCCACTTTCACGGCGGGGTCGTGCCCATCCACGTTGCCACCGCCAATCTGCGGTTTCTGGTAGGCGAGGACCGGGCCTCCCTCAACGGCATGGGCCATCAGGGAGTCACCCAGGACAACGACCTCGACCTCCACCCAGTCGTCACCGTGAAACGTGGGCGACTCGGCCGAAATGCAGTGCCGGGTCTCCAGAACCCCGTCCATCTCCACATGCGTCCCGGGCGTGCAGAGGTTGGCCGTCGTGCGCTCATCGACTCCGTTGCCACCAAGAAGCTGCACCTCGATGGAAATCGGAAAATCCTGATCGATTCCCATGGTCTCGGGCGCCTGTCCGTGGAGCATCAGGCCGGAATTGCGATACGCCCAGCCTGGACCGTCGGCCATCTGACTGCCCGTAAAGCGATACAGCACGTTCAGTCGATAGTGGCTGAACGGAGTCTTGTAGAAGAGGTGGCCAAATTGCTCGTCGAACGATTCGTACTCGGAGTAGTCCACCCGGATGACGCCGTCCTCGACCCGAAAGGTGCGGCGCGAGTCCTGGCCCAGTGCCTCGCCACGGATCTTGGGAATCCAGCCGTCGAGGGTCTCACCGTCAAAGAGCTGCGTCCACTCTTCGCGGTCCTTGTCCTGCTCCATGGAGAGCCTTCCCCGCTCACAGCCTGTGGCCGTCACCAGGAGAAGCAGGCTGGCCCAGAGCAGACCACCAGGCACGCGCGTTGGCAGAGACGACGTCTTCATGGACGGCGGTCAGGCTCTCCCGTGGCAGTGCTTGTACTTCTTTCCTGAGCCGCACGGGCAGGGGTCGTTTCGACCTATGCGCTCCTGAACCACCACAGGGGCCGACTTGGCCGTCGGATCCCGTTCTGCCGAATCGCCACCAGATCCCTGCGACACGCCGAAGTTGGATTTGGCGTCTTCGTGCGTGCTCTGGGCCCGGCGTGGATCCAGGCGTCGGGTCTGCTGTCGGCGAGGAGTTCGTCCCCCCTCCTGACGGTTGACCATGGGCCCGCTTCGCATCACGAACGAGACCACATCCTCGTCCACATCCTGGACCATTTCCTTGAACAGCTTGAACGCGTCCATCTTGTATTCGATGACCGGATCCCGTTGGCCGTACGCACGCAGGCCGATGCCTTCCTTCAACTCGTCGAGCTTCCGGAGATGCTCTGTCCAGGCCGCATCGATCATGGAAAGGACAGTAACTCGCTCCAGCGCGTCGTTGACCTCTTGACCCTTCGTGGCCACCGCATCTTCAATGGAGACGGTCGCCCTGAGTGCCCGGCGCCCGTCGGAGAAGTCCACGTAGACGCGCTCCGGCTTGCCCTCCTGGTCCGAAGCCGCAACCTGACGCATGCTCTCGTAGAAGGGGCGAGCCAGGGCGTCCCGTTTCCGATTGTAGAAGGCAAATCCGGCGTCGTAGGCCCGTTCGGCCACGCCGTCTTCTCCGAGCGAAACGAAAGCCTCGCGATCCAACTGGAAGTCCACTGCAAACTTGCGGAGCATGTCCGCCCGGATTTCGTCGAGGGCGCCCGCGCCATAGTGGTTATCCACCAAGCGGTCGATGCTCTGCCGGAGTGCATCCAGAATGTCTCCCCGAAGCCGCTCGCCCTTCAAGGCGTGGACCCGGCGGTCATAGATCACGTGACGCTGAGCGTTGAGCACGTCGTCGTATTCAAGCTGGCGCTTCCTGATGCCGAAATTATTCTGCTCGACCTTCTTCTGGGCGCGTTCGATGGACTTGTTCACCCACGGATGGGTAATCACTTCGCCTTCGTCCATCTTCAGCTTGTCCATCACCTTGGCCACCCGGTCGCTCGCGAAGAGCCGCATCAGGTTGTCATCCAGGGAGATGTAGAACTGGCTTTCGCCGGGATCGCCCTGACGGCCTGCACGGCCGCGCAACTGAAGGTCGATCCGCCGTGACTCGTGGCGTTCGGTGCCCACGATCGCCAGTCCACCCAATTCGCGAACCCCGTCGGCGAGTTTGATGTCCGTTCCACGTCCGGCCATGTTGGTGGCAATGGTGACGGCCCCCTTGTGGCCGGCTTCGGCCACAATCAGGGACTCCTCTTTGGCGCGGTCCCGCTTGGCGTTGAGAACATTGTGCCGGATCCCGGCTCGCGTCAGCATGCGGGCCATGGTCTCGGAGACCTCGACCGTGGTGGTACCGACCAGGACCGGCTGCCCTTTTTCGTGGTACTCCCGAATCTTGTCGAGGACCGCATTGAACTTCTCGCGCTTTGTCCGGAAGACCAGATCGTCCAGGTCCTGACGGGCGATGGGCTCGTTGGTGGGGACGACCACCACGTCCATTTTGTAGGTCTTGTAGAACTCTTCGGCTTCCGTCTCCGCCGTACCGGTCATACCGGCCAGCTTGTGGTACATGCGGAAGTAGTTCTGGAGCGTGATCGTGGCGTAGGTCTGCGTCGAGGCCTGAACCTTGACACCCTCCTTGGCCTCGATAGCCTGATGGAGTCCCTCTGAATAACGGCGTCCTTCGAGCACACGTCCGGTGTGCTCATCGACGATCATGATCTTGCCGTCCTGAACGATATACTCCGAGTCCTTCTCGAAGAGCATATAGGCCTTCTGCAACTGCTCGATGGCATGCAGACGAGCGGCACGTTCGGAGTAGGTCGTGTAGAGGTTGCGCTTCTTGTCCTCCAGCTGGTTGTGGAGAACCTTCTTGTCGTTGTCGCGCTTGGCCTCGCGCTTCTCCTCGCTCAGTGAGGCATCGGCGTCCAGCGTCTCATCCAACTCCGCCAGCGCCTTCTCGTGGTCCCGCTCGAACTGGGCGATTTCCTCTCCCAGATCAGGGAGGATGAACAGGTCGGCGTCCTGTCCGGCAGCCTTGGAAATGAACTCACGCCCCTGCTCACTCATTTCCAGGGCACGCTGTTTCTCGTCGTAGGCGTAATGCAGGGCATCGTCTACGAAAGGCATGTTCTTGGCGTTGTCCTGCAGGTAGAAGAACTCGCTCTTCTGCCGCAGGGCCTCGACGCCCGGCTCCTGAAGGAGTTTGCGCAGTTTCTTGTTTCGGGGGAAACCCCGGTAGGCGCGAAGCAGGGCGAGCCCGGCATCGGTCTCGGCTTCGTTGGCCCTCTTGTTGTCGCCCTTTGCGGCCCAGTCGTCACGGCGCTTGAGCAGCTTCTCCGCCTCGGCGACGAAGTTGGCAACCAGCTTCTGTTGCGAATAGACCAGCTTCTCCACCGACGGCTTCAATTCCTGGAACTGGGATTCGTCCGACTGAGGTACCGGGCCCGAAATAATGAGCGGCGTCCGGGCTTCGTCGATCAGGACGGAGTCCACCTCATCGACGATGGTAAAGTGGTGATCCCGCTGCATGAGCTGGTTCGCGTCCACGACAAAGGAATTGTCGCGGAGGTAATCGAACCCGAACTCATTGTTCGTTCCGTAGGTGATGTCCGCCTCGTAGGCCGCCTTCCTGCCGGGTGAGTGCGGATCGTGACGGTCGATCACATCGATGGTGAGTCCGAGAAACTCGTAGACCTTACCCATCCACTCGGAGTCACGCTGGGCCAGGTAGGGGTTGACCGTCACAAGGTGGACTCCGCGGCCCACCAGGGCATTGAGATAGACCGGAGCAACAGCGACCAGCGTCTTGCCCTCACCCGTCTTCATCTCGGCGATATCGCCGTTGTGGAGCGCGACTCCGCCCAGCAGCTGGACGTCGTAGGGCACCATGTCCCAGTAGACCTCGGTCCCGCCTGCTATCCAGGTCTTCCCAATCATGCGTCTACAGGCGTCCTTGGCAACCGCGAAGGCCTCCGGAAGAATCTCGCTCAGCGTGTCTTCGACCGTCTTGAACCACTCATCCTCGAGGTCATCCAACTCCTCGTACAGCTTTTGCCGCTCCTCGAGGGTCATCTCGCGCATGGCTCCCGGCTGCCCGTCGCCGCCCACCTCATCGTCGGCTATCTGGCCGGCCTTGAGTTGGGCCTGAATGTCTTTGAGGTCCTGCTCGATGTCCGCGACCGACTCCTGGATACGTGCGCGGAAGACAGGGGTCTTGGCCTGTAGCTCCTCGTCGGTCAGGGACGAGAGCTTCTCGTACTCCGCATTGATCTGGTCAACGATTGGCCAGAGTTTCTTCAGCGCCCGGTCATTCTTGTCGCCGAAAACCTTCTTGATGATATCAAGCATAGAACGGTCCGCGGCCGCGCCGCGGTAGATATGGGAAACGGACAGCGACAAAACGCCATCCGCCTGATTTGGCAATGCAATGGGCGCACACGCGCCGAATTTCCGATGGCAATACGTGTGCCGTTTTGCAGCATTCTGACACGCTGTCATGCTGCCAATCGTTCCCCTGACGGCTTCGCGGACGCATGTATTGGAGCGACGTCGAGCGGCCAGAGAACCGAGCCGAAGGCATCCGGTATGACGGGCTCCCACGAGCATTCAGTCATCGCATGTCCGCACGTCTCTCGCTTCTGGTACTTCTGCTGGGCCTCGCTACTCCAGGCATGGCCCAGCCCATCGATGCCACGGCCTTTTCCGTGGTCACGCTGGATCCGGCGGCGCGCGGCGCGGCCCTTGGAGGCGCTACTTCTGCGCTGCCCAGCCGCGACGTCCTCTCGCTGCTGGAGAATCCGGCTCACCTCGCGCCCGGAATGCACAACCAGGTGGGCCTCTCCCTGCTCAATCATGCATCATCCCTGAAGACCGGGTCGGTGGCTTTCGGCCGACATTATGAGGGCCTCGGTTCGTTTGGCGTGGCCGTGCGGTTCCTGGGCTGGGGTGACCTTGCCCGAACGGATGCCACGGGTGAGGACCTGGGCAGCTTCTCTGCCGGCGAGTTCGGCCTGACGGTTGGCGGATCCCGTGCGCTCTCCGCCTACACGCGGTATGGAGCATCGGTCAGCTGGCTGCGAAGCGGCATCGACGGCCAAAACGCGTCGGCCTTCGCATTGGACGCCGGGATTTTTCGCTATCACCCGGAGAACCGCCTCGGCCTGAGTGCCTCCGTCCATAATGTCGGCCTGGTTGCTTCCTCGATTGGCCAGACTTCTGACGAACTGCCGCTGGACCTGCGACTGGGGATCAGCAAGCGGCTCAAGTACCTCCCGCTGCTCGTCACGGTGACAGCCTGGGACCTCACGGACTTTTCGGACGACTCCGACACCGCGACGGTCCTCGACAACATCTTCTACCACCTGAAACTGGGCGGGGAATTCCAGTTCAGTGACAGTTTTCAGGTCCGTTTCGGCTACGATCACCGGCGCCACGCCGCACTCAAGATCAAGAGTCGACTCGACCTGGCCGGCGTCTCCTTCGGAACCGGTATCCGCGTGAAGGGCATGGCGTTCGACTACGGGTTCAACTCCTGGTCATCGCTCGGCGGTCTGCACCGGTTCACGGTGTCGACGAACCTTTAGGCAACCCACTACGCGCCCTCGTCTCCCCGAAGCAGCCCCTGCTGTCGGAAGTAGATCATGGTGGTGTCCATGGTCCCGTGACGCATGCGCTGTTTCACCTCGTCCACCGGCATGCCATCGTTCAGCCAGATCACCGCTGCGGTGTGGGTCAGGCTGTGGGGGGTGATCCCGGGCCGTTTGACGCCGGAGGTCTTGAGCAACTCATTGATCCGGCTCCGGAGCGACCGGGTGTTCAGCCGATCGCCGTGGCTGCGGTGTCCGTGTGAAATGAAGAGCGGCTCTTCCGGTCGAATACGGCCGCGGGCATCCAGATACAGTCTCAGCGCATCCATGACGGGCGGATCGATGGGCACGTGCTGGTCCTTTGCGGTTCGGCCCTTTCCCTGAACACGGAGGTACCAGCCCATCAAGGTCTGCTCCAGATCCTGAACGTCCGCGCGGACGAGCTCGATCTCGGACATCCCTCCGAAGAGCATGCAATACACCACGGACCGATCCCGCCGAGCGATCTCGTCGTCGATCGAAAGCACCTTCAGCAGGGCATCGATCTCGTTCTGAACGAGGACCTTCCGCGAGTGACTGGTGGGGCGCCTGTTTCCCTTCACGCCAACGGCGGGATTCTCGGTGAGCAGGCCAATGTCCACGAGGTACTGACAGAATCGGCGGAGGGCCGTCAGGTAGGTGGACACTGAAACCTGGTGAAGCTCGCGCTCCTCCATGAGGTACTTCTTGTACCGCTCGACGTCCTTCTTCCTAAACCGGTAACCGCCTTTCTCGCGGACAAACCAGCGTTCGAACTCGTTGAGGGATCGCCTGTAGGTCCCGACCGTCTCGGGACTCCGTTCCTTCAGATACTCCTTCAGGAAATCCTGAATCCGGAGCCGCAACTCGGCCAGCGACAGAGCAAGCCCAGTCGCCGCGCCCAGCGTGTCACCGGTGGATTCCATGGGTTCCTTTGCCACGTCTCCCGAATTTGGCGATTGCATAACGGCCTCTCACGCCGTCCGCCTAAAGAAACGCAGAGAATGCGGAGTTATCAATAACGGTCTTTGCGACCGCTCCGCGGATCAGCCGGCGACGGCTTCGGCAATTCCAGCCAGGTCTGACTCGCTCAGGTCCGGACTGAAATGCCGCATCCGGTCCATGGCCGTTTCGGTGGTCTCCGCATAGGCCTCCACACAACCGGCATGGATATAGCCGGCAGGATTCAGATAGCCATCCTCGAAGAAGACTACCGAGACCCGCCAATCGTCCCTGGCGATGATCTCGCGGCACGCCCGGCAGGTGGCGCGTGCCGATGGCGAGACGTGTGCGATGTGTAGTCGGGCGACGCGCGGATGGGCTTCGCCCACACTGGCAATCTCCCTCAGCCGCTCAGCCTCGGGGAGTTCGCCTCCCTCGTCCAGAAACGTCGTGATAGCGTCTGGCCGTTTGTAGGCGGCGCACAGGGCGTGATACCAAAAAGTCGTCTCGCGGTCGACTCGGGGATTCATCAGGGTCTCTCCCAGTCGGAGTTCGCCCTTGGCGATGGATCGCTCACATCCGCGGCACTTGGCCCTCCCGGAGGCAGCGATTTCTGTGGAGTACGTGGCCATGTCTTTCTGGGCTTGCGGCCGGCAGTCTACGCATTTCCACCGTCATGGTCGCTCGGCACCGGGAGTCCCTCGGCCGCCATGATCTTGAGGGCGTTGGTGGTCGGGCATGGTCCGGGACGAAGGCGATAGTCGAATACCATGCGGCCGTGCTCGACTTCCTCGCGGAAATGAGAATTGTCGAAGGCCGGTAGCTCCTCACCCAGGCTGACCAACTCCAGATCATGCGTCGCCACCAAACCGACGCAGGGCTCACCTGCCAGCGATTCCAAGAGCGCGCGACTGCCGATGAGCCGCTCGCGATTGTTGGTACCGCGGAATATCTCATCGATCAGTACCAGGGAAGGCTGCGTGGTTTCGGAAACGGCGCGCCGCATGCGCCCCAGTCGACGCACCTCGGCATAGAAGAACGAGATACCGTCCGTCAGCGAATCGTGGATCCCCATGCTACTGAAAACGCGGAAAGGCACGGTGGAAAAAGACCGGGCCGAGACCGGACCGCCTGCCATCGCCATGACCTGCGCCACCCCAACAGCCCGGAGGAAGGTGCTCTTCCCGGACATGTTGGAGCCCGTTACCAGCGTGATGTGCGGCGGCGCCTGGCAGGCGAAGTCATTGCGGACCGACACATCCGTCACAATCATGGGATGCGCCAGGCCCTCCGCGTGGAAGACCGGTCGCGCGTCGGGCTCTTGTATCGTCGGAAAGACCGAATCGGTATTCAGTGCCGCGTAGGTGGCCAGTGATCCCGCGGCCTCCAATCCGTACACCGCATCCAGCCAGACCGGCAAGAGCTCCCGTAGGTCCTCCTTGTAGACGGCCAATCGGTAGGCGAACAACAGATCCCAGGGCAACAGCACGTTGAAGACCAGGCGCAGAACCTCGCTTTTTTGCGCGCTGGCCGCCATGGCCAGCAGCATCACCTTTCGGAGATAAGTGGACGGCCGCTTGAGCGGGTCCTGAAAGGACTTCAGGTGGCGGGCCAAGCTGGAATCTCGCCGGAAACGGTATGATTCCAGGCGCCGGACCACCGGCCTGAACCGCTCGAGCTGATAGTGCAGATGCTCCGCCTCATCGAATAGATGGGCATACAGTCTGCCGTTGAGCAGGTAGATGGTGGCGTAGGCCGTGAGCGAGAACGCCCACCAGGGTCCCGTGACACCGGCTACGTGCAGCGCCACGAGGACGTAGTTGAGCAGGGCCAGCCCCGACAACAGGAGCAGGAAGGGACGCATCCTCGCATCATCCCGGTGGCGAGCCAGCCAGCGAACCAGCACATCGCCATCGAACCGCTCGCTGGCCGCCGGGCCGCCTGTCACCTGACTGAGCAGGGAGATGCGGTCTCGGAGTGCTCCCAGCGGGACCAACTCTCGGACAAGGTGTTGCCGATCGAGCGCGGCCTGCCGGCTGGGCTGCTCTTCGGACAACCACGATGCAAGGCGACTGCTGCCTCCGGACGAGAAGGAGGTGTCCAGCAGGTGATGCAGACTTCGATCTCCAAGAAGATCAAGGTCGTGGGCAAACGGATGCTCCTCGGGGCCAGGGATGGATGTCGCCTGCCCCAGTCCCTTCCAGTCTCTCCCCATCCTTGCCAGGTGGTGCAGCTTGATGGTTCGATACGTCCGGTGCCGCCGGATCGAGCGATGGACCCCGTCGTGCCTTCTCGTCAGGCCCAGAAAGACCAGCGCGAAACCAAGAAGCACCGCCCATTCCGTGCCCGAATCCGTTGATCTGAAGGCCACAATGGAGCTCGTGACCCCAACGAGGAACACGACCAGCCTCGCCCGTGAAAATCGGAGACTCACCGCCTCAAGCCCGCGGATCCGGTCATCGAGTCGGGACACAAATCGGCGAAAAAAGCTTGCTTGGTCGGTTACCATTCCGAGAAGTTAGGCGGTCCGTGCCCAAGCCGCCGCCACCGTCCCGTATCTTCCACAAGAAAGAATGCCCATGAAGAACCGGCTCGACATCGCCCGCGATTGGCTCCCCAGATACACAGGGATGCCCATCGATCATTTTGGCGATTACATCCTCCTGACGAACTTCTCCAACTACGTGGACATGTTCGTCCAGAAGTTCGATTGCGATCTCTATGGCCAGGGGCGCGCCATGCAGGCTGCCACAAACGATGCAGGACTCAGCATCGTCAACTTCGGGATGGGATCGGCGAATGCAGCGACCGTGATGGATTTACTGTCTGCCCGGGCGCCCGAGGGCGTCCTGTTTCTCGGCAAGTGCGGCGGCCTCAAGCACTCGACCGAAATCGGCAACTTCATCCTGCCCATCGCCGCCATACGGGGCGAAGGAACGAGTGACGACTACATGCGACCGGAGGTCCCGGCCCTCCCCTCCTTCAAACTCCACAAGTTCGTTTCGGAGAAGGTGATCGAGCGCGGCCTGGAGTACCGTACCGGGGTGGTCTACACCACAAACCGCCGTCTCTGGGAGCACGACGAGCCTTTCCAGCAGAAGCTCAAGGACATGCGCTCCATTGCCATCGACATGGAGACCGCGACCATCTTCATCGTCGGGCACCACAACAACATCTCCCGGGGCGCGCTGCTGTTGGTCTCCGATGTCCCGATCACTCCCGAAGGGGTCAAGACGCAGGAGTCAGATCTGGCGGTAACCCGGGAATGGGCGCAGATTCATCTGGACATCGGCATTGAAGCGATGACCGACATCGATGCCCAGGGCGAGCAGATCAAGCACCTGACCTACGACTGATTTTCGGCTTTCGGCCTGCGGCTGGACCGGCCCGGCGACCCCGCCCTGGTCCTTCCCCCCTTACCGGATGACGACGAGCGGCCGGGTGTCGGTGCGGTCGGCACTCGTCAGACGAACGGCATAGATGCCCGCAGGGAAGCTCGCGGTATCGAGCGCCTCCTGATGCGTGCCAGTTGGCCTCGTGAGAGTTTGGGCGAGCACCCGGCGGCCTGTCACGTCGAAGACCTCGATCTGGACCGATCCGGGCTGAGCCACGGCGTACTGTACCGTGAATCCACCGGAGGTCGGATTCGGGTATAACGCATCCAGACGAGAGTCCGGCAGGTCCTGCGCGTCTTCCACGGAGACCCCCGAGGCTTCGGTGAAGGTCAGTGTGTTCAGATTAAAGTCCCCCTTGCGGCCGACGGCCACCCGGAGCATGTGTTCTCCTGCCTCCAGCGGCACGCCGGTCAGGGACACCGTTCTCCAACTCTGCCAGCCCCCCGTGGAGGGCACGGAGATGGTGCCCAGAACAACGCCATTCATCGAGAGCGCCAAGGATCCGCCGCCCGGCTGACTGGCCACGCGGACTGCAATGTCGTAGTGCCCGGTGGCGGCCACCTGGACGGTGTACCCCATCCACTCGAAGGGCTCGAGCCAGCCCACGTTGTATCCCGGGCCCTCGGTGTCGAGACAGACCTCCATGTCCACCCCGTCGTTGCGAAGGACGCCTCCCGTGTTGCCCCCTCCCGGCGACCCGCTCACGGCCCAGGGGTCGGCATCGCTGTAGGTGACTCCCTGCATGCCCAGATTGTAGTCGACGGCGTTGACGACTCCGGGAATCGGGTTGTCGGCCACGGGCTGGCTCATGGTCCCGAAGTCCGGATTCAAGAGCGCTTGAAGAACCCCGGTCCGCACCTCAACCGAGTCGATGTGCAGGTTCGCCACCATCTCGTACAGCGCCGCCTGGGCCGGGCCGGGCGTGGGCTTGCTGCCGTTACCATTCCAGTAGTTCAGCAGTGCCCGAAAGCCGGGCTTGATGGGCGAATTGGTCGGTGGCGCGGTCGCGTCGAGCTGCTTGTGCGTCCAGAAATTCCACGCGATGCCTTGTGACTCGGCCAGCTTTACCACTTCGTGAAACCAGCCGTTGCTGTTTTCGCCCGTCTCGCCAAGCCAGAGCGGGACATTGTACTCGTCACGGATGGCCAGCAGGTATCCGATGGTACCGATGATTGGCGCGCTCCAGTACTTGTGAAACGCGTAGACCATGTTGTCATCGAACGGCGGCGTCAGCTTGTCGAACGTCGTCGCGAAGTAGTTGCCCTCGATGAAGAAAATGTGGTTGGTGTCGATGGCCCGGATGGCCTCGGTCAAACGGCCATACAGGTCCCGAAGCGCCTGGGCTCCATCCGCGACGGAGTTCGGCGTGACCGGCTCATTGATCAGATCGTAGCCGATGATGTTGGTGTTGTCCTTGTATCGTCGGGCAAACTCCTCCCAAAGCGCCACGGTCAGGTCCTGGTAGGGAACCGGTTCGGTCCACAGGCGCGCCGTGCCATCGCTGTCGGCGATGGCCCCGTCACTCTGCCCACCGGGAGCCGCATGCAGGTCCAGAATCACCGGCAGTCCAGAGGCCTCACACCAGCCCAAGAATTCGTCCATCAGGGCGAAACCATCCTCGATGAACAGGCCCGTCTCGATGTCCATGAAGAACTCGTAGTGGAACGGAATTCGGACATGATCGAATCCCCACTCTGCAAGCTTCTGGATATCCTTCTCGTTGACGTAGTTCTCGCGGTAGCGTCGCCAGACTTCCGCGGCCGTGTAGGGGTCGACCACATCTTCGACCCTGGCCTGCATCTCACTCCAACTGCCCCCCATGTCCAGCATGTAGCCTTCCGGCATCAGCCAGCCGCCCAGGCCCATGCCCCGGATGACTGTAGCCTCTCCGTTGGGGTCGAGAATCTGTGTGCCTTCCGCGCGGTAGAACTGGCGGGCAGTGGCCGTGGAGGCGAGGAATCCTGCAGATACGATCAGCAGGAGAGCGAGGCTTCGGGACAGGCGCATGTCGGGAAGTCTGGTTGGTCGGCGGGGAGTCCAGCCAGGGTCTAGAGCTCGTAACCCGGCGAGTAGGTCTCAAGAGCCTCCCGGTACTTCCGCAGGAAGCTGGCAGCCATGGCGCCGTCGACGAGGCGGTGGTCGTACGACAGCGAGACGTACATCATGCTGCGAACCGCGATGACGTCCCCGATCTCGGGATCCTCCATGACGACGGCCCGCTTCGTGATGGCTCCCGGAGCGAGGATCGCCACCTGAGGCTGGTTGATGATCGGCGTGCCCATGATGGAGCCCAGCGAGCCCACATTGGTGACGGTGAATGTCCCGCCCTGAAGTTCATCGGGCTGCAGCTTCTTGCTTCGCGCGCGGGCTGCGAGGTCATGCGCCGCGTGGGCCAGACCTGCGATGTTCTTCTGACCGGCGTAGCGGATGACCGGCGCCACCAGTCCAGAACTCCCGATCGCAACAGCGATTCCGATGTGGAAGTCCTTACGGACTATGATCTCCTTCTCGTTCACGGAGCTGTTCATGAGGGGGTGCTCCTTGAGCGCCTCGACAGCTGCGTGGACGAAGAACGGCGTGTAGGTCAGCTTGACCCCCTCTCTCTCCAGGAATCCCGCCTTTTCGGTCTCGCGGAGACGCACCAGTCTTGTAACGTCGATCTCGGCGAACGACGTCACGTGGGCCGAGGTAGCCTTGGACCGCGTCATGTGATCGGCGATGATCTGCCGCATACGGTCCATCTTCAGGATCTCGACTCTTCCGTCTCCCGTGGCCACCACGGGCGACGGTGCAGAGGGCCTCGGCGCGGCAGGCGGGACCTGAGAAGCGGCAGCCGGGGCGGCCTGCGCGGCGGCGGCAGGCGCGACTTGGGCGGAGGCAGCAGGCGCGGCTTGGGCGGAGGCGGCAGGCGCGGCCGTTCCGCGGGTCTTCAGAAAGCCGATGAGGTCGGCCTTGGTCACACGGCCGTCGCGACCGGTGCCCTGGATACTCTTCAACTGGTGCAGCGAGACGCCTTCGGCCTCGGCGATGGACCTGACCAGCGGGGTGTAGAAGGAGCCCTCTTCGTCGTGGCGCGGGATCGGGCCGGCGGCGCCGTCTCCTGACGGTACTGCCGGAGCGGGCGCGTGCGTGGGCGCGGCGGGCTGTGGTGCCTGGTGGGACGCGGCGGGCTGCGGCGCGGCCGGGGCAGCAGCCGGCGGAGCCGCCGCTGCGCCGGCGGTGGCGCCTGAGGCGATGATGGCAATCGGAGTGCCCACCTCTACGGTAGCGCCCTCCTCGGCAAGCAATTGGACCACGACGCCCTTGACCGGTGACGGCACCTCGGTATCCACCTTGTCGGTGGCTATCTCGAGCAGTGTCTCGTCGAGGTCGATGGCATCGCCAGGCTGCTTTGCCCAGGAGATGATGGTCCCCTCCATGATCGACTCGCCCATCTTGGGCATCACGACCTGGACGGGTTCGCCGGCGGCCATGGTGGCCACTTCCGCCGAGGCGGCAGGCGTGGCGGCAGCGGGGGCAGCAACCGCTGCAGGCGCGGGGGCGGCCGGGGCGGCAACCGCTGCTGGAGCGGGCGCCGAGGCCGCTGCGGGCGAAGGCGCCGCCGCAGGGGCTTCAGCAGGTACCGACTCGGAGGCCGCCGCCGGTGGAGCAGCGGTAGGAGCGGTTTCGACCACGGCATCGGCATCCGTTTCCAGACGCGCGATGACCGTGTTTACCTCCACGGTGTCGCCTTCCTGAACGAGAATCTCGGCAAGGATTCCGGCGGCCGGGCTGGGCACCTCGGTGTCCACCTTGTCCGTACCAATTTCCAGAAGGGGTTCATCAAGCTCGACGGTGTCGCCGGGCTTCTTGAGCCACACGATGACGGTTCCTTCGGTAATCGATTCGCCCATCTTGGGCATTGCGACATCGACCTTGGCCATAACGTACTGGAATGATGAAATGCTGAACCGGAAGGGTACGAAGTGAATGGCTTCGTGTTCGCGTGCGGGAGGGCCGAAGCGTGTCGGCTAAGAAGCAGGACTGCCACCCAAAAAGAAGGCTCCCGAACTTGGGGTGTCCGGGAGCCGTCCTTCCAGCATCGTTCTGAATCAGGCAATCAGCGGCGCGATGACCAGGGCCACGACCGCAATCAGCTTGATCAGGATGTTGAGGCTCGGACCGGACGTGTCCTTGAGGGGATCGCCAACGGTGTCGCCGACAACCGAGGCCTTGTGGGCATCAGAGCCCTTGCCGTAGGTCACGCCATCGATGACGAAGCCGCCTTCGATGGTCTTCTTGGCGTTGTCCCACGCCCCGCCCGAGTTGGACTGGAAGATGGCGAAGAGCACACCGGAGACCGTCACGCCGGCCAGGAGGCCACCAAGCATGCTCTTATCGATGAACCCGATGACGACAGGGACGATCACGGCCAGGAGACCGGGAGCGATCATTTCGCGAATGGCCGCCTTGGTCGAGATCTCAACACAGCGCGTTGAGTCGGCCTTGGCCGTTCCCTCGCGCAGTCCGGGAATCTCGGCGAACTGCCGCCCCACTTCCTTGATCATGTCCGCGGCGGCGCGGCCAACCGCGTTCATCGCCATGGCGCTGAAGACGTACGGAAGCATGGCGCCGAGAAGGAGACCCGCCAGAATCTTGGGGTTGGCGACGTCGATGTTGGGCACATTGGCCTGCTGCATGAATGCGGCGAAGAGACCAAGGGCGGTCAGCGCAGCAGAGCCAATCGCAAAGCCCTTTCCGATAGCGGCCGTGGTGTTGCCGACGGCGTCCAGCTTGTCGGTGCGCTCGCGGACTTCCGAGGGAAGATTGGCCATCTCGGCTATGCCTCCTGCGTTGTCCGAGATCGGGCCGTAGGCGTCAACAGCCAACTGGATGCCCGTCACAGAGAGCATGCCGACGGCCGCGATGGCAATGCCGTAGAGGCCGGCAAAGTGGTGTGCCCCGATGATGGCCAGCGCCAGCACGATGGCCGGGAGACCCGTCGAGTACATCCCGACGCCGAGGCCGGAGATGATGTTCGTCGCCGATCCGGTCACACTCTGGCGGACGATGCTGTTGACCGGGCCTTTGCCAGTCGCCGTGTAGTACTCCGTGATGAGACCGATCGCGGTGCCCGCCACGAGCCCGATCACAACCGCCCAGTAGACACCAATGCTCGTGTAGGCGAACATCTCGCCTGACATCGTGGCCGCGCTCCAGGTCTCCGGCAGCATGGTCGTGATGATGAAGTAGGACAGCACGGCCATCAGGCCGGCGGCACCAAACTCACCGATATTCAGGGCGTGCTGGGGATCGCCGCCCTCCCTCACCTTGACGAAGAACGAGCCGGCGATCGAAACGATGATGCCGACCGAGGCCAGAGCCAGCGGAAGCAGGATCGGCGAAATCGCCCCGTAGGTGGAGGTGGCCATCACGTCCAGGAAGGCCGTTCCGAGGACCATCGTACCGATGATCGATCCGACATAGGACTCGAAGAGGTCGGCGCCCATTCCGGCCACGTCACCCACGTTGTCGCCCACGTTGTCGGCGATGGTCGCTGGATTGCGCGGGTCGTCCTCGGGAATACCCTCGTAGACTTTTCCGGCGAGGTCAGCGCCGACGTCGGCCGCCTTCGTGTAGATACCGCCGCCGACGCGCGCGAAGAGCGCAATCGAAGACGCTCCCAGCGAGAATCCGGAAATCACAGAGATGATCTTCGTGATGTCCCACGCGGTCGCGCCGTCATACGCAATGAACAGCGTGCCGAGGCCCAAGACACCAAGCCCCACCACGGATAGACCCATCACGAGACCGCCCGAGAACGCCACGTTCAGCGCCGGGCCGAGACCGATTGTGGCGGCCTGGGTGGTCCGAACGTTGGCCTTCGTGGCAACGGTCATGCCGATGAAGCCAGCCAGCGCGGAGCAGAACGCTCCGACCACAAACGAGACAGCAATCATCCACGAGGACCCGGCCTGACCCGCGTTGGCGAATGCCAACAGCGCCGCAACGACCACGACGAAGATCAGGAGGACGCGGTATTCCTGGCGGAGGAAGGCGCGGGCACCGTCTGCAATGGCCTGGGAGATCTCAGCCATGTGGGCGGTGCCGACATCCTGTTTCCCGACCCATTGGGCCCGCGTGAAGGCGTACAGCAGCGCAATCACGCCGGATACGGGAACGAGATATGTGATCAGAGCAGCATCCATGGATACTTTTGGAAGGAGTATGGTCAAATAATTTGGGTCGATCCGAGGCGGCGGCGCGCTGGGGGGCGGGCCACTTCCGAGAAGTAGCCTCAGATCATCGAAATTAGGCCGCTAATGGGCCGATTCGAACCCATTAACGCATAATTCGAACGCTGCTGAGGCAGGGCAAAAGCGCTTCCAGATTGAAGGTTGGGAAACCTTCCTTTTGCCAGTCGGCTATTAGATACAATGGTAGCCCAGAACCGGATAACTAAGGATGATGACCGCAGGACGTGGGATCGCTTCGGTATTGGTGCTGACCGGCATGCTCGCGGCGGGCTGGCAGATCATCGGGCCCGAGCCTGCCGAGCTTATCTTCGTGTACATTCCGAGCGATGCGAATAATCAGTGTATCGACCCGGAATGATGCGATCTCCTTTGACAACGACGTTTTCGATGTGCGCGTGCGAGCGCAGTCATTCGAATACTGCATTGAGGGCTGACGCAGCGGCCCGGTTCCTGGTGGCCAGCTGTGAGTTCCTCCTTATTGCCTGCGTGGCGGCTACGACATGGAGCACCAGCGCCGCTCAGGCACAGGACGCCCCAGCGCCGCTGATTGACCTCAAGCCTGGCCTCGTCATCGAAGCCTCCGCGCGAGTCCGGCCGGGCACCTATCACATCCCCGCAGATTCCGGGGCGGCCATTCGGATCTCGGGCGATGACATCTCGGTCGATTTCAGCGGTGCCGTGCTCGTGGGATCCAACGATGTCGAGAACCCGGACACATTCACCGGCACCGGCATCCTGATCGATCCCGGAACGAACGTCGCGATCACCGGCGCGACCGTCCGGGGATACAAGGTCGCTGTGATGGCCCGGGACACGCCTGGCCTGGCTATCACCGATTCCGACTTCAGCTACAACTGGCGGCAGCGACTCAAGTCCACCCTCGAACGCGAGCACATCGATGACTGGATGAGCTATCACGCCAACGAAGACGATGAATGGCTTCGCTTCGGCGCAGCAGTCTATGCCCGCGGATGCACGAACTGCCTCTTCGAGAGGATCACGGTCACCGGTGGACAGAACGGACTCATGCTGACAGAAGTCGTCGACAGCGTGGTTCGCGACAACCTCATCGTGTTCAACTCTTCGCTCGGCATCGGGATGTACCGGAGCTCGCGGAATCTGGTGACCGCGAATCGCCTCAACTACAACGTCCGAGGCTACAGCCACGGTGTCTACAACCGCGGTCAGGACTCGGCCGCCATTCTGGTGTATGAGCAGTCCAGTGACAACGAGTTCTCATTCAACTCCGCCACGCATTCGGGCGATGGGTTCTTCCTGTGGGCGGGGCAGACCACCATGGATACGGGAGAAGGCGGCGCGAACGGCAACCTGATCTACCGGAACGATTTTTCCTTCGCGCCCACCAATGGAATCGAGATCACCTTCTCGAAGAACACCGTACTGGAGAACTACATCGAAGGGTGCTGGCACGGAATCTGGGGCGGGTACTCGTGGGACACGGTGATCGCCGGCAACACATTCGTAGACAACGAGGAGCACATCGCCATTGAGCACGGGCAAGGCAACCGGATTCAGGAAAACATCTTTCTTGGTGGGGACGTCGGGATCAAACTCTGGGAGCGTGCCAGCCAGCCGGCGGACTGGGGCTACTCGAAGGCGCGCGATGTAGCGAGCCAGGGCTATCAGATTCGCGACAACGAGTTTCACGGGGTAGCCACGTCGGTGGAAATCGCGGACACGCGGGAATCGCTCGTGCGGGGGAACACACTCATTGAATCGGGGATCTGGGAGCTCGTTCGGACCCCGCCGGAAACCATCTATGGAAACTCAGGGATGGACGACGTGCGGCCGCGCCGAGACCTCTACGACCGACCCGATCGGCATCGTAATCGCTCGTACATCCTGGTTGATGAGTGGGGGCCGCACGACTTCCGCTCCCCGGTGCTTTGGCCGCGTTCGCCTCGCCGAGCACGGGAGCAGTGGTTTGAGGTGGTGGGCGCGACCGGCGACTGGCAGATCGCCGGAACGCAGGGCATCGATAGCCTATCGGCAACCTCCGGGCGGTCTGGAGACTCCCTGCAGGTGTGGCTCTCGGACACGGGCACGTTGGATGTCAAGATTGATGCGGTATTCCACGCTCGGGGAGCCGTGACCGACCACTTTGGGCGCGTCACGCCATACGGTGAGCCGTTTGATTTCGGCTACTCCTTCTTCTTTGTGCCCATGGACTGGACGCTGGACTTTTGGATCTGGGACGAGAACGAAAGCGATCCGCGAACCCAGCCGGAGGCCTTCGCCAGGGTGGTTTCCGGGCCGCCGGTTCACTCCATGGCCACCGACGACCTTGGATTCAGCTGGTATCGGTCACCGGCCGAAGGCGTACCCGCGGACTATTTCGCGACGCGTGCGGTGGGCCACGTGAACGTCCCGGCCGGCTCCTACCTCCTCGACTTGACTTCGGATGACGGAGTCCGCGTCTTGCTCGACGGGGAGGTCATCCATGAGGACTGGACGTGGCATGCGCCCAAGCAGGAACTGCTGACTCTCGAACTGGACGGAGCGCACGTCATCGTGATCGAGCACTTCGAGATCGACGGGTTCGCGACGCTGGTGGCGGGGATCCGGCCGAAATAGCCTACGCAGACCGCGGGCGTGGTATGCCTGCTGTCCGGTAGTGGCCGAACAGCACGGCGGTTTCGATGTGCACCACCTCGGGACGCTCGGTAAATGAGGTCAGGACCATATCGCGGAGCTGCCCTGCGTCCCGCACGGCCACGTGCACCAGGAAATCGTTGGCACCGCTGGTGTGAAAGACCTGCGTCACCTCAGGCAATCCCAGCGCGTGGCTCTGGAAGGCCTCGACTACGGACCTGGTGTGGCGCCCGAGTTTGATGGCAATAAGCGCCTGCAGTCCGACCCCAACGGCGGCGGGATTCACCTCGGCGTGGTAGCCGGTCACGACGCCCTCGTCGTTGAGTCTGCGCACACGCTCCAGGCAGGTGGATGGGGCGATCCCGACGGCCGCCGCCAGTTCCTTGTTTGACAACCGAGCATTCTTCACCAGACCGGCCAAAATGGCGTGATCCGTTCGATCCAGGCTTCGATTTGGGCTCATTTCCGAATTGTATTCGTTTCGATTGATGTTGGGCATCATATAATTCTACCATTCGTATACATGCCGAACAAATGGATCACGAAATGAAGCCGCACTACAAGGACTTTCAGACCCGGGCAGTCCATGCAGGTCGTGATGATTTCGGGGCCTTGGGAGTTCACGCGCCCCCGATCGATCTGTCCACTACCTATCCCTTCACGGACCTCACGGCCGCGAGTGCGAGTCTGGACGCCCTGGTCGCCGGTGAGGCCAATGCCTCCAATCCCATCTACGCCCGCCTCCACAATCCAACAGTCGGACGATTCGAGAAAGCGCTCGCGGCACTGGAGGGCGCCGAGGCGGCCGTTTCCTTCGGCTCCGGGATGGCCGCGTTCAGCGCCGTCCTGCTTGCAGCCTGTCAGGAGCACAAGCACGTCGTCGGCGTGCGTCCTCTCTACGGAACCACCGATCACCTTTTCTCGAGCGGCCTGCTGGGCACCACCGTCACATGGACGACCGCCGACGGCGTGGCGGAGGCGCTGCAACCGGATACAGGTCTCGTCGTGATCGAGACGCCTGCCAACCCCACGCTGAAGCTCGTGGACATCGAATACGTGGTGCGTCAGGCAAGTGGGGTGCCCGTTCTCGTGGATTCAACCTTTGCGACGCCCGTCCTCCAGAACCCGCTGAACCACGGTGCTGCGCTGGTGCTTCATTCGGCCACCAAGTTCCTGGGAGGTCACGGGGACGTGATCGCCGGCGTCGTTGCCACCAGTGAAGTCTGGGCCAAGCGACTACGGCAGGTCCGCCTCGTGACCGGCGGCCTGCTGCATCCTCTGGCCGCGTACCTGCTGCACCGAGGCCTCCCGACGCTCAGCCTCAGGGTACACCGTGCCCAGGAATCGGCGGGCGAATTGGCCGAGCGATTGGCCGGACATCCTGCTGTGTCCGCCGTGCACTACCCCGACCTCCGCTCGGACCCCGCCGGCCGGCAAATGCGCGGCGCGGGTTCTGTCCTGGCCTTCGAAGTTCGCGGTGGACTTCCCGCTGCGCAGCGGCTCCTGCAGCGGGTCACGCTGATGACGCCGGCGGTCAGCCTTGGTTCAACGGATACGCTGATCCAGCACCCTGCGGGCCTGACCCACCGCGTCGTGTCTCAGGCAGACCGGGAATCCAGTGGCGTCTCCGACAGCCTGCTCCGGCTCTCCGTTGGACTGGAGGGTGTGGACGACCTGTGGGCAGACCTGACCCAGGCGCTGGAGGCTAGTCACACCCAAGATCCCGTCGGGCCACGGCGTCGTTCGCGGGAAAACAATTACCCGAAGGTACCCGGTTCGGCTGGTAGCGCGCGAGGTCCGGGTCTCGGAGGCCGTCGCGAATGAACGCGGTGAGCGCTTCGATTTCGGCGTCGGAGAGCTCAAGCGGACGAAATCGTCCCTCCAGCCGGTCGGCCGGTAAGGGCGTTGCGGGGACGCCGTCATTGTAGTAGCGCACCACGTCTCCGACGGATTCGAAGGTCCCCCCGTGCCCCATGAACGGGGAGTCGATCAGGTTGTAGAGCTGCGGGATTTTGAACTTCTGGTCCTGCGACGGATCGCCCAGGAATCCTCCTCGACCGAGGGCGACCTCGGGATCGCCGACCACGTCCGCTCCCGCCATGTCGGGCATACCCAACGCGTAGAACCCAGGGCCGGCGAGTGCCGGGCCTGTGTGACAGGTCTCACAGCCTGATTCGCCGAAGAACACGAGTGCTCCCCGCTTCTCCTCCTGTGTCATGGCATCGGTCTCGCCCGCCAGCCACTGCTGAAAGGGTGCCTGACTTGCGAACAGCGTTCGCTCGTAGGCGGCGATGGCGAGACCCACCCGCTCCCTGTCCACCGGCTGACCGGGATAGACCACTTGCCACAGCGCCTGGTATTCCGCATTGGTCTCGACGACAGAACCTCCCAGGCCACCCATGCGATGACCCCGTAGGGCCGTGATAGCCTGAGACTCCAGTCCATCAAAGCCCAGTCGGTTCACCTCCTGGATGGATCCCTCGGTCCAGAAGGCGTCGGTCCCCTCGTTTTGTCCATGCGCACCCACACTGCCGTCCCAGTGCATCACGTCTCCGAAGGCTCTGTTCAGAACAGACGGAGACCGCAACGGAGGGGTGTCCGTCAGGCCTCCCCCATAGGCGGCGGTCCGAGCTTCGCCGCGGAGTCCCCACCCGGAACCGCCGTCACCGATCGACTGACGCCGACCGGCCTGAAAACCGGCCGCCGCATGGTGGCAGGTCACACAGCCGTAGGTGCCTGCTCCCTCAGGAAAAGCGGGTCGTGTGCCGAGGGCTGTTTCGTGGAATAGCAGGCGTCCGAGTTGGACTTTCTCTTCGGTCAGCGGGTTGCGAGGGTCTTGGGGGATGGCCCCAAAGTTGTCCGAGGCGGGCTGCTTGAAGGCTGCAAGTGTGCGCTGGCCGTCGTGCGTAAGCAGGGCCGTGAGGGCATCATCCAGATCCACTTCCGGCGAGGCAGGCCCAGACCCCGACGAACAGGCGGCAAGAACTAGTGCCAGGCCCATCCAGAGGCAAATCGGCTTCGGCATCGAGCTACCCTCCTCCTACCACGAACGTCCAGGTGGATGACCACGACCCATATCCGGCAGGATTCGCAGCCCGAACCCGCCACCAGTAGGGGTAGGTTAGGACCAGGGCATTGATGGCGAACTCGGTCTCCGTAATGTTCTTCAGGTCCACCACCAACAGCAGGAGTCTCGCGTCCAGCGAAACCTGGAGCTGGTACGAGGTCGCTCCCTCGGTAGGCTGCCAGGAGACAGCCGTGTCCAGGGGCTGCTGCACGGCGCCGTTGATGGGAAGCAGGGGCTGTACCCTGCCTGGCGGAGTCGCCTGGCCGGTGACGCGCACCCGGCGGGTCTCTGACCAAGCTTCCTCGGCCGAGGAGACTGTCGCTACCCGCCAGAAATAGTCGGTTCCGAGAGAGAGATTCCGGACGACATGGTTCGACGCAAAGATGCCCAGGGTATCTGTCACCAGCCCGTCAAACGTGGCTGTCTCAGCCAGCTGAAAGTGGTACCCGGTGCCCGCTCCGACTGCGGTCCATTCGAACTGAATGGCGTTCAGAACCTCGGCGTCGGCGGCCGGCTGCACCAATTCCGGCGGCCTGGGACCGGTGGACGCAATGGGTCCAGAGTCGCAGCCGAGCAGGGCCAGGCACAGGACCAGAGGGGCGCAGCGCATACACGGAATGCAGTCGGATTGAGCCTCACGATATGACCGGTGACTAGCGAGGTCTGTAGGGGAATCCCTGTTTGGTATCGAGCAGAGCAGTCACCGAAGCCCCTCCGCACAGACGGCAGTGGACGTATTTCACAGAGTATTATATGGACTAACTAGTCGTAAATCGGTAATTACATGTAGACGCTCGCTCCTGGCGTCATGATTGACTGGTCAGATTAACCTGAGGTCCCACGTGAAGATCCGCATACTCCCCCTCTTTGCATCCCTCGCTTTGATGCTCGTCTTCAGCGCTTGTCAACAAGCAGGCGACGCGAGCTCCGAGCGCGTCCTCGTCGGGCAGAACGACCCGTACGACTTTGACCTCAAATCAAAGCCGAACGTGCTACGCATTGCCGCCGAGTCCCCGGACCACACCACCCTGGCCGCAGCGATCAGAGCCGCAGAACTGGAACAGGTGCTGATCAGTGCAGGACCCCTGACCGTGTTTGCGCCCACCAACGCCGCCTTCGAAGCACTGCCTCCAGGAACCGTTGAGGAACTGCTGAAGCCAGAGAACAAGCGCACGCTGGCGACTATCGTCACTTCGCACGCTTCTCCCGGCACCTTTGTCGGGCCCACCCTCAAGGCCGGTGACAAGATTTATCTGGCCACGGGACAGTATGTCGACGTCGAGGAGCGGGACGGCGCCATCTACGTGAACGGGGCCAAGATCTTGGGGACCGTTGACGCCTCAAACGGCGTGGTCCACGTGGTGGACACGGTCTTCTTGTTCGACTAGAGCCAGCCTGCCCCTATTTTGTATTGAACCGGTTCATCGCCGTGTTCACTCCATCGACCACAAACGTCAGCGCCGCATTTTCCGCGCGCTTCATGACGTCGGCCAGCAGTTCCTGCTCGCTCTCTTCAAACGGGCTCAGCACATGGTCCGACTGCCGCCCTTCCTGGAACTCACTCCCGACACCAATCCGCAAACGAGCGAACTCGTCGGTATCCAGCCAATCGATGATATCCTGGATTCCGTTGTGCCCACCGGACCCGCCCTTGGGCCGAATCCGCAGCTTCCCGAGGGGAAGATGGATGTCGTCCACGATCACGAGTAGCTCACTCGGATCAACCTTGTACCGGCGCAGGAAGAGTTCCAGCGCAGTACCGCTCCTGTTCATGTAGGTCTGGGGCTTGGCGAGGCCGATTTCCCGGCCTCGCCACTTTCCCCAGCCAAAGAGCATCTCGTCACGCTGCCGCGTGACCTCGGTGCGCGCGCGTTTGGCCAACGCGTCGATCACCATGAAACCCACGTTGTGGCGCGTTTCTGCGTATTCAGACCCCGGGTTGCCGAGGCCTACCAGCAGTCGCTTGGCCAAACCGGGCTCCTAGTCGTCTGACTCGTCTTCTTCTTCCTCGTCCCCGACCTCAGGCACATCGCCTGCTTCGTCGAGCTCGTCAACCTCTTCCACTTCCTCTTCACGAGCGGCCTGTACAAAGAAGAGCGTAGCGTCCAACGGAAGATCGAACTCGTACTTGTCGTCCGCCAGATCTGAGAGATGGATCGAGTCCCCGATGTCGAGGTCAGTCACGTCAATCTGGAAGTGGTCTGGAATGTCCTTCGGAAGACAGGTGACTGAGAGTTCGTTCTGACGCGCTACGGGGCTACCACCG
This sequence comes from Bacteroidota bacterium, assembly GCA_029262855.1. Lineage (GTDB taxonomy): Bacteria > Bacteroidota > Rhodothermia > Rhodothermales > UBA10348 > JABDJZ01. The sequence continues at coordinate 20,347 of JAJCYP010000086.1, read as the reverse complement.
TTACGCTGTCCCAGCGACAACCCAACGATCTGAAGCGGCACAGTCAGGGTGATCATCTCGCCGGCCTGCAGCATCTGGAAGTCGGCGTGGATCGGGCGATCGCTGACCGGGTGGTAATCCACCTTCTTCAGGATGCAATCGTAGGTCTCGCCCCCGACGGTGATTTCCACGCGGTGGAACTCATCCGTATAGATCAGGGGGCGCATGTCCAGCTCGACTACCTGAAAAGGCAAGGACTCCATGGTGTGTCCGTACAGAATGCAGGGCACTTCCTTTTCGCGACGTGCGGCGCGCGCAGGTCCCTTGCCCGGCGTGCGGGGCTTTGCATCAAGTTTAATCGCTTGCATCGTTCTCTAATCTTTCAGGTAAGGTCCGTTCAAGGAATGAACAGCGTTGAAACGGACTCGTCGGTGTAGATACGTCGGATGGCATCGGCGAAATGGTCGGCCGTGCTGACCACGGTCACCTTGGGAGACGCCTTGCGAAGAGGAATCGTGTCTGTAACAATCACCTCCGTCAGTGCCGATGCCTCGATGCGTTCGAAGGCCGGTCCCGAAAGGAGTGGATGCGTACAGGCAGCACGAATCTCCAACGCGCCGGCCGCTTTGAGTGCATTTGCCGCACTGGTCAGCGTACCCGCCGTATCAATCATATCGTCAATGAGCAGGACATCTTTGCCCTTTACGTCACCGATGATGTGCATCACCTCGGCAACGTTTTGCTTTGGCCGTCGCTTGTCGATGAGGGCCAGATCGGCTCTCATTCGCTTCGCATGAGCCCTCGCCATCTTGATGCCGCCCACGTCGGGCGCGACAACAACCAGGTTGGAGAGATCCAGCTTTTGCAGGTAGCGGATGAACACGGCGGAGCCATACAGATGATCCACCGGGACATCGAAGAATCCCTGAATCTGCGAGGCGTGCAGGTCCATGGTAAGTACGCGATCCACGCCTGCCGTCGTGAGCAGATTGGCCATCAGCTTGGCCGCAATCGAGACCCTCGGCTGGTCCTTCCTCTCCTGCCGGGCGTAGCCGAAGTACGGAATCACTGCCGTGATTCGGAAGGCCGAAGCCCGCTTGGCAGCGTCAATGAGGAGCAATAGCTCCAACATGTTGTCTGCGTTTGGCTGGGTCGACTGGATCAGGAAGAGCTCACAACCGCGGATGGACTCTTCGTAGTGGACGTAGATCTCCCCGTCCGAGAAGTTCTTGATCTCCACCTGGCCCAGATCTTTGCCAAAGGACCTGGCAATAGCCCTGGCCAGGACCGGATTGGACCGGCCAGCGAAAATACTGATTGGGTTATTGACCATAGTGGCAGAGGGACCAGGACGTGTCGCGCTCAAACTGGAGTTGCCCGAGGAGGATTTGAACCTCCACCGACGGCTTCAAAGGCCGCTGTCCTGCCATTAGACGATCGGGCAATCGCATCGCCCGCCGAGGTTGATTTCAGCGAAAACGATACAGTCGATCAATTTAGCCCCTTGGAACGAGGATTGGCAATCCGAGGGCACGACATCGCCCCTCTTCACGCGTCATTCTACCGGCCGTGTTCCGAGAGGACGCGTTTTACGGCCTCCACGTCGATGGCGTCGACCGTCCCACGATGGCCCGAGACGGAGGTGGCCTTGAAGAGTGCGTTCAGGATGGCCTCCTCGGCCGCCTCGACGGCTGCTTGAAAGAGTGGCGAAATCCGATCGTTGGGCAGATGATCGATTGTGGCAACCGCGCCCCGCCGGGCGGGCGTGCGCCGGACGGACTCCGCGGTAGAAAACGCGACGGCGTAGTCCCCGCTCCCGTTGGTCGCCGGTGAGCCCGTTCGGGAAATGGCCATCAGCGCCCGGCGGGCCAGTCGCTCCAGATTCCGGTCAGACAGCGGCGCATCGGTGGCCACGACCAGTATCACCGACCCGTCGGCATCGCCCGAATCGATCACGTTCTTGAGGTAGTACTGCCTCAGTGCCTCGCCGACCGGGACGCCATCGACAGAGAGGATCCCGCCATAGTTGGTCTGGGCGAGGACGCCGAGCGTGTACCCTCCGAGCGCCTCCGGAAGCACCCTCGAGCTTGTACCTATTCCCCCCTTCCATCCGAAGCTCACTGTGCCCGTCCCGGCTCCCACCGAGCCCTCCTCCACCGGACCGCTCTCGGCCCGATCAATCGCTTGACCGACCATACCCGGTGTAACCTTCCGGGCCCGGATGTCGTTCAGGAAGCCGTCATTGGTCTCCCCGACCACCGCATTGACGCTGCGAGCCGCCTCATTTCCGGGCTGCCGGAGTGTCCACTCCACCACCCCTGCGGCACCTTCCGGAACAGAGAGCGTATTGGTCAGCACGATCGGGGTCTCGATCTCACCCAACTCGACAATCTGGGTGCTCCCGGCAAACTTGCCGAACGCGTTTGCAGCCACAAAGCCCGCAGGTACTTTGTTCTGGTAGACGTTGCCCGCATGGGGAAGGACGGCGGTGACGCCGGTGCGGATGGCATCGCCCTCAATCAGCGTCACGTGGCCTACCCGGACGCCATCTACATCGGTAATGGCGTTCCAGAGGCCGGGAGTCAGGACTCCTGGAGCCACACCCAGGTCCCGGGCGCGAGGACGACCGTCGGCCGGAGACTCAGTCGCGGTGGTTGGCGTAGAAGCGACCTGGCGGGCCAATGCGGGACCAGCCAGTACGAATATCAAAGCACACAAACTGAGGGATACTCTCATCACGCCTGACCGGTGGAACAGTGGTCGGCATAATATACCCGGATGAACAGAACGACTATTGGAATCATTGGGGGCATGGGTCCCCATGCGGGGATCTACCTCGCCGACCGGATTACGGCCCACACGAACGCAGCAGGTGATTCCGGACACGTTTCCCTGCAACTGGCTTCCCTTCCGGCGCTGATCCCGGACCGGACTGCCTTTCTCTTCGACCGGGGCGCACCTGATCCGTCTGGCGCCATTCTGGAGATCGCCAGCGAACTCGTGAAAAGCGGGTGTCTGGTGCTGGGGATGCCCTGCAACACGGCGCATGCAGAGCCCATCCTGGCCAAAGTGGCGAGCGGATTGGCCCAGCGACACCCCGAGGCCCGGCTGTTCCATCTGATTGACGAGACGGCCGCCTTCTGCGCGGAGGCGGCTCCCGGTGCCAGACGCATCGGACTCCTGGCCACCCTCGGAACGTATCGGGACGGCATGTACGAGCGGGCGCTTACTGCGCAGGGCTTGCAGCCGATTATACCTGATGAGGCGGTCCAGCAGAACCTGATTCACCGCGCACTCTACGACGCGGACTTTGGCATCAAACGTCAAAGCTCCCCCGTCACCGAGGAGGCAATAGAACTCCTCTCCCTGGCCGTCGAGCATCTCCGCGAAGCGGGTGCCGAGGCCGTCATTCTGGGCTGCACCGAGCTGCCCCTGGCCATCAAAGGCCGCACATTTGCCGGACTCCCGGTGGTCGATTCGACCACGGCTCTGGCCCGGGCACTTATTCGAGCCGCAGCCCCGGAAAAACTGGCTCCACTGAACTGAATGTCAAGAAAGAAACAGAACAACAAAGGGCGGTCCGCACCATCAAATTGGTCCAGATCGTTCCTCCAGAAACGCGTACTCTCACTCCTCTCCAACCACGGCCGCCGGACGTTCCGCGCCAAGGAGATCGCCAAGAAGCTCGATATCAAGGAGCGGGCTGAATACCAGCTCTGCCGGGACATCTTGGAAGACCTCGCCAAAGAGGGCAAGCTTGCCAAGGACGGCAACCGATTCGGATTCCGCCCCGCTGCCAACATCCGTCAGGGTGTAATCCGTGCCCATGCCGATGGATTCGGCTTCGTTACTGACGACGAGGGCGAGGAATACTTCGTCGGATCCCGCCGGATGGGCGTTGCCCTGGACGGGGATCGTGTCGAGATCGGCCTGGATGCCCCGGCGAAAGACGGTCGACGTCGAGAAGCACAGATCCTGTCCGTCATCGAACGCGGACGCCCAACCACGGTCGGGACCTTCCACAGGCACGGCCACTTCGGCTCGGTCCGCCCAGACGATCGCCGGCTGAATCGCGACGTCTATGTGGCCAAGGACGACTGGGGCGGCGCCAGCGAGGGCGACAAGGTGATGGTATCCATCGACCGCTACGAAAACCCCAAGAGCACCCCGGAAGGCCGTGTTCTCACAGTCATCGGATCCTCGAAAGACCCCGCTACACGCGTGCTCGCGCTCGCCATGAGCGTCGGGATTGACGCCGACTTCCCAGAGGAGGCGCTGGCGGAAGCCGAAGCGGCCTCGGCAAAGATCGTCGCCAAGGATCTCAAGGGACGCGAGGACTTCCGCGACCATACCGTGTTCACTATCGACCCCATCGACGCTCGGGACTTCGACGATGCCCTGCATTGGAAGGATCTTGGCAACGGCCGGGTGGAGGTCGGTGTCCACATCGCTGACGTGGGCCACTATGTCCGTCCGGGCTCCGAGCTCGACAAGGCGGGGTACGTCCGGGGAACGAGTACCTACCTGGTGGATCGCGTCATCCCGATGCTGCCCCATCGCCTTTCAGGTGATCTCTGCTCGCTTCGACCGAACGAGGACCGGCTGACTTATTCGTGTGTCTTCGAACTCGATTCGAATGCCAAGATGCTTGGCTACAGAATCACGCCGAGCGTGATCCATTCCAAGGCGCGCCTGACGTATGAACAGGCGCAAGCGGTCATCGATGGGGAGGATCCGACGAAGGCCTACGGGGCCGATGCGCCCGGCGTCACCAAGGCTCCGCCGGCCGAGGTTCGTGCCGGCATCCTGAGCATGTGGGATCTGGCCGGCCACCTCATCCGTCGACGCTTCAAGAACGGCTCGATTGATTTCGATCTCCCCGAAGTCCGGGTGGTGCTGGATGAAAACGGCATCGTCACCGACCTGATCCGGAAGGACCGGATCGCTGCCAATCGGCTCATCGAGGAGTTCATGCTGCTGGCCAACCAGACGGTGGCGCGTCACATCATCAAGGCGAAACCGAAGCGCGCAGGTGTCTACCGGACGCACGACGACCCGGATCAGGAGCGCATCAAGCAACTCGTGGCCTACGTGCGCGGCTTCGGCTACTCGGTGGAATCAAAGGACGGCAGCATTGAGCCCGCCGAACTGAACCGCCTCATGCGGAGCGCCGAAGGCAAGCCCGAACAGCCGGTCATCCAGCAGGCAGCCCTGCGGGCGATGTCCAAGGCTAAGTACTCGCCCGAAGAGAAGGGTCACTTCGGACTCGGCTTCAAGCACTACTCGCATTTCACCAGCCCCATCCGGCGTTTTCCGGACCTGATCACGCACCGGATTCTCCGCCAACTGGCGGCCGACCAGCCCGGGCCCGACTACGCGACGCTCAAGGGGCAATGTGAGCATCTCTCCGAACGGGAGCGTGTCGCCGATGAGGCGCAGCGGGAATCGGTGAAGCTCAAGAAGGTCGAGTACATGCAGCAGCATGTGGGCGATACGTTCGAGGGCGTCATCTCCGGTGTCACCTCATTCGGGCTCTTCGTCGAGCTCAACAAGCTCTTGGTCGATGGGCTCGTTCATGTTCGCGAACTCTCGGACGATTACTATGAGTATGACGAACTGGCGTACATGCTGGTGGGTCGTAACTCAGGGCGCCGGTTCAAGCTTGGGGACCCCGTGAAGGTTGTCGTTGCGTCAGCCAACCCGGAGACTCGCGAGATTGATTTCGTTTTTGCCTGAGCGATTCGCCGGGACGCCCATCCCGCTTAATGCCCCACTCCTCTTCTGATTCTTCCCGCCGCATTCGACCCAGAAGTCGGGTGGGCGCTCGGAAGCTGCTGCCGCTCCTGATTCGGCAGCAGGTCAAGTTCAGAATCCGGAGTTTCAAGGCGCAGGGAAAACTGGGTTCGAGCATCGTCATGACGCTGTTCGGGGCCTACATCGCCTTCACGCTCTTCACGCTCGGGGCCTTTCTGCCGGTCTTCGTCGAAGAAATCCGCGCAGGTATGACCACCCACGCGCTGGTGGACCGGCACACGGTCTCCACGCTGGTGGGGCTGTTCTTCCTGCGATTCCTGCTGCAAAAAACCCCCAAGGTGCAGGTGGAATCGTTCCTCCACCTGCCGTTCCCCCGCTGGTTGCTGGTGGGCTTTTTCTGTGCGGCCTCGGTGTTCTCGGCACACAACATCTTCCCGCTGATCTTTGCGGTGCCCTACGCAGTGCGCCACCTGGCGCCGATCTACGGGGCCCTTGGAGCAGTGCAATGGGTGGCCGCGATCGTTGGCGCCCTGCTGGTTTCGAACTTCCTCAACATCTACGTCCGGTCGCAGCTGACCAATCACGAGCGGAAGGTCCTCTTGGGTCTTGGCACCCTGCTGGCACTGACCCTGACCGATGAGTACCTCGGCGGTGGCGTGTTGGGCAGCCTTTCACTGGCCATCTTCGGCGACATGCACCGGCCTTCCTGGATGCTGGCCGCCTCCATCCTGTCGGTTGTCGTCGGGGCCGGCTTGCTGGCCTCCGGGGCGCTGCTCGATTCGCTGCGTCGGGAAGACCCTCCGGCCGTGCCCCTTGCCGAGGCCGGTCGGCTCCACGAATTGGCTGAGCGATGGGACCTCGCAGGCCACCTGATCTGGCTCGAGCTCAGGCTCATGTGGCGCAATCGACGTCCGCGACACTATCTGGTGGTGTCGCTGATGTTTTCGACGGTCTATTTGATTTTCCTTTTGGCCAGTCCGGGCGTTTTCGACGGTGTGGCGCTGGGCGCGGTGATCGGTCTCTTCGCATCGGGCGGGTTCGCTCTCAACTACGGGCAACTGATGTTCTCGTGGGAAAGCAATTACATGGAGGGGCTCCTTGCTCGCGCTGTGGACACCAGGACGTTGACCCGATCGAAGACCATCGTTCTCCAGGGCTCCTGCCTGGTGCTCTTTGTCGTGTCCCTGCCCGTCTTCATGGTCTTCCGACCTGACCTGATTCCCCTGCACGTGGCCTTTCTCTTCTACAATGCCGGCGTCACCACGCAGGTGATTCTGGAGTTGGCCACACGCAACCGGGATGGGGTTGACCTCGGAAAATCGGGAGGCTTCTTCAACTATGAGGGCTTCTCGGCCAGGCATTGGCTCTGGTTTCTTCCGACGGCCGTGCCGCCAACCATCCTCTTGATCGTGTTTCGCGATACGCCGAGTCTGGCCTGGTCCATTCTCGCCGGTGTCGGACTTCTCGGACTGCTGACCACCGAGTTGTGGACCCGCCGACACGCCCGTCGCGTTAGTCGCCGCAAGCACGCCATGCTGAGTGGATTCGCCATCCGGACATGATTTACATCGAGCAAGTCACCAAGCGCTATGACGGAAAAACCGTCCTGGAAGTCCCTCAATGGCGGGCATCCGAAGGCGAAATTATCGGTCTGGTGGGCTCGAACGGGGCAGGAAAAACGACCTTTCTGCGGCTGCTGTTGGACCTCATTGAACCCGACACCGGCGAAATCCAGATCGATGGAAAGGCCATCTCCGGGTCGGACTGGAAGCAGTTTACCGGCTCGTATCTGGACCAGCGGTTCCTGATCGATTACCTGTCGGGCGACGAGTTCCTGGACTTCATCCGGACCATCTACGGACTCTCCCGGGCGGAGGCCGAGCAGGCGCTGACTCCGTACAGGACCTTCCTGCCGACCAACGGAGACGCGAACAAGTACCTGCGGGATCTGTCGACGGGCAATGCCAAAAAGGTTGGAATCACGGCGGCGATGTTCGTCAGTCCGCGGCTTCTGATCCTGGACGAGCCCTTCGCCAACCTCGACCCGCCGAGTCAGCTAAGGCTGAAGCAACTGCTGCGCGACCTCCACGCCGCCACGGGCGCCACGATGCTCATCTCGTCGCACGATCTGGTTCATGTCACCGATCTTTGCGACCGGATCACCCTCATCGACCACGGGAAGGTCGTCACGGATGCCGCCACCTCGGACGAGACCCTTGAGGAACTCCGTACCTTTTTTGGGGAAGTGCCGGATACGGCTGCGCCGGACGAAGCAGCGCCGGACTCGACCGCCTAGTTTCTGCGGACCATGACCATCCTTCAGTTTTCGCCCGACCAGGATGACATCCTGGACTTCATCGATCAGAGTATGCAGGGTCTGGTGGCTGCCGGCTCCGAGGCCCGCTACATCGTGATGGGACCCGCGGCGTTTGCGCGTTTCAGACAGGCTGTGGCGGTCAGGTTGAGTCGCAAGCCCAAGGACTTCGGGACGTACAACTACATCCCTGTCGTGGTAGACCCGTTTCGGGGCGAAGAAGTCTGCGTCCTGCCTGAGCCGCGGGAGATGAAAGGGGGCGTTGAGGCCCTGACCATCCCCGGCTGATTCAGATCAGCTCGCGTGCCCACATGGGCCACGGGTGCCGGAGCGGCGCCGTCCAGAGCATGGGCTCCTTCCGAACCGGATGTTCAAGGCCCAGCTTCCAGGCATGCAGTGCCAAATTCTTGCCGTCAAACTCCTCCTTGGCCTTGTAGCGAAGATCCCCTGAGATGGGCCAGCCCCGGGACGACATCTGCACGCGAATCTGATGCGCCCGGCCTGTTTCGAGGGTTATCTCGACCAGCGAGCGCTTCCCCACTGAGCCTCGAAGCGTCCATTCGAGCACGGCCTTCTTGCCCTCCGGATGCGTGGCCCGCACCACGCGGACTTTGCGATCCCGCTTGGCCAGGTAGTCCTCCGCCCGCCCGTGATCATCGGGTAGACCCTCAACCAGCGCGAGGTACGACTTGGTGACCTTGCGATCCTTGAACGTCTGCGCCAGCCGGGAGGCGGCCTTGGAAGTCCGCGCGATCAGCATGACCCCGCTGGCCGGCCTGTCCAACCGATGGACCAGACCCGCGAACACGTTTCCGGGCTTGTCGAACCGCTCAGCCAGGTACTGCTTTGCCCACGAGATAATGTCAAAATCGCCGGTCTCGTCTTCCTGCGAGAGCATGCCGGGCGGCTTGTTGACAACCAGCAGGTGGTTGTCCAGGTATATCACATCGGGTGTCATGCGTTCAGCTGGGCCATCAGTGGTTCGCGATCCTTTTTGGGCATGCGGGCTACGATCAGTTCCCAGGAGTGCTGGATGAGTTCTTTCAGCAGATCATTCGGGACATCCGACTGCATGTAAACCGTGTTCCACTGCTGCTTGTTCATGTGGTACCCGGGGATAATGCCCTCGTATTCCGCGCGGAGCTCCACGGCGCGTTCGGGATCGCATTTCAGATTGACCCGAAACGGCACCTCGTCGATGGCGCTGAGCGCCCAAATTTTCTTGCGAACACGAAGAGCCAATACGTCTGGACCGAATGGAAAGTCCTCGGTGACTTCGGGAAACGAGTGGGCGAATTGGTGGAAGGCTTCCAGCGTCACGGGACCGGTTGTCGGGTTGGGTCGCACCATCTTACGGATTGTGGGCGTACGGAGTGGCGGCGAAGCCCCGGCGAAACCTCTGCGTACTTCACGGAAGCACTTTCTCGGCCACGCTATCTTCGGGCCATGGCGCAGGATCCACTTCCCTACTCCGGCGAAATAGCGCGCAAGGCGCTGCACATCGCCGCCATGCTCTTACCGGCCGGAATGGTGCTGGTGGAGCGGTGGGTCGGATTGGCGATCCTGGGGCCGCTCGCGCTGAGCGCCATGTGGCTCGATCGATACCGCCTGAAAAACCCGGCTGTGAGCGCCTGGCTGTCGCGGAATCTGGGCTTCATGATGCGGCCCGACGAGCGGGATTCGCACGGGCAGCGCGTGTTCTTCAACGGCGCCACCTGGGTGATGATCACCGCCTTCCTGCTACTCCTCGTATTCCCGGCCCGGTTCGCCGCGCCGGGCATGGTGATCGCCATGATCGCGGACGCCGGAGCGGCGCTGGTGGGCCGCAAGGTCGGGCACATCAAGTGGCCAGGCACGTCGAGGACGGTCGAGGGCACCCTGGCGTTCCTCGTGACCGGTGCCCTGACTGCGCTTCTCTTTCCGGGTCTCCCCCTGGAGCACCGGCTCGCGGCCGTAGTCGTGGCCGCACTCGCGGAGATTCCGCCCCTGAAACTGAACGATAACGTCCTGTTGCCGTTTGCCGCAGCAGCCACCCTTTGGTTTCTGGCTGGAACACCCCCACTCTGGTAACGCAACCTTGGCAGACAACCGCTCCCTGACCACCAATCCCATCGCCGGATCGGTCTCGAAAATCGGCAAGGAAACCATACGGCGGATCGCGGGCCGCGTGGTGTACCCGCAGCCCCCCGTGATTGCGGTCCAGCATCCGGTGGTGATGATGCACGGCTTCGGACTCTTGGCGTCTCTGCGCCGGGGCGGACACCTCCACAATGAGGCCATGCACCTGCGGTCTCATGGCGTCCTGGCCTACGCGCCCAACGTCTCTCCGTACCACACCATCCCGTTTCGTGCCGAGAATTGGGCAGCCCTGATCGACGAAATTCTGGTCGAGACCCGGGCCGAAAAAGTGAACCTCATCGCCCACTCCATGGGGGGACTGGACGCCCGTTACCTCATTTCCCGGCTCGGTCTGCATGATCGGGTGGCCAGCCTCATCACCATCGCCACCCCGCACCGGGGATCGGCTCTGGCGGACATTGTCCTCGAGACGCCGGGTCGAGTGCAGAGCCTGATGACCGATGCCGCCAAGTGGGTCAGCGACGCGACCATGGAAGGCACTCCGGCCAACTTCCACCGAGCCGTGTGCGATCTGACGCCGGAGTACGTGACCACTACGTTCAACCCCGAGGTGCCCGACCACCCGGACGTCCGCTACTGGTCGTACGCGGCCTATGCCGGGCGGGGAACCAGCATCGGGATCAATCCCATCCTTTCACCCCTCAACATCATGCTCTACAGCCGCCAGGGCCCGAATGATGGATTCGTGGCGGCCACGAGCGCGGTCTGGGGGGAGTGTCTGGGCACGCTCGAGGCCGATCACGCGCAGCAGATCGGAATCGGGCGATCGATCGGCAGCAAGTTCGATTCCAAGGGCTTCTTCACCGAATTGGCCGAAATGCTGGCCGCGGAAGGGTTCTGAGCGCATCGGTGCCGACCGCTACCCGGCCTGGATATCCCCGTAGGAGACCAGATTCCCCACGCGGTCCAGAACGAAGAGTCGAATCAGCCCGGTGCGCGCGAGAATGGCCGGCGTGAACTGAAAAATGTACCCGCCCGGATCGGAGGCGTCGGGGATCTCGTCAACGGCGACCAATCGACCTGCCGAGTCCCGTGCCCGCAGAATGAGCCCACCGCCGACGGCATTGAACTCAAGCACACTCACCGGGACCGTGACAATACCTGTGGGCACCGGATTCGGGTAGGCCGGATCAACCCGGACCTTCCCAAAGAACCCCGGAGAGGTTCGCCAGTCGTCGTCGTCCTGGCTCACCACCACGCCGTCACGATCCGTGCTCGTGTAGCCCGATGGCGTCAGTGCAGCGTCGTCCTCAAAACGGTTGATGGCTTTCTGCGTATCGCAGCCGGTAAGGGCCAGTACCGCAAGAAGGATGGGCAGCGTTCGTTTCACGCCGTTCAGCATAAAACAGGAAGGAACCCTCGCCCGTTAGGTCGGGGATGAATCCCCTCTTTGGTTTTCGATGTACTTACGAAGAACGGCAATCGGAGCCCCACCGACTGAACACGCGAAGTAGGACCTGCTCCACAGGGCGCTAGTCTTACCGATCCTCCGAAGTGCGGGGTCATATTGGCGCACCATCCTCGAGGAGACCGCCTTGAGGTTGTTAACGAGGACGGATACCGCCAATTTAGGGGGGTACTTGACAAGGGCGTGGATGTGATCGCGCTCTCCATTGGCTTCGACCAGCTCGCAATCCGCCTTCTCGCATGCCGCCCGCAGGGCCTGGACAATGACCTCGATGTGGTCCTCGCGGAGCACCTTGCGCCGGTACTTGGTTGTGAAAATGAGGTGGACTTGAAGGCTTGTGACGGAGTGACGCCTACGGACCAGTTGCATTGCGCACTCAATGTGGTTAGGGGATCGGAACCCGCCTTCCCAACACCCGTTGAGTGATATGGTTTCGATTGTAACACACACACTGAATGCGACGAGCGACTAAAGTACGGTTGTATCCGACGGTCGAACAGGAACGCTTCCTGCGCGGGCAGTTTGGTGCGGTGCGTTTCGTCTACAACAAGTCGCTTGAAGTGATGTCGCACCAGTACAACCGACATGGCCGGAAACTGTCGGCGAAACACGACCTCAAAAAGGTCCTGCCCGTCGCCAAGCGAAATCCACGCTACGCTTGGATGAAAGAGTATGACTCGATGGCCCTCCAGCAGGCGTGTATCAACCTGGATCGGGCCTTCCAGAACTTCTTTGCCGGTCGAGGGCGGTACCCGCGATTCAAGTCGAAGCGGCGCGGCACCCAATCTTCTTACCACTGCACCAACGTGGAGGTGGGTGACAACTGGGTCAAGATCCCCAAGGTGGGAACGATCAAGGCCCGTGTTCACCGCGAGATCTTCGGTAGCCTCAAGAGCATCACGCTCACCCTGTCTCCGACTGGGAAGTATCATGCAGTGGTGCTTGTCGAGGATGGACTGTCCGAGCCTGTAAAGCCGCACATCATCATCGAGGACGCCGTACTTGGTATCGACCTCGGCATCTCCCATCTGTTGTCCGATTCCAGCGGGCACCAAGAACCTAACCCCAGACATCTTTCCCGGTCGCTCAAGAATCTGAGGCGCAAGCAGCAGAAGTTGTCCAACACGGAGAAAGGATCTCGCCGCCGGGCCAAGGCGCGACTGCTCGTCGCAAAGGCTCACGAGCGCGTGGCAAATGCCCGTGCTGATAACCTGCACAAACTGTCCCGAAGAATGGTTGACGAGAACCAAGCAGTCATCTTCGAGGATCTGAACATCAATGGGATGATTAAGAACAAGCGTCTTGCCCGCCATATCGCCGATGCAGGGTGGGCCAATCTCGTAGAGATGGCTACCTACAAGGCTGACAGGTCGGGCAAGCACGTGGTCAAGGTGTCCCGTTGGCTCCCGTCTTCCAAGACGTGTTCGTCCTGCAACCACAAAGTCAAAGCGATGCCGCTTGAGGTGCGTGAGTGGACCTGTCCCGGATGCGGGGAGATCCACGACCGCGACATCAATGCGGCCCTGAACATCAAGAAGGCTGGGATTCAACATCTATTGGCGGAAGGATTGTCCGTCACCGCTCGTGGAGACCTGCGTAAGTCCGATTCGTCGGTTGCGGTCGGTGAAACGAGAAGCCTCGCCGCATAGCGGCGGGGAGCAATCACAACATGGCATCGAAGGGGCCGTTCCCCACAATGTGAACGCCTTCCATCTCCAGAACGTCAATGTCAGCCTCGAACGCCGCAGGATTCTCTCCGGCGTGTCGTTGAACGTGCCGAGCGGTCAGTGGATCGGGCTATTGGGACCCAACGGAGCGGGCAAGACCACGCTGATTCGGGCGATGGCCGGCATGCTGCCCTTTGAGGGGACCATCGACCTGAAAGGGCGAGCGCTGACCCAGTGGTCCGACCGGGATCGGGCCTGCCAGGTGGCCCTGGTGGCCCAGTCGGTACCCATGTACTTTGACTTCACGGTCAAGGATCTGGTGCTTCTGGGCCGGGCGCCTCACAAGAACTGGCTGGCGCCGTATCACGACGAGGATCACGCGCGCGCGCTGACCGCGCTGGCGCGGGTGGACCTGGCCGGATTCGAGAAGCGCTCCGTGCTGACGCTTTCGGGTGGCGAAGTTCGCCGGGCTCTCCTGGCGCAGGCCCTCGCACAGGATACCCCCGTGCTGCTCCTGGACGAGCCGACGAGCCACCTGGATGTGCATCACCAGTTCGAGTTCATGCGTCACATCAGGTCGCTGGTTGACGCAGGAAGGACGGTCGTGGGCGTATTCCATGATCTGGAACTGGCCGCCCGTTTCTCGGATCGCCTCTGTGTGTTGAATCAGGGGCAGGTGGTGACCGAGGGTACGCCCGAGGAGGCGCTGACGCCCGAGGTGATTGCCCGGGTATTCCGAATGTCGGCGACCGTGATCCAGGGCGATGATCGCCTCCACATCGATTATTCAGCCACCGTCAGAAACTGACGACAGGTCCGACGCTAGAAGTCGGCCAACCAATCTGAGCGTATGAAGGTCTACACGAAGACGGGAGACGACGGAACCACTGGCCTGTTTGGCGGAGACCGGGTTCGCAAGGACAACGCCCGCATTGAGGCCTACGGCACGGTGGACGAGGCGAACGGTTTCGTCGGAATGGCTCGGTGTGAGGGGCCCACCGACCGGTTGACGGGAATGCTGGAACGCGTCCAGGGCGAACTGTTCGTGGTGGGGGCCGACCTGGCTACGCCCGTGGCGGCCAAGCCCAGTGTGCCCAGGGTCTCGGCGGTCGAGATCACGGCGCTCGAGATCGACATCGATTCGCTCGAGGAAGACCTGACCCCGCTCAAGACCTTTGTCCTTCCGGGTGGTACGCGGCGGGCCGCCGCACTCCACGCTGCGCGGACGGTTTGTCGCCGGGCCGAGCGCGACGTGGTCACGGCCATGGCCCTTGAGACCATCGACCCGCAGGTCGCCATCTACCTGAATCGGCTCTCCGACTTCCTGTTTGTTGCTGCGCGTTGGGCGAACCACACAGAGGGCGTCGATGACACGCCCTGGATGCCGTGAGCGGAGAACCGGATCAGACCCCTAAGGGCGGCGGAGATCCTGCGACCTCCGAGCCGGAAACCGCCCCCCTATCGGGCGGACGCCGAACCGTCTTTGTCCTGCTCATGCTCGCCCTTCCGGTCGTGTTCTTCGCGATTCTGGAGGCCGGCCTTCTGGCGGCCGGGTTTGGCGACTCCTACCCACTCTTCGTCACCGTTCCCGGTACCGATATCTGGCGAATGCAGAATCGGGAGGTAGCCCATCGCTATTTCTCCCGGCAGGCGCGGGTGCCGACCTCCATCGGCGATGCCTTCCTGTCGGAGAAGGCCCCGGGTACCTTTCGGGTGTTCGTTCAGGGCGGATCCTCGGCGGCCGGGTATCCCTACTACTATGGCGGCAGTCCGTCCCGGATGCTGCAGCAGCGGCTCCAGCAGACCTTCCCCTCGCGGCGCATCGAGGTGATCAACACGGCCATGGCGGCCGTGAACAGCTACACGCTGCTCGACTTCGCGGACGAGATCATCGAGCAGGAGCCGGACGCCATTCTGGTTTACGCGGGCCACAACGAGTTTTACGGTGCGCTCGGAGTGGGGTCAGCCGAATCCCTTGGGCGCAGTCGATTCATTGTCCGCGCGTACCTCGGTCTTCAGCGTTGGCGAACCGTCCAATTGCTGCGCAAAGGCCTCGCCTGGTTGGCGGGCGTATTTGCCGATCGGCAGGCCGGAGTCGTGCCCGGCGCCACATTGATGGAGCGCATGGTCGGCGAGCAGGAGATCCCGCTGTGGAGCCCGGTCTACCTTGCGGGTATCGAACAATATCGCCGCAATCTGCGCGAGTTGCTGGACGCCTACACGGACGCCGGTGTGCAGGTCTTCGTGGGGACCGTGGCCAGTAATGAACGCGACCACGCCCCGTTTCTTTCCGCCCCGGAGGACGGGGTCGACGGCGAGACCTGGACCCGCGAGGTTGCCGCCGGAGCAGCGTCCGTGGCTGCAGGTCAGGCGGAGGCGGCCCTCGCCATTCTGGATCCCCTCGCCGCCCGCGATGCACTGGCGGCGGATGTGCACTATTCCCGCGGCCAGGCACTCGACCAGCTTGACCGGTATCCGGAGGCCAGAGAGGCCTACGTGGCCGCCAAGGACCGCGACCGGCTTCGTTTCCGGGCTTCGGAGGACATCAACCGCGTGATCCTGGAGGAAGCCGAGCGGCCCGGCGTTCACGTGGTCGACACCCGGGAGGCGCTGTCGAGGGCCTCACGCGGTGGTGTGATCGACAAGGGCATGATGCTCGAGCACCTCCACCCCAATGCGGACGGGTATTTCCTCATCGCAGATGCCTTCTACGAGGCCCTTCTCCGGGACTCCGAACTTCCCGACGCCGCCCCGATACCGGCCGAGCAGGCTCGATCGGAGACCCTCCTCACCCCGATCGATTCGCTGTTCGGCGCCTACCGGGTGATTCAGCTCATGGGTTCCTGGCCCTTTGAGGCTCCCGGCACGGCGTGGACGGATACGCTGGCGGCCCGGACGCCGCTCGAGGAAATCACCACGCGACTCTTCCGAGGCGAGACCTCCTGGCTCGAGGCCACGACGGCCTGGATGGGGGTTCAGTCGGGGCTCGGCAATCACCGGGCTGTGCTGCTCACGGCCCTCGCCCAGATCCAGCAATACCCCTTCCTGCCCGGTCCCTACGCATCTGCCGGTGAAGCGCTGCTGCGCCAGCGCCGTACAGACGAGGCCCTGGCGTATTTCGAAGCGGCGCTCGAACGCGAGGAGTCGGCCGCTGTCCGTGAGGTCATTGGAGATGTCCACGCGGCGCGCGGCGACCACGCCGAGGCTCTGAAGGCCTATCGCCTGGCCACGCTTCTGGATGCCACCAATGCCGAGTATGCGCTGAAGGTTGGTCGGTCGCACGCGCTTCTCGGGGACACCCTGTCTGCGGTCACGGCGCTGGAGCAGTTCGTGGCGCGGCAGCCTGACGACGAGCGCGTCCAGCGCGTGTTGGCGGCGCTTCGGGCCTCCCGGCGGTAGCGCACCGCCCGCGGCTTGGGGGCTTGGGGGCCGCCCCGCCCGCACCGCCGCACCGGGCCTTGGCGCCGCCCCCCACAGGGCAATCCGCGGGGTACCGGGAGCAGGGACTTCAGTTTGGCGTAGAAGTGGATCTATGCGCGTCCTGTTCGCCATTTCCCTGTTGCTGGCCCTCGCCTCCCCGGTCCGGGCCCAGACCCTCCGGTTCGAGGATGTCACGGACCAGGCGGGGATGTCCATGGACAGCCGGGGACACGGAGTGGCTGCACGCGACTATGATCGGGATGGCTGGCCGGATTTGTTTGTGGCCTCGGCCAATGGAACAGGGAGGCTCTTTCGCAATCTCGGTGACGGCACCTTTGAGGACGTGACCGTGAGTGCCGGCCTCAGCGTGATCGGCCTTTTTGCTCCGGCTTGGGCGGACATCGACAACGATGGCTGGGCGGACCTGATTGTGGTCGGCAAGACGGCTCGCAACAAGGTCTATCGTTCGCTTGGCGACGGCACCTTTGAGGACATCTCGGCCACCAGCGGCATCGACCTGGATGCATCCGCGGCATCGCTTGCCTTCGGCGACTTTGATGCCGATGGGCTGGTCGACGTGTTCTTCCCGGTGGAGGGCGATACCGATCTGCTCTACCGTAATCTCGGCGGGGGAGTCTTTGAGGACGTCTCCGGCAGAGCCGGCATTGGCGGCACCAAGACCACCGTGGCCATGCAGGCTACCTGGTTCGATTTCGACCACGACGGCAGGCAGGACCTGTTCGTCGTGCACGACGGCTTCTCGGAGAGCCGACTGCATCGGAACTACGGCTTCCTGCCCCTCACCGATCAGGCCAGGGCGACGGGCTTCGCCGATGTGGGCTCGGGCAATTCGATGGGCATTACGTGGGGCGATGTCAACGGAGACGGCTGGGAGGATGTGTATGTGACCCGCATCGGCGAGGCGGGCCTGTACATCAACCAGCAGGGAAACGGGTTTCTGCAGATCGAGGACGCGCTGGGCGCGTGGCGCAACGGGATGTCCTGGGGGACGACGTTCGCCGACTTCGACAACGACGGGGACAATGATCTTTTCGTCGTGTCCACTTCCGGCTTCGACGGCACCGAGACCATCCTCTATGAGAACCGGGACGGCTGGTTTGTGGACCAGTCGCAATCGGCCAATGCCTCGCAACGGGTCGAGGCGCAGGGCCTGGCCGCCCTGGACTTCGACCGGGACGGGCTGATGGATCTCGTTTTTCCGGATCACGATGGGCACGTCCGTGTGCTCCGGGGAGACACCGAGGCGCCCGGGAACTGGCTTCGGATCGAGCTGGAGGGCGTCCAGGCCAACAGAGACGCCATCGGGGCTCGCATTGAGGTCCATCTCGGTGACCAGGTCCTGACGCGCTATGTTTCGGGGGGAGACAGCTACTGCTCGCAAAGCGAGCCCTCGATGCTGGTGGGCCTCGGAGATGCGGCCCATGCAGACCAAATCATCGTGCGATGGGGCGGCGGTGTTTCGGAGCTTTTCGGGGCAACGCCCGCCGGCGATCTCACTCTCACGCAGGGTGCCGGTACAACCGCGGGAGTGGCGGTTGCGCAGGGTGAGGTCCCGCGCACAAACCCGGGGTTGGCGGCTTTTCCGAATCCCTTCGCAGCCGATACCAGAATCACGGTGGATCTTCCAACGGCGCAGCATGTGCGGGTAACCCTGCACGACACGCTGGGCCGCGAGGTCTTCCGCCTCGTCGATGGGACCCTGCCGGCCGGGTTGAAGGCATTCAATCTCGCCGACAGCGGACTCGGCGCGGGGATTTACTTCGTTCGTATGGAAACACAATCCGGAGTCACGACTACGGCGGTTTCGAAAGTCCGCTGATCCCAGCCCCCCCGCATGAGATTTCTCGCTCCACTTTCCTTCCTCCTCATGGGCGTCGCCCTGGCGTACATCGGCCTGAAGCCGCCCGTGTCCCGGCCGCCGGTGCCGCCGAAGGCCGAGCCTGTGTCAGCGACCGACCAGTTTGGAATGAAGCCCGATCGGTTGACGGTGGAAATCGAGACCATCAAGCGCGGCGACACCTTCTCCGATCTTTTGAGTCCCTTCACGGTCGGCGAGGACGCCATCGCCCAGATCGTCGAGATGGCCAAGCCGGTTTTTGACATCCGGAAACTCCAGCCGGGGAAGGATCTCCACGTGTACCATACCGGTGACTCGTTGCGCCAGGTGGCGATGGCCGTTTACGAGGCCGATCCCACCCGCTACGTGGTTTTCGACTTCGGCGACAGCCTGCATGCCCGCGTGGTCGAGCGGGAGGTCCGGACTTCCAGCCGGTCCATCTCGGGCAGCATTCAGAATTCCCTCTACGAAACGCTGGAGGACCTGCGGGTCGACCCCTTCCTGGCCGTTCGGATGTCCGAGGTCTACGCGTGGCAGATTGACTTCGGCCGTCTGCAGGTGGGTGACAAGTTCACCGTGGCGTTTGAAGAGAATTATGTCGATGGCAAGCGCATTGGCCTCGGGCGCGTGCTGGCCTCCAAGTTCACCCACGGCCAAAAGCACTTCGAGGCCTTCCTGTTTGCCGAGGGCGAACGCGAAGAGTACTTCGACAGCGAGGGCAACAGCCTCAGGAAAGCATTCCTGATTGCTCCGGTGGAGTACAAGCGTATCAGTTCACGTTACTCCGGTCGCCGATTCCATCCTGTCCAGAAGCGGTACAAGGCCCATCTCGGAACCGACTACGCGGCAAACCCCGGTACGCCGATTCACGCCACGGGCGATGGCACCGTGACCGATGCACGCTACGGGCGGGCCAACGGTAATTTTGTCAAGATCAGGCACAACGGGACCTACTCCACGCAGTACCTCCACATGTCGAAGATCAAGGGCGGCATTCGGCCAGGTACCCCAGTCCGTCAGGGAGACGTGATTGGGTACGTCGGCTCCACGGGCCTCGCCCAGGGTCCTCACGTCTGCTACCGGTTCTGGAAGAACGGCCGGCAGGTGGATCACCTTCGTGAGGATCTGCCGTCGGTGGATCCTCTCCCGGAGGCGGCCATGGCCGATTTCGAGATCCACCGGGACCGCTGGCGTGCGCATCTCGCTGCCCAGGAGCCCGTTCTCTCTCGCGGTGCAACCGCAGCAAGCCTCGCGCCCGGCATCTAGTCCGCGCTGTAGGCCATCAGGGAATCGGAGCCGAGATAGCGCCCTTCCTTGTTGGTATACCAATGGATCGACCGGGTCAGGCGCATTCCGGCGGCCTCCAGGAGTCCGTCGTACTTGATGTACTCACCATCATTGGCCGCCTCATCGTGATAGAACCGGCTGCCGATCAGTTCCGAGGTCACGGGGTCGAAATAGAAGTACCAGGTGTCGGATCCGACGGCGGGGTCGTACGTGACGCGAACCCGTCTGGCGGCCCGGTCCATGAAGGTGGTATCCACCACGGCTGGCTCGATCTGAGTGCCGGCATCCCGGAGCTTCATGGGGAGGCCGTGCATGAAGGCGTAGTACTCCCGCCACCATCCGAGTCCGTCCGGACAGCCGAGTCGGTACCGGGCGGCCTGGGTTGAGTCCGGTAGTGCGCCGTTGACGGTAGCCGCACAATTTTCGGGATCCAGGAAGCCCTCGACCGTGTCCTCGCCCCGGTTCTGACGCATTCCGAAAGACGCGGTGAGGGGGTCCAGTCGCATGCTCGTCATGCGTAC
>JAJCYP010000085.1 GCA_029262855.1 Bacteroidota bacterium | reverse complement strand
ACACACAGTTCGGGAGCCGTGTTTTTCGGGGGCTCGGCTCGAGGAGAAGTTGAAGTTGGACGCCTAGACTCCAACCTCTCCGAGGTTTGGCGGATGGTTTCCCAATCAAATGCAAGTGGATGGATTAGCGATATGGCCGTCGGACCGGATCAGAGTGTCTATTTCACGGGGCTCGCTGGGTCAGTTCAGTTCTCCGGATCTCAGGATTCCACAGATAATGGGGTGTTCGTTGGCCGCTTTGGACAATCGGGAACGCTTTCTTGGCTGCGATCTGTCACTGGAGTTGTATCGAGCCGGTCTCCTGAGATTTCGTCTCTGGAAGAAGACGGCATTGTCATCGCTGCTCCCTTTTTCGAGTTCGACGGAGCTAGCCAGGACGGGGTACTCATACGGGAGTATTCGCCAACAGGCGGTGTAGTGGGGTCATTCGTCGTAGAACATGCCTCGGTGAACGTTCATTCCCGACACTATTTCGACGCCGATCAGGAACAGTATGTCCTCGCCGCGAGCGAGTTGTCAGGCCCCGGAAGTCTTGGCTGCGCTACCAAGCTCATTGACGATGACGTGAGTCTCATGGTGATCGATCGCCTATGCGCACTCTCCACGGGCGCGGAGTCAGTTGACACGCGCGGACACGGTCTTGAGATACTGTCAGCCTTCCCGAATCCCGCGAAATCGAGGGTTGAGCTCATCATCAAAACTTCGCAGCCGAGCCTCAGCGTGACTATCACCGTCACCGATCTTTTGGGCAGGAAAGTCTATTCCCATCGAGTGCCGGATGAAGAGCCCGGGGAACATCACGTCTCGATCGACCTCAACTCGTTGGTGTTGCCGGCCGGTGTCTACGTGCTTCAAGTGCACTCGGCAGATGCGAGAGGAGACGCTTTGCCACTTGTAATCGTGAGGTAGTGCATCGCAAACTCTGGACGACGGCAGGCCTGGCGGCCCACGTCCGCAAAAACCGCCCCTGGTCGCGATCCTGTCCTACGACGAGAAACCGGGGATTCAAGCGATCGGGACCACGGCGCCGGACGTGCCGCCCGTTCCCGGCAGCTACCCGACATGGGCGCGCGAGTTCGAGTACAAGCGCCACGGTACGCTTTCTCTGCTCTGCGGCATCGATTAGCCGCGCGGGCCCGGCCAGGATGCGAGGCAACCCGTCAGCGGGTCTCCAACACCTTGTATCCTTCCTCCTCAATGGCGGCAAGGGCCTGAGCGAGGGCGGCATCATCGGCCTCGATGGAAGCACGACCGAGTTCCACCGCATCTACTTTCACGGTCTCGACGGACCCGAGGGCTTCCTTCACGGCGTGCACGCAATGATTGCAGCTCATGCCTTCTATGATCAGTTCGCGCTTCATGGTTCTTCAGAGTTGAGAGTCGTTGACTCGAGATAGACGAAGACTGTTCGTGATAACGGACACGCTCGAAAGCGCCATCGCCGCGGATGCGATCATGGGGTTAAGGAGCCACCCGAATGCCGGATACAGCGCGCCCGCAGCAAGGGGTATGAGGGTCACATTGTAGACGAACGCGAAGAAGAGGTTCTCCCGGATGATCCGCATGGTCTTGCGCGACAGCCGAATGGACCAGGCCAGCATCCGCGGGTCATCACGAAGAAAAGTCACGTCGCTGGCTTCGATGGCGATTCCGGTTCCGCCGCCCACGGCAAAGCCCACGTCGGCCTGTGCCAATGCGGGCGCATCGTTGATACCGTCGCCGAACATGCCTACGCGGCGTCCTCCCACCTGCAGCCTGGAAACATACGCAGCCTTGTCCTCCGGCTTGGCGCCTGCCTCCCACTCCAGGATCCCAAGCTCTTCGGCAGCCTGCCTCACGGGTGCCGCGGCGTCGCCCGAAACCACCGCGAGTTCAAGGCCGAGTGTTCGAAGGGCCGACACGGCTTCGGCAGCGTCTGGGCGAATACGGTCGCGAAGCTCAATCAGGCCGATCCAACGGCCTCCTCGGGCCACATGAACCTGCGTCCCAACGGGAGCGGCCTCGACGTCCACCGTGACTCCCTGTTCGGCCAGGAAGCCAGCGTTCCCGGCAAACAGCTCTTCGCCCGCCAGGAAAGCCCGAACGCCGGAGCCGGTCAGGCTCTCAAACTCCTCTGGCGACCGCCATATGATCTCCCGACGCGTGGCCTCAGCCAAGATGGCCTTCGCCAGCGGATGTTCGGACCGTGACTCGAGCGTGGCAGCCACCCGAAGAACGCTGTCCTCGGTCTCTCCGGCGGCTATCTGCAGACTGGCCACCTCGGGTCGTCCCTCGGTCAGGGTTCCGGTTTTGTCCATCACCATCAGATCAAGGGCTCCGGCCGTCTCCACCGCCGAGGCGTTGCGGTACAGAACACCACCT
Organism: Bacteroidota bacterium; assembly: GCA_029262855.1. Lineage (GTDB taxonomy): Bacteria > Bacteroidota > Rhodothermia > Rhodothermales > UBA10348 > JABDJZ01. Next base: position 76,636 of record JAJCYP010000085.1, on the reverse strand, counting down.
CGGGCACCACGGCCGGTGGCGGCGACAATGGCCGTCGGGGTCGCCAGGCCAAGGGCGCAGGGGCAGGCGATGATCAAGACCGTCACGAACCTGAGCAGCGCGTGATTCAGGCGAGGATCCGGGCCGAAAAACCACCAGATCAAGGCGCTCACCGTGGCGACCAGTATCACTGAAGGCACGAACACCGCCGCAATCCGGTCTGCCAGTGCCTGGATGGCCGCCTTCGATCCCTGAGCACTTCTGACCATTCGGACGATCTGCTGAAGGAGTGTATCCTGTCCCATCCTGACCACGACGCATTGCAGGGCGCCCGTGGTATTGATGGTCCCAGCCACGACGCGGTCCCCGTCCATCTTGTCCACCGGTACCGGCTCGCCCGTAATCATGCTCTCGTCAACGCTGGACATGCCCGAACGGACCTGGCCGTCGATGGGGATCTGCTCGCCGGGGCGAATCAGCACCAGGTCACCGAGTCGGACCTCCCGCACCGGAACTTGCATCTCAACGCCGGCACGAATGACAGTAGCCAATCGGGGCTGCAACTGGATCAGCGCCTGAACGGCCTCGCCGGTCTGGCCCTTTGCGCGTTCCTCCAGCCATCGCCCGAAAAGAATCAGGGTGACAATCACAGCGGCTGCCTCGAAATACACGCCCGAGTCTCCAGCGGCGGCAAAAAAGCCTGGTGCCAAGACGACGGCCGTACTGTATCCGAATGCCGCGCCCACACCGAGCGCCACAAGCGAATTCATGTCGGTCGTACCGTGTCGAAGTGCTCTCCAGGCCAGTCTGAAGAAGTCGGCGCCTGACCACAGGACAACCGGCGTGGTCAACCCCAGTAGGAGCCAGTTGAGACCTTCGAAGGAGAAACCGCCCATGCTCAGGACCATCACGGGTGCCGAAAGCACCGCTGCCACCAGGAGTCTTCGGAGGAGTTGCCGGCGCCGAGTCTGACTTCGATCCTGGGTGTTCTCGGAATGGGAGGCCTCCCCATGGCCAATCAACCTCTCCAGGTCACCCAGATTAACGGCCGGATTCAGGTAGTCTGCCGAAACCAGAAAGCGGGAGGCCTCCGCCGTCACGCGGGTCTCCTTCACGCCGGGAAGCGCCTGCAGCGCGGCGCGAAGAGTCTCGGCCTCTTCCTCGGTGTCCCGATAGGTCTCGGCCCGGTCCAGACGCACGCTATAGCCGGCGGCTGAAACGGCCTCCGACAATCCTGATTCTATCAATCGCCTGCCCTCCCCGGCCGGCGCATTGAGTACGACTCTCGCTTCCTCGGTGGCGTAGTTGACTACGGCACTCGCAACGCCGTCCATTTTCCCGAGGCGTCTCTCGATCCGCATCGCACAGGCGGCGCAGGTCATCCCCTCAATTGGAAGCATGACCTCGGCGGCATCTGCGATTACCGCCGATTGCTCCCCGTGTCTATTGTCCGATGAAATCTCAGGCATAGGTTCCTCCGAGCTTCACTACGCGGCGAGGATGCGCGGGATCGGACCGATGTGTGATCTGCGGACGAAGAAAGCGCTTTTGTGACCGACACGGGTCGCCGTTGTGATCCTCGCTTTTCCGTAAGTTGCCCGCGTTATGGCATTAGAAAAGAGCAAAGTCACCATCTACGATGTCGCCGCCCGCGCGAAGGTGGCGATTTCCACGGTATCCCGTGTGCTGAACAACTCGGCCGACGTCTCGGACATGACAAGAGCGCGGGTGCTCAAAGCCATCGACGAGCTGAAGTACCGACCCGACCGGACCGCCAAGAAGCTGGCGCAGCAACGAACACCCACCATCGCGGTGGCCATTCCCACGTACACCACGCCGTTTCACAACGAACTCCTCAAGGGAGTTCGAATGGGTCTGAAAGACCTTGAGGTGGACTTGCTGCTGTGTGATCTCGGCTGGCGATCCCCGGTAAAGACCCTCTCAGGTTTCCTGCGCCGAGGCACCGTGGACGGTCTTCTCCTGGCCGGCGTACATGTTGACGACGCCGTCGCCGGTGAACTGGCGTCCGTCCATGCTCCGACGGTGATCATTGGCTCTTTCCACGAGTCCCACACCTCCTATGACTGGGACGATGTGGCTGGTGCCCGGGCCGCTGTCGAACACCTTGTCGCCCAGAGGCATTCCCGCATCGGGATGATTCGGAGTTTCAGCGACAGCGCCATTCAGGCGGATCGCATTGCAGGCTATCGGGATGCACTCGCCGCGGCCGACATTGCCTTTGATCAAGACCTCATCCAGTCCGGTTCCACCAGAAAGCACGAAGGCTTTAGCGAAGAGGCCGGGCACGAGGCCATGGTCGCTTTACTGGCCCTCGACACTCCCCCTTCGGCCGTGTTCGCCAGTAGCGACGTCCAGGCCATTGGTGCCTGGTCCGCCATTGTGGAGGCCGGCCTGAAGGTGCCCCAGGACGTGGCCGTGGTCGGGTACGATGACCTGAAGACCAGTCAGTATCTGGGGCTTTCCTCGGTTGACCAGTCCATTCAGACCATCGGACGCGAAGCAACCGAATCGCTGATCACCCGCATGGAGGCCGATACCAACGAACCTCCAACCTCACGCGTTCTGACGCCTCGCCTTCGGGTGCGCAGATCCAGTCGGTTTGTCCGCCCCTGACACGCATGCATGATGACCTGATTCGCCGGCAGTTGAACGCAACGCTGCCGGAGACGCGGTTTGCCGATGTTGGAACACGCTATCGGGGCAAAGTCCGTGACACGTACGCCGTGGGAGACCGGATCTTCCTGGTCACGACTGACCGTATCTCCGCCTTTGACCACATCCTCCGGCAGACCATCCCCTTCAAGGGGCAGGTCCTGAACCGTTTGGCGGCGTACTTCTTCGACCGAACCAGCGACGTCGTGCCCAACCATGTCGTGGCCGTTCCGGACGCGAACCTGACGGTCGGGATGAACTGCAATCCAGTCCCGGTCGAATTCGTGGTCCGCGGGTATCTGGCCGGTCACGCCTGGCGCACCTACCGGGACGGCGGCCGCGAACTCTGTGGAGAGGCACTGCCCGAGGGTCTTCGCGAAAACAGCCGCCTCCCTGCACCCATTCTCACACCCGCCACCAAGGCCGAAGAGGGACACGACGAGGACATCTCAGCCGTGAACATCGTGGCCCGAGGCATTCTCGGCCAATCTGACTTCGACCTCCTCCGTGATTACGCGCTGGCCCTATTCGATCGGGGTACCCAGGTGGCAGCCGAGCGGGGGCTCATCCTGGTCGATACCAAGTACGAATTCGGCCGCAAGCCGGATGACTCATTTGTGGTGATAGACGAAATCCACACGCCCGACTCGTCCCGGTACTTCCACGCGGATACCTATGCAGACCTGCTCGCCAGGGATGAGCCGCAACGACAGCTCTCCAAGGAGTTTGTCCGGGAGTGGCTCATGGACCAGGGATTCCGCGGGCTTGAGGGACAGGTGCTCCCCGATCTCGATGACGACTTCCGGGTCGAGGTGTCGGCCCGATATATCGAACTCTTCGAGCGCATCACAGGCGAGGCATTCGCTCCAGACACACACCCTGATCCAGCGGCCCGCGTAAGAGACGCCATGGCTGCCTACCTGCCGGGCTGAACCCACTCGGTCCGCCCATCGGCGAAGACCTCTTTCTTCCACACCGGAACGACCTCCTTCAAGCGGTCGATAAGAAATCGGCACGCCTCGAACGCCTCCGACCGATGAGGTGTCGAGACGCCGACGGCGACGCTGGCTTCCTCAACGGCAACGGTGCCCGTACGATGATGGAGCGCCGACCGTAGCACCGGCCACCTTTCCTGAGCCTCTCGAGCCAGTCTTCCCATCTCGGCCAGCGCCATCTCGGAAAAGGCCTCGTAGCGGAGCTCCTCGGTCACCTTGCTGCCGGTAACCTGCCTCGTCGTTCCAACGAACACACAAATACCGCCGGCCAACGGGTCTCGCAACGAGGCCTCAATGGCTCCCACATCCAGCGGACCCGGCGTCACGAGAAGCCAGGTCCCATCCCCCCTCCTTTCCATCGCTGTGCCCTGGACCATTACTCAGCCTCCACTTACGGGTGTGATGAGGGCCAACTCGTCTCCGGGAGACAGTGGCGAGGCCTCGTCGGCATAGGACAGGTTGATGGCCGGTCGAATCCAGCGTCGGTACTCAGCGATTACGGGATACCGCTCGCCCAGGACGGTCAGGGCAGCGGCCACCGTCGGCACGCCACCGGACTCCAGTTCTATGACCGCCATTCCCGTGCGATCCTTCAGGACGCTGAACAGGCGCACCGTAACAGGAGGCGACGCGACCACGATTCAGGCCGACTTGAGGGCGGCCTTGACAGCGGCCAGGCCCGGCATATCGCCTGCGCTCTCAAGGACCTCGGCGTAGCGGATAACTCCGTCACTTCCTATCACAAACGCCGATCGCTTTGCGATCCGATCCAGCTTCATCGGCGTGAAGTCCCGGTTGTACTTGGTGCCGTAGAGCCGGCAGACGTTCGCTTCGTGATCGGACAGAAGGTTGAACTTCAGTGCATGCACCTTGCGGAATTCGGCCAGCGTGAAGGGTGTATCCGTTGAAATACCCACCACTGTGGTGCCTTCGCCGTATGCCGCGAGGTCATTGCTCACCTCATTGACCTCTGTGGTGCACACACCGGTGAAGGCTGCCGGAAAGAACAGGACCACGGCCGGCCCGCCCTTCAGGGCCTCGGAAAGCGTGAAGGCCTTCTTTTCGTCGCTGAAAAGCGAGAAGTCGGGGGCGCGGTCACCAACAGAAAGAGACATGAGAGATCGATTGTCAATTGAAATGGATGGCTCGCATCGGGTCAATTCGCGAGACGAACCGGGCCGGAAGATACGCGGACAGGCCACAGAGGGTCACCGTCAGCAGAGCGACCAAGGCGAAATCCCAAGCGCTCAGCGCAATTGGCGCCACGTTCATGAAGTAGGCGTCTGCGGGCAGTCGGATGATTCGGAATTCCTGCTGCGCGAGTGCCAGACCGAGAGCGAGCGCCTCCCCAATCAGCATGCCGACGGAACCAATCAGAACTCCCAGGAGAAGAAAAGATCGCCGGAGGCGCTGCGCGGAGGCCCCAAGACTCCGAAGTATTCCCACCTCCCGGGTCTTCTCAAGCATGATCATCAGCAGCGTCCCGATGATGTTGAAGGCTGCCACGAGAATGATGACCGCGATGACGAGCGGAATGATGGCCTCCTGCAGTTCAACCCATGCAAACAGGCTTCGATGGACTTCGTAGATGGACCGCGCCATCACGGGGTAGGCGAACCGGGCCTCGAATTTCCGGGCGAAGGCGTTCGCGGACGTCGGGTCTGAGATCGTGACGTCCAGGCGCGTGACCTGATCAGGACCATAGCCCACCAGGTCCCGTGTTTCTGCCATGGAGGCAAAGGCATAGAGTTCGTCGAAGTCGGCAAGATCCGTCTCGAAGATGCCGGTGACGATGAACTGTGCGATGCGGATGCCGCCCCGTGATGGGTCTGATGCGTTACGCACGCTGAAGGCGGTAAGTCTATCGCCTTCAGACACACCAAGGTTCTTGGCAAGGCCGGCCCCGATCACCATGACGGGGCTGCCGTTGACTGTCGAGTCCAGCCGCGCACTACCCCTGATGCGGTCCGCTACATAGTCCGGTATGCGGTCTGTGCCCCAGATGGATGCCCCGTCCACGGAGGTGGAACTGCGTCGAAGAAGGACGAAGTCCTGGACGACCTCATCGACCCGCACGACGCCCTCCTCTTCCAATGCCCCTGCCCTGAGCGAGGCCGCCCCGGAAAGCGGAGCGTCCGGAAGGCTCTCCAATTGGACGTGTGCGCCGAAGCCCACAATCTTGGCTTCAATCTCGTGACTGAAGCCCCGCACGATGGTCAGCGCGATCAGCAGCGCGGCCACGCCCACGGCGACGCCTCCAATTGCCACCAGCGTCACAAACCGCAAAAAGCCACGCTTGCCATCCTGCCCCACCGCACCGGTGAGGTATCTAAGAGCAAGGAATCGTTCGAACGAAGGGTTCACACGTGCCGTGTTGGGCGAGGCACAGCGGTACGCTCAACCGTGCCCTTCGATTCCACCAGCTGGGCCTGGACCAAAAAAGAACGCCCCCCGAACCAGCGGTCCGAAGGGCGCTCCCCGAGAAGCCGTGATGAGACGGCTATCCAGCGACCGTGACCAGTTCCGCAGCACCGTCTTCGTCCGAGTCGACGAAGTGGTATGCGGGCCATGGCCCGGTCAGATCCAGGGTCATTCCGAGTGGCTCCATTTCCTTGGAGAGACGCTCGATCTCTTCCTTGAAGTCGGACATCTGAGCGGACTCCACCAGGTACGCTGCATTGAAGACCATATCGACGCCCGGCGCCGTGACGAGGGCCTTCTGTGCGCCGTCGACGGCCCATGGCATCAGGGCGTCGTGCGTCCGCCGGATGCAGTTCTCGGTGACCGTTGCCAGGATCTCGTCGTCAACGAGTTCGCCGGCCTTGCCCATTTCATCCTTGATGAATTGGGCAACCCCCGTTGAAATGGCGTCGAGCGAGTCCTCTACCGTTCGACCGGACGAGGCGATTTTCACACCGAGACGGTCGCTGTCACGCGTCATCCGGAGGCTCCACTCCTGCTTGTCCTTCAAACGGTCAAGGGTTTCGACTACGTGATCGTACTCCGCGCTCATCATCACCGCGACGCCGGCCTCATTTTCGTAGACCGAGCCAAAGCGTACCGGCATTACGGTCCCGCTGGACTTGAAACCGTCCAGCACGGACGCGTGACGTCTGATCTGGGATTTGACCCACTCGGCATCCTTGCTGCGTTCTGGCAGGGTCTCCTCGCCGTACTCGCGGGCGGACACCTTGCTTACGATGGCCCGCACACCCCGAAGTGTGACAAACCGGATCGGCTGGTCCGGCGTGATGGCCTCCAGGTCGGCCGGAGGTGTGGACGCAATCTCCGAGGCGGAAACGTATCCGTACACGTAGCAGCGATGGCTGTCGTCGGCGTCCCAAGTCATGTCCAGACTGGCCGCATCCTGGTCGACAGGCTTCGCCTCATGCGTGGCCGCAGCCGGACGCTGTGGTCGTTCCTTCGGCACACTCGAGCGTGATTCGTAGCTGAACCCTGCAGGATCCCGATCGGAAGAATCCGTATCCGGCCCCGCACCCTTCGTGACCTCAGTGTCAACAACGTCGGCGTGTTTCCGTGGCCACTCGGCGGGTTTCCCGTCGAGGGTGACCTCAAACTTGATGCGACTCGGTACCTGACCCCGCGGCCGTGCATCTTCGTGGTCGACGAACTCGGTCACGATCATGTCTTCCAGGGGCTCGGGCGGGTCCAGGACGACAACGCGGTCTGGATCCTCGATATCGCTCAGGCGAACCCAGCCACTGCTGGCCGGAAGTTCGACGGCTGATTCTGAGGCGGCCGTGCTCCAGTCATCCATCTCGACCGCCTCTGCCTGAGGCGCGAAGCGGGAATTGACCGTCGTGTACGAGGCGGCCGGAGCTACTACCGCCGGATCCGGCGTTGGCCCGGCGTGACTGTCTGCTCCCCACTCATCCGGAAGCGCTGCAACGCCACCTCCGCCCGAAGGATCATCCACCGTAATGCCGGGCGACTCCGCGGTGACCTCTTCGGCGCTACGACGTGCCGGCCGGTTGGTCTCAGGAGCAGGTGCCGGTTTAGGCTGGTACCCGGTTCCATTCCAGGCGCCCGCTCTCCCTGACTCCCTTTCGCCCATCGCATGAAGGGCCTGCTGGAACATGGCCGCCTCTTGATTGGGAGCACTCACGGACTGTCCGATCTCGCGCATGGCCTCGCCAAGCACGTTGATCAGGACACGCTCCTTGAACACAGCCCGGATGCGGTCAAAGACCTCATCACTCGGGTCGAGTTGGCTCATCGCCTCGTGGGCGGCTGTTTCCACATCTTCCAGTGCGGCTCTGGTCATCCGGACCATGTCCTCAATGAGCAGGGTCCGCAGGGCTTTGCTTGCCAGGGCGATATTCTTGTTGTCCGCCTCGATACGGCCGCGTGACTGCTGGGCCACGGCCCGGGTGTCATGCAGTTCGTCGGTGCCTCTCTGGGCAATCTCGGTGATGAGATGGTCCCTGAGCACGGCGGTAGCCGAGACGATCGCAGCATCCGTGTCGCTGATGTGTTGGCGTGCACGGTCGGCGGCATCGTCAGACTCTGATATCGTCTGTAGCGAGTGCTCGGCAATGGTCTTGATCAGCCGCTCCTTGACGTTGTCCGCCGTTTTCTGGAACCGCGGGTCGTCGACATCAATGCGTTCGAATGCCTTGGCGCCCGTCTTCTCCGGTTCGAGAAGCGTAAAGGTGGCCTGCTTGGCCAGATCTTCCAGGACGAGTTCCTTGAGCACCTCGCTGGCAGCAATTACGGCAGCGTTTCCTTCACCCATGCGGGCCTTGGCGCGTCGTGCCGTGTCGCCGGCGTCCAGGAATGTCTCGCCTACCCGGTAGACGATGTCGTCCATGATCTGCTCACGAATTTCGGCCACCGAGTTCTCGACGACGGCACTCTGCTTCTTGGCGGCCTCACGGGCCAGATCCCGCATGCGATCGTCCTCTTCCAGGGCGGCCAGCGCGCGGCTTGCCACCATTTCGGAGAGACGCGTCTGGACAATACTGACGGCGCGGGAAATACTGCCGTCCTTCGGATCCATGTAGTCCCGCGCGGCGTCGGCCAGATGGTCTGCGTCGGAGCAGCGTTCGCGGGCGTCCTCGGCCACGTGGCGGGCCATGGTCTCGTACACCGAATTCGATGCGGTAACGATGACCTGCTCGCTGTCCCGGGCAATCTTCAGGGCCGAGGCGGCGGCAGTTTCAGAATCGCCCAACTGCTCGAGGGCGCGATCGGCAATGTCTTGAGTGATGCGGCGAGTCAGTGCATTGGCCGCTTCGGCAATGTTGGCTTCGTCGTCGCTGATTTCGAGGAAGGCTTCCCTGGCAACCGCGCGGGCATCCGACACCGATGCGAGCGCCTTTTCCTGGATTTGCCCCAACAGGTGTCCACGCGTCTTGCGTGCAGCGGCGACCACGGCTTCGTGCTGTGGACCAAATTCCTTGGCCAGTTCCTCGGCAATCTGATCTGGATCGGCTGAGACACGCTCAGTCACGACGCCCATCATGCGTTCCTTGAACCGACGAGAGACTTCTTCGGCGAGTTCGGCCGTGGCCTCCTTCCCCGTCAGCTGTGCCAGCACAGTGTGCAGGATGAGGTCTCCGGCTGATGCCTGGATCCGCTCGATCGCCTCGGCTACCGAGGGGTTCTCTGAATCGATGCGGTCAGCGGCCATCTCGACCACTCTGTCCGGATCCACTCCATTCGACCACGCCTTGGCGGCGACCGCAGCGCACAGCTTCTCCTTGACTGATTCCGCCAGCGCGTCCATGGCGCCGGCGTTGGACTCGGAAATATTCTCAAAACTCTTCTGGACCGTCGAGCCATCTTCTGACAGGCCTTCCATGGCCTTTTCCGAGATGACGGCCAGGAGCTGACGTTCGACGCGGCCCGCAGCCTCGTCCATTTCCGAATTGTCCAGGGCGGCCTGGGCCGCGGCACTCGAGAGTTCTTCCAGGTCAACCTGGGTGACCTCCTGGGCCGCCTTTCGGATCAAATGCTTGCGGACGCCTTGCTGGAGGAGTTCCATGTCAGCAGGATCAACACCAATCTCCTCGACGCTCTTGGTCGCGAGGGCCTCGGCATCGCCCAACTCCTCCATGGCCTCCTGCATAACCAGGCGCAGGATCTTCTTCTTCAGGGCCTCCTTGGCCCCGGCCAGCTTTCTGTTATCCTGCCCTTCCAGCATGTGCTGAACCCCTGGGGCGCCCTTGTCGGCTCCAGAAGATCCTGCTTGGCTTGAGGTGCTACTCATCTTTGCTTCTCGGTTTGTTGCCAGTGGTGGCAAGCAGGCCAGCCCCGGTTTGGGCTTTCCTGCCGCTTGGGCGGACTGCCAGAAGCGTGCCTTTTCGAGAATCAGGGCGCTGCAGCCCGAGGACTCGGGCGGACCAAAATGCCCGCACGCACTGATAGATGGCCGATTTCGGGATCATTCGGGCCCACGGTCTTTTTCACAGCCACGGCTTCCAAAACACACCCGACTTGGGGAAAAACCTGCCCCGGTGAGGACAGCGAAGCACGCCATTGATGTCCCTGCGCGAGGCTCTTGGGGCCTCCGGTCCGGACGCGAACTTTCGTAGAACGGATGCGACTCTCTCGTCCCATGGCGAAGTTTCGCGTTCAGATTGATGGAAAATCGACCGACCCCATGAACAACATGCTCGCCCAGACGCCACCGCCCATTAATGAGCCGGTGAGCTCCTTCGCACCGGGGACCCCGGAGCGCACATCGCTGAAGAAGCGCCTTGCCGAGATGTCCTCGGAGCGCATCGAAATACCTGCCTTCATCGGAGGCAAGGAAATTCGTACGGGCAATACCCAAGACCTTCGACCGCCGCACGAGACATCGAAGTCGCTTGGCGTGGCTCACATGGTAGGCGAGGCTGAGATCCAGGATGCCATCAAGGCCTCCATGGCGGCCCGCCGCGAATGGGCGAACATGAACTGGCAGGATCGCGCAGCCATCATGCTCAAGGCGGCCGAACTGCTCGCCGGTCCCTGGAGGGACACGATCAACGCAGCGACAATGATCGGCCAGAGCAAGAATGCCTATCAGGCGGAGATCGACGCGGCCTGCGAGATGATCGATTTCTTCCGGTTCAACGTCCAGTTCATGGAGCAGATCTACGGAGGCCAGCCAAACTCGTCTCCGGGAATCTGGAACCGTTCGCAGTATCGCAGCCTCGAGGGATTTGTGTTCGCTGTAGCCCCATTCAACTTCAGCAGTATCGCGCTCAATCTGGCGGTTGCCCCTGCCATGATGGGCAACACGGTCATGTGGAAACCGGCCTCATCGGCACTGCTCTCGGCCTACTACATGTATCGCCTGATGGAGGAAGCGGGACTGCCTGCAGGTGTTCTGAACATGGTGCCGGGTCCGGGACCCACGGTTGGCAAGCATGTCTTTTCCCATCCCGATTTTGGCGGCCTTCACTTTACCGGCTCCACGGGCACTTTCCAGCACATGTGGAAGACGATTGCCGACCACCTCCCATCATACCGCAGCTACCCCCGCATCGTCGGCGAAACGGGCGGCAAGGACTTCATCGTGGCCCATCCTTCGTGCGACAACGCCGCCGTAGCGACGGCCATCGTCCGCGGCGGGTTCGAGTATCAGGGTCAGAAGTGCTCCGCCGCCTCGCGTGTTTACATCCCGGCCTCGCAGTGGGACGACATCAGGGATCGCCTGGTGTCCCAGCTCGAGGAGATCCGCATGGGGCACGTGGACGACTTCGGTAACTTCATGAATGCCGTTATCGACGCACGGGCGTACAAGAGCATCACGGGTTACATCGATGGCGCGAAGGCCAATCCGAACGTGACGGTGCTCTTCGGAGGCAACTACTCTGACGAGGAAGGCTACTTCATCGAGCCCACGGTCCTGGTGTCGAGCGACCCCAAATCGACCACGATGTGCGAGGAAATCTTCGGCCCCGTGGTCACCATCCACGTGTACGAGGACGCCAGATTCGAAGAGATGCTGGACAGCCTCGACAGCGCATCTCCCTATGCCCTGACTGGCGCCATCTTCGCCCAGGACCGCCGCGCGATTGTGCAGGTGACCAATCGCCTTCAGGACAACGCGGGGAATTTCTACATCAACGACAAGCCTTCCGGCGCCGTGGTTGGCCAGCAGCCGTTTGGAGGGGCCCGTGCCAGCGGCACCAACGACAAGGCCGGATCGTATCTTAACCTCGTGCGCTGGGTGTCGGCCCGCTCCATCAAGGAGAACTTCAATCCGCCGCATCATTTCGCGTACCCCTTCATGCAGCCCGACTCCTAGACCACCATGAGTAAAGCTGGAAAGAAGTCGCTCCGTGTTGTTCAGTTCGGTATCGGCCCCATCGGCGCCTCCACGCTCAGGACAGTCCTCTCCAAGGGAGATGCGTTCCAACTCGTGGGAGCCATCGATGTGGATCCGGCCAAGCTCGGTCGGGATGCCGCCGTCGTGGCCGGTCTCGAGCGACCGTGCGGAGTTCAGGTTCGTGCCGACGCTGAGACTGTCCTCAGGAAAACGAAGCCGGACCTGGTCTTCCACACCACGTCGTCATTTCTGGACCGGATGTACGACCAGTTGATTCTGTGCGCGCGTGCCGGTTGCAACGTGGTTTCCTCGACCGAGGAGCTGTCCTACCCCTATCATCGCCATCCCCGGATTTCTGCCGAACTGGACGAGGTGGCTCGTGAGAACGGTGTGACACTGCTGGGCACGGGCGTTAATCCGGGCTACGCCATGGATGCGCTGGCCCTGATGGCCACGGGCGTGTGCAATACGGTGAAGTCCATCCGAGTCCGTCGGGTGGTCGATGCCGGTAAGCGCCGCCGTCCCCTTCAGATGAAGGTGGGTGCCGGACTCACGGAGACGGAGTTCGGTGAGAAGAAGGCCACCGGCACGTTCGGCCACATTGGCCTCGTGGAATCGCTCTACATGGTCGCGGAAACACTGGGCTGGAAGCTGGACCGGATCGATGAAAGGCTGAATCCGGTCATCTCTACCCGCGAGGTAAAGACCCCCTACCTGACGGTGGAGGCCGGTCAGGTGGCGGGTATTCATCACGCTGCCGAAGGCTTCGTCGGCGCGCGCCAGGTGGTATCCCTCGACCTCAAAATGTTCGTCGGCGCCGAAGACCCCGTTGATGCTGTGACCGTCGTGGGCGATCCCCCGATTGATCTGGCGATTCGCGGAGGCATTTTCGGAGACACAGCCACCGTCGCAGCCCTCGTCAACGCCGCGCCACTGGTGGTAGACGCCAGACCAGGACTGGTCACCGTTGCGGACATTCCGCTGCCACGTGCCTACGCCGCCATCGACTGAGCGCATGGACTCCGGGGCGATATCACACCCGGTCCAGGAGCAGGTTCACAAAAGCATACTGCACCCCGGACACCGCTCGCCGGCGGTCTTGTTCGGATCTGAGATCGTTCGGCCGCTGGCTGCATGCATGCTTCCCGTGATGCTGGGGGCCCTGACCTACATGCTGACGGGCCGCGATCCGTTGCGCTTTCTGACGCTGGGCTTTCCACTGGGCATGATCGTCGCTTCCGGGTGGACGGTCTTTCAGCTCCGGCGACGGGTCGCGGAAGTCGTCATCCGCGGAGAGGCCGTGCGGATTCGCAGTGCCTGGCAGGTTGCCGCGCGTCAGAACGAGGACTGGGTCTCCCTGCTGGATGTGCGCCGCGAATCCTCCGGCCTTGTGGTGACTCTGGGCCACGATTCCAGGCACCTGCTGAGTGCGGACTGGCCAAACCTCGCTCGCATGGAGGAAATACTACAGACAGCCTCCGACGCCTTTATCGAACGGGTCCAGTCCGGACTGAGCTCGTGAAGCTGGAATTCGACAGCACCTCTTCCACCCCGGTTTCCGAACAGCTGTTCGAGAAGTTGCGGTTCCTTATCGCCACGGGGCACTACGCGGCGGGCGAGCGGCTCCCGTCGACCCGATCCGTGGCCCAGCAGCTCGGCATATCGTTTCATACGGTACGAAAGGCCTATCAGTCACTGGTCCATGCTGATCTTGCCTCGTCGCGCAGGGGCGCTGGTTTCACGGTCCTGGAGTACCGCCCAGCAGATCGGCACGACCGGCTGGAACAGGGGGCCGACATCGTCGCAAGAACCGTGGAAGCCCTGGTGGCACTCGGATTGGACGAATCGGAGATGGAGTATCTCCTGCAGGAGCGGCTGTCCCAGTTGGATCGGGAGGCCGAGGAGGCCAAGGTCATCTTTGTCGCCTCGTTCACCGAGTTCGCCGAGAGCGGCGCCCAACGACTGGCCGAGTATCTGGGGCTGACAGTGGACGCCGTGCCGCTATCGATGCTGGAGGCCCATCAGGACGCCGACTACGCCGTGGCACCTTTCCCGATCGCCCGCTCTGTGCACGAACAACTGCCCCGAACCGACGTGGTTGGCGTCCGAACCCAGTTGCCCGCAGCGGCCATTGAGGTGGCAACGCGCCTGTTCGACTACGAGACCCTGCTTCTCGTAGTTCGCTACTCCGATGCCATTCCGGCCTTGAGCGGGCGCCTTCGTAGCGATGCCGGGTTCGGCGGACAGATCATCGCAGCCGTCATGGAAGAGGCAGACCCGCGTCTGGGCTCACTTGTTCGCCAGGCGGACGCTGTCATGTACACCCCGGAGACGGCACGCCGAATGCGGGTTCACCTGACGGCCGCGCCTTCGCATCAGGTTCTGGAATTGTCGATCTCCCCGTCTGAACTGGACCGTATCAGGACTGTCCTTCCGGGCTAGCCTTGGGCTGGTGTCCTCGAAGCATCAGCCGCCAGGTCATCCAAATCTTGTCCCGCCTGCGCCGTAACGGGCGAGGCTTCGTCGCCCCCGGGCTCCTCGCCCGAACTCGCTTCGGCGTCTTTGTTCGCGGCGTCCTCATCACCCGGGTACTTGACCCGGGCGTGGAACTGCCCTACCAGCAGGTTCAGAAATGTCAGCTTGACCTTTGAAATGTCACGAAAGGTCAGATCGGTGTCGTCCAATTGGTGGTCATCGATCCGGGCGTCCACGAGGGAATCGATGAGCGCCTTAAGCTTCTTGTGGGTGGGGTTGTCCACCGTCCGGCTTGCCGCCTCAACCGAGTCCGCCATCATGAGGATGGCCGTTTCCTTGGAGTCTGGGCGCGGTCCCGGGTACCGAAAATCCGACTCCATGACATCGGCGGATTCCGGCGAGTCACCGTCGATGGCCTTGCGATAGAAATACTCGATTCGCGTCGATCCGTGGTGCATCGGAATGAATTTGGTCACCGCTGCCGGAAGGCCGATCCGTTCTCCAATGGCGAGCCCCTCCTTCACGTGGCTTGCAATGATCAGCGCACTCATGCGGGGCTTCAGTTGGTCATGCGGATTCAGGCCGCCCCGCTGGTTCTCCACGAAATACTCGGGCTTCTCCATCTTTCCGATGTCGTGGTACAGGGCTCCCACCCGGGTCAGGAGCGCGTTCGCGCCGATGGCTGCCGCTCCCGCCTCGGCCAGATTGGCCACCTGAAGCGTGTGGTTGAACGTCCCGGGAGCCTTCAGAGAGAGATCCTTCAACAGAGGCCTGTTCGTGTCGGACAACTCGAGAAGCGTCACGTCCGTGGTAAGGCCGAATGTTCGCTCAAAAACCCAGAGAAGTCCGTAGGCCAGAAGGACGAGGACCGAATTGACCGCAACGAAGAGGAGTTGGTCCAGGAAGCGTTCGGACGATGTGCTCTCCAACAGAAACGCCGAAAGCAGCACAATGCCGTAGCCCAGAAACACGACGCCGGCGGATATGAAGAACTGCGCCCGGTTCCTGATATCGCGGACGCTGTACACGGCCAACGTGCCTGCAAAAACGGTGCTGATGAAGTAGATCAAGTCCATCCCGAGAAGAACAGACCCCAGCATGGCCAGCGTAATCAGTCCAAAAACGGCGACTCGCGAGTCGAAAATGACCGTCATGAGCACGCTCGCGATGGCCACTGGAACCATGTAAACGTCCACGCCCGGTATGCGCAATGCGGCCCCATACATCACAAGGACCAGCGCGAAGAGGATGGCCAGCAGGAGAATCATCCTGTTGTCCTCGAAGATCACGCGGCGGAGCACGAACAGATACAGGGCGAACCAGATGTAGATGGCCATCGCCAGCATCAACTGACCGGCCGTCGTCTGCCAGATCAGGCGAGAACCTCGGCGTTCGTTCAAGGCCTTGTCCCGGGACAGGATCTTGCGTTGAATGAGCGGCGTGATTACTTCGCCCCGACGAACAATGACCTCATTCAGGCGAACCCGGCTTTCCGTTGGCGAAAGGGATGCCTCACGCAACTTCCATTCCGCGCGGGTTGCGACGGGATCATACATCAGCGTCGGCTCCAAGACTCGAGAGAAGAAGGCCAGACCGATGGCGATGGTGTCCAATCGAGTCGGAAACGTCTCACTGAGGCTGGCCCGGCCCTCGCGAACGGCCTCCTGCATGTCGCGAACCAGATCCCGCGACTGCTCGTCCGACAGGTGCTCCACACGGTCACGGATTTCAATCGATGGCGCCAGCAGGCTGTCCTTGGGCACATCCACGATGCCGGCTCGCAGCAAGGGCTGCGCGGTGGCCCAAACTTCCCCAAGCAGGAGGAGATCGAGTCTGGGGCCCTCCCTGGGGTCGCGCGAGGCGGTCGAAACGCCGGGAATCCTTTCGTTATACGAGGCAGACAGCAGACGCCACTGCCGGGTTGAAAGCTGGAGACCCGATTCCAGCTTGAGTTGCTCATACCGGACAGAGTCCGCAGCCGCCTCATCGGCGAGCCCCCGCGGTCTGTTGGTATCATAGCGCGCCCTCGCTGCGAGCGCCTGATCCAGGATTTGGAGGAGCGAATCGCTTCGGCTTCGGGCCGCCGCCAGATACTCCGGTACCTCGTGGAAGATCGGAGGTGTGGTGGTCCTGATCTCCGCGATCTCGGCCGCGCGTACTTCGGGAGCCTTGTCGATCGCGAATACGAACGGTGCCGACAGGTTGTCCTGCCGCCAGACCTCCCCAACCTGAACGTTCTGATTCACGCTGCCGGTTCGGAGGAATGCACCGAGGGTCAGCAGAACCAGGACCGCAAATATGGCAGCCTTTGTCAGGCGAGCCGTTCGGCGGGCCTTCTGCTCCTCGGCACCCAGGCCCCCCAGCCGTACTACCGGCCCTCGGGTGCGGCGAGCCTTTTTCGCGTCTCTTTTTAGCCAGGACATCGCTCACCTATGCCGAAGGGCACTCAAGGATCCTATTCCCATCGTCAGCAACGCTCCAATGGCGGTGTACCACGGCCAGGCAATCGAAACCAGGCCTCTCGACGCCACCGTAGCCGCTTCCGGTCGAAACACGAAAACCCACCCGTCCGGACTGTGCCAGACACCAAAGATTATCACGGTCATCACGACCACGGACATGACCAGGGCCAGTCCGGCATCGAAACTGCGAGAACGGGAATTGATCATGCCGAGGAGGAAGACGCCCAGCAGTCCCCCGTAGGTGAAAGAGGCAATCGCCAATCCGAGTTCGACCACTGGATTCTGCTGGTCCCTGAACAGATTTGCGAAGACCACGAAGATGAGTCCCCAGGCCAACGTAGCCCACCGGGACGTCTTGAGGTCCGCCGCGTCGGACCGGGGGGCTACGTCCCCCTTGCGACCGCGCAGGTAGGCCAGGATGTCAAATACCGTGGACGATGCCAGGGCGTTCAATGACGAGGAGAGCGTGGACATGGCGGCCGCGATGATTCCGGCGAGAAGCAGGCCTGAGACGCCCGGCGGCATACCCTCGATTATGAACTTCGGAAACACCTCATCGCCACGTGACAGCCCAAGGTCGGCCAGGCTGGCCCCACCATAGTGGGCCCAGAGCAGCATGCCGACGGCCAGAAAGGCTGCAAACTGGAGCATGACCATCACGCCGCTGCCGATGAGGGCCTTCCGGCTGTCCGAAAGCGTTCGGCAGGCCAGAAGACGTTGCACTATCAGGTGATCCGTGCCGTGGGAGGCCATGGAAAACACCGCGCCTCCGAGCACGGCCGTCGGCAGGACATAAGGACTCGTCAGCCACGACAGAACGCCGCTCCCACCGTCCAGCCAGACGAGTTTCCCGGCATCGGTGGCCCGGCCAACCCAGCCTTCAGGCAGATCTCCGGCCAGGAGCAACAACGCGCCGACAGCCCCGCCCAGGTACAGCACCATCTGGACCACGTCCACCCAGACCACGGCTCGCAGTCCCCCAATGAGCGTGTACAGGGTGGTCACGACGGCAATCACGAGAATGATCACGGGGTAGCCCACGTCCAGTCCTGCGGAGAGCAGCATGACCCGGACCGGAATGGCGGTGGCGAACAGGCGCACACCGTCCGCCAAAAGCCTCGTGACGAGGAAGGTGGCGGAGGCCAGCGACCGAACGCCCAGCCCGTATCGGTTGCCCAGGAACTCGTAGGCCGTGTCCATGGAGCCAGAGAGGTAGCGGGGCAGGAATAGCCACGCCACCACCACACGCCCGAGGATGTAGCCAAAGGTCAGCTGGAAGAAGACCAGCGATCCCCCGTACGCCACGGCGGGGATTCCGATGACCGTAAGCGTGCTGGTCTCAGTGGCCACAACCGAGAAGCACACTGCCCACCAGGGCAAGTCCCTTCCGCCGAGGAAGTAGTCGGAGGCACTCCCCTGCTTTCCGCTCATGCGAATACCGAGGACGGCTACGCCGACCAGGTAGCCCGCCAGAACGAGATAATCCAGTGTGGTCAACATCAGCTGAGTAGGCTCTCAAAAGCCGTCTGGTCGAGAACGGTGATGCCCAGGGCCTGAGCTTTCTGCAACTTGGAGCCGGGACCATCGCCTGCCAGCACGTAATCAGTCTTGCTGCTGACCGATCCGGTGACCTTGCCGCCTGCAGCCTTGATCCTGTTCTGGGCCTCCGCACGGGAGAGGCCGGGAAGCGTCCCGGTGACGACAAACGTCTTTCCGGCAACCGGGCTGTCGCCCACAGCCGGCGGCGCCTCTCCAGGGAGACGTCGCGTATTGACACCCAGCGCCTCCAGGTCGGCGACGAGCTCCCGGTTGTGGTCTCGTTCGAACCAGTCCACAACGCTCTGCGCGATGATGTCTCCCACCCCGTCGACCGCCAGCAGTTCATCTCCAGTGGCCTTGACCAGGGCGTCGATGGACTCGAAGCGGGTGACGAGCAACTCGGCTACGGTCTTGCCCACATGACGGATTCCGAGTCCGAATACCAGCCTCGCCAGCGTTCTGCTGCGGGCTGTCTCGATTCCGGCCAACAGATTGACGGCTTTCTTCTCGGCGAAGCCCTCCAGCGAGAGCAGGCCGGGCAGATCCAGGCGAAAGATATCATCGAGTGTGGAGACCAGACCCGCCTCGACCAGCTGGATGGAGAGTTTGGTCCCAAAGCCCTCGATGTCCATGGCATTTCGGGACACAAAATGCTCCACAAGACGAATGAACTGCGCCGGACAGTCGGACGCGACGCAGTAGTAGTCCGCCTCGCCCTCGAGCCGTTCCAGCGGAGTATCGCAGGCCGGGCAACGGGTCGGCATGGACCAGATCCGCTCGGTGCCGCTCCTGGCAGCCGGGACCGGCGCGACCACCTGTGGAATGACGTCACCGGCGCGTTTGACCACCACCGTATCACCAATCCGGATGTCGCGGGACAAGATGTACTCCTCGTTGTGCAGGGTGGCCTGAGAGACGGTCACGCCTCCAATTCCCACCGGCTCCAGGACGGCCTCGGGTTTGATCACGCCGGTCCGGCCCACGTTCACCACGATACCCCGAAGAATCGTGGTGGCTTCTCGCGCAGGAAACTTGTAGGCAATCGCCCACCTGGGCGCGTGGGCCACTGCGCCGAGAGCGGCTTGCGCGTCGAAGGCGTCCACCTTCACCACGACGCCGTCAATCTCATACCCCAGATTGTCCCGATTCTCTGACCAGTGGGCACAGAACCTGACAACATCTTCCACGTCATCAAACCGCGTCGCGTGCGGGTTGATGGGGAATCCCATCGAACCCAGCCAGGCCAGGGTCTCTGACTGGGTATCCGGCACGTCTCCGGTCGAGGGACCAATGCCGTAGCAGAAGAACGACAGTGGCCGGGCCGCCGTGATCTTCGGATCCAGTTGGCGGAGACTTCCGGCTGCTGCGTTTCGGGGATTCGCGTAGGCCCGCTCGCCTTTCGCTGCCTGGGCCTCGTTCAGTTGGGCGAAACCTGCCAACGGGAAATAGACCTCTCCCCTCACCTCCATGTACTCCGGGGTACGGCCCTCGGCCACACGCAGAGGCACGGCGCCGATGGTTCGGACATTGCTGGTGATATTCTCGCCGACCTCCCCATCGCCCCGGGTCGCGGCCTGCTGAAGGAGCCCGTTTCGGTACGTCAGGGCAACCGCAAGGCCGTCAATCTTCAATTCGCAGGTCATGGCGAGCGGATCCTCGTCCGAGAGCCCGAGGCCCTTCCGGCACCGTACATGCCATGCCCGCAGGTCATCCGCATCGAAGGCATTCCCAAGCGACAGCAATGCCTCGGGATGGCGCACCTTCTCAAACGAGGTCAGCGCGGCTCCCCCAACCCGGTGCGTGGGCGAATCGGCCGTAATCAATCCAGGAAACCGCGCCTCTATGTTCCGAAGGCGCCGAATCAGCTGATCGTACTCCCCGTCTGTGATGAGCGGGTCGTCCAGCGCGTAGTAGCGGTGCGCGTGAGCGTTCAACACCTCCCGCAGCTCGGCCGCCGCAGGCGCGGCCTCCCCCAGATCTTCCGGAAGCGATGACTTCAGCAGGCGGCGCGTCTTCTCGAGCGTATCCCTACTCATTCGCGGCCCGGCCCGGCGGCGGTGCGCAGCGAATCAAGGTAGGCCTGCGCGAAGGCCTTCGTCAGCACCAATCTCCGGGCGGCATCCCGCCCGTTCGTCGGTAGGAGAACATCGTGGACCGAGACGTCGACAGCGTTGAGGCGCATCTCGAGGACGAGCTCACTGGCCACTCTGAACTCCATGGAGTCGCCCAGTTCGATCCAGTGTGGAGCCCGGATCCCACCGTCGACGGTGATGCGAATGGGATTAAGCGTATCTCGGGCCGCGATCACGAAGAAGGACGTGGTATCTCCAAGGACAATCCGCGCCGGGAGTTGCGGCACAGGGGCGGGAACGCTGTCCGCTACGAGTTGCTCGGCCGGAGCCGGTGTGGTTTCGACCGTATCGGGCCAGAAGAACCAGGCGGCCAGCGCGACCAGCGCCAGTATGATAATGCCGGCAATGCCAGCCGCCGCGCGCCCCGAGAGGGTATCTGCGGCTCCGCTTGCGATCGGCGGTGAAAGGGATGGGCGTGGCGGCGGCCAGGCGGGCGGCTGGGACGGCGGCGGCGGCGTTGCCGGCGAAGGCGGCTTGGACGGCGCGGGCGGCGTTGCCGTTGCGGCTGTCGAGGCCGCCGCTGTCTTCTCCGTTGGAGCGTCAGCCCTGGCGTCCACCGGCCCAGGCGCCGCCGCCTTCGGCTCCTCGGATTCGGTCTCGGGGATGCCCGGACCGGCCGTCGCGACCGCTTCAGGTACCTCCTCGTCGTGCGACTCCAGGTAAAGGCGTGCCAGCCCGTCGGTGTATTGCCCCTGCAGCATCTCGTCGGCGGCTCGCAGGGCATCATCGGGCCGGATGCCGATCACCTCGGCATAGCCTCTGATGAAGAGGCGCAGGTAAACCCGATTGTACATCGGATTTCCAGCAAGCGCCGTGCGCTCGAATTCCTCCAGTACGTTCGGCGCAGCCTTCGTCACGCGGACAATGGCCTCGTGACTGACGGAGCGCGCCGTCCGGATGGCGCGCATGTCTCGGGCCAGCCGGGTTCCGGCCTCCGTGATATTGTCTTCTACGTTCAAATCGCTTCTTTTCGAGGGAACGGAAGTTACGCCCCCCTGCCCGCCGCAACCAAGTTTGACCTCGCCGGTTCGGCCCCCAACCAGATCACCCGCGAATCATGCCAGTTGCGCTCCTGCTTGCACTTACGCTGCAAGGCTTCACGTCGCCCGCAACGGTCCCCACTCACGGGCCCTCGATACTCATTGTCACAGCCCATCCAGATGATGAGGCCATGTTCGCAGCAACCGTCTGGAAGGCCGTCAGGGAGCACGGCGCTCAGGTAGACCTGGCTCTCGTGACCGACGGGGCGGGAGGCTACCGTTTTTCCACGCTGGCCGAGCCCATCTACGGAGTCAATCTGACCGACCCGGCCGTCGCCAGGGCTTCCCTCCCTGCCATCCGAAAGAAGGAATTGATGGCCGGCGGTGCTGTTGTCGGCATCCGCAATTACTTCTTCCTGGACCAGCCGGACGAGGGCAAGATCCTCGATGTCGATTCCGTCTTTACCGAGCTCTGGGACGGCGGTTGGGTTCAACGTCGATTGAGTTCGATCATCGAAAAGGGCAAGTATGACCTGATTCTGACCTTTCTGCCTGTACCCAGCACCCACGCACACCATAAGGGCGCGGCAATTCTGGCTCTGAGAGCCCTCGACAGCTTGCCGGCATCGATACGTCCGGCCATCGCGGGCAGCATGATCGGCGGTGGTGAGGCCGTCGAATCCTTCTCAGGACTCGACGGATATCCGTTGACGGTGGTCCCGGCGCAGGCTCCGGTGGTACTCGATCGGGAGCAGCCGCTGGGACTGGATGGTCGTCTGAACTACCAGATCGTCGTGAACTGGCTGATTGCCGAGCACAAGTCGCAGGGCACCATGCAGACATACATGAATGCAGGCAGCCACGAGCGCTTCTGGTTCTACGCTATCAACAGCGGCGCGTCGGTCAATGCCGGCCGCGACCTGCTTCTGTCCTTCGGTCTCGCAACCGAGGACTGACGGGTCCTAGCAGTACCAGGCCAGTTCGTCGCACCACTGCTGTGGCTCGGGCTTCATCAGATCGATGAGGCGCATCCAGCGTGGGCGAAGAGGGAGAATGTTGAGGGTGAGAGCTTGCCGCTTCATGGCATCGGGCGTTGACTTGATAGGGAGTGTATCGGCATCCAGGGGGCGCGACCTTAAGTCTCCCTCCCACTTCTTCTCTCAAGAGCCCAGGTCCCTGAACGAAAAAAACCCCCGGAAGCCGAAACTCCCGGGGGTCTGTCCATCTACTTGTCAGGGGGCACCAAGGCCGCCCCTGGTCCGACGCCAGGTGAACCCTAGGTATCAATCTGACGCTTGCGGAGCAGGAACAGGCCCTCGCCCACCGAGCTCACGGCAATCGTTCCAGACTTGAAGTACGGATAGTTGCTCCAGGATCCTGAGTAACCCGGGGCGTTGCTCAGGCCAGGCGTCGTGTCAAAGTACCCCACTTCGCGTGGATTGGCAGGATCCGAAATGTCCAGCACCCGAAGCCCGGAGGCATAGTTGGACTGGTACATGAAGTTGTCCTTGACGTACAGGTTGTGGTCAGAAGACGTACTCACGCCCATGTGCTCCTTGACCAACTCCGGTTCGTCCAGATCCGTCACGTCCCAAACCAAAGTCCGGGTGCGCTCGACACCCTGGATCTCGTCGATTTCGTCGTTGACGTAAAGGAACCGGTGATCCTCGCTCAACCAACCCTGATGCGTGTAGGCCACGTTCGGGTAGCTGGCTGAGGAAATGCCCACTGGAGCCGACTTGTCGGTCAGATCCGCAATCGAGATGGCCGTCTCGTTGCCGCCGAAGCAGATTTCCCGGCCGGTGTAGTCGGTGTCGGGGCCGTGGTAGACCACGCACTGTGCATCGTGCGAGTAGCCCGTGCCGGCGCGCCCGGTGCCCTCGTGGCCCCAGCAGCCGGCGAAGGTCGGATTCGTGGGCTCCTGTATGTTGATGATGTGATAACCACCGCCGCAGACTTCGCCGCCCATGCTGTTCCCAACCGTAAAGGCGAATCCGGTGTCTTCGTTGATGACGATGTTGTGCGCACTGGCGATTCCGTCATAGTGGGCGGTTTCCTCGAACTCAACCGGAGCGTTCCTGACGTCCCGCAGCTGGGTCAGGTCAAACACCTGAACGCCGTGATCGCCGGCACCGTCAGCAACGATGAACGCGTGGTCCTTGTAGACCTTGACATCACGCCAGGTGTTGGCTCTGGAGCCCTCGGTCATCCGAAGGTTGCCGAGATAGAGGGGATTGTAGGCGTCCGTGATATCGATGAAGGACGTTCCGTCAGGACGACCCAGCAGTACGTATTCGCGACCGGACTCTTCGTCCGTCCAGCCCCAGATGTCGTTGATCTTGACCCCGGCGCCGGCGCCGCCGCCGACCTCGTGAACTGGGAGGAATGCCAGCAGATCGACGCCGTCGCAATCGTACCCGGAGGCCTCATTGTCCTCACAGGTGACCTCGCCACCGGTAATGGCCCGAAGGCCCGTCTGATCCCCCAGAATCTGGACGACGTTCCATCCGTAGTCGTCACGCTCGAGCACGTACGCGAGACCTGACGCGCCGACGCCGGGGGCACCGGCCACGGCTACGCGCTGGGAGCCAGCCACGGCGGTGCCTGCGCCTGACCCTCTGACGGCGTCGCCGATAGCCGTCTTGTAGGCTCCGGTCACGCCGCCCGGACCGACTCCGAATCGGTAGATCGCTCCCTTGGTGCCATCGGCGCCAGGGGCACCGGCCCACACCTCGTCGTTGACGATGGCCAGCGAAGTACCCAGAGCACCGTCCTGGGCGTCAAAGGGAATGAGCACGTCCCCGGTCACCCAGGCTGCCGTCTCGGCGTTGTAACGAAACGCCTGAACGCCTCCCATTCCGTCGTTGGCAGAGGGCACGCCGGCGAAGGCCATGTTGCCCTTGACAGCCAGCGCCTGCGACTGCAGGCCGTCTTCACCCTGGAGCATTCCCGTGTGCTTGAAAGAATCACTGGCTGCATCGTACCAGAAGGCGTGGATCTGACCGCCGTCGATGAACGGAGCCGATACGATCAGGTGCGCACCACCCGCGGCAACGCTGATGCCGAAGTAGCCATTCGGCCGAAACACCGGAGGTGTGATCTTCGAATGCTGGGTCCACGACCCGTCGGCACCCCGGCGAAATGCAAAGACGGCGCCCGAGTTGGCGCGGTGGCCGGCGGTGCCGATAAAGGCCCAGTCACCGGCAATGGCCGCCGAGCGGCCGAAATAGTCGGAATCGTCAACGCCCTCTGGCGCACCCTGCCAGGCAGTCTGCCAGTTGCCATCCGCATCCTTCTCGAAGATGTAGGCCGCGCCCACCGTTCCGCCGGCACCCGTCGCGCCGACGATCATGGTGCTGCCGGACACCACAAGCGTGCGTCCAAAATTGTCGTCGGAGCCATCGGTATCCGGAGCGCTGAAGTGGTTTCCTTCGACCCAAGTACCATCGGCGGCCCTGTCGTAGACAAAGACCACACCTGCGCCATCGTCAAACGTGGTCCGGCCGATGAGTATCTGATCGTCGGTCGCGGCCACTACGCCGCCGAATGTCTGGCCAATGGCCGTACCGGCCGTTAGGAAGCAGAGACCGAGGAAAAATGCCCTCGGGAAGAGTCTGGTCTGCATGCTCTGATATTGGATTAGTGCGAACGGCCCGATTCCACACCTGTTTGGCGGGAGGCCTGGTCCATGGGGGATTCAAACAACCGGGAATCCGGCTCGTCGATGGATAGACGGGCAAGTGAAGGCAGTTGTTGCGAGAATTTTCGTGAAGCGTGGGGCTCTATCGGGTTGCTTCCGAAACAGGCTCTACCTCCCCCGTGGATAGCGAGAGCGCCGGCCTGTCCATGGCGTGAGCAAAGGCATCAAGCACCCGAAGGGACCGGACGCTCAACCCAAACTGGTTGCTCACCGGAAGCGACTTGGCGGCCGGATCCATGCTGTGTGCAAACGCATTCAGGATGGCACCAGAGCGGTTGGCCAGGCGCAGCCTCGCCCGAGTCCGGCCCACTTTGGCGCCGCCGAAACGAGTGATCAGCATCACGGCCGTCAGCAGCAAGGCGACGGCCACCAACATGCCGCCGGTGAACTCTTCGCCGGCCAGTAGCCAGCCCAGAAAGACCGCCACGACCGGATTCACGTAGGCATAGGTTGAGACGTGAGCTGGCTTCGCGTTCTTCATGAGCCACACAAAAGAACCGTACGCGACGATTGAGCCGAAGACCATCAGGTACGTCCACGCCGCCCACGAAACGGGAGAGATTGCCGTCCAGGTCACGGTCTCGCCGCGGAGCAATCCTGCCAGCGTGAGCGCGAGTCCGCCCAGCAGCATCTGAGCGGCCGTCGACATGAGCGGGCGCGAAGGCAGTGCAAGATCGCGCCCCAAAATCGCGCCGACCGAAAACATGATTGCGGCGAGCAGGATGGCAACGACTCCGGCCAGTTGCTCGGGACTCGTCAATGCCGCATCGGCCGGGTTGACCAGTAGCACGATTCCGAGTGCGCCCAGCCCCAGGCCCCACCACACGGCAGGCGCGGGACGCGGGCCTGCCTTCCACTTCCATTCCAGCAGCACCATCCAGATCGGCACCGTCGTGACGAGCAGGGCAGCGACGCCGGAGGGCACCCACTGCTCGGCCCAGGCAACGGCCCCAGTGCCCGCTCCAAGAGTCATGGTGCCCACCACGCCGGCATTCCTCCACTCCTCGCGGGAAGGGACCGGAATGCCTTTCCAGCGCGCCCAGGCAAAAACGATGGCACCTGCCACGCCGAAACGCGCACCCAGCATGAGCAGGGGCGGCATGGTCTCGATTGCAAAGACAATCGCCAGATACGTCGAACCCCAAATGAGATAGATCGCTGCGAAAGCCGCCAGCAGGGTCAGACGTCCGGAACTGAGTTTGGGCATAGTCGGGATCGGTTTCGGGTGGGCCTCTGTTTCGGGATCCAATCACGATCATTAGCATTAGATTCATTGATTCTATCAATGCCTTACATAATGTTACGTTATACATATGGTCGAGACGCTTTCCATTGAACAGCTGCGCACGTTTGTGACGATCGCGGAAACCGGGTCGTACACCGAGGCGGCCGCGCGCCTCTACCGATCCCAGCCCGCGTTGAGCGTCCAGATCAAGCGGCTGGAAGAGCAGTTGGACACTCGGCTGTTCGATCGAAGCGGCCGCACTTCGACCCTCACGGAGACCGGGAAGGTGCTCCACGGCTACGCCACCCGCATTCTCGATCTGAATGAGGAGGCGCTGGCCCGTCTGAGTCTTTCGGAGGCGCAGGGCACTGTTCGTGTCGGCGTGCTTGAGGAAGTCGCCCACGGCAGTCTGGTCCGTCTACTCACTCGATTCGGCCGATTGGCGACGGGCATCCGGATCGAACTGGAGGTGTCCACGAGTTGGGAATTGGCCAAGCGCATCAAGTCGAATGCGTTGTGTTTGGCCATCGCAAACACCGCCTACTCAGACTTGCCGGCCACACCCTTGTGGGAAGAGGCCTATGTCTGGGCACGGAGCGAAGACGCCGATTTTGCCCATCACTCCCCCATCCCCGTCATTATCGATCCCTCGGACTCCCCTTGCGTGGGGTGCCGGACCGCGATGTTAAACCTGAAAGATGTCGGAATCGAGACGGAGGTGGTGTTTTCCAGCTCCAGTCTTCTCGCCACGCAGGCCGCCATTCGGGCTGGGCTCGGCCTGGGGATGATCGCGGCGTCAGCCACGACGGCGGACATGGTGGTCCTTGGGCCTGACAGCGGGCTTCCCGAGCCCTTGACCGCACACATCGGCCTCTACCGGGGCTCCGATGCCCGTGGTGATGCCGCCGGAAGCCTGCACGAGTTTCTGATCAACCACTTGCAGCAGCGGGAATTCGCGACGACCGTCTGATGGAACTCGCCTACCGCATGAGCCCGACAGGCTTGCCGTCCAGATTCCACTCGGGCAGGACGTCAATCCCCAGATGCATGAGGGCCGTGACAGCCACATCGACAATCTGCGGTGTGACCCCGGTCTCGGACTTTGCGGAGGCGCCGCTGGCGACATAGAAAATGGTCAACTCGGCTTCGGAGTCTCCGCCGTGGCCACCCCCTTCATTTCGGCCGTGATCGGTCGAAATCAGAATCAGCCAATCCTCGTCGTCCGCTCCTGCTCGACGATCCAGTGCCGCCGAGAGCCGCCCCACACAGTCATCGGCGGCCTCGATCGCCTCCCGGTAGGCCGAGGAATACAATCCCTCGTCGTGAGAGGCGACATCTGGATTCCCGAGGTAGACAAAGGCTGCGTCCACCGATGCCGAGGCGAGGTACGACTCCGAAACGTCGCAGGCACGCTCGTCGGCCGTCCCGTACCCCATCGTATCCCCGTTAATGTTGACCTTCACATCGATCAGGTCACTGAACAGAGGGCCGGCGGCGTTGGTCGTGCCCAGCGGCGGCCAATTCAAGGCGGCGAAGGTCTCCCACCGGCTGTCCAACTGCTCCAGACGGGTCAGGAAGTCGGGATAGAGGTCATAGCGCTTCTCGGCGAAGTTGTTACCCATCACCCGGTGCTTCTCCGCCCACACCCCGGTCACCATGCTGGACCAGCCAGGGCCGGACACGGTCGGCATTCGGGTCCGGGCCGAGAGGCTGACGTACCCATCGCTGCCGAGGGCGTCGATGTTCGGGGTGTCGGCCGCGGCCAACTGGTCCGACCGGATACCGTCGATACCAATCAGCAGGACCTTGGGACTCTGGGCCTGAACCGAGATCGCGGCCAGGAGCAGGAGGAAGACGAAAAGAGAAATGCGCATGGTCTGGAAGTTTGTCGATGGGCCGTCTGCCTGATGCTACGACAGGGTCCGGCCCTCGACAAATCAGGGAGAACCGCGCCGGCAACGCCGTGTTTGACTGACATGCGTTGCGCCCCTCTCCTGCTGCTTCTCCTACTCGCATTCCCCGCGGCCGCCCAGACGTTTCGGGGCTCAGTGCTGGACGCCGAATCCCGTGAGCCCCTACCGGGCGCCCACGTCTTCGTCGACGGGACTCAGGAAGGGGATGTGGTTGCGGCCGATGGGTCCTTCTCGTTGGATCTGCCCAATCGGCGACCCTTGGTGATTGTGATCAGCATGGTGGGTTTCAAGCTCCAGACCGTGTCAATCACTCCCCGATTCGACCTCGAGATCGATCACGAGATTCTTCTTACGGAAGATCCTATCGTCCTCGCCGAATTCGTGATCGAAGCCGTCAAGCCGAGGGCACTGCGGAGGCTGCGCGGTCGCGTGGATGATCTGCTGTTTTCGAGCACTCCCGCCGGGTCTCGTTGTGAAATCGAAAACCCGCAGGCCCTTCAGATCGAAAATATCAACGGATCGCTGCGTGTCCGGTCCCGTGAGCCCGTGAAGGTCCTGAACCCCTACCTGGGCTATCGAATTACCATCCACGGCTTCCGACTTGAGGGAACCCAGCGCTTCTACGACTTCGTCGGGCGATTGCAGTTTGAGGAGTTGGACGGGACCACCGAAAAGGCGACGCGGGCCCGACAGGACCGGCGCCTGCGAACCTGGAACGGGTCACGTCAGCATTTCCTCAGGGCTCTTGTTCAGGGCACGCTGCCGGAGTCCGGCTTCACGGCCGAACTGGTCCAATCCCCGGGCTACCTGAAGGGTGGCCAGACCATACGCGAAGCGCTGGGGGATGAGGATAAGGGCGGAAGCGTCCTGCATGGCGACCCCGGTGATCTGACCCGCAGCCTCATGTTCAGCGGGGCCCTCCTGGTTCGCTATCGGCGTGAGCGCCCGCTTCCGGCCTATGCCTCCTTCCTCCGGTCGGTCAACATAGGGGACTCCAACACTCGGGAGCGGGTGTCCTGGCTGGAACTCCCCACCGGTATTGCGCTTCTCGATCGAAACGGAGTGCCATTCGCGGACGGCGCCACTGCGCCACTCTCCCACTACGGCTACTGGTCCTGGGAGCGAGTCTGCGATACCCTCCCGGCAGACTGGGCCCCTCCCGAGGACTGAGGCAACGCGCGGATCGTATTATCCGGGCAAGCCTTCCATCGGTAGATGATATTTACCCTAGCCATATCCCTGGACGCAGACAGCCTGCTGTCCTTCCTCCAACTGGTCGTCCGCTGGATCCACGTATTCGCGGCCATTCTGTGGGTCGGCCAGACGTACCTGTTCAACTTCATGGAGGACAGCCTGGAGAAGGCAGACGGTGACGAAGTCGTCATCGGCACACTCTGGATGGTGCACGGTGGCGGATTGTACCGGGTCGAGAAGCAGCGGTTTGCCAGTTTTCTCCCGCCTGTGCTGCACTGGTTCAAATACGAGGCGGGATTCACGTGGCTGAGTGGCATGGTCCTGATCACGCTGGTCTACTACGTCGATGGCCTGGTGATTGGGCCTGGGCAGGACTTCCTGACCGCGGTGGTTGCAGGCAGCCTTTCCATTTTCGTGGGCTGGTTTGTCTACGACCGCCTCGTGCGCTCCCCACTCGGCAAGAATCCCAGGCTTTTTGCGGCCGTCGGCCTGATCCTGATCATGGCCCTGCATTTGGGCTTCCTGGAGGTCATGTCCGCACGCGCCGCCTACATCCACGTGGGCGCCGTTCTCGGCTCCATCATGACGGCCAACGTCTGGGAGCGGATTCTCCCGGCACAGACCAAGCTATTGAACGGCATTCGCTCCGGCGTCCCTCCCGAAGCCGGGATCGCGAGTACCGGTCCATTGCGATCACGGCAGAACTCCTACATCGTGGTGCCGCTGGTGGCCATCATGATCTCCAATCACTACCCCTCCATTTCCTACGGAAGCGACCACAGCACCCTGGTGCTGGGCGTTCTTGTCCTTCTTGGCTGGGGAGTTGCGCGTCTCTTCCGAAAGCCTGTTTTTGGGAAAAGCGCGCCCCATGAGTAGACCGCTACACTTCATACTGAACCGTCGCGAGGTCCAGGCCCAGGTGCCTGCGGGCCAGTTGGTCCTGGACTACCTCCGCGAGACCCGCCGGATGGTGGGTACGAAGGAAGGGTGCCGCGAGGGTGATTGCGGCGCCTGCGTGGTTCTGATCGGCGAGCTGCAAGGCGATGCGGTCCGGTATCGTGCGGTGACATCCTGCCTGATGCCGGCTCACGAACTGGCGGGCAAGCACCTGGTCACCATCGAGGCGCTGCGCGGCCCTCGCCTTTCCACCGTCCAGCAGGCCATTGTGGAGGAAGGCGGTTCCCAGTGCGGTTTCTGCACACCGGGTATCGTCCTGTCCCTGACGGGTGCCCTGCTGGAACACAGCGCGCCTCTGGATGCGGCCGCGGTCAAGACGGCCCTCGGAGGGCACCTCTGTCGCTGCACGGGGTATCGGTCGCTGAAGGCGGTCAGGAATCACCTCGCGGACGTGCCACGCGGTCTGGAAGGACTGGTCGGTGCCGGTGAGCTTCCGGCCTGGTTCTCCGGCATTCCGGCCCGACTCTCCGCGATTGCGACCTCCGACACGGACTCGCCATCTCCAGCCGCGGGCCAACACTATGCCGTAGCTGGAGGCACCGACCTCTATGTGCAACAAGGCGATGACATCGCCACATCATCCTCTGTCGAGGTGCTCGGCACGCGCCCGGGCCTCCGCGGTATACGGTCGGAGCCCGGGGCGCTTGTACTTGGACCGGCCACCACGTTCGAGGAATTGGCTGAGAGCCCAGACGTTCGGGCGATGATCCCACAGATCCGGGCCTACATGGATGACATCGCTTCCATCCAGATTCGTAACCGGGCGACCGTCGGCGGCAACCTGGTGAACGCCTCCCCCATCGGCGATGTGACGATTCTCCTCCTGGCTCTGGACACCACCTTGACCCTCGAGTCCCGCTCGGAGGATCCGCGGCGCGTTGGACTTCGAGATTTCTACCTGGGCTACAAGCAATTGGACCTCGCCCCGGACGAACTCGTGACCTCCATCTCCATCTCCCGCCCTCCACGAGGCTCCCGTATCAGTTGGGAGAAGGTGGCCAAGAGGCGCACTCTGGATATCGCCAGCGTCAACAGTGCACTGGTGATGCGCGACGAGAACGGTGTGATTCGGGAAGCAACGCTGACCGCGGGCGGCGTCGCCCCCACGCCCTACTTCCTTGCCGAGACCTCCGCATGGCTTCTTGATCGACTGGTGTCTGTTCAGACGGTGGTTGAAGCCGCGAATCTCGCCCAGTCCGAGGTCACGCCAATCTCCGACATCCGGGGATCGGCCGCCTACAAGCGCCTCCTGCTGCGCCAATTGATCTGGTCACATTTCCAGACCCTGTATCCGGATCGGATTTCGTTCGAGGCGCTTTACCGCGAGGCCGCATGTTGAAAAACATCGATGGCGCCCTGCACGTCCGCGGCGAAGCGGAGTTCGTGGACGATGAACTGCGTCCCTCCAATCTGGCCTTTGGCTGCGTTTTTGGATCGCCCGTGGCCCATGCCAGGGTCCGGAGCCTGGACATCTCGGCGGCGCGGCGTGCCCCCGGTGTCCTCGCCGTGATTCTGGCCAAGGACCTCCCGGGCACAAACGAGGTCGGACCCATTATCCACGATGAGCCGCTTTTGGCCGAGGATCTGGTGCGGTACGTGGGCCACCCGCTGGCGCTGGTGATAGCGGACACCGCCGCGCAGGCGCGGGAGGCAGCCCGACGGGTACGGGTTGAACTGGATGAGTTGCCTCCCATCCTGGATCCGCGCGCGGCATTCGATTCGGGCGAAATCATCGGTGCCACTCGGACATTCGCCATTGGCCGTCCAGACGCGGCCTGGCCCGATTGCCGACACGTGGTGGAGGGGCGCTGCGACATCGGTGGCCAGGAGCATGTCTACTTGGAGACGCAGCGGGCACGGGCGACGCCCTTGGAGAACGGCCGCATCCGCGTGCTGACGTCCACGCAGAGTCCGTATGCCGCCCAAAAGCACATCGCGCAGGTATTGGGCTTGCACAACAACCAGATCGAGGTCGAGGTGCGCAGGCTTGGTGGCGGATTCGGAGGTAAAGAGGACCAGGCCACCCATTGGGCGTGCTTCGCGGCCGTGGGCGCCCGGATTGCCGGCGTTCCGGTCGAGGTCGTATTGCGCCGGGACGAGGACTTCAGACATACCGGCAAGCGTCACCCCTACTCGGCTGATTTCCGCCTGGGTGCCGATGCCGATGGGCGCATCGTGGTGTTCGAGGCTCGGCACTTCCAGAATGCCGGAGCCGCCGCCGACCTCTCGCCGGGCGTACTGGAACGAACGCTGTACCACGGCACGGGAAGCTACCGGGTGCCCAATGCGAAGCTGTTCGCAGCGTCCTGCCGAACAAACCTGCCTCCCAACACTGCCTTTCGAGGTTTTGGTGGCCCCCAGGGCATGTTCGTCATCGAGTCAGCCCTGGCATCGCTGGCCGACTCTATGCGTGTGCCCAGAGAGAATCTGCAAGCCCTCAATCTTATCTCGCCGGGCGATGTGTTCCCCTACGGACAGGTGGTCGAGGACAGGCGTACACGAAGGACCTGGGACGCCGTGACCAAGAAGGTTGACCTTGCGGGCCTTCGCCAGCGTGTAGACGCCTTCAACGCGACGCACTTCGCCCTGAAGAAGGGGTTTGCCGTGATGCCGGTGACCTTTGGGATCTCGTTCACAACCACCTTTCTCAACCAGGCGGGCGCTCTGGTTCACGTCTACACGGACGGCTCCGTGTCCGTGACCACGGGTGGCGTGGAGATGGGGCAGGGACTGACCACCAACATTGCTGCCATTGTCTCCCGGGCACTCGGTGTGCAGCCGGAACGGATCCGGGTCGAAAACACGAACACCACCCGCGTCGCCAACATGTCGCCTTCAGCGGCCAGCTCGACCACGCTGCTGAACGGCAATGCCGCCCTTGCTGCGGCACTCGAGATCGGGGAGCGGCTGAAGCTGGTGGCCCGCCGCGAAACGGGAAGCGCAGCCAAGGCAGAGGTTGAGATCCGGGACGAAGAGGTGCGAATCGATGGCCGCCCGACCGGCCTGGACTGGCAAGCACTGGTCAGTGCTACCTACCTCAGCCGGACTGACCTCTCCGCCCACGGCTTCTTCGCCACACCAGACATACACTTCGACAAGAGGAAGGAGACGGGTCGGCCCTTTGCCTACCACGCCGGGGGCACTGCCGTCACCGAAGTGACCATGGACTGCGTGCGGGGGCGCTACTCCATCGACGCGGTCCACATTGTCCACGACATCGGTCGCCCTCTCAACCGGGTAATAGACCTGGGACAGGTTGAAGGCGCACTGGCCCAGGGTCTGGGGTGGATGACCGTCGAGGATTTGCGGTATGACGACAGCGGGCATCTGATGTCCCGCAATTTGGCCTCGTACAAGGTTCCTGATGCCTTCTTCATGCCGGATGTGCTGGAGGTGGACTTTCTGGAAGACGCGGATGAAAAGCTCGGACCCTTCGGCAACAAGGCGGTTGGCGAACCCCCGCTCATGTACGGCATCGGTGTGTTCTTTGCCCTCCGGTATGCCATGAAGGCCTTCGCCCCGCGGGCCGAAATTCCCTTTGCGGCTCCCCTGACACCCGAGAGGGTCCTGCTGGGTATGCACCCGGAGGCCCTCGACTCGGCGGAGGTCGACCCGGAGGCCCTCGGCCCTGCGGCGCACTCTTGATGGAAGGGCCCTTCGAGCAGATTGCCTCCAGATTGGAATACGGCGAGCGTGTCTTTCTGGCTTTGGTGGTCCATCACACGGATCACTCCCCCGGAACGGCGGGGAGCAAGATGGCTGTGTTTGAGGATGGGGAAACGTGCGGGACGATTGGCGGCGGCATCATGGAGCGCCGCGTCCAGGAGCTTGGAAGTCGTGCGCTCCTGCTTGCGGATTTCGACGCCCGTCGTGAAGTGCTCGTGCATCGCGCGGACGTCCCTCAAGCGTCAGGCCTGGTCTGTGCCGGGG
Source organism: Bacteroidota bacterium (assembly GCA_029262855.1). Lineage (GTDB taxonomy): Bacteria > Bacteroidota > Rhodothermia > Rhodothermales > UBA10348 > JABDJZ01. Next base: position 42,201 of record JAJCYP010000085.1, on the reverse strand, counting down.
AGCAGACCAACGTCTACCTCAGGCTGGCGCCGGACGATCTTGGTGTGGCCCGTCGGATTGTGGCCGCGACCACCGGCGATACACCGGACCGGCCGCCAACCTGGCTGTTGATTACCCCCGATGGTCTTGAGCTGAGCAAGCAGGAGCCCGAGTCTCATCACGCTGACGGGGCGTCGTGGAGCTACGCCGAGTCCTTGATTAATCCGCGCCGGCTTCTGATTCTTGGCGGCGGTCATTGCGCCCTGGCGCTGTCGAAGGTGGCTCGCGAAGCCGGTTTCCACGTCACCGTCGCCGATGACCGTGCCAATCTGGACACGCTCGGGAAGAACCATGCCGCCCATCGCCGTCTATCTGTGCGGGACCTCGCGGACGCGGCGGGCCACATCGCGTATCCGGAATCGACCTCTGTCGTGGCGATGGGGACTGACATCGCATCCGACCTCCGGTCGCTCTACGGCGCTCTCCGCGGCCCATTCCCGTTCATCGGACTCATGGGGGCCCCGGCCAAAATAAGTCGCGTCCGACAGGCTCTCGCGGACAGCGGCTTTGGCCCCGAGGCCCTGTCCCGGATCACGGCACCTGTTGGATTGCCAATCGGAAGCCGAACTCCCCAGGAAATTGCCATCAGCGTGACCGCCCAACTGATTCAACGCCATCGGCTGACCGGGCCGGCCGTCTGATGGCCGCACCCAATCCATTCAACCGGGTGGCTCCGGCTGCAATCCGAAGCCGTCGCATCATCACCCCCACGGGCGTGGTCGATGGGGCGGTGCTGATTGTGGATGGACTCATCACAGAAGTGGTGCCATCTGCCAAAACTCCGGACGGGGCCTTCGACGTCGGTGACCACGTCCTATTTCCTGGCTTCGTGGACTCCCACGTCCACATCAACGAGCCCGGCCGTACCGGCTGGGAGGGCTTTGAAACTGCGACCCGTGCGGCGGCCTCGGCCGGGATCACCACGTTGGTGGACATGCCGCTCAACTCGCTGCCGGTTACCACGACGCCTGATGCCCTGCGCGCAAAGATCGCCTCCTCCCGCGGCCAACTTCATGTGGACGTCGGGTTCCACGGGGGCGTCGTCCCTGAAAACTCCAGCGCGCTGGATGACCTTCTGGACGCCGGCGTGCTCGGACTCAAGGCTTTCATGGTCGACTCGGGTATTCCTGAATTCCCGGCCTCGGGCGCCTATGAACTGCGGTGTGCCATGCGTGCGCTGGCAGGACGCGAGAAACCCCTGCTCGTGCATGCCGAGGCAGGTGGCCTGGGACGCAAGCCCGGACCAACCGCTCGCGCCTGGGCCGCTTCCAGGCCTCAGCGCTGGGAGCAGGATGCCATTGATCTCCTGATCGAGCTCTGCGAAACGTATCACACGCGGACGCACATCGTTCATCTGGCGGCCGCGAACGCGCTGCCCGCCATACGTTCAGCCCGACGGCGGGGTCTTCCTTTGACCATTGAGACCTGCCCGCACTACCTCTACTTTGCCCTGGAGGGCATCGACCCGGCTAATCCACTCTTCAAGTGTGCCCCGCCTATCCGGAGTGTAATCAACCGGCGCAAGCTGTGGCGGGCGCTGATCGGGGGCGATATCGACATGGTGACCAGTGACCATTCGCCGGCCACTCCGGACCTCAAGAGGGGCACGTTTGTCACAGCGTGGGGAGGTATTTCCAGCCTGGATCTGGGTCCGTCCGTCGTGTGGACACTCCTGAGCGGGGAGCATCCAGAACGACTGGCAGAGTGGATGTCCGAACAGCCTGCCGATCTGGTTGGTCTGGGCGACCGGGGCGCCATAGAAGTCGGCCGACGCGCGGATCTGGCCGTATTTGACCCCGATGCCGTGCACCGCGTCACGGCGGACATGCTCCATACCCGTCACAAGATTACTCCCTACGCGGGAGAGACCCTGTCAGGCGCCGTCACACACACGTTTCTCTCGGGCAGGTGCGTCTTCCAACGGGGGTCTGCCCCGGGAATGGACATCTTTCGCGACGAGCCGATTGGTCAAACCGTATTGCGCCGATGAGTACTCCCCCGTTTACATCTCTCATTGATCTGGCCGCTGAACGCCTGGGAGGCCAAGTCCTGGAGGCCACCGACGACTTCTTTGCCGAGAAGGAGAACCTGATCAAGCAGGATGAGGCCGTTTTCAAACCAGGGCTCTATACCGACAACGGCAAGTGGATGGACGGCTGGGAGTCTCGACGCAAGCGCGGTCCCGGACATGACTGGGCCGTGATCGCGCTCGGACTCCGCGGAATTGTCCGGGGACTGGACGTGGACACCAGTTATTTCCGGGGCAACCACCCTCCCCACTTCTCACTGGACGGTCGCGATGGCGATGGACCCTGGACCGAGGTCCTGCCCCGCACGGCAATCAATGAGGACTCCCACAATTTCGTGCCGGTGGCCGACCCCAGGCCCTGGACCCATGTCCGGCTGAACATCTATCCCGATGGCGGCGTGGCCAGGCTCCGGGTGTTTGGAGATGTGGTTCCGCTTCTGCCCACCGACGGCAGGGAAATTGAACTGAGCGCGATCGCTAACGGTGGCCTGTGTCTCTCCTGCTCGGATGAGCACTTTGGCCGGGTCGGAAATCTTCTGCTCCCCGATGCATCGCGCAACATGGGCGATGGCTGGGAGACCCGGCGGCGACGCGGGCCGGGCCACGACTGGGTCGTAGTCAGATTGGCCGGGCCCGCCCACCTGGAACGCGTCGTTCTGGATACGGCCTTCTACAAAGGCAACTACCCGGATAGTTGTGGCCTCGAGGGCTGTCTGGGCGACCCGAAGACCGCTTCCTGGCACGGCCTCACCGGTCGGGAGAAACTGCGTGCGGACGCGGTCCAGACCTTTAATGCCCTTCAGGAGTCCGGGCCGTTTGACCACGTGCGGATGTCCATCTACCCGGATGGCGGTGTGGCTCGCCTGAGGGTCTTCGGACGGCTGGCATGAACTGGCTGAACGAACTCCCCTCCCCGCGGGCGGCTGAACTGCTCCAGGCCTGCTGCGGCTCAAAACGATGGGTCACGCGCATGTTGAACGCCCGTCCATTCGACGACTCCAGCCAGATGATGAACCGGGCCGCCGAAATATGGGACGGCCTCGAGGCGTCCGACTACCTGGAGGCCTTTGCGGCCCACCCGAGAATCGGCGACAAAGAGGCCCTGCGGTCGAAGTTCTCGGCGGACCGATGGGCCGGCGGCGAGCAGGCCGGGGCGTCTGGCGCCTCCGGGCGTGTGCTCGATGAGTTGGCGGTCGCGAATCAGTCGTACCAGGACCGCTTCGGCCACATTTTCATTGTCTGCGCCACCGGCAAGTCCGCCGACGAAATGCTTGCCGCGCTTCGTGTTCGATTGGAGAACTCGCCGGAGGTTGAACTTGGCGTCGCGGCCGCCGAGCAGGCGCGCATCACCCGGTTGAGACTGGAGAAAATGCTCGCCGAGCACCCCCTTTGATGCGGCCCGGGCGCGTGAACGGCTATCTTCGGTCTCGACCTCAAGTGGGTCATACAGAAAGAACCGAGTATCCGTGAGTCAACTCATTTCAGAAGTCGCCCTGCAGAGCTATCTCGACTCGCTCTCCGACGCCAACCGGTCGTTCGCAGCGGCAAGGCCAGGCCCGCGCACAGATCGGCAGCCCGTGCACACGGTTTATGGCGGCGCCCAGCTCTTCAAGGCTGACCTTGCCCAGAAGATGGGGCGGGTGGCCCTGGGGATGATGGACGCGTTTGCGCCCGACTACATTGCCTTCGCCCACGCCTTTCACCTTCCCGGACACGAAGGCCTGCCATCCTCAGGACCCCAGCGCGAGACGCTGTTGGCTCACCCACCCTCCGCGGATGCGAACCGGGCGGCGTGGCTGGCCTCCTCCGTTTACGGGCGCGTCCTGGAGAAACTTCGGAGGGAACCGGTGGAGGACTTCAGGATCGATTTTGAGGATGGTTTCGGTGTCCGTCCCGTGGAAGAGGAGCGCGCGGAGGCCGTCAGGGCGGCAGGCGAGGTGGCCAAGGCCATGCAGCTTGGCGTCCTGCCACCGTTCATCGGGATCCGCATCAAGCCCCTCAACGACGAGTACGCGGCCCGTTCTCTGGGCACACTGAACCGATTCTTTTCGGCTCTCCTTGAGAAGACGAAAGGACAACTGCCCACGTCCATCGTTGTCACCCTGCCCAAGATCACCCACGAGGATCAGGTCAGTGTCTGTGCCGATGCCCTCTCGCAGATCGAGGAGTCCGCTGGGCTTCCCCAGGACAGCATCGGGTTGGAGTTCATGGTGGAGACGGCCACCTCGATACTGGGGCAGGACGGCCGCGCGACGCTCCCGGCCTGGGTCAGCGCAGCCAGAGGGCGGTGCACCGCCGCCCATTTCGGCGTCTACGACTACACCGCGGGCATGGACATAACCGCAACTCACCAGGCGATGGGTCATCCCGCCTGCGACTTCGCCAGGCACATCATGCAGGTGTCCCTTGCCGGGACCGGCGTGTGGCTGTCCGATGGGGCAACCAACATCATGCCGGTTGCCCCCCATCGCGGAGAGCATCTGACGGCCGAGCAAAAGGCCTCAAACACCGAGTCTGTGCATCGCGCTTGGCGCATGGGCTTTGATGACAGTATGCACTCTCTGCGAAATGCCTTCTATCAGGGGTGGGACCTCCATCCTGCCCAACTGCCGGCACGGTATGCGGCCGTCTACACGTTCTTCCTGGATGGATACGAGGCAGCCGCCGAGCGCCTCCGAGCGTTCGTTGACAAGGCGGCCCAGGCCTCCCTGGTCGGCGATGTCTTTGACGACGCGGCCACAGGGCAGGGCCTCCTGAATTATTTTCTCCGGGCGCTGAACTGCGGCGCCATCACCGAGGAGGAGGCGGCCCGCACCGGGCTCAGCCTTGACGAAATCCGGCTGCGCTCCTTCGGGAGGATTCTGGCACAGCGAGCAGGCTCATGAAAGGTCCCATCACGACCCACGTTCTGGACTTGGCCTCGGGGTCTCCGGCATCCGGAATTCCGGCCAGGCTGGAGTATCTGGCGCATCTGAATGATTGGCATCCGGCGGGTGCCGGAACCACGGACAGCGACGGCAGAATCGACAACCTCCTGCAGGCTGGGCATGCTCTTCGTGCGGGGTCCTATCGGCTCAGTTTTGAGCTGGCGGACTACCACGAGAACGCGGGGCGCGCCAGTTTTCATCCACGGGTCACGATTGATTTCGTGGTACTGGACACCGAGCAGCACTATCACGTGCCGCTCCTTCTGAGCCCTTTCGGCTACTCGACCTATCGAGGAAGTTGACGTCTCCGGGACACGCCGTCAGTAGGCGATCCGATCGGGCTTGTCTTGCCAGGCCGCGAAAACGGCCGCGGCCTCGATCCCCAACAGTTGGGCCATGGGAATCCGGCGATCCACAGGCGCCAACTCGATCTCTTCGTAGATGAATGCGTCGTCGAACCCGGCCTCGGCTGCGTCCTGCTTTCCGGAGGCGTAGAAGACCCGGTCCGGACGCGCCCAGTAGATCGCACCCAGGCACATGGGACACGGCTCGCACGTCGTGTACAGGTCGCACCCCGTCAACTGGAACGTGCCCAGGGCCGTGCAGGCCGCCCGGATAGCCATGACCTCGGCGTGAGCGGTTGGATCGTTTGCAGCGGTGACCCTGTTCGCACCTTCGGCCACAACCTTACCGTCCTTGACTACGAGGGCCGCGAACGGCCCGCCTCCCTCCCGCACGTTTTCCACGGCCAGGGCAATGGCGCGGCGCATGAGTTCGGCTTTCCTGAGGTCAGGCATGGGGCGAAGATAGGCTTGTCTCCGGGCTCCGCCCACTTATGGTTGGTTGGACCCGCTGGGTGCTCAGGCCAGCTCAACGTCCAGGCGCTTGGGCCCGAATCGGAGCTCGCCGCTCTTTCCGAGAACTCGTTTGGCTTCCGACTCGCGTATATCGATGGTCGTGCGTCCGTCGGCAATCTCGACCCGTCCGATGGCTTCGGCAGGTACACCGCCGTGGCGGGCGATCGTGCTGACGATGTTGTTCACGCGAACACCGCTGTCCTTGCCGATGGGAATAGCAAGCTTGACCATGGGGCCGGTGCGGTCCGTGCGTTTCCGCTTCGGACGCGGAGTTTCCGCTGCACCCGAGCCGGCATCCTTCTGGAGGGCTGCACTCTCGCGGGACTTGTAGCCACCGCCACTGGTCTCGCGGGACTTGTAGCCACTACCGCTCTCGCGGCCCTTGTAGCCACCGCCGTCGCGGCCCTTGTAGCCACCGCCCTTGTAGCCGCCGCCTTCCCGGCCACGGTAACCGCCTTCGGAGCGACCCGGACGACGACGTTCGACCTCGGAAATTTTCTCGACCGGACGCTTGTACTCGGCCTTGCGGGCCATGCGAATGGCTGCCGCTGCAATCTCCATAGGATCGCCGCCTTCGTCAACCAGTTTCTGGACCAGCTCGCGCTCTGCGTGACAACGTCCCCGAGACACCCAGGTGTTTACGGTTTCGATCACACGCTTGCTGCGACTGGTTTCAATTTCTTCCACCGTGGGCAGATGGCAGCGCTCAAGATCCTTACCGGTGTGGCGCTCGATGCGTTTCAATTTGCCGATTTCGTTCGGCGCAAGAATCGAAATGGCCTCCCCGCTGCGACCAGCCCGGCCAGTACGACCGATGCGGTGAACGTAGACCTCCGGGTCGAGGGGCAGATCCACGTTGAAGACGTGGGAGATGTCGTCGATGTCCAGGCCGCGGGCGGCGACATCGGTGCCAACAAGCACCTGGATGGTTCCCTGACGAAACTGGTTGATGATCCGCGTACGGACATCCTGGCTCATTCCACCATGGAGGGCCTTGGCCGGAATCGAACGCTCGACAAGCTGGCTGGCCCAGTCCTCGGTACCAATTTGCGTCTTGGCAAAGATCAGCGCACTGGTGACTTCTTCGGTCTCGAACAGCCTTGAGAGAGCCGCGACCTTTTCGTGGCGGTTGACCAGATAGGCACGCTCCCGGATTTCCATGGCGTCCTCGTGGGCCTCCACTTCGCAGGACACGGCGTCCCGCAGGTACTTCTTGGCGAGCTTACGGATGCGCGACGGCATGGTAGCCGACATCAGTACAGTCTGGCGATCGGAGGGCGTGAGATCCAGAATCGTCTCGATGTCGTCCACGAAGCCCATCGACAGCATTTCGTCGGCTTCGTCCAGGATCACCGTCGAGACCTTCGAGAGGTCAAGCACGCCCTTCTCCGCGAGGTCCATGAGACGACCGGGGGTGCCGACAACGATGTCCACGCCCTTGCGCAATCGGTTGATCTGCCGTCCGTACGCCTGGCCACCGTAGATGGGAAGCACGCTGACCCCCTCGGACTTGCCGTAGGCGAACATCGTGTCCGATACCTGAATGGCCAACTCGCGCGTTGGAGCCAGCACAAGAACCTGGATGTGGTTCTTCCCCGCCTTGAGGCGATGGATGACCGGCAGCGAGAACGCAGCCGTCTTTCCGGTGCCTGTAGGGGCCTTTCCAACGGCATCACGCCCTTCAATCAGGGTCGGAATCAGTGCCGCCTGGATTGGCGTGGGAGTGGTGTAGCCACGAGCAGTAAGCGTGGCAACTAGACGGGACTCAAGACCGAGCCCCTCAAAAGAGTGGTTCATGTAGCTCTATAAACTCAGGTGTATGGTTTGCTTCGCGTCCTTTCAGCCCGCGCCGCGCGTCACTGCCAACAGGGTGACCCAAACACTAGAGTGAGCCGTAACTGAACCTCCGTTCGGAGCCTCCGCGAGAAGTTGCGTGAGGCCGAGGTGGGCAATCCTCTTCAATACCGGCCCCGCCACGAAGGGATTCCCCCCAAATGTGAGGGTTTGGCGCATTTCTTCCGGCGTGTAGCCGCGAGGGCAGCAAGGTAGCCATCACCGGGAGAGTAGGGGTTCCCCTCACTTCGGTCGGCGTGTTCTCCTCTCCCGGAGACGGCCTCCCAAGGGCTAATTCGACAAGACCAAGGCCAACCAGGAGAGACATGTCCGCAAGTCGCGCCGTAATGGACGGCAACGAGGCCGCAGCCCACGTTGCTTACCGTACCAACGAAGTGATCGCGATCTACCCGATCACGCCTGCCTCCCCCATGGGTGAACTCTCGGACGCGTGGAGTACGGCGGGACAGAAGAACCTCTGGGGTTCAGTCCCGAGGGTCATTGAAATGCAGGCGGAGGGCGGGGCTGCGGGGGCCGTTCACGGATCCCTGCAGGCCGGCGCGCTGACGACGACGTTTACGGCGAGTCAGGGACTCCTCCTGATGATCCCGAACATGTACAAGATCGCGGGAGAGCTGACACCTGCGGTCTTTCACATCGCCGCCCGGTCAATCGCCGCCCAGGCACTCTCGATCTTCGGCGACCATAGCGACGTGATGGCGGCTCGCGGAACGGGCTGGGGCATGCTGTTCGCTGCCTCGGTTCAGGAGACGATGGACATGGCTGCCGTCGCCCACGCAGCCACGCTGTCCTCCAGAATCCCGTTCCTTCACATTTTTGACGGCTTCCGGACCAGCCACGAGCTCCAAAAGATCGAGATCCTGCCCGACTCCGTAATAAGCAGTATGCTCGATCCGGATGCCATTCGCGCATTTCGCCTTCGGGCCATGTCGCCGGAGCATCCGACCATTCGGGGCACCGCCCAGAATCCCGATGTCTTCTTCCAGGCCCGGGAGTCCGTAAACCCGTACTACGACAAGGCGCTCGAACATGTGCGGTCGGCCATGCGCCAACTCGGCGAGGCCACCGGCCGGTCCTATGACCTTGTCGACTACGTAGGCCACCCTGACGCGGAGCGGGTGATGGTCCTCATGGGATCCGGTATCGGTGCGGCCGAAGAGGCCGTGCAGAACCTGGTGGCCGCTGGAGAGCGTGTGGGACTGCTGAAGGTCCGACTCTTCCGCCCCTTCCCCACTCAATTGCTGCTCGATGCCCTACCTGCATCCGTCAAGCGCATTGCGGTACTGGACCGGACCAAGGAGCCCGGATCAATTGGTGAACCGCTCTACCAGGATGTCGTCACGGCGGTTTCCGAAGCCGTGGCCGAAGGACGAATGGAGTCAGTCCGCGTTCTCGGTGGCCGTTTCGGTCTCTCGTCCAAGGAATTCACGCCCGCCATGGCGCGCGGTGTACTGGATCACCTCTCGGCCCCGGCGCCCCGCAACCACTTCACTGTGGGGATCAATGACGACCTGACGGGATCCAGCATCGACTACGACGATGCCTGGTCAACGGAGCCTGACACCGTAACCCGGGCCGTCTTCTGGGGACTCGGCTCTGACGGCACGGTGGGTGCCAACAAGAACTCGATCAAGATCATCGGCGAGGCCGCGGAGGGCCACGCGCAGGGGTATTTCGTCTACGACTCCAAGAAGTCCGGAGCTCGGACCATTTCGCACCTGCGATTTGGCCCCGAGCCCATCAACAGCACGTACCTGATCTCGCGCGCCAACTTTGTTGCCGTACACCAGTGGATGTTTCTGGAGCGGTATGACACCCTGGCCATGGCGGCCCCCGGCGCCACGGTCCTTCTGAACAGCCCCTTTGGTGCAGAAGACGTCTGGTCGAAATTACCGGCCTCCGTCCAACGCTCTATCCGCGATCGAGGTCTGAAGCTCTGGGTTATTGACGCGTATAAAGTGGCCCGGGATACGGGCCTCGGTCCCCGCATCAACACCATCATGCAGACCTGCTTCTTCGAGCTCTCAGGTGTGCTGGAGTCGACGAATGCCACCGAGCAGATAAAGGCCTACATCTCCAAGACCTACGGCAAGCGAGGCAGCGCAGTGGTTCAAATGAACTATGCAGCGGTTGACGCAGCGCTCGAACATCTGCATGAGGTCACCGCCTTCGGTGACGCGGACGGGCCGGGTAACCGCCCGACGGTTTCGGAGGCCGCCCCCGATTTCGTGCAGCGGATCACGGCAGAAATCATGGCAGGGCGAGGAGACCTGCTCCCTGTGAGCGCCCTCCCCGACGACGGTGTCTATCCGACGGGGACCACCCAGTGGGAGAAGCGACAGATTGCCCAGGAGATCCCGACCTGGAATGCCGATCTGTGCATCCAGTGCGGGAAATGCGTGATGGTCTGCCCTCACGCCGTCATCCGCTCCAAGGTTGTCGACGAAACCGTCCTGTCTGCCGCGCCGGAGGGATTTCAGACCATCAAGGCCGGCTGGCGCGAGATGGCCGACGATCGGTACACCATCCAGGTATCCGCTGACGACTGCACCGGCTGCCAGTTGTGCGTCGAGGTATGCCCGGCACACGACAAGACCAACGTCTCCCGGAAGGCCCTCGAGATGACGGACGTGCGCGAGGCGGCTCCTCAGGCGCGCGCCGGGTGGGACTTCTTCAAGGGCCTCCCCGAGGCTCCCTCAGCTGACCTCAAGTACGCCAAGGCGAAGGATGTCCAGCTGATGCAGCCGTACTTCGAATTCTCTGGCGCCTGCGCAGGATGCGGGGAAACTCCGTACCTCAGCCTGCTCACCAAACTGGTGGGCGACCGACTCTACGTGGCCAACGCCACAGGGTGCTCCAGCATCTACGGCGGAAATCTGCCGACCACACCCTGGTCCAAGAATGCCGAAGGCCGCGGGCCTACGTGGGCGAACTCGCTGTTTGAGGACAACGCGGAGTTCGGGTTCGGGATGCGAGTCGGCGTTGACAAGCAGCGGGAGTACGCGCAGGAGTTGCTCGGCACACTGGCCGACACGGTCGGTCGTGAACTGGCGCATGACCTCCGTCACACGGAAGACCCCACAGCCGCCCGCGGAATGGTCCAGACCCTGCGTGAACGGCTGAGCGATCATCGGGACGCCCGGAGCCGGGATCTTCTGGTGCTTGCTGACCTCCTGGTCCCGAAGAGTGTCTGGATCGTCGGCGGTGACGGATGGGCGTACGACATCGGCTACGGCGGGCTGGACCACGTGCTGGCGTCCGGTCAGAACATCAATATTCTGGTTCTGGACACAGAGGTCTACTCCAACACGGGTGGACAGGCCTCCAAGGCCACCGGCCTCGGAGCCGTTGCCAAGTTTGCAGCGGGCGGCAAGCCCACGCCCAAGAAGGATCTCGGACTGCTTGCCACCAGCTACGGCTACGTATACGTGGCCCAGATTGCGATGGGCTCGGACGAAAACCAAGCCATCCGGGCCTTCCGGGAAGCCGAGGCACACCCCGGTCCGTCCCTGATCATCGCGTACAGCCAGTGCATCGCACACGGAATCGACATGGCCAAGGGAATGGACCAGTCAGATCGCGCCGTGAAGTCGGGTCACTGGCCACTCTACCGATTCGATCCTGCGCGGGTGAAAAAGGGCCTGCCGGCGCTTCAGGTGGACTCCAAGGCTCCGACGCTGCCACTGCGCGACTACTTCTATCGGGAGAATCGGTATCGAATCTTGAAGCACACCAACCCGGAAGCCGCGGCGGGCTTCCTGACACAGGCACAGGCGCAGGTAAAGGAGCGTTTCGCGGCCCTTACCCGGATGGCCAGTCCAGTTCCGTCCGGCGACGGTGCGGACGGAGCTCCCAAGAGCCCTCGCCCGCCCGGGCCGCCCCGGAGACCACCCGTAACCAAACCATAGGGACGCCATGGACCTCAGCACCACCTATCTGGGACTGGATCTCTGCAGCCCCGTTGTCCCCTCTGCTTCACCGCTATCGGAGTCGGTGTCCAACATCCGCCAGATGGAGGATGAAGGCGCCGGCGCAGTGGTACTCCACTCCCTGTTTGAGGAGCAGCTGACCCAGGCCAGTCTGGAGATCGATCATTTCCTGACGCTTGGCTCCGACAGCCACGGCGAAGCCGTCTCTTACTTCCCCGAAAGCGATTCCTACCACGTCGGACCTGATCTCTATCTGGAGCATGTCCGGGAGGCGTCCGAAGCGGTGGACATCCCCATCATCGGGAGCCTCAACGGCGTGTCATCCGGTGGATGGACCAGCTTCGCGAAGGAAATCGAGGCCGCGGGAGCGTCCGCCCTGGAGCTGAATACCTACTTCATTGCCACGGACCCCGAGTTGAGTGGCCACGAGGTCGAGCGGATGTACGAGGAGGTGGTCCGGGACGTGACCGACGTCGTGTCCATTCCGGTGGCCATCAAACTGAACCCGTTCTTCAGCTCGTTGCCCCACATGGCGGCGATGCTGGTCGATGCCGGTGCATCAGGGTTGGTGATGTTCAACCGGTTCTATCAACCAGACCTTGATATCGAACGACTTGAGGTCGTACCGCGGGTGCACCTCAGCACGGGCGACGCCATTCGACTTCCACTGCGGTGGATTGCCATTCTCTACGGCCGAATTGGAGCCGACATGGCCCTGACTTCGGGTGTGCATACGCACGAGGACGTCATCAAGGGACTCATGGCCGGCGCTCAGGTGACCATGGTGGCGTCCGAGCTTCTCAAGAACGGCATCATCCGGATTTCGCAACTGCTTGAGGCCACCAGTTTCTGGCTGACCGACCGGGGATACGAGTCCGTGAGGCAGTGCATCGGGAGCATGAGCCAGCAGCATGTTGCCGAGCCGGCCGCCTTTGAGCGGGCAAACTATCTCCGAACCCTGCAGTCCTGGCCGCCGAAAGTCGGGCAGTAGCAGCCAGTCGGGCCGGCCCGCCCCGCGGCATGAGTTGCCCGGCCGGCCCGCCCCGCGGCATGAGTTGCCCGGCCGGCCTGCCCCGCGGCACAAGCAGGATCAAAGATAGCGGTTCATGATGTTCTCGTACTGCTCCTGCTTCCCGCTGGTAAGCTCCGGCTCATCGCCGGCGGCCGCTGCCAGTTCGGAGAGAGACAGTCCACCCGACTCGAATATCGCTCCCTGTCCGGCATCAAAGGATGCGTAGCGGTCTGATCGCATCCCTTCGATTGGTGATTCAGTCAGTATCCGATCCGCCGCAAGTAGAGCTCGGGTGAACAGGTCCATGCCCCCGACATGGGCGTGAAACAGGTCGACCAGATCAGTCGAATTCCGCCGGAGCTTCGCATCGAAATTGACACCTCCACCCTGCAGTCCGCCTGCCCGCAGAATGACCATCATCGCCTCGGTCAACTCATAGAGGTTGTTGGGGAATTGATCGGTGTCCCAGCCATTCTGGTAGTCCCCCCGGTTGGCATCTATGCTGCCCAGCATGCCCGCGTCGGCGGCAACCTGCAACTCGTGGTCAAACGTGTGACCCGACAGGGTGGCGTGATTGACCTCGATATTCAGTTTGAAATCCTTGTCCAACCCGTACTCCCGCAGGAATCCGATAACGGTTGCCGAGTCGTAGTCGTACTGGTGCTTGCTTGGTTCGCAGGGCTTGGGCTCGATGAAAAACGTCCCCTTGAAACCCTGGCCGCGCGCGTAGTCTCTGGCCATGGCCAGAAACCGGCCCAGGTGGTCCAGTTCGCGCTTCATATCGGTGTTGACCAGCGACATGTAGCCTTCGCGTCCTCCCCAGAAGACGTAGTTCTCGCCGCCGAGAGCAATGGTCGCATCAAGGGCCTGCTTCACCTGGGCTCCGGCGTACGCCGCGACCCGGAAATCCGGGTTGGTCGCCGCGCCGTTCATGTAGCGCGGATGACTGAACAGGTTGGCCGTCCCCCAAAGCAGCTTGATGCCCGTGGCCGCCATTTTTTCTGCCGCGTATTCGGTGAGCCCCCGAAGGCGACGCTCGGACTCCGCAAGAGAAGCCCCTTCATCCACCAGATCCCGGTCATGAAAACAGAAATAGTCGAGTCCGATCTTTGACATGAACTCGAATGCCGCATCCACCTTGTCCTTTGCCCGTGCCACCGGGTCGGCGTTGGCGTCCCAGGGAAACACCCGGGTGGGGCGGCCGAATGGATCCCCGCCTCCGTTCGTAAACGTGTGCCAGTAGGCACACGCAAACTTGAGGTGGGCCGCCATGGACTTGCCCCTGACTTCCCTGGTTTTGTCGTAAAACCGGAAGGCCAGCGGGTTGGTCGAGTCCGGCCCCTCAAACTGGACCGAGGTGATTTCGGGGAAATAGCCGCGTTGCTGCATCGTACGTCCTGCCTGGAGTTCAGCGTGGGGACTAATCTACGGGGTCGTGGGCAATCACGGAGTCAAGGTCCGGCGGCAAATCCGGATCGTTGCCCAGGTTGGTTTCGTACTGCTCAAGCGCGTCGGCGGCGTCCCGATCCACGCCCAGAGCGACGATATTGAACAGCGCCTCGCCCTCGTAAACCAGGGGCATCATGGTCATTCCGACGATCATCCCCCCTACCGTGGCTTTGACTGGTGATTCTTCGTTCCCCAGCGGGTCGGCCACGACACCGAGGATCTCACCGGCGATGACCACCTCGCCAACCTCCCGGCGTGAGATGAGTGTCCCGGAGTCCGGGGCGCGCATCCATCGGGAGCTCCGTCCGATCAGTGGCTGGACCGCGGACCGTTTCGCCTTCCTGGCTGGCAACATTCCAATCGTCCGCATCACGTTGAGAACACCCCGGAGTCCGATACGGATGGACTGCTCATCGAACCGGAGCGCCTCCCCGGCCTCGTACAAGAGCATGGGCAGATTCTTCTCGACAACCGCCTGGCGCAGCGACCCGTCACGTAAATCGGAGTGCATGATCAGCGGTACGCGAAAGGCCTTGGCCAGCGCAACGGATTCGGTCTGCTCAAACGAGACCCTCACATGGGGCAGGTTCGTCCGATGCACGGCACCGGTGTGCAGATCAATGCCGTGTGTCGCCTTGCTGACGATCTCTTCCATGAAGATGTGCGCCAACCGCGATGCCATCGAGCCCGAGGCCGAGCCCGGGAATGATCGGTTGAGGTCGCGGCGGTCGGGGAGATATCTGTTGCGGTCCATGTAGCCATACACGTTGACTACCGGCACGGCTATCAGCGTCCCCTTGAACCTGCCCATTTCTGGCCGGGCCAAGAGCCGTCGAATGATCTCGACCCCGTTGATTTCATCGCCATGAATTGCCGCCGAAACGAACAGTCTCGGCCCCTCCCTTCGACCACGAATCACGTGCACCGGCATGGTCATTTCCATGGCGGTGTACATGGGAGCCACGGGCAAATGAACCGTCTGACGCGTGCCCGGAGCTATCTCAACGCCGCCGAGCGAAAAGGCGGGCAGTTCCCGATCAGCCATCCCCCTTTGTCCTTGTGTTTCCTGGTCGCGCGTTGGCTTCGATGTGCTCAATGATCATCCCTGCGACGTCCAGCTTGGTAGCTCCCTCAATGCCTTCCAGACCCGGCGATGAGTTCACCTCCATCACCAGCGGCCCATGGTTGGAGCGAAGGAGATCCACGCCGGCCACGCCGAGACCCATGATCTTGGCTGAGCGAACGGCGGTGGAGCGTTCCTCCGGCGTGATCTTGATGCGGCTCGAACTTCCACCCCGGTGGAGGTTCGAACGAAACTCGCCTTCCTTGGCCTGTCGCAACATGGCCGCGACCACCTTGCCGCCGACCACCAGGCAGCGAATGTCTGCCCCCCCAGCCTCCTTGACGAACTCCTGAATCAGGAAGCGTGTCTTGAGTGCCCGGAACGCCTCGATGGTGCTCTCGGCGGCCTTGTTTGTCTCCGCAAGAATAACACCCTTGCCCTGTGTACCCTCAAGGAGCTTGACGATAAGCGGGGCGCCACCGACCATCTTGATCAGGTCATCAGTTGCCTTGGTGGAGTGGGCGAACCCGGTCACCGGCAGGCCGATACCCTTTCTGGAGAGCAACTGTGAGCTTCGCAGCTTGTCGCGCGACCGGCTGATGGCCACGGATTCGTTGACCGAATACACGCCCATCATCTCGAACTGCCTCACGACAGCCGTCCCGTAGAACGTCACGGACGCTCCGATACGCGGGATGATGGCATCGAATCCCTTCAGCTCATGCCCGCCATAGTGCACCGACGGACGGTGGGAGGTGATGTTCATGTAGCAGAGCAGGTGGTTGATCACCTGGACCTCATGGCCCCGCTGCTGGGCCGCCTCAACCATCCTTCTTGTGGAGTAGATCTCCGCGCTGCGGGAGAGTATGCCGATTTTCATTTCACAATTGGTTTGAGTAAGGCGCGGCGAAAAGCCCGCCCTCTTGCGCGGCCCAGGACGTACGACAGGGAGGGGTCCACCAAGACCCGATCCTCCATCGCCGTTCGGCCCAGGAGCATGGGAAAAATCATGGAGTCCCGGTTGGTCAACGTGATCTCGATCGGCCAGGACTGGCCCTGAATGCTAAGAGGGGTTGAGATCACGATCCGGCGCTCCTTGTGTCCGCCGGAGTCCGAGACCACCCGCTGGTCAACGATCGGTGCCTCGCAACGCAGGACCACGTCGCGGTGTTTTCGCAGCGGATGAAGCCAGAACTGGACCCAGTCTGCGCCTCCTCGCTCTTCCGTCTCGATCCGGAAGGCATGGAGTGCCGAGGTCTTAGCGCCTGTATCGATCTTCGCCTTCAGGCCGTTGAGACCAAGTTCGGGGAGTTCCAGATGCTCTCTCCAGCCCAGCGTAATCGGTGAATCCAAGATGTGTCGGCAGCAGGGTAACGGCGCAAGGCCGGCGACCACGGATGCGCGGACGCTACTCAACAGTATGAAATTCCGCGTGTTACTTCGTCACCTGGCTTCGGAATTGTTTGCCAATAAGTCGGGCGCGAGCCGGTCCTCAGTCGTCCACCGCCGCGCCAACCATAAGCCTGAACTTCCAACCCGTCTGGTCCTGGAGAGGCCCCTGTGTCTGTTTCATGAGCACCGCAACAATGTCCTCCTCCGGATCGGCGAAGTACTGCGTATTGAAGTAGCCTCCCCAGTCGAACGTGCCCATGCTTCCGCGTCCACCCTTCGTGACCCCGGCATCGGTCACCAGACCAAAGGCCAGACCGTATTCGTTGTCGCCCCAGAGGTCGGCCACCTGGTTTTCCATCATGGTGGCGATCGTGGTCCGGCTCAGAATTCGCACCCCACGCAGCTCACCGCCGTTGATATACATCTGCAGGAAAGTCGCGTAATCCAGGGCAGTGCTGGAAAGGCCGGCCCCACCGGAGAAAAAGCGGCGTGCGCCCGTGACGGGATACTGTGGGTCGTAGAACGTCACCGGGTACCGTTCCCATCCCCTCTCCCCTTTACGCTGGACACGCACCAGACGATCCGCCTTCTCGACCGGCAGGTAGAAGGCCGTGTCGGTCATCCCGAGGGGCTTGAAGATGCGCGTCTCGAGAAATACATCGAACGGCACTCCAGCGATCACCTCAATGAAGTAGCCCAGGACATCCAGGCCTTCGCTGTAGGTGAAGCCCTCCCCGGGGTTGTGGTGTAGAGGCAGCTTGGCCAGTTTCAGCACGCTCTCGCGAATGCTGATGTCTTCGGTCGTAAACAGGTCCGTGATGCCCGCCTTCGCATACATCTTCTGAAACCGCTCGTCACCGTCGATGACCCCGTACCCCAACCCCGAGGTATGCGTCAGCAGGTGACGGATGGTGATTTCGCGACTGGCAGGCACGGCAGTAAAGGTGGTGTCCGCGGGGTCAAAGTCTTCCAGCACCTGTGGATCTGCGAACTCCGGGATGTAGCGCGAGATCGGGTCGTCCAACTGAAAGCGCCCCTCTTCCCAGAGCATCATGACGGCGGTTGAGGTGATGGCCTTGCTCTGGGATGCAATTCGAAATATGCTGTCGCGTGTGAGCGCTGTCCCAGTCTGATGGTCCGCTGTTCCCATCGCCTTCCAGTAGACAATTTTGCCCCGGCGTGCGACCAGCGCGACGGCACCTGGAATGTTCTGGTCTTCCACGGCCTTCTGCAGCATCTGGTCAATGCGGGCGATGCGCTCCGCAGACATCCCCACCGACTCGGGTGCCACCTCGGTGAGCGCCTGTGTGTTCCGGGTCGATCTCGTCTGGGCCGCGGAGGATCCGGCCGAGAGGCCTGCTACCAGCAGGATGCATATGGTCAGAGGGCGAAATGCAGGATGTGTCGTCACGGAAATACGGAGTGGGTTGGCCGGAATAGTACCTACTTGCGGGTGTGCCGGCAATATGGAAAGGAATTCGCCTGGCTTCACCCGCCCCACTCCGGGAGCGCAAACGCCACGTAGGTCCCCCCGCTCGGTGCTCCGTTCTTACCGCCTCCAGCCGCAATGACAATGTACTGCCTCCCGTCGACCACATAGGTGGAAGGCGTCGCATTGCCGCTGAATGGAAGGTCTGCCTGCCAGAGGAGTTCGCCGCTCAGCTTGTCGAACGCCCTGATCTTCCTGTCGTAGGTGGTAGCCGCGATGATCAGGAGGCCGTTCCGGGTCACAATCGCACCGCCATAGTTGTCCGTGCCCGTATCCCGAATCCCTTGGGCCGTCAACTCCGGATACTCGCCAAATGGAATGGTCCAGCGGATGCTCCCCTCATTGAGATCGATGGCGTTGAGGGTGCCCCAGGGCGCCTTCACGCCGGGGTACCCTTCGTGGTCCAGGAAAATGTCAAAGAGGGCCGTACGGTAGGGCAGGTCGAACGGGGTCTTCCCCACCTTGGCGGCCGAGGCGTCGATACCTGTTTCCAAATAGTTGACCAGATCCTCGGTGGCCCGTCGTCCGATGACCACCGCAAAGGCCGGCATGGTGCCCGTTCCTTCCCGGATCGCGGAGGTGACGTGCTCGCGGGATGTCCGCTGCACAATGCCAAGCAGTGAGGGTGCGGCGCCGGTCCCGGCACGGTCTGCGCCATGACAGCTCGCGCAGTTGGCCGCATACGCAGACTCATCACTCTGAGGGACCAGCTTCAGCAGCCACCCCATCTCATTTGAATTGACATAGAGCAGGCCCGTCTCTGGATCGAAGGCCGGGCCTCCCCATTCCGCGCCGCCATCCACGCCGGGATAGATGATGGTTCCACTCGTGTCGGGAGCGGAAAAAGGATCGGCCGTGCTGTAGGCTTCAAACGTCTTCAAAGCGGCGGCGTTGGCCTCTGGGGTTCGGGTGGTCAGGTCTGCGGCCGTGAGACGTTGCCTCGCAAAAGGCGGAGGGAGTACTGGAAACGGTTGACTCGCGGCCATCTGCTCCCCACCCATCCCGCCGCCCGGCATCGGCCGTTCCTCGATTGGAAACAGCGGCTCTCCCGAGAGGCGATCAAAGACGAAGACGTGCCCAGTCTTCGATACCTGAGCCACCGCCTGAACTTCTCTGCCATCCCGCTGGACCGTGACCAGCACGGGTGGAGCCGGGAAGTCGCGATCCCACAGGTCGTGGCGTAGCCCCTGGAAGTGCCAGACGCGCTCACCGGTGCGGGCATCGAGCGCCAGAACGGTATTGGCGAACAGGTTATCGCCAACCCGATTCGCTCCATAGAAATCGTACGAGGCCGAGCCGGTGGCTCCAAAGACCATCGCGTTCTCCACATCCACCGTCAATCCACTCCAGGCGTTGGCCCCGCCAGCCACCTTCCATGCCCCGGGGGGCCACGTCTCGTAGCCGAACTCGCCGGGATGCGGGATGGTGTGAAAGCTCCACCGGAGGGCCCCCGTGTTGACGTCGAAGGCCCGGATATCACCGGGAGCGCTGGGCAGCGATTCGGGGACAGAACTGCCGATAATGAGCAGGTCTTCGAACACCACCCCGGGAGAGCTCGCGCTCACAGACAAACCCTCGACGGGGCGCCCCAGGCCTTCCCGTAAATCAACCCATCCATCCTTGCCAAACGACATGATCGGTTCGCCGGTCAACCGATCCAGCGCGTACAGTCGACTGCGGTAATTGAAAATGACGCGGTCCTGAGTGACGACGATTCCGCGATGGCGGAACCGCGACGAAGACACCGCGCCGTCTGTCGGGTCGAACCGCCAGAGCTCTTTGCCGGAGGCCGCGTCCAGCGCCAGAACCTGCAGCCTCGGCGTGGTCGCGTACATGATCCCGTCGATGATCACTGGGTTCGTCTGCATCTCGGATCCGGGGAAGGAGTCTCCGGTGTCGAAGGTCCAGGCAACCTCCAGGTCGGCCACGTTCTTGGGTGAGATCTGATCGAGCGTCGTGTAGTGGGTGTTTTCCCCATTGCCACCATACACGGGCCAGTCCGCGGTCTCAGGCTGAGCGGCGCCGCAGCCAGCGAGCAGGACCCCCAGCAGGAAGATCAAGGTGGAGGAATGGGCGTCCATAGCAGGGCGGTGCGGGTTTTCAGGAAAGTGCCAATATCGTTCGTCCCAGCTACCGAGTTTGTCTGCCAGGACGCTTGAAGATCGCCTTGACCTCGTCAACCAGAAAGCCCCGCTCACGGGCGATTCGTCCGTAGTCCCAGCCCTTGTGGTGCAGGTACCGGATAATCTCCTGCTCGTCCTCTGTCATTTCGGCGCGTACGCGTGTGCTCGGTTTCGGGGGTAGCTCAAGCCCCAACTCTTTGAGGACTGTCCTCACCGCTCCTTCGGGCACCCCGAATGCCTCGGCGATTTCGTCCGGAGGCGTCCCATCCTCGAAGGCTGCCCGGTACTGATCACGACGCGACGACATCATCCATGCTATTCAGGGTGAAGGTGAGACGCGGCAAGGTACGCCCCCGGTGGGCGACCGGCCGGCGGACACTTCCGACCGCACGTATACTTGCCTGCCATCACCCACGACCGCCCATGCTCCAGTCTCCCATCGCAATCATCGCCGTGCTCCTGGGAGCCATCGGGTTTTCCCTCCTGATGGTAAACCGGTTCCCCTGGGCAAAGCGGCTCTCGGCGATCATCTGGGTGATATTTACCTCGGCCCTGCTCTCGAACGCGGGTCTGATCCCGACCGACGCACCGGTGTATTCGATGCTGATCGACTTCACGGTGCCGTTCGCGGTCTGCATCATTCTGTTCACGGTCAACCTCGCCGACGTCAAGAACGCCGGGCTACCGATGCTGGCCGCGTTCGGGCTCGCATCCCTGGGCACCGTTCTCGGTGTGACTACGGCCTCTCTGGCGCTGGATCCGCTGCTCGCTGGCCTCATTCCGGACGGTGCCTGGAAACTGGCGGGGCCCTACACCGGCACCTACATCGGAGGGAGCCTGAACTTCGTGGGGCTCTGGACCGGGCTTGGTATCGATAATCCCGAACTGCTGGGAGCGGCGAATGCCGTGGACAATCTCACGCTCTTTCCGCTCTACGCCGTCTGGATGGTTGCGCCCGGACTCCTGGCTACACGGTGGGTCGTCCGGAAAAAATGGATGGCAGCGGGCCTGGACGAAGACTACGAGGAAGAAGAGGCTGCGCCGTTTGTCGTTCGGGATGTCGCCATGTTGATATTCCTGGCAGTCACCGTCATTGCGGTGAGCCCCTGGCTGAATGAGACACTCATTGAGCCGATTCTACCGGGTACACCGTCGATCCTGATGGTCACGACACTCGCGCTTCTCCTCGGCCAGAGTTCCTATGTGCGGGCACTGAAGGGCGCCTGGGAGATCGGCGACCTCGCCTTTTTGGTGTTCTTTGCGGCCATCGGCGCCCTGATTGATTTCTACCTGGCCGTCGTGCTGTCGCCGTCCCTTTTCGCGTATGTCCTCATAATCATGGCCGTCCACTTTCTGGTCTTGTTCGGACTGGGTCGCGTCTTCCGGATGGACCCGAGAGTCCTGACGATGGCCTCGGTAGCTACCAAAGCGGGGCCAGCACTGGTACCGCCGGTGGCCGAGGCCCTGGGGATTCGCCACCTGGTGCTGCCCGGCATCATCATCGGCATGCTGGGGTACGCGGTTGGAAACTACATCGGCTACTTCGTGGCCGAGACCGTTCGCCTGCTCCTGGGCTGATCACGTCTGACGGCACCGCTGTTGATGACGAATTCCGCAGAGCCTGGCCTTTCGATCACCCCTTCTTCCTTATCCTCACGCCCCCGCCCCGTCTCCTGAACGCAGACATGATCCTTCGCCTCAACCAGCTGGTCAACCGTACCAACGTCCAGAAGCACTATCGCTCGGACGGGAGTCGCATCACCGTGTCCAAGAAGCGCAAGGTGGTACTCATTTGGAGTTCCGAAGCGGTTGGTGTCCGCGTGGATCCATTCGCCCGGAAGCGACAGGTCGTTCAGATTGAGGGCGCCTTCAACCCGGGCGGCGAGTGGACTTCGGGGAACTCGGCCATTCGTGACCAGGCCGACGAGGGCTACGACATTCTGCTCTTCGAGCCGGCTCCGAGTGACACCTTCCGATTTCTTGGACGATTTGGGTATCTATCCCATGAGGAGATGGACATCCAGAGGCCGGGCGGCCGAGGAACGCGCCCCGTTTTCAGGTTATCGACCGTCGAGTCGTGGCTGGAACTCAGCCTGAAGTCGGCAGACCAGACTCTGGTGGATTCTGCGGCCCGAGCAGTCACCAAAGTGGTCACCCAGTATCAGGCTGAGTCCTGGGGTCCGATTCCGCTGCCCTCCAAGAAGGGTCAGTACAAGTCGAAGGACGAGACCATGGTCGACACGGTCAAGCATCGTCGCAGACTGTGGCTGCGGGATCCGCAGCCGGCCATGATCGCCGAGCTGTCTGGGATCACCCTCCCTGGAGGAGTCGACGTAGAGTTGAAACAGTCCGGGGCAACCGCCCTGGAGACCGAGGCCGCGCCAGCGAGCTAGGACACTTCGCAGGCGATTCTTGCATCCTTTCGCCCGACGCCCGCGTTCCAATTGCGGCGGTGTCTCCGCACCGCCAGGTTCGGGCAACCGGACCAAAACTCAGAATGCCCCGGCCTCTCATGGTGGAGAGGTCGGGGTTTCTGTGTGTTGGGCAGCTTTGCTCGGATTCGGTTTTGCCTCGACCGGTGTGTTTCTTCCCCCCTCGACACACCGTAGGACATGGACCACTTGACAGCCGAGCCCACCACCGCCGAGGGGCTGGTGCGCGTGATGGACACACGGGCTCTAAGCCTCAGCATCGTCAACATGATTGTTGGCGCGGGAATCTTCGTTCTCCCGGGGATCCTGGCGGGACTCCTCGGGCCCGGAGCGATTCTGGCCTACCTGATCTGCTCCGTCGCGGTGGCCCTCGTCTTTCTCTGTTTCGCCGAGGCCGGGAGCCGGGTCACCCGAAGCGGGGGTGCCTACGCCTACATCTCCGACGCCTTCGGGCCTTTTGCCGGCTTCCTGGCCTCGATTCTGCTCTGGTTTGGATGGGGGATTCTGTCGAACGCGGCTGTGGCGATTGCACTCGTGGAGGTGGCCGTCATCGCGTTTCCCGTGCTCGATGCAGCCCTCCCAAGGGCGGCTTTTCTGGTCGTGCTTTTCGCCGGCCTGGCGACGCTCAACATCCGGGGCGCCAAGGCCGGCGTTCGATTCGTGGTCGTCAACACCTACCTGAAACTGATCCCGCTGATCGTACTGGTGGCGTGGGGAGCGTTTTTTGTCCAGTGGGACAACCTGCTCATCCTGGACCTCCCCTCCTTTGAAAGCCTCGGCGCCGGCACGCTGATCCTGGTCTTTGCCTTTGGTGGAGCCGAAATCGCACTCAATGCAGGCGGCGAGATCAAGGACCCTTCGAGGACGGTGCCCCTCGGACTCCTTTTCGGGTTCGGCATCGTTTTCGCCCTCTACGTGGCCATTCAGAGCGTTGCCCAGGGGGTCCTTGGGCCCGACCTGGCCATCAACGTCGAGGCACCGCTCGTGGCCACCGCCGAGCGAGCATTCGGCCCCTGGGGTCGCACGTTCATGCTGCTCGGCGCCGGGATATCCATCTTCGGCGTCACCGCCGGCCACGTGCTCAACCATCCCCGGGCGCTGTTCGGCACGGCCCGGGATGGCCTTCTGCCCAGACCACTTGCGGCGGTGCATCCACGCTTCAAGACACCGCACGTAGCCATCATCGTCTGTACGACGCTCACCTGTGGGATCGCGATGACGGGCGCGTTCAAGACACTCGCGGTCGTTTCCAGCGGCTCGGTGCTCCTCCTATACCTCGGCTGCAGCCTTGCGGTACTGAAGCTGCGACGCTCGAAGCCTGTGGCGGGCGATGGGGTCTTCGTCATTCCGGGGGGAGCCCTGGTCCCTCTTGCCAGCTCCGCCATTGTGATATGGCTGCTGAGCAACATGACTGGAGCCGAGGCCCTCGGGCTTGGGCTGCTGCTGGCGGTCTCCGCAGGCGCCTATTTCCTGGCGCGTCGCGGGACCTTTGCGGCCCCGAAGTAGGCATCCGGATTTTCGCGCCAGCGGCTATATTTCGCGAATAGGCAACCCCCACCGTTCGCTCCGCGCCATGGCTACCCTCCGATTTGTTCGACTCGCCCTTCCGCTATCGCTCCTCCTGCTGGTCACTTCGACGGCCATCGCCCAAAAGAAGGACCTCTCCCTCGAGGACTACGCACAATGGGAGCGAATCGGCACCAACACCCTGTCCCCGGACGGGACCTGGTTTGCGTATACAATTGTACCCATGGAGGGTGATGGCTCGCTTCGCGTCAAGCGAGTGGGAAGTGATGACGAGCACGTCTTTGAACTGGGCGCAAATCCCCGGTTCTCGAACGACAACGCCTGGCTGGCCTTCGCCATAGAGCTTTCCGAGGCTGAAAAGAAGAAGCTGGAGAAGTCCAAGAAGCGGGCCGAACGCTCCCTTGGCCTGATGAACCTGGGGACGGCGCGCGTTGATACCATCGGTCACGTCCAATCCGCCGAGTTCTCGGACGACGGACAGTTCATCGCACTCAGGAAGTACCCCGTTGAAGGCAGCGACGCCAAGGGATCAGATCTGGTGGTTCGCAATCTGGCCGTGGGATCGCACCAGAATCTCGGCAACGTATCGGGCCACGAATTCAGCCCGCAGGGTTCGATGCTCGCTGTCACCATCGACGCTTCCGAAAAGCTCGGAAACGGCGTTCAACTTCTGGACCTGTCCACCTCCACCGTCCGGGTGCTTGAGAGTGCCGAGAAGACCTTCAGCGAACTGGAATGGAGAGACGACTCGTTCGATCTGGCGTATCTCCGCGAAGGCGAGCGTCAGGGGGATGACTATCCGGACCACCTTGTCGTGGTTCACTTCGGGCTGGACACCGGAGGCCGGATGCAGACCTTTGATGCGGGTACGCGGACGGATTTCCCGGAGGGCTACCGCGTGGCATCCGAGGGCGGGGTTTCCTTCGCAGAGGACGGATCCCGCGTGTTCTTCGGCCTGAAAGAGCGGGTGAGCGAGGGGGAAGACGAATCCGCCGAGGAGGAGGACGAGGACGCCGAAGCCAAGGACTCCACCACAACCAATGCCGACCGTGACAAGGATCTGGACCCTCCAGGGGTGGACGTCTGGCACTGGAGGGATCCAGTCGTGCAGCCTCGGCAGGGCGTGATGGCCGGGCGGGAGCGGAATTACACGTACCTCTCGTCGTGGACGTTTTCCGATGACGGGTTTGCCAAACTCGCGGATAACGACATTCGATCCATCACGCTGACCGGCGACCAGCGACACGGCGTTGGGTACGATCCCACCCCCTACCAACCCGCACTGCGCGAGACCTGGAACGATGTCTATGTCATCGACACCCACACCGGTGCCCGTGAGCGCGTACTGGAGCGCATCGAGAACGTCGTGACTTCGCCCGACGGGTACTTTGTCCTCTACTTCCGCGACAACGACTGGTGGTCTTATTCCGTAGCGGAGCGGCAGCACCGAAATCTGACCAAAGATCTGGACGCGCAGTTCAACAACTTCACCGCCATTTCCGGCCGGGAGGAGGACCGTGCGTTCGGCCGGGGTCAGTGGACCGAGGGTGACGGGAGCGTGCTGCTCTACGATCAGTATGACGTCTACCGCGTGAACGCAGACGGCAGCGGTGCCAGGCGCCTCACCTTCGGAGCTGCCGATATGATCAGGTTCAGGCAGGCCCGCGTCGACTTTGAAAACGATGCGCTCGGCGCCGACGAGCCCGTGTACTTCCGTGCTTACGGCGACAGGACCAAGGATTCCGGGTACTACGTCCTCCGGGTGGCGCCTGGCCGGAGCGAGGACGAGGCCACGCTCGATAAGCTCATGTACGAGCCCCGGTCCGTCTCCCAGCTTCGCCGCGCCAAGGATGCGGAGGTGTTCACCGTGATGACCCAGAAGGCAGACGAGTCCCCGAATATCTATGCCTTCGATGCCTCGTTCGATTCCCCCATCCAACTGACCGATACCAACCGGCAGCAGGATGAGTACAAATGGGGACATACCGAACTCGTCGATTTCACCAACCAGAACGGCGTTCCGCTTCAAGGCCGCCTCCTCTACCCTGCCGACTACGAGGCCGGCAAAAAGTATCCGATGGTCGTATACATCTACGAGCTCCGAAGCCAGAGCCTGCATTCGTATACCCTTCCCAGTCGGACCAGTGCCTACAACCAACGGCGATTCTCGGCCGAGGGATACTTCGTCTACGAGCCGGACATCGTGTACCGACTTCGCGATCCGGGAATGTCCGCGGTCGAAGCGTTAGTACCGGCTGTGGCCGCTGTCGTCGAGACCGGCATGATCGACGAGGGGCGGATCGGACTCACCGGCCACTCGTGGGGCGCCTACCAGACGTCGTTCGTGGTGACCCAGACAGATATCTTCTCGGCCGCCGTGGCAGGAGCGCCGCTGACCAACATGATCTCGATGTACAATTCCATGTACTGGAATTCAGGCGGCACCGACGCCACCATCTTCGAGATCAGCCAGGGCCGGTTTCCGAAGCCCTATTGGGAGGACATGGAAAAATTCATCCAGAACTCCCCGGTGTTCAATGCCACGCAGATCAATACACCGCTGTTGGTTGCCTTCGGCGATGAGGACGGTGCCGTTGACTTCAACCAGGGCGTTGAGCTCTTTAACACCATGCGGCGCCTCGAGAAGGAGTTCGTGCTCCTGGTGTACGACGGCGAGAACCACGGCCTGCGCCAGAGGCAGAATCAGATGGACTACGCCAATCGGACGCACGACTGGTTCAACCACTTCCTGCGAGACCGCGAACCCGCTGCATGGATCAAAGACGGTATTCCGTTCCTCGAGAAAGAGCTTGAGCGAAAGAAGGCGGAGGAGGCGCGTGAGAAGGCGGCTAAGGACGGCTGAGTTTGGCGCCCACGGAGGTCCACTTACTGTACCCGAGCATGAGACCGATGATGGCCCACGTGATCACATACGGAATCGGCTGTCCAACATGCTCAAGCGGGTTGTTGACCGAGAATGGGAACAGCGTGAATACGGCGAAAAACGCTCCCAACGGAAGGCCCTTGAGGAAAACTCCCCGCAGCAAGAAGGGGACTACTCCTCCGTTCGGAATCTCTACAGTCGAATCACTCCCGCTGGGTCCGATTGACATTTACTTGCCTCGTAGTTTGCCTATCCCCAGCATACTACACGCAGAGACACGAGATCAAGAGCCGTTTCTGAGGGCGTTCCAGAACCAGGGTCAAGCGCGCGGGTGTCCCAGCGTGTGCGAAAGCGTGCGCGCGGCCTGAAATACGTGCGCAAAGCATGACTAATCCTGAAAAACGTGCGCAGAGATACATTGCAGCTCCCAACCATCCTCTCCCAGAATGAACCGAATCGCCCTCCTCCTGCTTGCCCTCGTCGGCTGCGCCCCGGAGTCTTCTCCCCCTTTCGACGTTGTCGAGGCCACCGTGGACGACATCCATACCGCGTTCTTCGAGGGCCGACTGACCTCTCGCCAACTGGTAGAGACCTACCTGGCCAGAATCGATGCGTTCGACGACTCCCTGAACGCCTTCATCGTTTTGAATCCGGACGCCCTGGCAGAGGCCGATCGACTCGATCAGGAATACCGTGAGACCCGCCAGATGCGGCCGCTCCACGGAATACCGATCGTGGTCAAGGACAACTACGACACCGCCGGACTGCAGACCACCGCCGGATCTGCCGCGCTCGAGGGCTCCGTTCCGCCGGACGACGCCTACCAGGTCCGAAAGCTGAAGGAGGCCGGAGCCATCGTTCTCGGCAAGACCAACATGGCCGAGTGGGCCTTCAGCCCCTACGTCACCGTTTCCTCCATTGGAGGCACGACCCACAACCCGTACGACCTCACCCGCGTCCCGGCCGGGTCCAGCGGCGGGACGGCGGCCGCCGTCGCGGCCAACCTCGGCGTGCTGGGCCTGGGTACGGACACCGGCAACTCGATCCGAGGACCGTCCGGACACAACGCGCTGGTTGGGATCCGCTCGACAATGGGCCTCACCAGCCGCGACGGCATCGTCCCGCTTTACCTCCGAAACGACATTGGCGGCCCCATGGCCCGCACCGTGACCGATGCCGTGAGGGTTCTGGACATCATCGCCGGCGAGGATCCAGCCGACCCCATCACGGCCCGCTCCCGCGGCAATCGCCCGGAGTCCTACAACGACTTCCTGGATGCGGACGGTCTCAAGGGGGCCCGTATCGGTGTCTTCCGATGGTACCTCCGTCCGGATTCCACCCATCCGGATATCCTGGCCAATACCGAGCGGGCTGTGGCCGACATGCGGGCGGCAGGCGCCGTAATCGTGGATCCATTCACTATCCCCGGGATCAATCTCTACGACGAGTCGATCTGGTGCGAGGTCTTCCAGCATGACGTTAACATCTACCTGGCCAGTCGCGGGCCGGATGCTCCGGTGAATACCCTCGCAGACGTCCTGGCCTCCGGCAAGTACGACCCGTCCATCGAGGACGGCTTGCAGCATGCCGTCGACTGGGATCAACCGCCATGCCCCGACCTCTTTTCCCACGAGCCCAACATCGTATTTCGGAATGCCGTGGTGGCCGCCATGGAAGGGGCCCAGCTGGACGCCATCGTCTATCCCACCTGGAGCTGGCCCGCGCGGAAGATCGGCGACCTGGAGAGCCCTGCCGGTGACAACAGCCAGATGCTCTCGCCACAATCGGGCCTACCCGCCATTCAGGTGCCGAGCGGGTTTACGGGCGATGGGCTGCCGACGGGAATCACGTTTGTCGGCGGCCTCTTCGGTGAGCCGGAGTTGATCCGGATTGCGTATTCCTATGAGCAGGCGACCATGCGACGTCGGCCGCCGCAGGTCTTCGGGCCGCTGCCTCCCGTCGGATCTTGAGCGGCCGTCGACTTATCTTGTCGGGGAAGCCGATCGCGACTGTCTATGCCTGCCGCCGAGAATCGACTCAAGAAAAACCTGGGCCTCTTCGACGTCTATGCGATATGCACGGGCGCGATGTTCAGCTCAGGCTTCTTCCTGCTCCCCGGGCTGGCCGCTGCCAAGGCCGGGCCCTCGGTGGTTCTGGCGTACCTCTTCGCCGGAATTCTGATTCTCCCGGCGATGTTCAGCAAGGCTGAACTCAGCACGGCGCTGCCCAAGGCCGGCGGGACCTACTATTTCCTGGACCGGTCCCTCGGCCCCATGTTCGGTACCGTTGGCGGCCTGGGGACCTTCCTCGCCCTGACCCTGAAGACGGCATTCGCGCTGATCGGAATCGGGGCGTATGCGTCGCTGTTTGTGGAGTTGCCCATAAAACCGGTTGCCATCTCCCTGACGGTAGCGTTTGTGGCACTCAACATCGTCGGCGCGAAGGAATCCAGCGGTCTTCAGCGGGTGCTTGTTGTGATCCTTGTGACCATCCTGGCGTTCTTCCTGGCCCAGGGGGGGGTCGAGATGTTCGCCAATCAGCCCTTCGAAACAACACGAGGCAGACTCGAGCCATTCATGCCCGGCGGGACGGCCGGCCTGCTGTCGACCATCGGTTTTGTCTTCGTGTCCTACGCGGGACTGACCAAGGTGGCCAGCGTTGCCGAAGAAGTCCGCGATCCCGAACGCAACATTCCATTGGGGATGATGCTTTCTCTGGCCTCCACGACATTTGTCTACGTGGCCGGCGTGTTCGTGATGGTGGCCGTTCTTGATCTGGCGACCCTGTCCGGAGATCTCACCCCGGTAGCCACCGCTGCAGCCATTCTGTTTGATTGGCTCCCTGGGCAGGTTGGGGTCCTGCTGATTGTGATCGCGGCGCTTGCGGCCTTTGCGTCGACCGGAAATGCCGGCGTGCTCTCGGCCTCGAGGTATCCTTTGGCGATGGCGAGAGATCGACTTCTTCCCGGAACGCTGGGGAAACTCGGCCGATTTCAGACGCCGACAAACGCGATTGTGGGTACCGGACTGTTCATCGTCTTCTTCATCGTCGTACTCGACGAAGAGGGGATCGCCAAGCTCGCGAGTTCCTTCCAGCTTTTCATATTCGCCCTGGTCAATCTTGCTGTGATCGTCATGAGGGAGAGTCGAATCCCCTCCTACGACCCTGGCTACCGCTCGCCCCTCTATCCCTGGATGCAGATCGGGGGCATCTTTATCTCCTTCGTTCTGATCATCTATATGGGATGGCTCGCCATCCTGTTCACATTTGCGGTCATCCTGATTTGCGTGTTGTGGTATTTCCGCTACGCCCGCGGAAATGTGGAACGGGATGGGGCCATCTATCACTGGTTTCAGCGTTTGGGACAGGCCCCGTACGAGGGGCTCGACAGGGAATTCCGTCAGATCATGAAGGACAAGGGACTGCGCTCCGGCGATCCGTTCGACAGGGTGGTCGGACGAGCGCAGTTCATCGATGCCGAACCTGCCGAGGGCTTTGAGGACATTGTATCCCGGGCCGCCCAAATGCTCTCGGACCGACTGGACGTCTCGGCTGACCGGATCAGGGAGGGTTTCCTTGAGGGCACCCGGACAGGAGCCACGCCCGTCGCGCAGGGTGCGGCCCTCCCCCACCTTCATCTACTGGGGATTGAGCGTCCGGAGCTGGTGCTCGCCCGGGTGGCGCACGGACTGGAGATGGAGGTCATTGATGCCTTCGGCGATCGGGCCGCGACCGATGGGCCCGTCTACGCCGTCTTCCTGCTGGTCAGCCCCGAGGAAGATCACGCACAACACCTGCGAATTCTGGCTCAACTCGCGAGCAGAATTGACGAGGACAACTTCCTCAAACGCTGGCGCGAGGCTCCCAACTCGGCGCACCTGAAGGAGTCGCTCCTTCGGGACGCGAGTTACTTCTCCCTCCTCCTTCGTTCGGTCGATGGGACTTCGGAAATGATCGGCCGGGCCCTTCGAGACCTGTCGTTGCCCGATGGGTGTCTAGTAGCCGTCATTCGCCGGGACGGTCAAACCATTGTCCCGAGTGGCAATACCCTGCTGATTGAAGGCGATCGCGTCACCATCATCGGGGAACCGAAGGCCCTGAGCAGTCTGCAGGCACGCTTCCCGGGAGCCAGCTGAGGCGTCGACGTGACCGGTCGGGTGGTTTCGCTGGCACACATATTGCACATGTGCACAGAATTTCCTACGATGGCCAAAACCCACCCATCGAGGTACAGCATGAACGTCGCATTACACCACGGAGCTTTCAGCTGGTCTGAGCTCATGTCCGAGGACCCGGCGGCAGCCGCCGATTTTTACGGGAAGGTGCTTCCCTGGTCAAGCCAGACCATGGACATGCCCACCGGGCCCTACACAATCTCGAAGATCGGCGAGAAACCGGTGGCCGGAATCATGGGACTCCCGCACCCGATGCCTACCGTCTGGGTGTATTACGTGACAGTCGATGACGTGGATCAGGCGCTCGCCAAGGCCGAATCTCTTGGCGCAAAGACCGAGTTCGGACCCATGAACGTTCCCGGTGTCGGTCGCCTGGCCGGCTTTCTGGATCCACAGGGCGCCTACATCAGCGTGATCACCTACGAAGCAATGGAGAATCCGGACCCGGACAACCCTCCCTTTGCAGCCAACTTCAAGACGCCCGGTGCCTTCAGCTGGTATTCCCTGCAGACCACCGATATGGACGCCGCGAAAGCCTTCTATTCCGCGGTCTTTGGATGGACCTATCAGGTGATGGACATGCCTACCGGCCCGTACACAACAATCATGGTGGGCGAAACGGGGATGGGCGGAATTACGCCCCTGACGCAAGAAGGCATCCCGCCGCATTGGAGCTCATTCATCACGGTTGATGACGCCGACGCCGTGGCCGGTGCTGCCACGAAGCACGGCGGCAAGCTTCTGGGCCCGGCGTTCGATATCCCGACAGTCGGTCGAATTGCGATCATACAGGATCCGACCGGGGGGAAGGTGAGCGTCGTCAAGTATGTTCCGATGGAGGAGCCCGTCAGCTGAGACGCAAGGCGCGGCACACGAGACTCGAAGCGCTCCGGGCTTACCTGTCTCCCGACCAGGCAAAATGCACGTCCGAGACGCTGTCGTCTCCGACCGTCAACGTGCCTGTGAGCAGGGTCTCGTGTGCCGTGTACAGCCCCGACTCCAGCCCGTTTCGCATGGCGGTTGCATCGAACTCCCCGACTAAGGTCACCGTGCCAGCCTGGGGATGCGTGCCCACGAACTCTACCGTCTCAGATGTAATCCTGAAGCTGTCTGGAAAGACCTTGTCGTAGCCTCCGTTTGCCTCAAAGTCGATGATAAAGGCCGGTACCAGGCCCTCACCCGTGTCGAACATGTCCGCTCCGTTTGCGGGCAGCGCTATCCCGGTAAGGGTCAGACCGCCTACCTGTACGGCGTCCTGCACCGTAAAGTATCCGTAGAAATCGAAGTCGGCGAGATAGAGGAACGGGGATACCTGGGCTTCCGAATCCAACAGTGGTGCGAGGGGCTCAAGGCTCATCGCGACTACCAAGGGCACCCAGTCTGAGCGACCACAGTCGTAGTCTCCCTGGCACGATGCGGCCAGCACATTTCCCATCTGGTACTGGAGGAAGACCTTTTCGCCAATCAACCCGGCCTCATCGCACACGGCGAAGTCAGCCATTTCGCTGAACTCCTGGTCAGCGCCGTCGGTGAATCCCGCGTAACAGGCCACATCGCCCTGTTGCAGGTATTGCAGCGTTCCGGACGTTTTCTTCTGGGCGCCATTGACGACGATTTCGGACGACATGTCCGGGGTTTCGCCCGACTCGCCTGATTGGCAAGCAGAAACGAGGCCAGCGAGCGCGACCATGGATACGATAACTTTCATGGGACCGTGTACAACACGAGTTGGTTGTTGATTCCGGGCATTGTGGCAGGCGCATTCATCCCGTATATAGAATGTGTTGGCCCGGTCTGCGCTATGGAACATCTCGAGAAACGCGTTCCCACGGTGGTCGCCGCTGCGTGGGTAATTTTCGCGGTTGCCTGGTTTCTTCCAGTCTACCAAGGCGGCCAAACACTATCCGACGGCACGATCCCCGGCCTTCAGGCGTTCCGGGTCGCCTTGGGAGACTCGGAACTGGGTTGGCAAGTGCGCTCCGTGCCCATCCTGACCGCGCTCTCCAATGGCCTTCTCTTGGTCTCCGTCGTGCTGTTCCTTCGCAGAACCAGCGACACTCCGCCCCAGTGGCTTGCCTGGAGTTTCCTCGTGGCCACGCTCCTCAATACCATGTGGATTTTCCTTTCGGGCTCGGTCTGGGATTTGAGAATTGGCTATTGGCTCTGGCTGCTCTCCTTCGCCCTTGTGACCGTGGGGTTGTTCGGACTGCGGCGCGACGCCGAGGCTGAGTTATCGGGCGCGTGATCTGCGTTGCGCCCGCGCACTTCTCACGACGACGGGTGGGCCGATTCATGGTGTGTCCGGCGGCAGTACCCATCGTGGTTCACTAGCGGCATCTGTTCTTTCGGCCCGCCCTATTATCCGCTACCCTCATCCCGATTTGCTATGGCAGACGATTCGAAAAAGACATGGCTCCGGGGCGCGCCCGCGGCCGGTGTGATGGGCCTCAGGAGCGCACAGTTGGCGATCGTTGCGGTCGCGGTCATGTGTGTGATTCTTGTCTGGAGACTCACCGATGATGCTCCCGGACTCGATGCTCCGTTCCATTCCATCTCCGAGGAGGGCTATCTGACGGCGGACCTCTGGAATGATGGACAGGCCGAAGTCGCCTTCTATCAGGTCACCAGAACCCAGGACCAGTACGGCCGGGCTAGGGATCAGAGCTTCCTGGCCGGTACCTACCTGGTCAAGCACGACTTCGATCGCGCGGCCGGCAGCAAGGCAACCGCCTCGTCCACGGAGTCTGTGCCCGCTTTCAAGTACGCGCTTTTCTACGAATTCGAGAGCCGATCCTATGAGTACAAGCGGAGTTGGGTGGCGAACCTCCGGCAGTCGGACCTTCGCCCGCTGAAAGCCTCCTTCGCCAGTTTCGACTGGTGCGCAAATCAATACAGGGAGTTCTCCTTCGGCGACGGCGGCCAGGTTGACCATCTGTACCGGAGCGACGACTACGGAAACAGCAGCGACGTGTGGTCCCCTCCGGTGGACACGTATCCACCGTCGGCCTTGCCCGTGCTGCTCCGGGCGGTTGACTTGACTGCGGGATCGGTGACGTTCCGGGTGCTTACGAAGACGGGCGAAACGGTCTTGGCCACCGCATCCCTCGACGGCTCGGAAACGGACGCCGAGCGCATCCGCGTCACGTATTCCGGACCGGTGGAATCGCTGATTGGCGAAAAGACCGGTGACGCAGAAGTCTGGTGGCGAGCCACAGGAGGCGACCGGCGACTCCTGGCCATGGAGGCCTCGGATGGCCGATACCGAATGGAACTGGTCGAACTGATTCGCTCGCCGTACTGGGAGGAGGATGTGTATGAAAGGCTGCAGCGGGTGACCGAGCGGCCGTGACCTAACTTGTCCGAAGCCAGATCACTCAACCGACTGATTGCATGAAGACGCTCGTTCTCGCCCTCACCGTCCTGTCGCTGGCTGCCTGCCAGGGAGATACTCACGAAGCCGCCCATGAGGATGGCGACGATCACACTCACGATGTCGCTCCAGCCTCGCCTGACGACATACTCCCTAAGCAGATGGTGCAGGCCACACCAGTCTCGCCTGCGTACATCCAGTTGGCAAACAATGTGTCCGTCATCCCCGACATCCGGCAGGCTGTGGAATCCGTCGGCGTCCTCACGCATGAGGGTGTTTTCGGGCCACTGCTGTTCGCGGAGGAACTGCGGGCGTTCTTCATTCAATTGAAGCCAGGGATGTACCTCGAGGAGCACCCGCACCCCACTGAAAGCCTCGTCTACACGGTCAGTGGAAGCTGGGTGCTTTGCAGCGAAGGGAAGCGCCAGGTCATGGAGCCGGGATCACTGTTCCATTTCGGCTCCGGAATGCCGACCGGTTGGGAGGCTCCTTTCTCGGAGGATGCGCTCCTCCTTGTGGTCAAGTCCAAGGAGGAAGGATCCGCCTATGAGCCCTATGTGCAGGGACTCCGGGAGATGGCCACCGACCTGGACGCCCAGCGCGCAGAAGGCACCGAGTTCTACTTCCACGAACTGGCGCCCGATCATGAGGCCATTGAGTTCGCGCGAGGCGTGAATGCGGACTTCGACGAGGTGCTGAGCCTGAGGTATTGAGGCGCGGGAAGCCCGACGTCTCAATCCTCCCGCTCCCAAACATTGTTGGCCCGGTCCACGTCCGGCAGAAAGCGCCCGGGATCGATCTCCACACGCACCACCTGGCCAGCGGGAAATTCCATTCGCTGCTCGCGTGCACCCTGCATCCAGGCATCCACCGACATAGACGCCTCCTCGGCCGCCCCATCTGAGTACGTCACCCTGAGGGGCACCGGGTACGGCGAAAGCCCCCGGTCCTCGACGATCACCGTGACCGCGGTTTCGCCATCGACCACGCCCGCGATGGCCTGATCGAGCGTCCATGTGGTATAGAACTGCGTCGTCCAGAACCAGTCCAGATCCAGGCCCGTCACGTCCTCGAACGTGTTGAACAGGTCGTAGGGCTCGGGGTGCTTGTAGGCCCAGCGGCGGGCGTACTCCCGATAGGCTTCGTAGAACAAATCGTTGCCGAGCAGTCCGCGAAGCGCGTGCAGACTGACAGCCGGCTTGTTGTAGGCGGCCACGCCCCGCGCTGCCGTTCCGTAGGGGTACTGGTCCGCGTGCCGGCGCGAGATGCGCTCCTGCGAAGTGCCGGCGATGGAGTAGTATCCCTGCCTACCGGGATCCCAGACCATGTCGTCATCCCAGAACTCGGCGCTCCCCTCCGCCGTGTTGAACGACGTCAGGCCCTCATCCATCCAGGTGTCGTCCTTCTCATCCTGTCCCACGATCATCGGGAAGTACATGTGGGCGATTTCGTGGAGTGTGACCCCGAACAGACGCCTTTCATTCGTGCGGCTCCCGATGAGCGTCATCATCGGGTATTCCATTCCGCCGCCGATGATGCCCTCCATGGCCGTCATATGCGGGTCGGGATAGGGGAAGAAGGTCCGTGAGAGAAACTCAATGGAGAACTTGCCGAACTCGGCCGACCGGACCCAGGCCGTCGCCTCCGGCCGCCAGAAGGCGTGGATCTCGGAGGTGTCCTCTACCCCATCGCCGTCCCGATCCCCGACCTTGGCCACCGTCATGTCCCAGAGATATTCGGGCGATGCCCCCCACGCGAAGTCCCTCACGTTGTCGGCCTCGAAACGCCAGGTCAGGCCACGTGTCGCAGACGTGCGTGTGGCTTGGTAACGGTCGGCCTCGTCGACCACACGAACGATGTAGTCGGGGTTGCTCCGCGCCGAACGTATGCGAGCGACCGACTGGTCCGAGAGCACCTCTTCGGCATTCTGCAGCACGCCCGTCGCCCCTACAATCCAGCCCTGTGGAACCGTGAGGGAGACATCGTATGAGCCGTATCCCATGTAGAACTCCCCGTTGCCGAAGTACTGATCGGCCTTCCACCCCTGCACGTCGTCATAGACGGCAAACTGAGGATACCAGTAGGCGTTGAAGTAGACCTCCCCGTCTGTCCCGTTCCTCGGGGCACCAACGCTCGGGACCCGGTAGCTCCAGGAGATCTCGAACGTGGCGCTCTCTCCTGCATTCAGGCGCGTGGGCAATTGAACCCACATCACGCTGCCGTCGATCGAATAGCCTATGGATTCCGCTCTCCGGGTCTGGAGCAGTTCTTTTCCCTGGTAGACAACCCTCCCCACCGTGACCCCACCGGTAACTTCCTGCGGCCGATTGCGAACAGCGCCTTCCGCGTGGAGGTTTTGCCGAAGATGAATCGCCACGCGAGAGAGAGCGTCGGGCGAATTGTTGTGGTAAGTCGCGGTCTCGCTTCCCCGGAGCACGTCCGATCCGGGCGAGAGCGTCGCCGCGATCTCGTAATGCGCGGTGTTCGTCCAGTAGTTGGGTCCCGGGGCGCCCGTCTCTGTTCTGGTGCCCTTCTCAATCGCCTGCCGAAAATCCGCATCGGCGATGACCGGATAAGGAATCGGACGCCGCTCCTGCGCGGCGAGAGGTAGGGTCAGAATCACCGCCAGCGCGGCGAGGAGGGTGCGTTTCATTTTCCGTCCTGGTTTGGGATGCGCAATGCAGGCAGCCTAGGCCCGGTGGACTGGAGGGTTCGTGAGGGAATCCCGGCAAGGGTGTGAAGGTTTTGTGACGCAATCCGGACCAGGAGCCCGGCCCTTTGTGCCCCTACCCGGCCGCAGCCGTGAGCCGAAACACATCAGGACTGAACGGCTCCGTCCACTCCCTGCGCAGGACCGCATCCGCAGCCAGCTTGCCGATCTGATCAGATGATTTGGCAGCCTTGCCGCAGCCCGCCACGGCCACGAACCAGTCCGGGGCCACCTCGTCAACGATCGGGTAGCGCTTGGGCGAGTAGGTCAGCAGACAGGGCTTGGTCCGTTGCGGGAGACCGCGGACGGACGGAATCAACTCGTCAATCAGCTCCCGCAGGTACGATGCCGTCGTCTGGCTTCCAGGAGATGTCATGTAGGCACGCTTCTGCTCGAGCGTCTCCACGCTCAGGTCACGGTCATTATCCGCTCCGATTTTCAGGTACGTCTTTCGGTCGGGATAGACCACGGGCGGCAGAACGTATGCGTACTCGACCGGCGGCCGATGATTGAAATTCCAAATGATGCCGGGCATCCCGCTAAGCCGTTCAACAACCCTGGGCGGGGTCTCAATCAGCAGGACGGTTTCGGGACGGACATCGATGGGAAGCGGCTCCGGAGTCAGGCCGAAGTCGTTCGTGTGGGGGCCAGTGCAGACCAGGACTTGGCGAGCCTGAATACTTTCACCACTGGTCTCAACCACGAAATGGCCTCCGGCACGTCGCACTGCATGTCCCGCCTGGTCGACAAGCACCGCTCCGGCACGGGCGGCGAGAATCTGCTGCGCAAGCACCAGGAGTCGGGGGTTGATTATGCCCGCCGGTGCCTCCTCTACCTGAAGGACCGATGACGCATCGAAGTGCAGATAGGGGTGGCTTTCGCGAATGTCGCCGGCTCGAACTTCGGAAACACCGGCGCCCAATCCCCCTGAGATCGACCGGACGGCCTGCAGCACACTCTTCGGACTTCCTTCCGGCAGATCGCACCGGATGTGTCCGCACGGGTCATGGAAGCGGATGCCCGAACGCTCCTGGATGTCCGCATAGCGACCGATGGCTTGGACGGCGAGGTCGGACCAGACAGGGTCGGCATCGGTCCTTCGGATGACGCGCGCCTCGTCGTAGTGACTGGCGAATACGCCGTGCCGGTTGTTCTCGGCCACGCCTATCAGGGTCACGCCGGCGCCTGCCTCTGCCAGGTGGCGGGCGGCCGCCGAGCCGATCATTCCTCCACCTATGACGGCGACGTCAGTCATCTTCCACTCCAGCCGCGCGGCGCCGGGTCTGTAGGTACCTGGCTCGCCAACGAGCCCATGCCTCTGTAGATCCGGGCCGCTGTTCGAGGAACGCCTGACGCTGATCGGGACCGGGGGTGGCCGTCACGCAGGGGATCAAAGCTACAGCCAGTTCGTTTTTGCCTCTATCGCACTAGTATGGGCCGGCTTATTGCTACCTATCAGTGCTGATCCTTCACTCCATCTGATTTTTACCGCTCTAGCGGCGCATCCATGGCGTTCGACCAACTCGGCCCGGTCTTGAAATACCATCGCAAACGAGCCGGGCTCTCCCGAAAAGCCCTGTCCGTACTCGCCGATGTCGGCCAAACGGCCATCTACGACGTAGAGCACGGCAAGGAGACCGTCCGGATGGACACGGTCATGAAGCTCTGCGCCGTGCTCAACATCCACCTGAAGCTGGAGAGTCCACTGATGGACGACTTCCGAGAGCTGGCAGTGACATGACGACTCCCCCTTTCACCCGGACAGCGGCCGTCCACGTTCATGGTAGGCATGCAGGCACCCTGACCGAATTCGAAGGAGGCGCCTTCACCGTCCAGTACGAACCGGCCTACACTGGGGCGCCCATCTCGCTAACGCTTCCCGTCCGACCTGAGCCCTACGCATTCGATCGCTTCCCAGCCTTTTTTGACGGGTTGCTCCCCGAGGGTTGGCAGTTGGAGGCACTTCTTCGCGCCGAGAAGCTCGACGCGACGGACTACATGGGCCAACTCCTGGCTGTGGGAAGGGACACCGTCGGTGCGGTTACCGTGGAGCTGCTGCCATGAGTGAGCGACGCTGCCCCCTGACCTACGACCAATTGCGCCCCGACGAGGACCGTTACTCGCGCAGGGGGCTCCGACGCCTGGCACCAAAACTGTCCTCGCTCGCGCCTCTCCCCTTCACGAGCCAGGAACTCCGGTTCGAGGCCACGGCGCGGTCCGCGAGAATGTCCATCGGCGGCGTCCAGCCGAAGGTCAGCGCAGTCCTCAAGCCAGCCGCCGGCCAATTCGAGTTGGTCACCATCGGGGGGCGATACATCCTCAAGCCCGACAGCCCGCACTATCCGGAGGTCCCGGCGAACGAGGACGTGACGATGCGCATGGCAGCGGCGGCCGGGCTCGACGTTCCCGCTCACGGCCTCCTCTGGACGCGAGCGGACGAGCTCTGTTACTTCATCCGCCGCTTTGACCGCGCCGGGCACACGAAAAAACTGGCGGTCGAGGACTTCACGCAACTCCTCGGACTCGACCGACGGACCAAGTACGCATCCTCCCTCGAACAGGTGGCGACGGTTGTCGAGCGCCATTGCACGTTTCCGCTCCTCGAGAAGGTGGTGCTCTTTCGGATGGTACTGGTCGCCTTCCTCGCCGGTAACGAGGACCTCCACCTCAAGAACTTCTCCCTCATCACCGACGCGAAAGGCACGGTGAAATTCTCGCCCATCTACGATATGCTCAACTCGACGATCGTCCTGCGCGATCCACGAGCGGAGACCGCGATCCCCCTCGCCGGCAAGAAATCGCGGTTTCGAAGGGAGCACTTTGTGGACTACTTCGGCCTCGAGCGGCTCGCGCTCAACCGCGCCACGGTCGAGCTCGTCCTCCGGCAGCTCCTCATGGCACAACCGGAGTGGGACCGGCTGTTGGGCCAGAGCTTCCTTTCGGGTGAAAAGAAGGGGGCCTTTCGGGCGCTCTTGGCCGATCGCAGGCGGCGGCTCTGGGAGTGACGGCCGAGGTCATTCGTCTGAGGAGTGGTCACCACGCCACCACGCCATCATCGCTTCGGCCGAGCCCGGAGTTGGATCATGCCCCCCGGGTGGCGATGGTGGGAGATAAACTCCAAGGGGTATCTCTTGCTCATTCCAGCGAAGAGCGGAACTCCAGACCCCAGCGCAATTGGCGCCACGGTGATTGTTAGGTCGTCGATGAGGTCTGACTCTGCTGCCTGCCGAATGAGCTCCCCTCCATCGAGATAGACGTCTTTGGCGCCAGCCGCAGTCTTGGCCAGTTCTATCAACTCAGCGATGGATCCTTGCACCGCTCGAACTGTGCGGGGAGGATCGTCGTCCAAGGCCCGCGTTGTCGCGACCAGGACCGGCAGATCCCCGTAGGGCCACGGAACGTCAAACCCTCTCACCACATCATACGTTGCCCGTCCCATCAAGAGGGACCCAACACTGGCAATGAACTCCTCGTAGCCGAGGGCGCCATCGTCCTCCTGCAAGGTGTCCGCGAGGTCCTCGTCTGTTGGAAGCCAAGAAAGGTCGTGGTCGGGTCCCGCGATGAAGCCATCGACGGACGTGGCGATGTAAACGAGGACTTCCGTCATGACTACACTGTAGCTGATGCTGTGACGGTAGATACAAAACGCCTCCGACAGCTACTGCCATAATTGTCGGGCACACGAATACCACCATGCGATACAGTCCCCTGTTTCTGATCTTGTTGTCGACCCATTGCGAGGGGTCCCGTAATCACACACCCCGGGTCCAGCCGTGAACGCGCTGAAGGCATGGTTGCTCGAGCTGGGGCTGGCTGACGGCCAGGCGAACGTGGCCGTAGCGTTGGCGGCACTTGCTCTACTCCTCCTGCTCAGCTTCGTGGCCTACGTGGTTGCCAAGCGCATCCTGCTCCGGCTGGTCCGGGCGGCAGCGCGCCGAAGCAAGACCACGTGGGACGACGCCTTCGTCGAAGCCCGGCTGTTCTCCAGGGTCTCGCATTTGGTGCCGGCGCTGATCCTACAGGCGGCCGCGCCGGTAGCACTGGTCAACTACCCCACCGCGGTGATGGCGATAGTCACCGCGACCTCTGTCTATTTGGCCTTGGTTGGAGTAACTGTCTTCGACGCCTTTCTCAGGGGCTCAGAACGGATCTACCAGGGCTTCTCCGTGTCGCGCAGTTTCCCGATCCGGACGATTATCCAGATCATCCGGGTGGCGGTCTACTTCGTTGTGGGCGTGGCCATCCTGGCCATCCTGCTGGGCAAGTCACCGCTCATTTTCTTCAGCGGGCTCGGTGCCTTTACAGCAGTCCTGCTCCTCATATTCAAGGACACGATTCTCGGCTTCGTTGCCGGACTGCAACTGACCGCCAACAACATGGTCCGGAGAGGCGACTGGATCGAGATGCCTGGCCACAATGCTGACGGCGAAGTGCTCGACGTGTCTCTGACAACGGTCAAGGTCCAGAACTGGGACAAAACGGTCACGACCATTCCGACCTATGCCCTGGTCGCCGAGCCGTTCAAGAATTGGCGCGGCATGGAGGAGTCGGGAGGACGCCGCATCAAGCGCGCGGTACACCTCGACGTCACGAGCATAAGGTTCTGTAATTCGGAGATGATCGAGCGGTTCAAGAAAATCCGGTATGTCGCCGACCACGTCACGCAGAAGCTTGATGAGCTCGCAGCCCACAACCGCGGGCTCCAAGTTGACGAGTCGCTGCTCATCAACGGGCGACAACTAACCAACGTAGGTG
Source organism: Bacteroidota bacterium (assembly GCA_029262855.1). GTDB lineage: Bacteria > Bacteroidota > Rhodothermia > Rhodothermales > UBA10348 > JABDJZ01. The sequence goes on along the minus strand of JAJCYP010000085.1, from coordinate 185 downwards.
TGTTCCGGGCCTACCTCGAGCACTATCTGCGCAACCTGCCCAAGGTGCACCAGGAGATGACATTCCTGGTCCGACAGTTGGCCCCGACTGGGCACGGCCTACCCATCGAGATTTACCTTTTCAGCAACGACCAGGCATGGGCGAACTACGAAGCATTCCAAGCGGACATCTTCGATCACGTGCTA
>JAJCYP010000084.1 GCA_029262855.1 Bacteroidota bacterium | reverse complement strand
TCATGATTCGCAATTTGGGGTTCCTCCCCGTCGGGATCTCAGATGGCAGTTCGCTTCGTTCCAGTCGACCGCGACACACCGATGGCGAAACGGCAGGCCGCACTCGCATGAGAGGCCTCAGGGCGCACGCAGGAGACGTGGAGACGTGGCAGAAGCCCTACATGGAATGGCAGGGGTAAATTCCACCTAGACACCCGGTTTTCGGCGGCCTACATGGAATGGCGGGGGTAAATTCTACCTAGACACCCGGTTTTCGGCGGCCTTACATGGAATGATGTGGGTAAATTCTACCTGGGGAATTTTTGCGAGCATGGCCCCTCGCCGCGTCTTGGGACTCTTCCTTCGGCGGCAGAATCAGGCTGGCGGCTAGAACGGCCCGAGCGGAGATCCGTCAAGGGCATAGTCGACTGGAAGCCCCGCCAGCGAGCAGCCGTACGCCAGGGCCACGCAACATGGATTGTTTAGCTTTAGGCGGACGCCCAGCCATCAGCGCGGCTGCGGCAGCCCGCCGCTCCCTACCAGTTCTTCGGGGCCGTGTGGGGATACATGTTCGGCACGTCCGGAGCCAGCAGGCCCGCATCGTTCCAAGGCGCTATGGCCCGGGTCATCCACGCCCGGTAGTCAGGACGGGATACAGCGGCCAGGGAACCTCGTCCCATCGCCACCACGTCATCTTGGTCGGCTCCCAGGAAGGCTTCTCCGAATGAGGCTCGGCCTGCCGCACCGCTCGCCCACTCCAGCCGCGCCTTCTCGTACCGGATGCTCGCCGCGAAGTAGCCCATCGTCGCGATCCCGAATGCCTCGAAATCCGGGGCCTCGTAGCAAGCTGCAATCAGGGCATCGAGGTGATCCAGTTCCGCAAGGGTGAGTCGGCCGTGCTCGGTGAAGTCTGCGCAGCCGGAAGCGAGCACACCCACGACACGCTCAATTCCGGCCAGGGAGTGAGCGATTCCGGTCGAATGCAGCGGATCAACGAATCCGGCGGCGTAGGGCAACAGGGCCCAGCCTACCCCACCTGCAACCGCCACACGTCGCTGCAGGCGCCCCGTCGAGAACCATCCGTTGGTGGGCTGGCCGGTCGACGCAAACTGCCCTTTCAGGGACGGGTAGTGACTCATCCATTCCTTCGGATCCGCGGCCTGACCACCCGGCGAGACGATCCCGACGCTGGTGCGTCCGGAATCAAACCGCAGTTGCCACATCCATCCGCGCGCCGTGACGTGGTGCTGGGCCGCGTGGTCTGCGGGAATCGGGTAGTCCTGGCTGTCGGGCCGCGCAAACTCCTGCCAGGATGGCAAGCCATCCACGTGTGCGAAGGTGGCCGCCGTCCTGGTTCTCATGGCCGGGCCATCCGCAACGCCAAGATGCCGGGCGGCAAAACCTGCGCTCCCGGTCGCGTCGATGACCAGGGTGGCCTCGATCCGGTCGGCGGCACCGGCCGCCCCCTTCTTCACGCTCGCACTCCAATCGCCTGAACCGGACCGCTCCAGCTTCTCGACCTCCATCCCTTCCATCAGCGTGACGCCCAACTGCAGGGCGCGCGCGAACAGCCACGCATCCACCTCGGCCCGCAGCCAATGTGTGTCGCAACGTCTGGCGTCGTTTGATGCCGCGACGAAGAGCTCGTTCTCGTGACCGGCCTGCGGCCTCCAGGGCTCTCCCGGCTCGTGGGCGAAGTAGGTGAAGCCGCGCTTGGGCCCGATGGTCACTTCTGGATGCGCGTCCTTCCAGGTACCGTACCGCGCCAGGGCAACGAGTCCCGGCAGGCGGTACCGACGCCCCAGACTGTCCAGAATCATGTTGCCGGCGGGAGTGGAGGACTCGCCGATGGCGAACCGTGGGTGTCGGCCCCGCTCAACCAGCGCGACCGAAAGCCCGAGGCGCCGGGCGACCATCGCCAGGACGGATCCGGCGAAGCCTCCTCCAATGATCAGTAGGTCAAATCGCATGGCTACAGGCTCCGCATTCGATCTCCGGCTCCAGGGTCTGACTCAGGTTGATCCGGTGCAGGCGGGCGATTCGCTCTTCGCGGCAGTCGCCACATTCGGCGAATCGGCCGGCATCCCAGAGGTCCACGAAGCACCGACCCGGTCCCGGCAGCGCGTGGGTCTGCACGGCCTCCAATTGGGCCAGCGTCGGCGAGGTGAAGTGTCCATTCAAGGCGAGCGTATCCATGGCACCATTGCCCGCCCGCGTCGGGATCACCGACGACACGTGGCAACCCGTAGCGCGGGCCCATTCGACCGAGCGGGTCGCCCACAAGACGAACTCATCGGAATGTACCCACGGAAGACCCAGCAGGACAAACGCACGGACCGCAATCCCCCATCCCAGAAGGCGCTCCGTAGCGGCCGCAAAGTCCTCCAGCGTCATGCGCTTGTTCAGCCCGGGCAGGACGTCCGGATGAACCGTCTCCAGGCCCATCGCCACTTCCAGATTCCCCGACAGCATGGCCGCGAACTCGGCCAGCGCCGGCGTACACATCTTCGGATGATTCTCCACGATGACGGTCTCGAAGCCGTCCAGCCTCCCGGCGATCTCCAGGCGATCCGCGACACATATCGCCCGGGAATCCATGAAATTACCCGCGTTGTAGAGCTTGATGTGCCGGGCCCCGCGAGCCTGCTGCAGCGCCGTATCCAGTTGGGCGATGACCTGACCCGGCTCCAGTGGGGCGTCCAGGGTGTGGGTCCACAAATCACACATCAGGCAGGTGAACGGGCACTCGCTGTTCGTCAGAAACACCGTGAGGACTTCCTCTACCGACCCCATCGCCGTCCTTTCGGACTCGACGGTCACGGCGTAGGGCCGAAGCGAATCCAGCGATATCTTGGGGCCGCGGGCCTCCCGAATCGACCCGGTGTCGATCACACTCAGGGGTAGGCGGCCGAGAAGGCTCGGCGATAGGGTGCATCGGTGGCCGGAAAGACCTCGTCATACACGTCCTGGGTCACCGCCCCCTGCTGGAATCGGCGCTTCTCGAAGACCGGCATGTCCTCGCCAGTCAACTGCCGAATGCCGCGTCCCACGATTTCGCCCTTCAAGGCATACAACCGCTCGTGGTCCCAATCGGTCAACTCGATAAACGGAATGCCCTCGGCGACCTCAATCACATCGGTGACCGCGAAGGGACTGAAGCCCGAGAATTCGAATCGACGAACCGGCGCCCAACTACGGACATGGCCGCGGCTCTGGCCTCCTGAGTACGTCAGCGAGTGCTTGATGGCGTGGACACCCCAACCTTCCTGATACAGCATCAGGTTGTTCAATACGGAGCGAATGGTCAACTCAGCGTTTTCCTCGATGGGATAGTCCTTGAGGTTCTCGTCGCCGCCGTCCCCATCGATGAGGTACTTCCAGTCTGGATATCTGGCTCGGATCTCCCGGCTCAGCGCCAGGCACGCGGTGGCGCTCTGGACGTCGAGGGGCTTGTAGTCCTCGATGGTTCGGACCGCATCGGCATAGTCCAGATCCTCCCTGGCCACATCCACCACCTCCAGGTACAGACTGTGGCCGAGCCGCTGCATGAACGTGCGCGCCTGATCGGCATCCGTCCCCCCGTCGACACGCAGGGTGAAGGCCTTCAGCCGGGTCGGGGCCATCCCTCGGGCCTCCATCAAGTGGCGGACCACGAGAAACACGGCGCCACTGTCGATGCCGCCCGAGAAAAACACGCCGATGGGCTCGGGGTCCGGGATGGTGTCCAGCCAGGCGTCGCAGACGCGGGCCAGCGCCTGGATGTAGCGGCGCCCGATGTCATCGAGGTCCGTGGACCACCTGTTGCGTGTCGGCTCGAAGAACCGCTTGTAGTCCGGGTTGGGGTCCGGGCATCCGAGGAGCTCCAACTCGACGATATAGTGCGCCGGCACCATCCGGGTGTAGGACGGGTGAAACTGGTCGCCCAGGCCTTCCGACTCGAGGAAGTCCCGGATCTCGTCCATGCGCTCCGCCACAACCAGACAGGGACCCTCGGCCCGCTTCGCCAGGAAATACCGCATCGGGCGTCCGATGGATCGCGCCATGCGGACCGTCTTGCCATCTCGATGGACGAGGGCAAACTGACCGGAAATCTCGCCCAATGCCTTCGCGTCTCCGCGCGCCAGCGCCTCTTCGGCCTTTTCCACGCTGCCCTTCAGGACAATGTTGGACGATGGGTCCATCAGGTTCTCGACGCGCTCTTGGTAGGTGTGCTGAATCATGGGTTCTGGTTGGCCTTGGGAGTTGTCGCGCCGGATCGCCGGCGGCTTGGAAGATACGTACCTTGCGGCACCGCCATCCGGACGCTCGATGACCCGCTCAGCTATTATCCTCCTCTGCATGGCTACCGCCTGTGCGACTCCTCCCGCTGAACCAGCCCTGGTGCCCTTGCCGGCCGAAGTGTCGTGGGAGGCAGGCGCCTTCTCGTGGTCTGGACCACTCACCATTTCAGGGCCGGATGCGAACGCGCTGGCCCTGCTCCTTGGTGCAGAAGCCGCCTCGGACGGCGGGGTGCTCCAGACCACCATGGCCCCCCGCGGTGCGACAGAGTCTTACGAACTCTCTGTGGACGACGACGGAATTCGGCTGTCCGCTACCGACCCTGCAGGGCTGTTCTACGGCGCCCAGACCCTTCGCCAGATTCTGGAACAGGCGCAGGGCAATGCCATCCTGAAGGGCCGAGTGGTTGATATGCCGCGGTTTTCCTACCGGGGCCTCCAACTGGACGTCGGGCGTCATTTCTTCGACGTCGCCTTCGTCAAGAAGTATCTGGACCTCATGGCTCGGTACAAACTCAACACCTTCCACTGGCACCTCACGGAGGATCAAGGCTGGAGAATCCAGATCGACAAGTATCCCCTGCTGACCGAGGTTGGCAGCTGCCGCAGTGAGACGATCCTCGAGAAGAACTTCAGTCCCTTCGTGGGCGACGACACGCCGCACTGCGGGTTCTACACCAAGGATGACATCCGGGATGTGCTCGCATACGCCGCCGAGCGGCACATCGAGGTGATCCCGGAGATCGAGATGCCCGGTCACGCCCGTGCGGCACTGGCGGCCTATCCCGAGTACGGGTGCACCGGCGGCCCCTACGAGGTATCCACCGTTTGGGGAATACACGACGACGTGTTCTGTCCCTCCGAGGAGACCTTCGCATTTCTGGAGGGCGTGCTGTCCGAGGTGATCGAACTCTTCCCCTCGCGCTACATCCACATTGGAGCGGACGAGGTTCCGAAGACCCAGTGGGCAGCGAACGCGGAGGCGCAGGCCGTGATGGCCCGCGAGGGGCTGGCCAGTGAGGCCGAACTGCAGAGCTGGTTCATTCGCCGCATCGAGCGTTTTCTCAACGCGAATGATCGCATCCTGGTGGGATGGGACGAGATCCTGGAAGGAGGCCTCGCGCCGAACGCCGTCGTCATGTCATGGCGAGGAACCGAGGGCGGGATAGCCGCGGCACGCCAGGGGCACGACGTGATCATGACGCCCACCAGGCACCTGTATTTGGACTTCTATCAGGGCCCCAAGGAATCAGAACCCATTTCTGCCGATTGGTCCGGATACCCGCTCCCGCTGGAACAGGTCTACGAATTTGACCCGGTTCCGGCCGAGTTGAGTCCGTCCGAGAGCCAGCACATTCTGGGGGCCCAGGGCAACGTGTGGACCGA
>JAJCYP010000083.1 GCA_029262855.1 Bacteroidota bacterium | reverse complement strand
CCCTCCCGATCAGCACGCCGGTTATCTCGGCAGTCGACACACTCTCCGTCAACATCAGCCGTTCCGTGATCCAGTGGAAAGGCACGAAGTTCTGGGGATTGGGCCAGCACGAGGGCACGATCCGGCTAGCCCCCGGAGAGGTGTACATCCGGCACGGCGAGCTCACTGGGGGGACCTTCACAATCGACATGAACACCATTGAGGTGACGGACATACCCGAGTACGAGACGATCCCGCGGCGGCGGCTGCGCAACCACCTCATGGATGACGACTTCTTCGCCGTGGCGACCTACCCCACCGCCCGGTTCTTTCTCACCGAGGTCGCCCACCAGCAGGGCACGAGCTACGCGATCACGGGGCAGCTGACGCTCCGTGGGCAGACCCACCCCGTCGCCTTCGACGCCGACCTCCAGTTCGGTTCTGACCGATCACTGGCGGCGACGGCTGCCTTCCACATCGACCGACAGCGCTGGGGCGTAGCGTATCGGGGATCGCGTCTCACGAACGACCTTGTGGACGACGAGATCCATCTCCGTCTTGAGCTGTTGGCCGCGCGGGCTCCTCGGTAGCTGGGACTCGTTGTCGTCGTTTCCCAATCAGGTGGAACTGCCTATCTTGTGGGACGCGGTGCTAGGTAGAATTTACCCACATCATTCCATGTAAGGCCGCCGAAAACAGGGTGTCTAGGTGGAATTTACCCCCATCATTCCATGCAGGCCGCCGAAAACCGGGTGTCTAGGTGGAATTTACCCCCGCCATTCCATGTAGGGCTTCTGCCACGTCTCCACGCCTCCTGCGTGCGCCCTGAGGCCTCTCATGCGAGTGCGGCCTTGCCGTTTCGCCATCGGTGTGTCGCGGTCGACTGGAACGAAGCGAACTAACATCTGAGATCCCGACGGGGAGGAACCCCAAATTGCGAATCATGACGGCACTAAGTCCGACAGGCTGCTAGTGGACCTGGACGTACACCTGAATCGGGAGGATCTGGCCGCCTACGTTCGGCACGGCGTGACCAGCGTGCGCAATATGTGGGGCTTTCCGGATCTGTGGGTGATAAAACAGGAGATCGACGCTGGGGAAACCCTCGGTCCCACGATCTACACCGTCAGTCCCGGCCTGGACGGCACGCCCGGCACGTGGCCGCTGACGCAGTTCGTGACCGACCGCGCAGATGCCGACAGCGTGGTTGCGGTCCAGGCCAGCGCAGGGTACGCCACTCTCAAGATCTACCAGAACCTGACGGTTGAGGCGTACGAGGCGATCGTCGGGGAGCGCGGCCTCGCTGCCTGGGCGCGGATCGATCAGAGCCAGTTGGAAGCGGTGGTCGAGATGGTGCGCCGGTCGGGGACCGCGATCGTTCCGACGGAGGCCGTCATTCGCAACACGCAGAAAGCGCTGCCGCCTGCTACGCGCGAGGCCGGTTTTGCCAACCGGCACCGCGTGATCCAGGCGCTTCATGAAGCGGGCGTGGCCATTTTGCCTGGCACCGACGCTGGGATAGGCGTCACGGCACTAGGCACCTCCTTGCTTCAGGAACTCGAATTCTTGCGTGAGGCAGGCCTATCTCGGGAGTGCCTGCTCCGGGCAGCAACAGCCAAGGCGGCCGCTTTTCTGGGAGCGCAGGACGAGTTCGGAACCATTGTTCCTGGCATGCGAGCAGACCTGCTGCTCCTGAACGAGAACCCCCTGAACGACCTCGAAGCCTTGGCCGACCCCGAGGAAGTCATCGTGCGCGGCCTCCGCCTGGATGCCCCTCTACTCCGGGAAGATAGCAAAGCTCAAAGTAGATCCTAGCGCCCCTGGAGCGCCGCCTTTCTAATGACTGACCTCTGGAGCCGCGAGGCGGATGGCCAGTGGCACCTGATTAGCCGTCATTCCAGCTATCCGGCAGACATGCTGCCGCGCGTGCCCGCGACGCGGACGCCGTCTAGCCACAACCTGATGCTCTTTTCAGGTTGACTTCAGGTTGTCGCAAGGGCCCACAGTTCAATTTTGGAGCCCACTCTTCGAAACCACGTGGCGACCAACATGAAAGTCAAACGGTATTCTCGGCTGACCAGGGTGGAGAGCGTCTATTCGGACAGCGACGTACATGAGATCGTCGAGGTGCTAAGGTCCGCATTCTCGGCGCCCCTCCGTGCACGATCCTGGCATGCCAATGACTGAAAACATTGCACACTCGGGAATGTGGGGACTGGCGGTGATCATGATCGTGATCGCCTCGTGGTTCCTCTACCGGTTTCTTGCCCCGAAGACATGGAGGGAGTGGGCGGGAGCCGGACTTGTGCAGGCCTTCATCATAGCGCTTTATGCGGAGATGTACGGATTCCCACTCACCATTTATCTCCTGGCCCGATTTTTTGGACTGGATCGGACCGGCCTGAACGCCAACCTGTGGTCGAGCATCGTCGGAGTCGGCGAGGTGGGAATGGTTGTATTCATGGTGATTGGCTATTCCTTTCTCTTCGTGGGAATTGGTCTCTTCGCGCAAGGCTGGAGGGAGTTGTACAAGGCTCATCAGGAAGAGCGCCTGGCGACGGGCGGGCTCTATCGGTTCGTTCGACATCCGCAGTACACGGGACTCTTCATCGGCCTTTTTGGGGAGGGTATCGTCCATTGGCCCACTGTCTTCTCTGTGGCCGCTTTCCCGGTTATTCTCGTTGCGTACCGAATGTTGGCGCTCCGGGAAGAGACCAAGATGACCGAGCGCTTCGGCGACTCCTATCGAGCATACAAAGAGTTAGTACCCATGTTCATCCCGGCCGGATCGTGGCGTAGTTTTTTTCGAAAGGCAAACGCCAGTCCGGAGGAGGGCAACGCGGATTCAGTCATCAAAGATTAGACTCAAGAGGATACGGGCATGGACTTCCCTCGGCACGTGGTCCGTGGCAGTTTTCACCTCCTTCAGCTATCTCCTTTGCGTTCGCTTTGGGCTGGTGAGGCCAGAGTCCGTACACATGTGCCGAGGTTGTGATTGTCGTTGATCCGGGGCAGATGGCAGGGCCGGTCGACGTTACCACGGGATACCAAGCACTGGTGCGAGCTTTTGAGATCTGTCACTTCCAGCATGCCTATGCCCGATTCGACGGGGCCGACTTGGTTCTGAAACCGGCCTTTCCTCGCTTGGTGGATACACTTGATTTCGGTGCCAGGCGCACGTGCATAGCCGCCGGGATACAAGTCGTGCGGCGGCAGCGAGACCGGATCGTAGCTCTTCTTGGTAATCCGTCCTGCCACCCTGGGCCAACTGGTTTTCGGCGGTCGACGAGGCTGTTGGCGCCGGTCTGGATGATCGCGAACACGGCACCCGAAGTCTCATGGTTACGGGAGAACGCCAGTCGCTCCGGCGCTACAAGCCTGGTACAAGCGGCACCTCGGAATCGATGTCCAGGAATGGGGTGGCACGGCTTTCACCTGGACCGACGGGGAAGGTGAGCCGGTTGCCGGGACAACCGTCTGGTCCATTGGCTCAGCCGAAGGCGACCAGTTTGCGCCCAGTGCTGCCGCTTTCATGGTCAATTATCGGGTCGAGGATCTCCACACCCTGGTCGAAGTCTTGCGGGAAGAAGGATGCAACGTCCTCGAGAAGATTGACGATTCCGAGTACGGGAAGTTTGCCTGGGTAATCGATCCGGAAGGAAACAAGGTCGAGCTGTGGGAGCCGCCTGCCGGCCAGTGAGCACGGCGGTCGGCCTCAGGTTCACGCCCGCTTCGTGACGTTTGCCTGGATCCAGCTGGCCAGCATCAACTCGTCGACGCGCCCGGCCGCGAGCCCCTCGATCGTGGTCACGGTTTCTATTTCGTCCGGCTCGAAACGATAGCCGTTGGCGAATAGGAAGGCTCGCATAGCAAGTAGCGAATCACGCTTGCCATCGACGAACGCGTGACTCTTTGCAATCCCGAATCCATAGGCAGCGGCGAGAGTAAATAGGGAAATGTTGGGGTTGTAATGCCACTTGTTCTGCGGCCGACCCAGGGCATTTTCCAAGAGCGCCGCATCTCGAATTCCGGGCGCACCACCGAACAGTTGCACCGATTCCGACTGAAGCATTCGGAGTTGGGTCGGTGTTAGCCAGGTAGGCTCAGCGGAGGCGCTCACTTGGCGAGTTCACGGAAGGCATTTCGATGGGAGCGCATGAACTCGCGCGCATCATCCATCACGCCCGCGAACTCCGGGTCGTACGGGGTGACGCTCATCCCGTCACCCGAGCTGGAAACGAAGACCTCATCCCCTTCCTTGATGGCCATCGAATCTGCCAGCGATTTGGGCACGATCAGCGCCAACGAGCCTCCAAGCTTTCTGATCTTACTTTTTTGGGTCATAGGGGTGCTGAGCTGATCAACAGGAGGAGGAGTGGTGTTATACAATAATTAAACCACCGTGTTTCAATGGGTTTCAGCCGCCCCAGCGTGCGCGTGCGGTGCCCCTGTCAAGGTGCGGCGCATCAGATGCGAGTCTTGCTTTCTATTGACTCAATCCGGTCCGGATTTCGTTGAATAAATTTTTGGATCCAGATATCAATGAAGGAACGGCGATCCCGCTTCATGTACCACCAACCCAGGGTGCTGATGAACCCTGCTCCGATGGCATTCACGATCATGTCCCACATCGTATCCGTCAAGCCCGACGGGTCGTCGAACATTGCCTTTTGCATGCGGGCACCGACGATACTGTCGATGGAAAACTCGACGATCTCCCATAATGCACCGACAGCGACAGCGAAGATGAACGCGACAAAAGCGAGAAATTGTGGCGTCATGGAGATGGCTATTTTCTCGCTTGCGTTGAGCACATAGACCAGCAGGAATCCGAGAATACCCATCAGCAACCCGGATGTGCTGTGCAGCGCAATGTCCCACCACCAGATCTTGTCGTAGTAATTCCGGACCTCTCCCAAAAACAGCGCGGAGAAAACGAACAGGAGCGCAAGCACCTGAAATTCAGCCGGAATCTGCACCGCAAGTCGGTCGCTGAATACCGTTACGAGGAGAATCAGCATTGCGATTGTCAATATGAGGAACGCACTGAGCCATAGCCCCTCGGAGACAACAACAACTAAATCGATCGACATCAACGCGACGATAACGAAGACAATCCATCGCTTGATTTTGGTCGCTGCGTCCGGTTGGTTCATAGAGCCCTCATGCTTTGTCGCGCCACTGTATTGCCTATATACAGTACACAGTTCTGGCTATTCACCGTGCCCATTCAGATCAGGCCACGCTTTGAGAGACGGTGGAGGTTGGCCCAATCGGCCCAATTCAGAATGAGTCCTCCCGGCCAATGAGTCCGACCACACGGCAGCGCGAACCGCTCTGGCCACTGCTTGGCGTCATCGCCGCGGTCGAGGCGCTGCAACGCCCGCGAACTCGGCCTTACCAGCCCCCTTCCACACCAACCACAACCCGCCCCACCCGACTCCGCTCGCTCTGCCGAGCCAACGCCGCCCCCAGTTCCCGAACCGGATACCGAGAATCGATCGCCATCTCCAGGCCCTCTGCCATCCAATTCCCGACCAGCTCTCCGTCAATCATGCGCGTCAAGTTACGAAGTCCGCCAACGTATTCTCAACGGCCCAACGATCAATATCTCCGCGGAGCTTACTCCAGAAGGGATGTAGGGGACACGGCTCTGTCGACGAGCAGCGCTCCCAGCCGAAGGCGCACTCTATGGTCTCGGTCTTATAGTCGACGGCGCTGAGCACATCGTGAAAGCATATCTCTGACGGGCCTCGCGCGAGTCGGAATCCGCCGCCGTGGCCCTTGCGCGATTCCAGAACATCAGCCTCGACGAGGCGCCGCATGATCTTGGACAGATAGTGCTTGGGAACGGCAGCGCTGTCGGATATCTCCTGAGCCGTGATGAATGCCCCTGAGGGACTCCTGGCCAGGCAGGCTGCGATTCTTAATGCGTATTCGGCAGTCTGGGTAAATCTCACGAGCGGGGATGTTGGGGTCGGCAGGCCCTACGGTCGTCGGTGCTGTCGGTTTTCGAAGGATGTGTGATTCCAATAAATTTTATTTCAATGGAGTTGCGTATCCATTGTGATAAATATACAATGGATAGGTAAGTCCATTGAGATCCTTACTTCCAGGCGAAGATGGTTTGCCTGGAGTCTCCCCCCACAACCTGTAGGTGCATCACATGGAAGACGAGAAAAAGCACCCGATACAACGGCTGATGGACAACCCCTGGCTGCTTCTCTTTCTCGGTTTGATCATCCCCATCCTGTCCTACACGGTCTGGGGCTGGTACGAGATTGCGAACATGCCGGTCGGCCAACTGCCCTAAACTCCGAGGTGCGGAAATGAGTATCCATCCCCCCCCGGACGATTGGTTCAAGGGTCCCGAAGGCGCTGAGCGCCTCTGGATCGGAATGGGCTTCGTCTGGTGCATGGTCCTGTTCATGGCGATGCCATTCGCCCACTTCAAGGGCAAACAGAACTCGACCGGCGAATCCTATCGCGTGGAGAAGGTAGCCTTCTTCGAGCGCGTCATGCAGTTCACTGAGGCCAACAAAGTGGGGGAGGTGAACGGCGTCCCGATTGCCCAGCCCGCCCCTGGCAGCGACATCTATCTGCTGGGCCAGATGTGGAAATGGTATCCGGTCCTGAAGCTGTCTGAGGGCCAGACCTATCGTCTTCACGTCTCGGCACTGGATATCCAGCATGGCCTGTCGCTTCAGCCCATGAACATGAATTTCCAGGTTCTCCCGGGCTACGACCACGTCCTGACGATCACGCCCACAAGCAAGGGCGAATTCAGCATCGTCTGCAATGAATTCTGCGGAATCGGTCATCACCTGATGACGGGCCGCATCATCGTCGAATAGAGGCCGCCATGGGAAACTTCTTTGACGGGAGGGTGAGGACGTGCTCCACGACCGGCCTCCCGGTCTGCCTGACCGCCCAGTTCTTTGTCAAGGCCAATGCAGTGGCCGCCGTGGTATTCCTCCTCGTGGGAGCCCTTGGCGCCATTCTCATCGCCTTGACCCGCTGGAGCACGGTCCATTTGCTCAGCGATGTCATGTACTACCGGGTGCTCACGCTCCACGGTTTGAACATGCTGATTTTCTGGATCCTCTTCTTCGAGGTAGCGGTCCTGTATTTCTGCTGTACCAGTCTGCTGAACGCCCGGCTGGCCTCGAAATCGATGGCTTGGATCTCGTTCGGGCTCATGATTCTGGGCGCGCTGATGACCGATTGGATCGTGCTCTCGGGAAAGGGCGACGTACTGATGACGTCGTATCCACCCATGGTGGCGCACCCGGTCTTCTACCTGGGCATGATCTTGGTCGCGGTCGGGGCGCTCGTGGGCATCATCCTGTTCTTCGTCACGCTTTACCAGGCGAGGCGTGACAAGACATTCAAGGGGTCGATTCCGCTGGTCACATTTGGTGCGCTGGCAGCGGCGATCATCGGTGTCTTCACGCTCCTGCACGGTGCAGTCGCCCTGGTCCCCACCCTCACGTGGTCACTGGGTTGGACGCCGGAACCCGATCCCGGATGGTATCGCCTGATGTGGTGGGCCCTGGGACACCCCGCGCAGCAGGTCAACCTCTGCGCCATGGTGGCCATCTGGTACTTCCTGGCTACGCTGACCACCGGAGCCAAGCCGTTGAACGAGACGGTCTCGCGCGGCGCTTTTGTGCTCTACATCCTGTTCATCAACGTGGCCTCCGCCCACCACCTCCTCGTGGATCCGGGCCTCGGCGCCTCCTGGAAGATCTGGAACACCTCGTACATCATGTACCTGGCCGTACTGGCATCGCTCATTCACGGGTTTACGGTGCCCGCCTCCGTTGAGGTTGCCCAGCGACTCAAGGGGCACACCAAGGGACTCTTCGGGTGGTTCACCAACGCCCCCTGGCATGATCCCGGGTTCTCCTCCTTTGTCCTGTCGGCGCTGATCTTTGGCTTCATCGGTGGTATTACCGGTGTGACCATCGGTACGGAGCAGATCAACATCATCGCGCACAACACAATGAGGGTACCGGGGCACTTCCACGCAACAGTCGTGGGTGGGACCACCCTGGCCTTCATGGGACTGACGTACTACGTCGTGCCTCTGATCTTCCAGAAGGAATTCTACCTGCGCGGACTCGCGCGGGTGCAGCCGTTCCTGTTTGCCGCCGGCATAACCATCATGTCCATCGGGATGTCCTTCGCAGGATCCTACGGGGTTCCTCGCCGGCACTACGACATCGACTTCTCCGGAGCCAACATTCCAGCCGGCTTCGATGCGGGTGCTCATTTCATGATGGGTGTCATGGGTGTCGGAGCGATCATCGCCTTCATCGCGATGATGATCTTCATCCTGCTGGTCGTGGCCGCCGTGTTCTTCGGCAAGTCCAACGTCGAGACCGGAATGAATCCGTGGCAGAGTCGCGAGGCGATGGCGCGGAACCAGGAGGTTTACTTGCAACGGGACGAGGTCTACGAGAAGGCCACGCACAACGTCAAGGGGACCCTGGCTCTGGTCTTTATCCTGCTGATATCGTTCATCGTGTACTACTTCGCCAACTGGAAGGCACTGGCTGACGTCTGGCCGGTCCGCTGATTCGGGCACGGGCCGGGGTTTGGCAATGTCCCGGCCCCGTGTCGAGGAAGCACACATGCTATTCGATTCGATAAGGGAGTTCATTTCGGGCTGGCGGTTTCCCGTGGTCATCATCACGATGATTCTGGGTACCGTGGCCTTCATGGCGGCCGTCCTTCTCATCCCGCCGTCAGCCGGCTCTGCGTATGCTTTCGCGGAAGACTTCAAGACGCTCTGCTTCGGGTACGACCGAAACACGGGTACCATGGAGTGGGCCTACGTGTGGATGTTTCTGGTGCAGCCGCTCATCCTCGCCGGGTTGATTGGATTGGTCTGGAGAGAACCCCTGGTCTTCGCCTGGGATGAGTTCCGCGGGCCTGCCATGCGGACCTCCGCGGTCACCCTGATGGCGGTCGGCCTCCTGGCGCTGACCGTTCCCGGCCTCGTCTCGGCCGGCCCTGTTTCCGACGTCAGCGAATTCCCGGGAGCGCGCATTCGGACGGCCGTACCAGCGGCCACGTTTTCGCTGATCAACCAGGAGAGCCAGCCCATTGATCTGGAGGCCTTTGAGGGAGACGTAGTGATCGTGACTGCCGTCTTCGCCACCTGCGGCGATACCTGTCCGTTCATCCTGCGCCAGATCAAGGCCGCCGTGTCCGAACTCACGGATTCAGAGCGCGCGGACCTGCACGTTGTGGCGATCACGCTGGATCCTAAGACCGACACGCCTGCCATGCTGGCCATGATGGCAAAACAACACGGGGTGGAGGCACCGCTGTTCAACACCGTGACCGGAGAGCCCGAGTACGTCAATGAGGTGCTCGACCGATACGATTTCCGGCGTTGGCGAAACGAGTACGGTGTCATCGAGCACACCAATCTGATCAACGTAATTGATCGGACGGGCCACATTGCGTACCGATTCACGCTGGGCAGCCTCCAGCAGGATTGGCTCACCGAGGCCCTGCACGAAGTGATCGCCGAACGGCCCACTACATGAGCCTGACAAGCCTGGACCCGATCGTTACTGACGAACGGACGCCGCGCCTCCGGGTAACCCGGGTCGGCGAGGCACGAAATGACCCGGCCCTCCGAGGCGGGAGACTGCTGTCGCCGGTTGAGAAGGCCCTGTCCTGGATCACGAATCGCGCAGGCGCGGGCATTCCCGAGAGTGCCAACCCATTTGCGAGAGCGGGGGCCGTGGCGAACACCTCGTTCCTCATCGCCCTGGTGACCGGAATCCTCCTGCTGTTTTGGTACAAGGCGAGTGTGAACCTGGCCCACGAGTCGCTGGAGAATCTCGGATTCCTGCCCCAGTTGATTCGGTCGCTGCACCGCTACAGTTCCGATGCGGCCATGCTGTTCGCCCTCTTCCACGGAGTGCAGACGCTGGCGTCGCGCAAACTGGCAGGGGCTCGATGGCTGGCCTTCCTGTCAGGACTCCTGCTGATCGGGGTGCTCTGGTTTGATGGCTGGACTGGCTACTGGTTGGTCTGGGACGAGCGCGCACGCCAAGTCGCGCTGGCATCGGCGAGTCTGATGGACGCTCTGCCCATATTCCCCGATCCGCTCTCGCGGTCCTTCCTGACGGACGGCACGGTGAACTCGCTCTTGTTCTTCATCGTGTTTTTCATCCACATGCTGATCCCGGTCGGGTTCGGGATCTTCATCTGGGTTCACATAATGAGGGTGAATCGCTCGAAGCTCTTTACCGGTCGCACCCTCACCGTCTGGCTGGGCGTCTGCCTGACGATCCTGTCCATTCTTGCCCCGGCCGTGTCGCTCGCTCCCGCCTCAATGGCCACTGTACCGGGGAGTTTCACCGCAGACTGGTGGTACCTGGGTCCCTTGACTCTGATCGAGAGACTCGGTGCCGGACCCATCTGGCTGATCTTTGGCGTGGCCACAATCCTGCTGTTTATCGCTCCCTGGCTGGCCCCGAAGCGGCCGGTGGCCAAGACCGTCATCGACGCCGCCAAGTGCAATGGGTGTACCCAGTGTTTCCAGGATTGCCCATTCAACGCCATAAAGCTGCTGGAGACGGATCCGGCCGGGCGCGAGAGCGAGTTCTACGCTCAGGTCGACCCCGACCGGTGCGTGGGCTGTGGCATCTGCGTGGGTTCGTGTGACTCTTCGGCCATTGATGCGCCCCGCCTGTCGCTACTCGACTCCCGACGATTCATCAACGCCATTTCAAAGGCAAAGGAGTTGGATGGCGGCCCGACGTGTGTCGCATTCGTGTGCGGTGCCTCCGCCGGGACATCGCTCCGGATGGCCCCGGACGGAAGCTGTGAGGCCCTCCCGGGCTACCGGGTCGTGCCCGTGTCCTGCGTGGGATGGGTCCACATGCTCACCGTCGAGCGGGCACTGCGCCACGGTGCCGCTGGAGTCCTGATCGTTGGCTGCGGGCAGGATCCGTCCTGCCGAGAAGGGTGCGATTGGACGCTCGAGCGACTCGAAGGGAAGCGCGAGCCTTTCCTGCGACGAGACAAGGTGGACCTCTCACGCATCCGCTATCTGCGACTGGGATCGGGGGATGCCACGGCCTTGACTGCGGCCTCCCAGCAGTTTCGGACCGATGTCCTTGGCGGAGCAACAGGGCAGGCTGAACCGAATCGCACAGATATGGCCGAGCCAGATGCAGGTGCCGCGACGCGTGCCCGTCGGGCACTTCAGGGCATCGGAGTAGCGGCCGTCCTGGCCGGGGCCGTGTGGCTACCCAGTGACATGAAGCTGCCCAGGCGTGCCGTCGCCGGCTCCCAACTGGTGGTTTCGTTCAAACACGCCGGACAACACAAATCGGGCGGAAGCATGTCGGACGATGAGAACGTGCTTCCCCACATGCGCAGACCGCGGACCACCGAGCGGGGCAGGGTACCCGTCCGCATGCGGGTGCTCGTGGACGGCGAGGTGATTTCCGAAGAGGCCTATCAGCCCGGTGGCCTGTTCGGGGACGGCGCGAGCATTGCCATTGCCGAGTTCGGTATTGACCCGGGGACACACCTCGTCGCAGTCCAATTGGCCGATTCCGATTCTGTGAACGTCTGGAAGTACAGGTTCGAGGAGAGCCTGCAGTTCGAGCCCTCCAGTCGGCGCGTCGTCCTGT
The DNA here is from genome assembly GCA_029262855.1 of Bacteroidota bacterium. GTDB lineage: Bacteria > Bacteroidota > Rhodothermia > Rhodothermales > UBA10348 > JABDJZ01. Next base: position 3,440 of record JAJCYP010000083.1, on the reverse strand, counting down.
TTGAGTCGACGAGGGGATTCAGTGCCCACTGATCTTGCGGGCTGCCGCAGTCTAAGCCCTTTCAAGGGCTCGCTGCGCCCGGTATACTGGGGATCTCAAGAGATCAACACCCTCCCCCTGATGATCCGTCGCTGCATCGTCTACTCCGCACTGGCCTTCGTCTCTACGTCCGTGGCCTTGGCGCAAGACACGTCCCCATTTCGGCCGCTCTCATTAACGCCGGCCAGTTCCGTACGCACGCCGACAGGAAGGCCCGGCCCTGACTACTGGCAGCAACGGGCAGACTACCGAATCCAGGCCAGCCTGAACCCGGCCAACCACCGTCTGAAGGGCTCTGAGACGATTCGCTATCAGAACAATTCGCCCGACCAGCTTTCCTTCTTATGGATGCACATCGAACCCAACATGTGCGCGGAGGGGAGCGTCTCGAACACGCTCAGGCAGCCTCCGCTGGTCTTTCTCGGTGCCGTATTCGACTTCTCCTGTCAAGGCCACGTAGGCGGAATCACCCTGAACCGGGTCGCGGTCGAGGGCAGCGAAGCCCGCTACCAGGTCTACGGCACCACGATGCGGATCGACCTTGCCCATCCCATCCCGGCCGGAGGATCTGCCACGCTGGACATAGCCTGGGAGTACACGCTGCCACCCTACGGGATGGCCAGAATGGGGCGGGAAGGCTCGCTCTACGAAGTCGCGCAGTGGTATCCCCGCATGGCGGTCTATGACGATGTCAGGGGCTGGAACCACGAACCCTACATCGGTGCCGGCGAATTCTACCTCGAGTATGGCGACTTCGATGTCGCCCTGACGCTGCCGTCGGAGTTTGTGGTAACGGCCACGGGCATGCTGCAGAATCCGGAGGATGTCTTGACGGCCAGGCAGCGAGATCGCCTGCGTAGGGCCTCGACTTCCGCGGCTCCGGTGGCCATCATCACCAAGGCCGAGGCGGGGAAGGGCGCAGCTGGAGAGACCAAGACCTGGCGTTTTCACGCTGACACCGTCAGGGACTTCGCTTTTGCCGCGAGCCCGGACTACCGGTGGGATGCCACGCACTGGGAGGACGTTCTGATACAGACCTTCTATCGGTCGAAGGCCACCAAGTGGGAGGAGGCCATCGAGATGTCCCGCGCCTCGATCAAGCATTTCAGCGAACGCTGGAGCCGGTATCCCTACCCGCACGCCACCACGGTCGAGGGCCCGATCGAAGGCATGGAGTACCCCATGTTGACCTTCGTCCCGGACAGCCCGTCCCGAGAGGATCTGCACTGGGTGCTTTCGCATGAGTTCGGCCACGAGTGGTTTCCCATGCTGGTCGGCTCCAACGAACGGCTCTATCCGTGGATGGATGAGGGGTTCAACACCTACATCGACCTCGAGGGAGCGGCCCGCTATTTCACGGGGACGGAGTATGGATCGTCGATTCAGGCCAGCCCGCTCACGCTGTACCCCGACAACGCCGTGCCGGGTGAGGAGCAGGCCATGATCACGCCGGCCGCCGAGCAGTCCAACCTGTTCTGGAGCGCCTACCAGAAACCGGCACTCATGCTGACCCTGCTGAGAGAGGAAGTACTGGGTCCCGAACGCTTCGACCGGGCCTTCAAGGCGTATATCCAAGCCTGGGCGAACCGTCATCCCACACCCACGGACTTCTTTCGAATCATGCGGGATGGCTCGGGCGTGAACCTCGACTGGTTCTGGCGGGCGTGGGTCTATACGCCAGCAAGGTTGGATCAGGCGATTAGGTCAGTCGAAACGGACGCCAGTAATCAGACCACGATCGATCTGGCGAACCTCGAGGACATGGTCATGCCGGCCGAGGTAGAGATATCGTTCGCCGACGGGACGAAGGAAATCGTCAGGCTGCCGGTTGAGATGTGGAACCAGGGCCCGCAGTTCAGGTGGACGATTCCCGGCGTGCGCAGGGTGAACAAAGTGGTCTTGGATCCACGGGCTGCGTACCCGGATGATGATCGAACCAACAACACGTGGACCCGTCAGTGAGCAATAAAACACGCCCCCTCGTACTCCTCCTCGTACTTCTGACGTCCGCGGCTCCCGACGTCGGCGCGCAGCAGTTGACGGCTACCGAGACTGAAATTGCGCGCCGAGCCGAGGCCAATGCCGACGAGGCGATTGACCTTCTGGAATCGGCCGTCAATATCAACTCGGGGTCAATGAACTTCGCCGGAGTCCGGGCAGTGGCGGCGTTGTACGAGGAGGCCTTCCGCGCCATCGGCATGCAGTCCGAGTGGTTGGATGGCACCCATTTCAACCGGGCTGGCCATCTTGTCGCGCGCAACCGGGGTTCCGGAGCCGGACCGCACCTCCTTCTGATCGGGCATTTGGACACCGTGTTCGAGCCTTCCAGTCCTTTCCAAAGTTTCGAGAGGGATGGCGACCGGGCCGCGGGGCCCGGTGTCGTGGACATGAAGGGAGGCAACACGGTAATCATCCACGCGCTTCGGGCCCTTCGGGAGGCCGGCGTGTTGGATCAACTGACGGTGACCGTCGTGATGACCGGTGACGAGGAGCGGAGCGGCAGGCCGCTCGATGCCGCCCGAGCCGCACTCGTGGAGGCGGCGGAAGTGGCGGACATAGCCTTGGCCTTCGAGAACGGCGACTCAAACCCTGGGACGGCCGTGGTCGCACGACGGGGCTCGACGGGGTGGACAGTCAAGGTCACGGGCACTCCGTCGCACTCCAGCCAACTCTTCCAGCCGGACGTCGGCGCGGGGGCCATCTACGAGACAGCCCGCATTCTCACCGGCTTCTACGAGGCGCTCGCCGGCGAACCCAATCTGACATTCAATCCCGGCGTCATCGTCGGCGGGACTGATGTCACGCATGATGCCTTCACTGCGAGCGGCACGGCATTCGGCAAGAACAACGTGGTGGCAGGGCACGCGACGGTAACCGGCGACCTCCGCGCCATAACGCTGCCCCAGCTTGAGATGGCGCGCGAGCGAATGCGTTTCGTCACGGAGCACAATCTCCCAGAGACCAGCGCCACCATCGAGTTCAGCGAAGGGTATCCGCCGCTCGCTCCGACTGAGGGGAATTATCGGCTTCTGGCCCTGTTCAGTCAGGTCAGCGAAGATCTTGGTTTTGGGGAGGTGACGCCCGTGAACCCGCGCGACGCAGGTGCGGCCGATGTCTCCTTTACGGCCGGACTCGTTGAGATGGCCATCGACGGACTCGGACCCGGCGGCGGGAATGATCACACGGCAGACGAATGGATCGACCTACCGACACTTGAAACGCAGACCAAGCGAGCCGCCATTCTAATGTGGCGTCTGGCAGGCTCAGAAGCTGGTAGCTAGGGGCCTAGCGGAACTCCACTTTCACGCCCAGGCTGGGTACGATGGGAAGCTGGTCGGCCCGCTTGAGCGTGAACACGTCCAGATAGAACAAATTCGAGCGATTGTACACGTTGATCACCG
>JAJCYP010000082.1 GCA_029262855.1 Bacteroidota bacterium | reverse complement strand
AGGTGTGCTAGTTCTGCCTGAGCGTTCGAAGGGCATTTCGGATACAATCGGTTGAACTGAGCCGCGGTCAGTTTGGCTATGGGGATTGAATGGGGCGGGATACGGATTGGGCCGCGGACAACCAGTCCGCGATTCTCCAAGGTATGGAGGGTCTTTCCGAGGCGTGCGTTATTCACGCGGAGTTGTTTGCGCAGCGCGGCCTTGGAGAGTGGTGCACCCGTGCGCCGCAGTTCGATGCGTACGGCGTCGGCCGGCGGTGACGGCACCGCACCGCTCCCGTCCAATTCAAGTCGGCACGACTCGCCGCTGCCCCCGGCCAAGTGCAGCATCAGGGCCTCCGGGGCGGCCGCGGCCCCGTGCTCCACGTTCAGGCGCAAGCCGCCATCTGATCGGCGGAAGAGATAACAAATATCTTCTCCGATCCGTAGGGGGATTGCCCAGGCACGCCTTCTTAATTCCCACCGCACGCCGCTTCGGATTGTTTGTTCACCGATCGAGTCGGGCTTCGCACCATCCGAGTTGTCTCGCTACGAGTTCGATCATGCCGAAGCGTTAGCGAAGCCCACATCACCTGCGCTACACCGCCGTGATTGTGTCATTGCGGTTGATCGGGAAGGCTGGCTGCGGTGGAGGTGGGCGATCCTATGATCCCAGCGCCACCGTCAACGCGGCCCAGCCCGTCTGAGTTTGTCGCCGCCCACCCATCCCACAACAACCGGACGGCTTATTCCGTTGGCCAAGCTGTCGATACAGACCTATGTAACCCGAATCCCGATGCCATGCGACTCCAATTCTTACTCGCGGCCGTGCTATTTGGCGGCTGTGATCTGCACGGGGCCATCGCGCCCGACTCCGCGGGGCCCGTTGAGCCAACAGTGACGTATCGCATAGTCGCGTCCTCTGCAGATACCGTTCAGGTGAGCTGGATCGCGCCCACTCCGGACGACACCAGCGGGTCGATGCTGTCCGTTCAGCGTCAGATTGCGATTGTCGACCCGAAGGATGGATGGGAAATGGTCATCCCTGCCTGGGAAGGTCCGATGGGATTCTCAGCTCGCTACTTCGCGCAGCCACCTGCTGGTCACACCGACACCTTCGAACTGGAGGTTCTGGTTGACGGCAACATTATTCAGCGAGGCGAAAGTCCACCGGCCTATCAGTTTGGAGTCATCGCGATGGCGGACGCGTACGCGCTTAGGGCGGGCGTAGAGGGCACTCACAGCGGTGAGCTCTCCGACACGGGGATTCTCACTGTCGGGTCTGAGCACGTCCAGGGAGAGCCGGTATCCTACTGGGCAACTGGATACATAGCCGAGTGGTCGACCGTTGTCGATATGACGCGGGCAGTCGAAGTCCCAATCATCTTCCAGACTCTCGCTCCGACTACCTTAGAAGCCTGGGTGACTGTCGATGGGGCGGACACCCAAGCGGGAAGTCACCTCCAGGGACCCCTGGTGCTGCTCCATGTCGGAGCCTGGGGCGCGCCGCTGCCTGACAGCGTTTCGGTCACGCTCTCATAACTCGGAATCTGTCATGGCCCTGTTCCCCGGCACGGACGTTGGACGTATCAATTCGACCACATGTATCGCTCTTCTGGCGATGGTCTTGGCTCCCACAATGGTTGGATTGGCTAACGCCCAGTCCTACAGTCCATTCCCAAATGGAGTACAGGCCGCGGCCGTGGTCAAGCACTCCAGCGGAGGCAGTCGCCTGATTGTTGCGCCCCTTCCAGGGCCAAACATTACTTCAGGAGCACTTTGTTCGGTAGCCAATGGCGAGTGGGAAGTCTGCGGATACGGATTGCCCTTCCCGCTATACATCACCGATTTTCTGAACTTGGATCACACCGACGGGCGACCATCAACCCTCATCGCATCAGCTTGGGGAAATGACGTGGTGTACCACTCCGAAGACGGGGGATTGACCTTCGAGGCATCCACCGTTTCGGAGCCGGCAGGCTGGGTCGCCGTCTACTCTCTGAGCCCATCGCCATTCGGGGATTTGTACGGCTCCGGTCCGCTTGGGCGCGTTTACAAGTCGGAGGATGACGGCGTTTCGTGGAGCCGATCTGGTCAGGCGCCCGTCGCTACTATTGACGGGCTGGAAAGCCCAGACGAACCCTGGGCCTTGCTTTCGCACCCTCGCATTGCCGGGGTGCTCTTCGGACATATTCCAGGGAGAGGAGTGTATGCGTCCCGAGACGACGGGGAGACGTGGGACGAGCTAAGTCCCAATCTCCCGACCCTGCCAAGAGCGTCGGCGATTAAGTTTTCACCCCTGTCCGAAGAGGCCCTCTTTGCAGCCACGGGCAACGGGTTGTGGCGAATACGTCTCGATAACGAGGGCACGGCCGTCGGAACCTGGGAGGAAATGAGCTTGGCCGGTCTCGACTCCGTCTCGGTAACTCGTATTGCGTTTGCCGAGGCTGGTACGGAGACTCCTGAGGGAGCCCTGTTAGTCGGAACTCGGGAGAATGGTGCGTGGCTATCCCTGGATCCGCTGGCCACCACTATTGAAGCCCTATCACCGGTACCGACCTCAGGCCCGAATATCACAACTCTGATGGCATTTCAAGGCGGCGGGTTTTTTGTTGGGACAAAGTTCGACGGAACGGAGATGGTTCTTGGGGCAGTCTTCGCGACATCCCGTGACAGGTCGCCGATT
>JAJCYP010000081.1 GCA_029262855.1 Bacteroidota bacterium | reverse complement strand
TCCTCTTCGTGGCGACACGCTCGCGGGCACTCAGTCGCGGTTCTGCAACAGCATGTTGCCCCGTGGCTGTTTCCGCCGTGGGTTGTTCAGCTTGGTGGGGACGTCCCATCGGAAGAGCCCGTCGCGCTTGTACACGTGGCCGTCCTTCATCACGAAGGCCACATCGCGCAGGGCGTGGATGTTTTCCAGCGGATTGGCAGGCATCGCGATGATGTCCGCGTTTCGACCCACCGCGACGCGTCCTGAGTTGGCGCCCAGGAGGTCGGCTGCATTCATCGTCGCCATGCGCAGGATATGGGCATTGGGCAGCCCCGCGGCCACGTAGCTGTCGAGGAATCCCAGGGTCTGCTCTCCCCGCGTCTTTCCTTCCTCGTAGTAGACGGCGTCGGATCCGAAGGCCATCTTGACGCCCAGCCGATGCGCCATCTGGTTGCGAAGCCGGTTGCGCTCAAAGGCGCGCTCGCCAATTCGAGCCGCCGGGAAATCGGTGCCGACCAGGTAGGTCCCGTAGTCCACCATCATCTGCAGGGTCGCTTCGGTAGCGCCAAAGCCATGCTCAATGGAGTCGACGCCGCCGCGTATGGCGTTTCGGATGCCTTGGTCGGTTGTGGCGTGGGCCATGACGCCGACGCCCATCGCGTGCGCCTCATCCACGGCTGTCTTGACGTCTTCCATCGAGTAGAAGTACGGCTGGTTGTCAATGATCAGTTTGACGAATGTGGCCCCGTAGTGCACATTCTCGCGAACTGCGTGGATGATCTCGTCCCGCGAGTCGGCATAGAAGTACTCCGGCTCGCCGAGGTCAGGCTTCTCGGGCTGCATCTGGAACTGGCCACCGAACGGGGCAATCATCCGCCCGGCCGCAACCATGTTGGGCCCCGGGATCCAGCCTCCCTGGATGGCGCGCCGCAGCGTCACATCGCCGTAGTTGCCATTGTTGCCGGTGTCACGGACCCACACGAAGCCCGATTCCAGCATGGACCGGGTCATCATCGTGCCCTGCGCTACCCGCATCGCTGTGGTTTCGATCAGCGATGCGTAGTAGTACGAGCCGTGGTCATTGATATCGGCACCGTCCATTTCCATCAGCGCGAGATGGGTGTGGGCGTCGATCAGCCCCGGCATCACGTATGAGTCCGACAGGTCGATGACCTCGCTGCCGTCGGGTGCCACGACGCGCGAGCCCACGGCAGTGATGCGGCCATCTTCAATCAGAATGGACTGGTCATCTACGACGCGGCCGTTTTCGACGTCGACAAGGTGCCCGGCGCGAATCACGACGGTCTGGGCGGAGAGTGGGGCGGCCGCCAAAAAGGCGACGGCCAGAAGGAGGGTGGTACGCATGTGGGGAGGGCGTCTTGGTGGAGTGGAGGGCGTCAGCGCCCGGGAAGCCATCGGGGGTTGCTGTCCGAATGTTCGGGATCGTTGGTCAGATTGATGAGTCCGGATCCGTCTGCGGCCACGAGGAATACATCCATGTCGCTGCCCGCGCTCTCGGGAGCCCGAGAGACAAAGGTGATCCAGTTGCCGTCCGGCGACCAGGCCGGGGCCAGGTCCTCGCCTTCGTGAACCAGCAGGCGACGCTGATCGGAGCCGTCAGCGTTCATCGTGAAGAGGTCGCCGTCGCCGTCCCGGTAGGATGAGAACACAATCCGAGCGCCGTCCGGAGAGTAGGCTGGAAACTGGTCGACATCGGGGTGCTCCGTGAGGCGGACGGGATCGGATCCGTCCGAGGCCACGGTGTAGATCTCGTAGTTGCCGTCACGGTTTGTGTAGAAGGCAATCCGCGATCCGTCGGGCGAGAACCAGGGGTGCGAATCCGTGGAGTCGTGGTTGGTAACCTGGCGGACGTCGGACCAGTCGGGAGCCATCGAGTAGATGTCTACGTCACCGTCGCGGTCGCTGTCGAACGTCAAGCGTGTGCCTTCGCCGTTCCAGCCCGGGTCGATGTCCATCGATGATCCCTGCGTCAGTCTCCGGGGATCACTTCCGTCCGCGGTCATGGTGTAGATCTCCCGCGTACCGTCGCGCTGCGTGATGAAGGCGATCAGGGACCCGTCCGGCGATCCCATCGGGTGGTAGTCCAGCGAGTCGTGCCTGGTCAGGTTCTCGACTCCGGTCCCGTCGGTGTTCATCACGAAGACTTCCGTGTTGCCGAGGCGATTGGACTGGAAGACGATCCGGTCGGGGGACGCGGTTGCTTGCGGTTCTTCTGTCGACTGGCAGCCGACGAACGGAAGGCAGGCCAGCGCCAGCACGGCGCTGGCTGGAATCCTGGCTTTCATGGTTTTGGGTCCAGGTTGGTGGAGGTGAGTAATTTATGCGGTGAGCGTTGAGGCGCAATATTGTGGCCTCGGTTATCTGGCCCGCGTTTCTCGTTGAAATCGCGTTTCTTTGGTAAAACCCAGATTCTCATTCCCATGCTTCGTCTTGTGTTTTTTCTGCTTGCCTCTGCGGTCTTCGCTCCAGCGACCCTTGGACAATCGACCGCGTCAGAAGTATTTGATTTGATGGTATCCGCCCACGAGGGGCGCATGCAGGGAATCAATAACTACACGGTCGTGACCGACGCCTTCACCGCCCACTACCGCCGCACGGGTGGCGACAGGTTTGAAGTCGGGACCGAGGTGTCGAACGTCCGCATGGGCAACATGACTTCCAGCTTTGCGACCGAAGATCCCCGCACCCTGCGGGAACTGTATGGCAACGGAGCTCAGTTGACCGGCACGGCCGATATGGACGGTGCCCCGGTGTTCGTGATGACGCTCGTTCCACCCCCCGGAGGCGATGCGCAGGGAATGACGCTTTTCGTCGATCAGGAAATGTTCGTAGTGCGGGGCATTGATGTTGAGTCGACCCAGTCGGGTCAGGGCCTCGAAATACGGTTTGAGGACTTCCGTGAGACGGAGGGATTGTTGAACCCGTGGCTGAGCCGTGTCACCGTGCTCGGACCGGGCATGTCAGCGACCGAGCTGGCTGAGGCAGCGGCATCGCTAGAACAAATGGAGGTGCGAATCGAACAGATGCCGGCGGCGCAGCAGGCCATGTTGCAGCCGCGCTTGGAGGAGATGCGTGAACGCATCGAATCGATGACTGCGGGCGCGGGTGTAAACGTCACCTATGTGGTGTCTGAGGTGCGGGTGAATCAGGGCGTGCCTTCTTCGGCGTTTAATCCGTGACCTTAGAGGCACGTCAGAGGACCCTGTTGCGCATCCTGGAGGCACGCGCCGTGGCCGTCATCCGCGTGACGGATCCCGGAAAGTTGCTGCCGGTGGTTGAGGCCGTATTGAAAGGAGGCGTTCGGGGGATCGAAATCACCATGACGGTGCCGGGCGCACTCTCTCAACTCAGTCTCGTCGACCGCACGTTCGGCGAAGACATCGTCCTGGGGGTCGGGTCCGTCTTGACGCCCGAAACGGCCGTGCTTGCGGTCGAGGCAGGAGCCCGCTACGTGGTGAGTCCCGTATTCAAGCCCGAGATCATTGCCGCGGCGCACGCTCAAGGGGCACCGGCCATGCCGGGCACCTTCACCCCGACGGAAATCCAGTCCGCCCACGAAGCCGGCGCCGACATCGTCAAGGTCTTCCCCGCCGACGTGCTGGGGATGCCGTTTTTCAAGGGTGTCCTTGCACCCATGCCACACCTCCGCCTTATGCCAACGGGGGGTGTGAATTTGACCAACGCGGGACAGTGGCTACAGGCCGGCGCCTGCGCCGTCGGAGTTGGCAGCGCTCTGCTTGACGAGAAGGCCATTGCCTCCGGCGATTGGGGCACACTGACCGAGAATGCCCGGACGCTCATGCAGTCCATATCCGAAGCATCATGAAAGTGGTTACTCTGGGTGAGATCATGCTTCGCCTTTCGACCCCTGGATTCCAGCGATTCGTTCAGGCACCGGGATTTGATGCCAACTTTGGTGGAGGCGAGGCGAATGTCGCTGTCGCCCTCTCCAACTACGGATTCGAGAGCTACTTCGTCTCCAAGCTGCCCCTGCACGAGATCGGTCAGGCTGCCGTAAACAGCCTCAGGCGCTACGGTGTCCGGACGGACTTCCTGGTGCGGGGAGGCGATCGGGTCGGCATCTACTTCCTGGAGACCGGGGCCTCCCAGCGAAGCTCCAAGGTGATCTATGACCGGGCGCATTCAGCGGTGACGGATCTGGATCCGGACGAAGTCGATTGGCAGGCGGTATTCGAGGGCGCCCGGTGGTTCCACTGGACCGGGATTACACCGGCTCTGGGAGAGCGGACTCGGCGCACCCTCGAGCATGCCTGCGAGGCCGCCCTCGCGGCGGGCGTGACCATCAGCTGTGACTTGAATTTCAGGAAGAAACTCTGGACCGAGGCCGAGGCACAATCAGTGATGCGCCCGCTGATGCGGTACGTGGATGTATGCATCGCGAATGAGGAGGACGCCCACAGGAGTTTGGGGATGACGGCCGGTGAGACCGACGTCGACAAGGGACACCTCGACGAAGAGGGATTCTCGGATCTCGCCGTGCGTCTCAAGGAAACCTTTGACTTCACCACGGTGGCGATCACCCTTCGGGAGAGCTACTCAGCCTCGCGAAACGGCTGGAGCGCGATGCTACTGGATGATCGGGATTGTCCGGTTCCGACCCGGTCCAGGCGGTATGAGATCCAACTCGTCGATCGTGTCGGCGGCGGGGATGCGTTCGCCAGCGGACTGATTGCGGGGCTACTGCAGAAGGCCGACTCGCGGGAGACCCTTGAGTTTGCGGTGGCGGCGTCTTGCCTGAAGCAGACGATTCCGGGGGATGTGAATCTGGTGTCGAGCGCGGAGGTGGATCAGCTGGTAGGTGGTGGGGGATCGGGAAGGGTGGAGCGGTGATTAAAAGGAGGCCTGGCGTATCTTCAGCGTCCGGTGAGACTGCAATCGCACGTCCCCCCGGTGCTGCAAGGCTCCCCACGCCAGAATCCAGAGACGAGGCATGCCTGGACCAATACAAGCGCGGAGACTCAAGAAGGAGTTAGGCCTCCTGGACGTGTACGCGATTGCGATTGGCGGTACGCTGAGTTCGGGTTTCTTCCTCCTTCCCGGGATTGCGGCGGTGGGTGCAGGCCCGGCGTTGCCGCTGAGCTACCTGATCGCTGCGCTTTTTCTTCTCCCGGGTCTCGTAAGCAAGGCTGAGTTGGCGACAGCCCTGCCGCGTTCTGGGGGCGTTTACTTTTTCCTGGATCGGAGCATGGGGCCGCTGTGGGGAACGATAAGCGGATTTGGAACCTGGTTTGCGCTGATTCTGAAGACCGCATTCGCGCTGCTTGGCATTGGCGCCTACTTGGGCATCTTCTTTCCGAACGCCCCGATGACTCCCATTGCCGCTGCCGTCGCTATTGCGTTTGGAATCGTCAATATGATTGGCGCCAAGAAATCCGGTTCCGCACAGGTTGTTCTCGTCATCGGGCTCCTT
>JAJCYP010000080.1 GCA_029262855.1 Bacteroidota bacterium | reverse complement strand
GCGGGTAGGCTGCTTGAGGCCGTCGGCGACGACGGTCCCAGATAGATGGCGGTCACGCAGCGGGACTCGCGATCCGCTGTTCGACAGAATTCGGCTTACAGACTGACGCTAACGCGACCCGAGGGGTGCTTCCGACGAGGCGCCCCTCTCTTTTTTTGGGGAGGGTCTGGCTTTAGTTGCCCGAGCCTCCGTCCGGAGGAGTGGCACCACCACCATCAGCTGGCGGCGGGATCGTGGCCGGTGGCAGAGTGGCTGCGGGCGGGTTCTGCTCAGCCCGCCGCTGGATGACGCTCTCACGCGTTCCATCGTCGATGGCGAAGTTGGTCAGAATGCAGAGCACAATGAAGGCGGTGGCAAGAATCCACGTAGCCTTCTCAAGAAAATCCGGTGCCTGACGGTTGCCGAGGATCTGCGTTGTCGCGCCGCCAGAGGCGATACCCGCGAGTCCGCCTCCCTTTCCGCTCTGCAGCAGTACAGAGAAGGTGAGCAGGATTCCAATAATGCCGATGAGGACAATGAGCAGCGTAAACATGAGGGCGATTTTCTGATGCGTTCAGCCTTAAAAGATACTCTCAGGGATCGGCATCCGGAATAGATTGAGAATGCAGGCGATGTGAATCCGGCAGTTCGCCGTCTGTTTCCTGTCGGAACGCTGCCAAGCCGGTGTTGGTGCCGGTGCCGGTGTCCGTGCCGGCCCTATTCGGGCAGCGAAATCCGGCTCGCTGCCATCAGGAGACCTGAGACGGTCTTCATGTCCTGGAGTTCGCCCCTGCTCGCCTTGCCGGTCACCTCGGCGAGATCGTGCAGCTCCACCTCCAGGAACTCGCCGTCATCCAGCGTCTGCCTGGTTTCCACGAGATCACGGGCCAGATACAAGTGGATGGCCTCATTGCTGTAACCCACCGCGTTGAATAGCACCCCAAGCGGCTCGAGAATGCCGGCCTTGTACCCTGTCTCTTCCTCCAGTTCTCGCGCCGCAACGGCCTCGGGCCGCTCTGCGCCATCAAACTTCCCCGCGGGGAGCTCCAGAAAGGTCATCCCCGGACCGTACCGGTACTGGCGCACCAAGACCACTCTTCCGTCCGGCAGGAGCGGAACGACGGCCGCCGCCCCCGGATGATCGATCCATTCACGGACGCCTTCGGTTCCATCGGGCATCTGCACGCGATCCCGCTTAACGTGCAGGAGCCGGCCCTGGAAGATCTCTTCGGTCTCGAGCCTGGTTTCTTTCATTCGGGTAGATGCGGCTGGACTTGGGCGATGGCCGCCACCGCAACAATGGATGCGGTTTCTGCACGCAGGCGCCCGTTTCCAAGCCAAGTGGCGGTGAAACCGGTGGCCTCTGCCTGCGCCACCTCGTCGTCAGTGAATCCCCCTTCGGGACCGATGATGACGATGATCTGGTTTTGGCTCGTTCCCAGTGCTTTCCAAGCGTCGCTGATGCGGCCCGACACCCGACTGGATTCGGGAGTGGTCTCGTGGCAGATCAAACCCAGATCGCCATCGCCCCGGCTCGCCAAGATGTCAGCGAAACTGGTCACCGGCCCAAGCTCGGTGAGGTAGGCCGAGCCGCTTTGCTTCATGGCCCCGGCCAGAATCTTCCGGGCACGGTCTTCCCTGATCCTGCGCTGCTCCGTGCGCCGGGTCACCAGGGGGACAACCTTGGCGGCCCCGAGTTCGGCCACCTTCTCCAGCATGGTCTCGTAGCGCCCGCTGTTCTTCAGCAATGCCGCCCCGACCGTGACCCTCCACGGCAGCGCCGGGGGGTCGACCACGGTACCGGTCACCCGCACGATCACGCCGCGCTTGGTAACCGTCTCAAGAGCTGCGTGCGATCGGCTTCCCTTGCCGTCAACAAGATAGACCTCGTCGCCGACGCCCAGGCGAAGCACGCGTATCGCGTGGGCCGCCTCTTCTGGCGGCAAGGGCACGGCCCCGCCGGGAGGCTGCGATGGGGCATAGAACGTGTGTTTGGGCATCACAATCCGAAGGCGATTCCAAAATGAATGCGTCCGTTCAGAAGTCCATCTTCCCGGTTGACGGCATAACTGACGTTGAGCAGGCCCGCACCGGTTTCAAGCTGAACTCCTGCACCAAACCCGGGGTGAACGGCCGCCCGGGCATCAGTTCCACCGATTTCCGCGGAATCGACGTAGCCAATATCCGTGAACAGGTACGCGTAGGATGGTCCCTCCAGCCGACGCCTGACTTCAATCAGTGCCCGACCTACCGTCGTGCCGGCAAACCGGTCCTCGTCGTAGCCGCGAAGCGAAGAGGCTCCCCCAAGGCGATAGAGGTCTGAGGCATCGACCTCGTCGGACACCAGAACGCGAATATCTGCGCCAAGGGCGAGCGTGAGACCGGCCATTGGCAGGTACCCTCGAATCCTCCCCTCCAGTCTGTCCTGGAGCAGATTGCGTTCGATCCGTAGCGTGTCTAAGTTTGTGACCTCGCGGGCGTCTCTAAGGCTTCGGCCTCGGAGCACCTCCATGTCGAGCTCCAGGCCACGAGACGGCGACAGGACCGCATCGGTCGCACGATAACTCACGCTGAATCCCGCCATTCTGGAGGTTGAGTTTGCAACGACCTGCCTTCCTGCTACCACCCGGTTTCCTGCGACTCCGGGCCGGGCTACCCGCCTCGCGGCCGTCGCCGTCAGCCGCGCCAGACCCATGCCAAGGCTTGCCTTCAGTCGGTACTCCTGACGACTGAAGGTGGAGTCCTGCTGGTATCCCGAGAAGGATGCCTCCGCCCCGAGGTTTTGACCGAGCACAAACGGATCTGCCAGCGACGCCTCAAATGATGAGGCCTGCCCCGGCAGCCTGTCCAACTCCACAGACAAGGCCCGACCTCCACCAAACAGGTTTCGCAGCACAAGACTGCCCGACCCGACGACTGTCCCCGCCCTGCCAACAACCGGGGGCAGATAGCCGAGCGCCAGGTCGAAGGACCCTGGCGCCCGGTCTTCCAGGACCATTTGCACGATGGCCGTGGAATCCGACGTGGGGAGCAGAACGGGCACCTCCACCGTCTGGAAGAGGCCCGTCGAGCGCAGTTCGGCTTGCAGTCGTTTTGCGTCGAAAGATGAGAGTTCGATTCCTTCCCGGAGCCCCGTTACTCGCTCCAGATAGCCAAGGCTCGTTCTGGTGCGCCCGCCCACCAGCAGCCCCAGCAACACTGCCCGCCGACCCGGAAGCACCTCCAGATCGAGTCCGACTCCGCCATCCAATACTCGGAAGGAATCGATGGAGACCGATGACCGGATGCGACCCTCTTTTTCGAGTTGCTCCAGAAACGCGCTCATGAGACTGTCTACCTGGCCAAACTGGAGCGAATCTCGCTGCAGGGCCGCCCCCGCCTCCTCTGCGGAGAGTCCCGAAACCACGCGGGTTGCCAGGGAATAGCGGGGTCCGCGAGTCAGGCATACTGAGTGCCCCCGTACCGAATCCGCACGCGCGTCCAGAAATCCAAGTCGTCGAAAATGGATCACCAGACTAGGCCCGTCTCCCGGCGCCACGTCAATCGGCCAGGATTGGGGCACCGAACTCTCAAGGCCACAGAGCTCTTGGTAGGTCCAGGGCCCCGGCTCGGACTCCTGTGCGACCGCAGTTTGAAGCCACGGGGGCAGCGCCAGAATGAACACGTATATTCCGAGCCACCTCAAGCGGACTCCCCCTCCTCTGCGCTCATGCGGTCACTTGGTCTTGCTTTTCCCGTCTGGCTGCTGACAGCCCTGGCGACCTCGTTCGGGCCCGCGCCGATTCCGACCGCCGGCTCAGACTTGGCCGGCTCAGACTTGGCTGTCATGGACACGACCATCGTGGACTCCGTTGACGCGGGATCGGTATTCATCATGGCGTTGCCCGAGCGGCTGAGCGGGAAGCTGGTCAAGGAGTACAAACCCATTCGAATGCCAGCCATGGGCTGGATGGCGGACCGATCTTTCTTCTGGCGATTGCCCTCAGACGCTGAAGGGAACTATCGGTTTGAATTCAGGGCAGTTCGAGATGATGCGTCCGAGATCGTCCACCTGCGGGTCTTTGTGAACCCCTCGGATGGCTGAACGCGGTTTGACCATTGCGGAGTTCCGGCGTCGATTGTCGGTTTGGTTCTCCAGCCGCGCGCGCGATCTGCCATGGCGACGGGGCGTCGACCCCTACCAGACCTGGATTTCCGAAGTGATGCTCCAGCAGACCCGGGTGGACCAGGCGCTCCCCTACTTCGAGCGCTTTGTCGATGCCTTCCCTGACGTGCGGGCGCTCGCGGAGGCCGAACTGGACGAGGTGCTGCTGAATTGGGAGGGACTCGGCTACTACGGACGGGCCCGCAACCTGCATTTGGCTGCCCGGCAGGTGGTTCGTGATCACGGGGGGCAGATCCCGGGTACCTATGATGGCCTCAAACAGCTGCCGGGCGTGGGAGACTACACGGCCTCCGCCGTGGGCTCGTTGGCTTTTGGGCTCCCCGAGGCCGTTCTGGACGGCAACGTCATCCGTGTCCTGACCCGATACGATGCCGTGCCTGACGACGTGGGGCGCTCGCCAGTTCGAAGACAGCTCCGCCGTCGCGCCCAGGCCCTGCTCGATCCCACAAATCCAGGAACGCACAATGAGGCGATGATGGAGGTGGGTGCCACGGTCTGCACGCCCCGCAACCCCAGGTGTGCCGAGTGTCCCATTCAATCTGGTTGCGCCGCCCATCTGGTTGGCAGCCAGGAGCAGTATCCGGTAAAGGCCCAGAAGGCGCCGGTCCCCGAGGTTCAGGTCGCGGTCGCCGTCATCGAGCGGGAGGATGGTCGATTGCTCGTTCAGCGTAGACCGCCGTCTGGTCTCTTGGGGGGACTGTGGGAATTTCCGGGCGGCAAGATTGAGGCGGGCGAATCGCCTGCCGAGGCGTGTGCCCGTGAAGTGCGGGAAGAACTGGGTGTCGAGGTCCATCCGATCCACGAGATCACCGTAATTCGTCACGCCTATTCGCACTTCCGAATCGTCATGTCGGCCTGGTCATGTCGGCTGGCGTCAGGGGTACCGGCGACCACAAACGGGGAGCCTTGTCTCTGGGTGACCAGGGACCAGCTCGCGGACTTTGCCTTCCCGCGCGCGAACCGCCGATTGATCGAGCTTATCACGCAGGAGACTGACTGACAGCGCGTATCTTCCCGGACTCGGACCACCCAAAACCGACTTTCTGAATGGACTCGATTCTTGCCATTGTTGCGCTGGTGGCTTTCTACCTCCTGCAGGCGCTGGCCGCCAAGAAGCGGAAATCGATGCCTCCGCCGGATTCCGAGGCGCCGCTGGAGGAACGAAACGTCGAGATGCAGGACGCCTTGGCCGAGATTCGACAGGCGCTCGGGATGGGAGAACCAGCCTCAGTCGAATCGTCCCGGGACGTAGTCGTGACGCCTGCTGGCGCTCGAAGCACGGCCGCGCCAGCCGGCAGCGATACGAAGCGCACGGCCGCGCCGAGACGGGCAACGACGCCCACTCGAATCGCGGACGCTACCGCCAAGACCTCAGCGCCCCAGACGAGCGACGAATTCCACCGCGTGGTCACCGGCCGACCCGATGCCGAGAGCACATTCGAGAGCCGGCGCGAAGAATGGAACGCCCGGGAAAAGGCGAAGACCAACTGGCCCAGCAGACGCGTGCTGACAGGTGCCACGCCGATGGAAGATGCCTTCGAGTCAGGCGCCTCGACGTTTCGTGATCCACTAAAGGACCACGATCACATCCCGCTGAAGGCCATATCGATTGCTGCCAAGCCCCGCCGGCGGCGACTGCGAACGCCGGAAGAGGTTCGGGAGGCCATTATCACGGCCGAGATCCTGGGGCCACCCAAAGCGCAGCGGCACCGGAAGTAGAGCGCCTATTCCTCGTCTTCGGGACCGTTCTTGAAGGCGGAGGCGCCAATGGCTCCGCCGATTGCCCCGAAGAGCGCCGTCAGGCCTATGCCGACGGCTCCGTTTACGCTCAGCAAGCCGTTCTTCAAGTACCAGCCCATGGTGAAGGGCGTGTTGATCTGCTCTTCCATCAGATCTACCTGTTCGGGCGGCATCTGGTCGCCCATGGTGTTGAGGAAGAACTCGGTGATGGCGAGATCATGCCTCAGTCCTGCGGACATCAGGACGAAGTTCAGGATGAAGGCCACTGCCCAGCCCAAAAAAGCTGCCTGCAAACCAAGGGTGGCACCCTGGCCACCGGAGAGCGTCAAGTCGTTGGTCGACGTGTAGTGCCAGACTGCCACCATGGCGCCTGCCAGGATGCCTGCACAGCAGAGAAAATTGATAAAGCCCAGGTAAGAGGTGCTCAGGAGCCCGGCTACCAGGCCACCAAGGATAATCGACTGCTGTTTGCTCGGCATGACGTAGTCAGTTGGGGGATGTGACGCTCCATTATAATGCGGCCTGTGAAGCGAGTCCACGCAGGTTTCAGGAATCCCGATCGGGCCGTCCCTTTTCGAGAGACGAATCGACCAGGGACCATACAAAGAACAGGCCGGCAACGACTCCAAAGAGAAGTCCGGTGACGATGCGACTTCCGGCTGTATTGGTGAACAGCCCCGCGACGTCTCCACCCCAGTCCACGGCCATCGGAAGGAGAGATAGCCCCAGCACCAGCGGGGCTACACGACGATCGAGTCGCCGCCCCTTCAGCCCGAGGTAGAGGAGACTGGCCAAAGGCAGACCCCAGTAGATCCCGTAGCATCGATGACAAACCGCCAGTTGGACTCCGTCTATGTGTGGAGACCTTCCGGGCAACTGGTGACAGACCATCTCAAAGGCCTGCATGAGGTAGGTCCGGGCTGTTTCTCCCACGAAAGGCGGGAGGGTGGCCAATACCACGATTCCCAGTCCGGTCGCAAGCGCCAGGAGCCAGCCGCGGTTGTGCATTGGGTTCGAGTAGTTGGTGGGATCCGCCGCGCTGCTCGCTGGCAGGCGCAATTCCGGTGTCAACGTGGGGCAACGTGGAGGGTTGCCCCAGTTCGGTTCGTCAATCTTTCACGGCCTGTGACTGCCTCCGCCCCGGAACCCCCCGCTCCCCAAGCCCGTTTTAGCGCTCTCATGGGGAGAGTGCTAGGTCCAGTAATTAGCACTCCCCTCCTGAGAGTGCTAGAAATATCCCATCCAATCCAAAATAGCGAGGTACTTGCAATGGCAGGCATCAAGCCCCTAGGCGACCGCGTGGTGGTCAAGCCGCAGCCGGCAGAAGAGAAGACGGCCAGCGGACTGTTCATCCCAGACACCGCCAAAGAGAAGCCCCAGAAGGGTACCATTCTCGCCGTCGGCCCAGGCCGTATCGAGAATGGCAACAAGATCGACATGACCGTAAAGGAGGGTGACACCGTCCTGTACGGAAAGTACTCGGGCACCGAGATCGAGCTCGACAGCAACGACGTGCTCATCATGCGCGAGTCAGACATCCTCGGAATCGTCAGCTAGTTCGTGCGGCCACTGGCCGAGACGAATCACGATCCAGGATGCCGGTGTCTTCATGGCACCGACCCACCATCAGAGAACCAGGTAGATAATAATAGCTATGGCTAAGCAAATTACGTTCGATGCCGAGGCACGCAACGCGCTCAAGCGCGGTGTGGACGCTCTCGCGGACGCAGTAAAAGTGACGCTGGGTCCCAAGGGACGCAATGTCATCATTGAAAAGAAATTCGGCGCCCCGACGGTCACCAAGGACGGTGTTACCGTTGCCAAGGAGATCGAACTCGAGGACAAGATCGAGAACGTCGGCGCCCAGATGGTCAAGGAAGTCGCTTCCAAGACCAGTGATGTCGCCGGAGACGGAACCACGACCGCTACCGTGTTGGCCCAGGCCATCATGACCGCCGGTCTGAAGAACGTCACCGCCGGTGCCAACCCGATGGATCTGAAGCGCGGCGTCGATGCCGCAGTCCTCATGATCGTCGAGGACCTGCGCAAGCAGAGCCGTGACATCGAAGGCAAGAGCGAAATCGCTCAGGTTGCCTCGATCTCGGCCAACAGCGACTTCGCCATCGGTGACCTGATCGCCGAGGCCTTCGAGAAGGTCGGCAAGGAAGGTGTCATCACCGTTGAGGAAGCAAAGGGAACCGATACGCAGCTCGACGTCGTCGAGGGTATGCAGTTCGACCGCGGTTACCTCTCCCCGTACTTCGTGACGGACGCGGACAACATGGAGGCGATCCTGGAGGATCCCTACATCCTGATCCATGACAAGAAGATCTCCGCGATGAAGGACCTCCTCCCGGTCCTCGAGAAGGTTGCCCAGATGGGTCGCCCGCTCGCCATCATCTCAGAGGATGTCGAAGGCGAAGCCCTCGCAACCCTGGTTGTGAACAAGCTCCGCGGCACCCTCAAGGTTGCTGCCGTCAAGGCTCCTGGCTTCGGTGATCGCCGCAAGGCCATGCTCGAAGACCTGGCCATCCTTACCGGTGGTACCGTGGTCTCCGAGGACAAGGGATACCGCCTCGAGAACACCACGTTGGACTACCTCGGCCAGGCCAAGCGCCTCGTCATGGACAAGGACAACACCACCGTCGTTGACGGTGCCGGTGATCCTGCTCAGATCAAGGCTCGCGCCAACCAGATCAAGCAGCAGATCGAGACCACCACGAGCGACTACGACCGCGAGAAGCTGCAGGAGCGCCTGGCCAAGCTGGCCGGCGGTGTTGCTGTCCTGAAGATCGGTGCCTCCACGGAGCCCGAGATGAAGGAGAAGAAGGCTCGCGTCGAGGACGCACTCCACGCCACGCGCGCTGCCATCGAAGAAGGCATCGTTGCAGGTGGTGGTGTTGCGTTCATCCGCGCCATCACCGTTCTGGACGACATCTCTCTCGAGAATGCAGATCAGAACATCGGTGCTGCCATCATCCGTCGCGCGCTCGAAGAGCCCATGCGTCAGATCACGGCAAACGCCGGCCTGGAAGGCTCCATCATCGTGCAGAAGGTCAAGGAAGGCAAAGGCGACTTTGGCTTCAACGCCCGCACTGAGGAGTACGGCAACCTGATCGAGCAGGGTGTGATTGACCCGACCAAGGTCACCCGCACCGCGCTTGAGAATGCCGCTTCTGTGGCCGGTCTGCTTCTCACGACCGAGACCGTCATCGCCGACAAGCCTGAGAAGGAATCTGCTGGCGGCGGTCCGGGCATGCCTCCTGGAGGCATGGGCGGAATGGACTTCTAGGTCCTGCAGATCTTCGTTTGAGCTCTCTAAGGGGGCGGTTCCGAATGGTGCCGCCCCCTTTTTTTTGGTTGGGCGGTCAGAGTGGCGCGAGCCCACCAGGAGCGGCGTCTGGCTAAGAGACAGACATGGACCTCATCGTGCAATCGACGCTACAAGACTACCAGACGTCGAACCTCAGCGGTTCCTCCTCCTTCGATTCGATAGAAATAGACTCCGCTCCTCAGCTGCGAGGCATCGAACGGAATCAGATGTACTCCCGCTGCCTTCATCCCTCGTTCCAGCGTTGCAACCCGGCGGCCCATCGCGTCGAAGATGTCCAGCCGGATGTACGTCGGAGTGTCCAGCCTAAGTCGGACCTGAGCAAGCCGACTGGCAGGATTCGGGAAGATCGGATCGAGCATTCGAGCGGCCGTAGGACTGTCATCTTGGATGGCAACGGAACTGGCCGACCACCCGACGAGAGCCGTGATGCCTGTCGTGATGCCGCCGGCCGAGGCAAAAACCTCCCCTACGGTAACCTGGAGCTGCTGGTCGCCTTCGGCAAGGCGCCCAGCAGCTCCCCCGAATGCGTAGAGGCTGACGCGCGCTGTGGCCTGCGCGTGGAGTTCCTGCCCCCCAAGGACCGTGCATGCGATGACTACCAGAACGCGTTTCATCATTTTCCGCCTCTTCGAGGAAGTGCGGTCCCGGGTTTTTCAGTTGACAATCGGCTCCTTGCGTGCGTGGGGTTGCGCAGCAGCAGACTTTCGGGGAGTCCGAAGGCCTCGGGGCTGAGGTATCTGCCGCGCTCGTTCTCCAGCTTGGGAACCTCCACCGGCGCAGGGTACGCACGCGCCCACGCGTCCTGGCGAACTCCCGTTACCAGCCAGGAGACGCGAACGTTAGGCTCTTCGGACCGAATCGTAAACCGACCGTTCTCAATCTCCTCAGCCACCATGATCCTGGCGAAACTTCCTATGGCTGTGAGCTGATAGGTGAAGTCCCGATTGAGGGTCTCAAACCACGAGGGAAGGGCCACGGTGGCGAATCCATCGGCAGCGGTGAGTGTCGTCCCGCTGTACATGTTCATGCGCTGGTCCGACTCGACGCTCGTGTGATAGAGGAATTTGTTGGCCGGGTCCAGCGGGTGATCGATCACAAAATTCTTGTCTGGCGTAATTAAGACATTCACAGAAAGGCCCTCCATGCCTACAAACCCGTCGAACAGTCCGTTTCCGTCTGGATCTGCGTGGAAGTAGTACTTGCCGGTTTCCTCGTCATAGATTGAGAAGCCCGAGTCCGGCATGATGCGGGCGAACCTGTCGCCACCCAGCGGAATCTTGAGCCCTTTCTCAAATGTCTCCAGGCCCTTGTGAGTTGAAGTGCCGTCTGACATGACCTCAAACACCGTCTCTTCGCCTCCCTCGCCTCCGACCACGCGGATACCATACTTGGATTGCAGGTACGTGACCGGCGATTCGCCCGAATCGTCTTCGATGAGTGTCCAGCAGTCCCGACTTCGGACGAACTGATCCTCCGACCAGACAAGGCAGGGAGCCTCGGCATCCGTCTCCATGGACTCGATCCTCAGCTTCGAGGCGGTGGGTCCGTCCACAATATGCACCTGACCGTCAAACTGTCCAGCTCGTCCGGTTTCTTCAGCCGTCCCACGCACGCCGATCCCCACTCCGGCCTCTCCAAAGACGCCGATCGCCCCCTCCGCCGTACCGTGAACACCGTTCGCACCTTCGGTGGCAATGCCTCGGACACCTGCCTGCATCGACGAAGCGGCGTTGGAAATGCCGTGGACTCCGTTGTAGTTGTCCGAATCGCCGCGAAGCCCGTGGGTGTCGGCCGCTTTTCCCCATACTCCGGCGTCTCTCTGTACATTGTCAGAGAGTGTTGTGCCGTGTATCCCGGAACGGTTCTCCGACCGGCCGCGGACGCCGTAGGAGTTGGCCGCCTCGCCTTTGACGCCTGCAAAATCACTGGTGGCCGTTAGCTCACCGCCTGTCGTGCCATAGACTCCGTTGGATTCCTCGGACCCTCCGTAGACGCCATCCACTTCGTCGGAGTGACCCCTGACGCCAATCCCAAACTGGTTGCCTTCGCCGAAGACACCCGCCGTCAGGTCCGCTACGTCTCTGTCCTCCGTCTCCCCATACACGCCGTGGTTGCCACTTGACTTGCCGTAGGCGCCGTAGTACTCGTCAGACTGGCCCTTGACCCCAATTCGATGGACCGAGATTCCCTCCACTCCAGTGGCGTCGGTTGCCTCCCCGCGGACGCCGGCCCCCGTGGCATCTGTGCCGGTCTCACCAAGCCTCGGGAGTCGGGCCTCTGACAATCCATATACGCCCCAGTCCATCGAGGACTCGCCCCGAACGCCTACGTGTTCCGACTGTCCCCGCACCCCATTGCCCATCGGAGCATCGCTTGTCCCCAACACCCCATCACCTTGTGCAGACTCACCCCGCACACCACGGCCGGTGCCTGTGGACTTGCCCAGCACCCCGTCCAAACTCGACTGTGCCTCCAGTCGTACCGGCGGATTCAGTCCACTCGCGACCGTGAACTTCGTTGCGCCCGCTGGGTCCAGGAGGTGGATGCTCTTGTTGACGGTGTGAACTGTGGTACCGCTGTCGACCCAGTCGGCGTCTCCACCAGCCCCTCCCCCGACCGGGACATCGGCCTCCCTGACTTTGCCGTCCGAGTCGCGAAGGAGAAACCGCGTCGGATTGGGTTGCGAGGAGGCTTCGATAGTCTTGAGAACAAGAAACCCTTCGGAGCCTCCACCTTGCTGAATCTCGACGTCGCCCAGGAACCTCCCCGCGGGTCCAGCCGAGGCCTCGCCCTGGATACCGGGTCCTGCGCCGGTGTGTTCTCCACGGACAGCTGCCGCAGCCCCTCCGGCTCGTCCGGATACGCCGATGCCGTCACCTTGGGATTCGCCTTCCACGCCGTTTCCATCGCCAGTTGCGAGACCAACGACGGCATCTCCACTCCCTTCGGCATGTCCCTGGACCGCCGGGTCTGATCCTCGAGAAATGGCCCACAGAGCGATCCCTGAGTCGTTTTCCGTGTAAAGCCGGGGTGCCCCCGCTGTTGGATTGGCCTCGGCAAAAAAAACGTCGGAGCCGCCGATGCGAAGTACGATGCTGCGCATTGTAAACACCTCGTTCGCAAGGACGCTCTCCACCCAGTCCGAATCGGCAAGCTGGGCATCGCCGGACGATGCAAACCGAACCAAATTGTCCGCCTGTGACCAGACCAGGAGGCGCAGGTCCTCGGGGTCCGTGCCGCCCGGAGGGATCGGGCTATCGGAATCGCTCTCAGGTACTTCCCCAAGAAGGAGCGTCCCCGCATGACGGGCCAGTCCATCCGGTGTCAGTTCGTGGACTGCCGTTCCTTCCTCGTTTCGGACGACGAAGCTCGCTCCGGCCGGTGGCTCGGCGAGCTGGGTCAGCGAATTCAGGCTGTACGGGGCCGCTGTCAATGCGATTCTGGGGGAAAACTCTGCCTCACCGTCCAGCGCCACTCCCAGCCAGTACGGGGCATCAAACGGTAGCGACAGTGGAGTCGAAGCTCCGAGTATGATGGACAGCAGTCCGCGCTCCACCACGACGGACCCGTGTTCTTCCCTCCAAAGAGCAGAGCCGCCTTCGCCCGCATCATAGAGCGAAACCACAAGCGAGTGCGTACCGTCGGGCACCGGCGTGGCGTCCGAACCGGCCAGCAGGGCCTGGAAGCTCATCGTCCGCGGAATCTGTGCTTCAATCGACCCGACACCGATCAGGAGGATCAAGGGTAGTAGTAGAATGCGACGAAATATGACGATGCTCATGAGATCACCTTCGCTGGCCGGGTTAAGTGCGGACCCCCCACGTTATGGCTTCTTGCGCCGGCCGCGTATGGCGCGATTGCGTCATTGGCCAGCGGGAGATGATCCGGATGCTCCACAATTTGCCTGGGAATCGAAAACCCGGCCCCATTGAGATATCTGCAGCCCCGATCTTGTGGACTGACTTTCACCGGTTCCAGCACGCCGTTTGAGCACCTCGATCCTTGCATATGCCGCCCTGGGCTCCAATACTGGAGACCGCTTCGGATTTCTCCTGCAGGCCGTGGAGCAACTGCGTGCAGGCGAAGGGGTCGAGGTACTGCGGGCGTCGCCGGTCTACGAATCTCCGGCGATGACGCTCGGTGATGCGCAGCCGGCCTATCTCAACGCGGTGCTGGAGCTGCACACCACGCTACCGGCGGCCGATCTCCTGAAGCGGTTCCTGGAAATCGAGACCGATCAGGGGCGCGAGCGCTCACCCGGTCAGCGTTGGGAGGCACGAACCCTCGATGTTGACCTGCTGCTGTATGGTCAGGAGGAAATCGATTCTCCGGGTCTGACCGTCCCCCACCCTCACCTGGCCGAGCGGCGATTCGTGCTCCAGCCACTTCACGATCTGGCACCAAATCTCTTCGTTCCGGGCTGGGGAGCGAGCGTCGGTGCGCTACTGAAGGATTGTCCGGACTCCAGCACCCTGACCCGATTCGACGGCCAACTGGGCCCCGTGGACAGGCCGGTTTCCCAGGCCGAGCTCTGGCCCGAGAAGCGTAAGGGTGTCCGGGCACGGATGGACCGACTCCCCAAGGAGCTTCGCCACGTGGTCATAGAAGGCGTGATCGGCGCCGGTAAGACAACGCTGGCCCGCATGCTGGCCCGTAAATTCGACGCCCGCGAGGTGATGGAAAAGTTCGACGAGAACCCGTTCCTTGAGCGCTTCTACCAGGACCGTCCCCGCTGGGCTTTTCAGACCCAGTTGGCTTTCCTGGCCAGCCGCTTCAGGCAGCAGCAGTCTCTGGGACGGCCTGATCTCTTTCATGAGACGGTCGTCTGCGATTACATGTTTGACAAGGACAGACTCTTTGCCCGCCTGAATCTGGCCGGCGACGAACTCCATCTGTACGACACCATGTTTGGCATCATGCAGGCCTCCGTGCCACAGCCGGATTTGATCGTGTATCTACAGGCGTCCACGGATCGACTCATGCGCATGATCACCAGGCGCGGTCGCTCCTACGAGCAGGACATGGATCGTGACTACATCGATTCGCTCAACCAGGCCTACGAACAATTTTTCTTTCGCTACAACACTTCGCCTCTTCTCATCGTAAACACGGAGCAGATCGACTTCGTGCACGCCGAAGACGACTTCCAGGAAATTGTTGACCAGGTTGCCCGGGTCGGCTACGCAGGCACTACCTATTTCAACCCGACTCGGTCGTGATCCCTCATGTTCAAGCTTCTCCTACTCCTTTTTCTGGGCTGGCTGGCCTTTCGCATGATCAAGGCGGGGCGATTCGTTCGGGGCATAATGCGAACCATGGAGGAGACCATTGCGGCCGCCCAGGGACGGGAGGTGCCGCCCGCCGCGCGCCAGCGTGACCCCGAGGCCGCTCGACCGGCTGATCCCGCGGACGATGGCACGCGCATCACGGTGCATCGCAAGTCGAACCAGCGGGCCTCAGGCGGGGGGCTGGATGCCGACGACGTGCGGTTCGAGGACCTATAGGTAGAGAACCCTACCCGACCAACTCCGACATGAACCGCTGCCCCAGCTCACGGGCCCGGTCTTCGGAGGCGGCTTCAGAGTAGACTCTGATGATGGGCTCGGTGTTGGACTTGCGCATGTGCACCCAACCCTCGTCGAAATCGATCTTGACGCCGTCGATAGTCGAAATTCGCTCGTTCCGGTAGTGGACCGCCATCCGCTCTAGGAGCGCGTCGGGGTCGAGCTTACCGATTTCGGTCTTCTGCTTGACGATGTGGTACCGGGGAAGCTCGGCGCGCACGTCGGTCATCGAGACTCCCTCGTTCACAAGATGCTGCAGCACCATGGCCGTACCCACCAGTGCATCGCGTCCATGGTGCAGATCGGGCAGTATCACGCCGCCGTTGCCCTCGCCACCCAGGATAGCCCCGACTTCCTGCATCTTCTGGACCACGTTGATCTCTCCCACAGCCGACCGGTAGACCTCTTCGCCGTATCGGGCGGCGACGTCTTCGATGGCGCGCGATGAGGACAGATTCGTCGCGAACGGACCAGAGCGAAAGCGCCACATAAAGTCTGCCGCCACCACCTGAGTCAGCTCTTCGCTGAAGTACACGCCCCCGTCCTGAATCAGGGCCAGTCGGTCCGCATCGGGATCGACTACGATGCCGATGTCGGCTCCAGAATCCTTGACGGCCTGAATCGTCTCCGTCAGATTCTCGGGTAGGGGCTCCGCCACGTGGGCAAAATGGCCCGTCGGCTCACAGTTGACCTGGATGATTTGCTCTTCTCTCACTCCCAGCGCACGCAGCATTTCGGGCAGCGCGACTCCACCGACGGAGTTGATGCCGTCGACAAGGATTCTGAAATCGCGCCGGGCGATCGATTCCTGGTCGATGAATGGCAGATCCAGAATGGCCTGAATATGCTCATCCAGATACGTGCCTTCTTCGAGCGAGCCGATGCGGTCCCAGGCGACGGTCTGTGGGTCGTCTGCCTCGGCCAGGTCAATCACAGCGATTCCCTCTTGAGGCGACAGGAACTCGCCCTTGCCGTTGAGCAGCTTCAGCGCGTTCCATTCACCCGGATTGTGGGATGCCGAGAGTACAATCCCGCCCTGGGCGCCGTGCCCGATGACTGCCATCTCCACCGTTGGCGTGGTCGCGAGCCCCAGGTCGATGACCCGGCAGCCCGCCGCCTGTAGCGTACCACCGACAATCCGACTGCAGAGCGCACCCGTGACGCGAGCATCCCGACCGATCACCACGGTCGGGCGAGCAGCGGCCCCATCGCCCCATCCCTTGCCCTGAGCACACCAGGCCCCGAACGCCGATGCATACTTGACCAGAATCTGCGGATCGAGTCCGCTCCCGAAAATGCCTCGGATGCCCGATATGGAGACCATCAGGGTCTTGCTCATAGGTAGTCGTATTCTTTGCGAGTTGGAGTGCATCCGAAGATAGATGGCTCCCGTAGCATTGACTACTTTGTCACACTTCCTTCACCCCCCGAGTACCATGGGTATCCTGTTGATGATCGTGGTCGGCTTTCTGGCCGGCACGGCAGCGAAATATTTAATGCCTGGCGATGAGGGCGGTGGATTCATTATGACCACCGTTCTCGGAATCGGCGGCGCTATCGTCGGCGGCTTCCTCGGCCGGTTCGTTGGCGTCTACACCACTGGCCTGCTGGGCAACTTCATCGGCGCCACCGTCGGTGCCGTTGTGATTCTCTTCGCCTACAACAAGTTGCGGAGCAAGAGTTAGTCCGGCGGTCCGCCAAGAGGAGACGTGGCGGAACCATCTTCCATATCGGCCCCTGCCGGGACCGACCTGTACGTGGCTTTTCTGGACACCGCGGCCATCCCGAAAGGGGTGGTCGTGGTTGTTCACGGCTATGCGGAGCACTCGGGGCGATACCGGGGACTGGCGAACGCCTTCCTTGAGGCCGGCTTCTGCGTGCTGCTCTATGATCACCGCGGCTTCGGTCAGTCTCCGGGCCGGCCGGCCTTTGTGGCCCGGATTGGGCATCTGGTCGATGAGCTTGCCGGGATAGTGCGCCTCGCGGGGGAGCGCTGGCCGGATCAGCCCGTTTATCTGTTCGGCCACAGCATGGGTGGCCTGATCTCGACACTGTACTGTCTGGATCACGGGGCGGATAAGATTCGAGGCCTCATCCTTTCCAGTCCCTTGCTCCGGACGCAGGAATCCCCGCTTCTCCAGCGTCTCGCCACCGTAATCGGGGCACTGGTCCCGCGTCTCCCCACCGTCAGCTTGGATCGATCGGCCATCTCGAGGGACGCCGCTGTGGTTGCCGAGGCCGAAGCCGACCCGCTCAACTATCACGGGAAGATCCCGGCCAGAACGGGGGCGGAATTCGTGCGGGGCATGCGTCGTGCGGCTGCGGAGGCGCACCGGCTCAACCTTCCTCTGTTGATCCTGCACGGGACGTCTGATCGCCTCACCGACCCGGAAGGGAGTCGGGATCTCTATGCAAGGGTTTCGTCGAACCACAAGCAGCTCAGCCTATTCGAGGGGTCGTTCCACGAGACCTTTCACGACATTGACCGAAGCCGGGTGGTCGAAGGAATTGTCGACTGGCTCACAGATTCCACATCGTGAAGGGCAGCGTGGGCTGGCGGCTTGGCTTGGCTTGGCTTGGGTTGGCGGCGTGGCTCGGGTTGGGTTGGCGGCTTGGCTTGGCCGCGAGCGCGAGCACCTACTTGCTCGCGATCTCGAACACCACAGTGACGCGGGCGACCACTTCGATCTGTCCGGACGCGTAGGCCTCAGGCTCGGGCGCCGCGTCGGCACTCCTGGCCATGGATTCGAGCTGGTAGGTCGACCGTGGGATCTGAATGCCGTTCTCGTTGATTTCCAAGACCGCACCCAGTTTGGCGCCGAGGGTCTCGGTCAATAGGTGAGCCTTCGCACGGGCATTGAGAGCGGCCGCCCGGAGAGCCTCCTGCCGGACCCCTTCGCGATCGGCGATGTCGTAGGTCACTCCGTTGAGCCGGTTCGCTCCACCCTGCACGATCTCCGCGATGAGCGTGGGCAGCTTGTCCAGCTCCTTGAGCGTCACCAGCACCTCCCGGACGGCCTCGAAGCCCACCTGGACATACCTGCGGTTCTCCTGATCGTACTCCTGGCGCGGCTGCAGGCGGAGCGTCTCCAGCTTCATATCGGCGTCGGGCACGCCGAGGGCCCGGACCCTGTTCATGGCCTTGGCAGACGCCTGCGCATTTTGCGCACGAGCCTCCTCGGGATCCCCGTGGTGGGTGGCGATCCCGAATCGAACCTGGGCCTGATCCGGATCCACAGAGACGGTACCCTCACCCTGAACGGTGACGCGTGCCTGAGCGTGACTGTCCTGAGAAGCAGCCGCTGCAGTGAGCATTATTGTCGACAGCAGGAGGGTCTTTATGGTACGCATGGTTGGTTTGAGAGCGTTTGGGACGATCGCCCCATTGATTGCAAGAGCTGGACCAGATCTCTAGGGGTGGATGCGGTCCAGGAGTCGCGGAAACGGAATCGCCTCCCGGAGATGGTGCAAGCCGCAGATCCATGCCACGGTGCGCTCCAGTCCGATCCCGAAGCCCGAGTGCGGGACGCTGCCGAACTTGCGAAGGTCGAAGTACCAGTCGAAGACCTCGGCAGGTAAACCGTGGGCCTCGACCTGAGCCTCGAGGAATTCCAGATCGGTAGCCCGCTCACCTCCGCCGACGATTTCTCCGTATCCCTCCGGCGCGAGCACGTCCATGCCCAGGGCGAGTCGGTCATCCTCGGGATCGCGCTTCATGTAGAAGGCCTTGAACTGGTGCGGGAAACGGTGGACGATGATCGGACGATCGAAGTGCCAGGTGATCACGGTCTCGTCGCTTCCGCCAAAGTCCGTTCCCCACTCAAAATTGCGGGCCGACTCCTTCCACTTGGGCAGGTTGCGAAGGTCCTCCTCGATGTCCTTGCGGCGCTTGTTGATCTCGATTTCGCGGGCATCAAACTTCCGCTTCTCCCATTTCTTGACCTGCCCGTAGGCCTTCTTGTTGGCGGTCAGCTCGGCCTCCAGTTCGACATCCTCGCGCCCTGCGGCCTCGATGCGCTCATCCATCATGCGCTGGGTCTCGTCCGAGTGCAGGATGTCAACCGCGGCATCATAGGAGACCCGCGGAAAGGCTCCCTGCGCCCGCTTCAGCGGCTCCAAGTCACGCTCCAGGATCTCCAGCTCGCTGGCGCACTCGGCCATCACGTCTGTTACCAGTCGCTGAAGCAGGCCTTCGGCCGTCTCCATGTTGTCATCGAGATCGTAGAACGCCATCTCGGGCTCGATCATCCAGAACTCCGTCAAATGTCGGCGGGTCTTGGATTTCTCGGCGCGGAAGGTGGGACCGAACGTGTAGATCTTCCCCATCGCCATCGCCATGGCCTCGCCGTGCAGCTGCCCAGACTGCGTCAGGTACGCGGGCTGCCCGAAATAGTCGATCTGAAAGAGTGTCGAGGTCCCCTCGACCGCATTGCCCGTCAGGATGGGTGCATCCATCTGGACAAACCCCTGTTCCTGAAAGAACTGGTGCATTGAGTAGATGATGCGGTTGCGGACCCTCATCACCGCCCACTGCTTCTGACTCCGCAGCCAGAGGTGCCGACGGTTCATCAGGAACTCTACGCCGTGCTCCTTGGGGGTGATCGGGTAGTCCTGGGCCTTGCTGATGAGCTCGACATGGGCGGCCTGGACCTCGTAGCCGCCCACCTGGCGTTCGTCCGCCCGGACGAGCCCTCGAATGGCCAACGCGCTTTCCTGGGTGGCCTCGCTGGCGGCATCCCAGCCCGGACCGTCGACCTCCTCCTGATTGACCACACACTGAGCAAGCCCGGATCCATCACGAAGGATCAGAAAGGCGATGCCCTTCCCTCCCCGCTTGTTGTACAACCAGCCCTTGAGCGTGACAGTCTCTCCGACGTGGTCAGAGAGATTCGAAATGGAGACGTGACTTACCGGCATACCGATCTGTGTGGTTAGGCCGGAAAATAGCCTACGTGTCGCGGATCTCCTGCTGCCAGTTGACAAGTTTCCGCTCGCCGGACACCGTGCTGTGCAGAAGTTCAAAGAAGCCGTAGCCATCCCGGTCGGCGAAGATGAAGACGGCCTGGCCTTCGCCCGGGATATTGTTGTACTGCCAGATCTCGTAGGGACGAAAGCCCCGGTCAAAGAGATGGGGCTCCACGTTCGTCGGGGTACCGTACTTCAGCAGCGCGCGTCCGCGGTCGGTCTCCCAGCCTTCATCAAAGGTGGTGGTGTACCTGTCGTTCGCGTACTGGAGCCGCTGGTAGAACTCGTCCTGGAACTCGTTGAGCGGAGAGTTCGGGTTGGGGTCCCTCGTCTGCCAGAAGTTCATCAGGAAGCGCCGCCGCTCCTCGAGGTCCTTGATGCCGCGCATGCGTGACCGTTCGTTGTCCGTGGCAATGGACTGAATGTGCTCCATCATCTTGTCGACGTCCTCGACTTCCATGGTGGCGTACTGACTGGTCTCGAAGTCAGCCTCGAGACTCTGACGCACAACCTGCTGGATATGCGGGTTGTAGACAAAGAACTTGCGAGAGCGCTCAACCACCGACTCATTGTCCGCGTTCAGAAGCGCGACCCGGAGGAAGTACGAGCCACTGGGGAGCGTGGCCAGATTGAAATTGCCCACCAGCACATCCGGGCTGCGAAGCGGACGCTGGGTGCGGCGCTGGAGTCCATCTATGGGCTGCGGGACGTTCGCCTGGGCGATGTAGGCGAGCAGCGTGTACTCGTCCGACTGGGCCGCAAGCCGATCCAGATTGTAGGCCTCGGCATAGAAGAACAGCTGACTCAGCCCGGCGCCATAGAGTTGATTGGCGTTCGGCTTGACCACGAGCCCGTTCTTGAAGAAGGCCTCCTCACGGCTCGTAGCGCGTCTGAGTTCAGACGCGAGGGTGATGTCACTGAGTTCGACCAGATCCGAGTCCGAAAAATCGGGGACGATCACGTCGCGTCTCAGCATCAACTGTGGCCTGGTGGCACTTGCCGGCAGGTTGATCTGGAGTTCGTACTCCCCGGGCGGAACCGCCGCACGGACCTGATGCACAAATTGCTGGCCCTCCTGGAGTCCCGTGGTGTCGGCAATCACGAACGAGAGGTCGAGCGAGTCGCTCCAGACCGCCTCGGCAGGCGAACCTGGGAGCAGGGCCTCGGTCGAGCGCTGGATGGTCACGTCGACGGGCAGCGATGCAGCAAAGTGACCGTCGACTGCCAGGAAAGGCAAGGTACGGGCCTCGAAGGCCATGTACATCTCGACCATGGAGGCTGACTCGTCGTACGCAAACGAGGCGTGATCCACGTCCAGTTGGATGGGCATGTCCTGCGCTTGCGAAACTGACACCGTGACCAGTGCGACGAGCAGGCAGGAAGTTAGGAGACGTACCATAGGGAGTGGCTAGGCGTTACAGGACCTTGCCGGCAGGAGCGCCGGACGAACCCAAGTCAATGATATACGCAGGATCGTTGCCGCGGATTCTCCAGAGCCCGGACGGTAGAATGCCCTACCCCAATGGTGAGGGGGCTGGCTCCTCACAGGAAAAGCGATGCCAGCAGGGTGACGGCCGGAAATCCTACGAGAAGGTCAAGCGTCAGTCGCCCTGGTAGCGCGTCGCGGCCCGGGCGAACCATCAGTGCGAAGGCCACCAGCCCAATCGCCTCGACCAGCCAAAGCGGACTCGAGGTAAACCACCACATGCCGACGGTAACGGCGGCGGCCAGCACCAAGAGAGTGGCTGCAACGGTCCTGGTAACTCGGGGCCCCTTCATCGAGGCCAGTGAGGCTACCCCGGCCTGGACATCACCCTCGACGTCGTGAAGGTCAGACACGATCGCGTTCGCCGACACGGTCAAAGTCCGGATTGCGGCGACGGCCGGCACCAGCGAGAGTGCGGCAATGTGACCGGTCAGGATCGGGGGCAGGCTGCATCCGACCCCCCAGGCCAGGCCCACAAGGGTCGGCTTCAGGATAGGATGGGCCTTGGGGCGAACTCCTCCCACCGAGGTGTGGTGGAGGATTCCGATGACGGCCAGACCGGCTGCCACCGTCTTGAGCAGCGGGGGGGCGAGTAGCCAAGACGCCACCGCGAGGACAGCTGCCAGGCCGGTGGCCCCATGGCGATATCGGGGGTGCCTGGCATGCCACGCTTGTCTGGTAGGTCGATTCGTGGCATCCTCAGGCGAGTTGCCCCACGCCCGGTCCCACAGATAGACCAGGAAGGCGCCTGATGCGCAGAGGACGACGGCCGCGAGATCAATGGCAGTCGCCGCCAGGGCGTAGGAAGCGCTCGTCAGGACAGCCGCGAGGAGCGGGATTACCGCTGCCGAGGCATCCAGCGCGTCTGTGACCGATAGGTCTCTCGGTCCAGCGCCCCCGTGGTCCGGGCGCGGCATCGGCCTATTTGATCAGCGTCATCGTGCCGGTCGCGACGTAGGTCTCGCGTGCAGCGCGCACCTCGACCCGGTAGATGTAGATCCCCGAGGCGAGCTCTGCGGCATCGATCGGGATGTACAGATTCGTACCTGCAGCCATCTGCTGTGCAGGGATCGAGAGCATCTCCCGTCCCAGCAAGTCTGTCACCCGCACCCCAACTTCCGCCGCCTCCGGCAGGTCAAATTGGATGTTCGTTCTCGGATTGAACGGGTTCGGGTAGTTGCCGCGAAGCAGGAAAGTCTTCGGGACCAAGTGGTTGTCGGGCTCGATAGCTGTGACAACGGTGGCCGTGACGGCCGTGCCCGTCGCATCGTATGCCCGCATGGTCAGGGGATAGCCGCTTCCGCTCAGGAGACCGCCGACAAGGGCTGAGTACGTCTTGCCGGCACCGGCCGCCAGATCCAGTCTGAATACCTCCACGTCCGATCCTCCAAGGGTGCGGACGCCGAAGTTGTACTGATCCGGGACGTTCGGGAGGTACGGGGTAAAGTCGCCAAACTCCGCGCCGGCCAGGACCGTGAGCTCGCCGGGGTTGTTCAGGTCATCGGACATGGCGACAATGTCCACGGTTGGGAGATTCGGGCTTCCCTGAAAGAAGAACGCCTCGAACCGGTCATTCGTCGTCGACTCCTGCGCGTTTGGGATGCTGTGCACCTCAAAGCCGGTGGAGGTTGTGCCTCCAAATATGACTACGTAGGACCGGTCCTCCTCCAGTGTGACGGCATAGGTGCCAACAGCCGAGCCGAGTCCCGCGCCGTTGGGAGTCACGGCTATTTCGATGGTGCCATCAACGTGATCGACAAACGGGGATGCTTCGCCATACGGCGCATTGAAGAGAAAGAGGTCGCCGGCAACGTAGATATCGGCCGGGTCTACGGCCGCGTCGGGGGCGTTGTGGATGACCTGAACGCGGGCGTTACCCGTGGGCGTGACCGTGATGGTTGCCGTCGCGACGTTGGACGTGGCCGTGCCGTCAGAGGCCTGGTAGGTGAACGAGTCCTCGCCGAAGAAATCGACGGCCGGTTCGTAGAAGAAACTGCCGTTGGCGTTGAGCGTCAGAATGCCCTC
Organism: Bacteroidota bacterium; assembly: GCA_029262855.1. Classification (GTDB taxonomy): domain Bacteria; phylum Bacteroidota; class Rhodothermia; order Rhodothermales; family UBA10348; genus JABDJZ01. The sequence goes on along the minus strand of JAJCYP010000080.1, from coordinate 832 downwards.
AGACGTGGTGCCCAAGAGGACGGCCGTCAGCGGGTCACTGTCACCGTCCGAGTCATTGGAGAGCACACCCGTCGCCGCCGGTACGCTCAACACATCATCTTCTTCGACGGTGTAGGTGTCACTGGCAGCGACCGGCTCATTGTTGCCCGTCACCGTTATGGTGATCGTGGCGTTGTTCGAGTCATCCGTTCCGTCGTTGGCGCGAAAGACAAAGTTGTCGGAGCCGGTGAAGCCTGTAAAGGGCGTGTAAGTGACCTGATTTCCGGAGACCGACGAGACGTCGCCCTGGATTGGAGGAGCGAGAATGTCGTATGTGAGGTCGTCCCCCTCCGCATCCGTAGCCACAAGCGTGATCAGCACAGCATCCCCGGCATTCGTCGCCCAATCGCCATTTTGAGCCACGGGAGCGTCATTGACCGCCGCTACCGTGATGGTTACTGTGGCGGCCGATGAGTTGACCGTGCCATCATTCGCCACGTACGTAAACGTGTCCGTGCCGCTAAAGTCCGTAACCGGGATGTAGACAAAAGACCCATCAGCGGCGAGCGACACCGATCCGTTGTTGGGGTCGGTCTCGATGTTCGCGGTCAGAGGGTCTGAGTCCGCATCGGCATCATTGGAGAGAACGCCCGGTGCCGGCTCACTCAGCGCCGTATCCTCCTGCATGTTGAACGCGTCGTCGTTCGCGATGGGCGTGTTGTTGCCGCCGCTTGATGCGTTGACAGTGACCGTGACCGTGGAGGTGTTGGAGTCGGCGGTTCCGTCGTTGGCCTTGTAGGTGAAGGTGTCGGTACCGGTGAAGCCAGACGTGGGCGTGTAGGTGACCTCGTTG
>JAJCYP010000079.1 GCA_029262855.1 Bacteroidota bacterium | reverse complement strand
CGGCGCCATGATGGGGCCGGGCATCTTCGCGCTGCCCAGCGTGGTCGCCGGGTCGATCGGCCCGCTCGGGATTCTGGCCTATTTGGCCATGGGAGTACTCACCCTGTTCACTGCGCTAAACTACAGCGAACTCGGGGCGGCCATTCCGGTCGCTGGCGGAGGCTATTCGTTCGCCAGCCGGACGCTACCTCGGCCGGTCGCGTTCCTGACGGGCTGGTTCTTCTGGATGGGAAATACGCCGGAATCGAGTCGAGGGGACATGCTGCGCTGGATATTGCTCACAGGCCTACTGACGGCGACGGCCTGCGACACCGTCAGGGATTCGACCGACGTCCGACCGCCGGAGAGGGCGTTCGATCCATTTCCGGCCCAGGCAGATTCAGCTCTCACACGCCACCACATTTGGCATCGGTGGAAGACGCCTAAGCTTGCCTGGCACGCGCAAGTCCTATCCGGCCCACACGATCCAGACACGTTGTCGCGTGCTGTTGCGGATGCCTTCGAGGTGTGGTCGGAGGAATCTTCGTTGACTTTCCAGCCTGTGCTTGACGCCAGGGCGGCGGATCTGCGAATTGCACTCACCGATCAGCTTCCCTGCGATGTGGCCGCGTGCCCGGTTGGCGTGGCGTGGTTTCCAGGTCATCCGGAGAGGCCGGGCGAGATTCTGCTGCGCGCCAGTCAGCTACCGACCACTCGCGCGGCTCTCGCCGAGGTGGTTCTTCATTTCGCGGGGCATGCTCTGGGTCTTGAGCATGTCCCCGATACGTGGTCGACCATGTCGGTGATGATGCGGCCCGAAGGGCGATGGGGCGGCTTGGGCCACGAGGATCGGCTGGCGATTCAGGGTCGCTATGGGCGCCCAGGGCGCGTTCCGCCGGAGGAGCCCGTTCCAACTCACGATATGAGGATTCCGTCGTGCGTTGGCGCCAGGCCCTCGGGGCTGGACTCTCCGTATCCTGACTCAGATGGCGACTCGCTGCCGGACGCGATCGAGCGATTCGTTCTTGGTACAGATCCTGCGGTCTGTGACACGGATTTCGACGATCTATCGGATGCAGAGTCCTATTGGGGGCTAGATCCGCTGGCGAGTGACACGGACCAAGATGGGAGCCTGGACTCGCAGGAAGTGGTAGCGGGACGGAACCCCTTCAGAACACACCCGCCCGTGGGGATCCCCCTCGGGCCGAATTGGAGGCTCCACGGACAATTCGAGGGAGTAGATCAGACTGGGCGGCGGCTTAGCTTCGTGGGTTCCGGATCTTTCGGAGCTGAAGGGAGCATTCGACTTCCCTGGAACTCGGGCCATATTGAAGTTTTCGTCCACGGGGGCGTGGACGCCCAGGAGCGATTCTGGATTCGATCATTGGATGGTCGGTTGGAATATCGGGCGGAGCGGTTCGATGCCTCCCTGCAAGGAGCCTACACATTCGGAGCGCGCGAGGAAGGGACTTGGAGCGCCGCGATGCGATAGACCATCCCTGGCTGCTGACAGCATCGACTACCTGTGCACGAGCGGCCAATACCGGCCGCTGACCGGTGCAACAGCCGTCACCCCCCCACGGTGCAGCCCCTCATCGACATAACGCGATCCATGAAGAGAGCTCTACTGTAGAGCTGTTTGAATGCGGGACCGTTCTGGGTGCAGACCCCAGACATCAACCAGCCCGTCTCGCAGGCCGGTGTTGAGCCGGAAAGGTGCGATACTGCCATTGACGGCGCGCCGCGCGCTGGTTACGATCCGAGTACGCAGCCAACGCCGGAGAATCCACTAACCGCAGGCTAAACTTCAGCAACTACGCCCCCAATGAGACACCGCCTAGTTCTTCTCGCACTCCTCTGTATTCCGGCAACCCAAGCCGTCGGCCAAGACGGTCTACATTTCGCCGAAGTCACCGTCGTAGGCGTCGGACAGGTCGATCTCGACCCGGACTACGCCGTCCTCTCAATCTCCGTGCGCACCCAAGAGGAAACGCCCGTCGAGGCAGCGGCCTCCATGTCGCAGCGGATCGATCGGGTTCTCGACGTCCTGGTCGATGCCGGCATCTCGCGGGACTCCATTCCGGCCCTGTACTTAGCCATCAACGCTACCCGTGATCAGATGGACTACACCCGCATCAAAGGATACACGGCGCAAACCACGCTGGAGGCTACCACGACCCAGCTGGAACGCATCGCTGAATTCCTATCGGCGGCGCTGGAGGCTGGGGCAACCGACGTCGGTCGCATACGGTTTGGGTCGACCAAGGTCGAGGGTGCAAAGCAGGAGGCCCTTCGACTGGCTGTGGAGGCTGCGGAAACCGACGCGCAGACAATAGCCTCGGTACGCGGGGCCCAGCTGGGTCGCCTCTTCGAAATATCGACCGTACCGCCAGCCTCCCGCAGCATGGATTCATCGTTTGCGTTGAACGAAATCGTGGTGACCAGTGGCTCAACGACCCCAAGGCAAGTTTCGGTTCGGGCGTCCGTCACCGCTAAGTGGGTGCTACACTAATCGATGCTCGATAGCCATTGACAACAGCAGGCCTGACCGTTACGATCAGGCACGTTGTGGCTGCGGCCGCAATGCCAAAGGACCCCATCGCCGAAACCGTCATTCATCCGGAGTGGGATGAGGGACCGAATGAACTCGCCCTCATGATGAATCGCCCTCACCATTTGACCTGTGCCCGCGGCTGACAGCATGTCCGAACAGGTAGGATTCAAGCGCAACCTTGGCCTGTTCATGGCCGTGATGATCGGCATCGGCGCCATGATGGGGCCGGGCATCTTCGCGCTGCCCAGCGTGGTCGCCGGGTCGATCGGCCCGCTCGGGATTCTGGCCTATTTGGCCATGGGAGTACTCACCCTGTTCACT
>JAJCYP010000078.1 GCA_029262855.1 Bacteroidota bacterium | reverse complement strand
AGTGAACAGGGTGAGTACTCCCATGGCCAAATAGGCCAGAATCCCGAGCGGGCCGATCGACCCGGCGACCACGCTGGGCAGCGCGAAGATGCCCGGCCCCATCATGGCGCCGATGCCGATCATCACGGCCATGAACAGGCCGAGGTTGCGCTTGAATCCTACCTGTTCGGACATGCTGTCAGCCGCGGGCACAGGTCAGATGGTGGGGGCGATTCATCATGAGGGCGAGTTCATTCGGTCCCTCATCCCACTCCGGATGAATGACGGTTTCGGCGATGGGGTCCTTTGGCATTGCGGCCGCAGCCACAGCGTGCCTGATCGTAACGGTCAGGCACCCCGTTGTCAATGGCTGACGGCGCCAATCTGCGAGCCGCGACGTGACTACCAACTCAAATAGAACCGCTGGATTCCGCCCCACTTCCAGATGTAGACGTACCCATGCTCTCGGCCGAAAGTCCAGTCAGCGATAAAGTCTAGCCGATCTCGAACCAAGCCGCGCGAGACCGACAAAGACGAGATCCCCCACAACATCGTCGGGTCGTGACTTTCGGAAAGGGAGACGTGCAACTCTCGAGCCCAACGCGTTTGACCGCCCGCTCGGTAGGCGAGCATTGGAGCCTCTTTGTCCCCCCGGTTGTAGGCTACGAGGTAGCCCGAGCGAAAGGCAGCGCTATCCGACGGTGCGAGTTCGCCCACATGGCCGGAGAATGCGCGCCCGTGAAACGGCCCGTCGTCAAAACCGCTCTCGCTGATTTGGGCGAAAAACGCAGCTGGAAACAACGGGAGGATCGCGAGGCCCAACCAGGCGGCGTAGGCGCGAACAGAATCCGGCCGCCGCAGCCGCGAGTGGGCAGTCAATAGAGTCCCGGCTATGAGCGCGAACACCACAAACCCCAGCCAGCGCTCCACAATCAGGAACGGGGCACTCACCGCGAGGGCGGCCGCGGCCACGACAGGCGGTGACAGCAATATCTTCAATCGAGTCGCATCGATTAGCGCAGCACCCACTTAGCGGTGACGGACGCCCGAACTGAGACTTGCCTTGGAGTCGTTGCGCCGCTGGTGACCACGATTTCGTTCAACGCAAACGGTGAGTCAATGCTGCGAGAGGCTGGCGGTACGGTCGATATTTCGAAGAGGCGACCCAGCTGTGCCCCGCATACCGAGGCTATGGTCTGCGCGACCGCTTGAGTCGCCGGAAGGCAGAGGACTGCGAAAAGAGCTGGGTCTGCGCAAAGTCTACTGATTCGACCCTTCAAATTCGCTTATGATTTTGCGAACAGCCGAGGCTGTGACGTCTCCCTGCTCCGTCTTTGAGTAGATGGTTACCAACATGACGCTGGCAGCACGCTGCAAGTAATAAATCAGACGATAGCCGCCCCGCTGCCTCTTCGGGCGTCAGTGTTGGGACACCGCACTTTGCAGACGGTGTAGCCAATCCGCGAAATCAGATCGCCCCCCGAGCTCCAACTGCTCAACGATGGGCTGAACGTCGGATCGTATGTGCCGGTACTTCCGGGCAAGATGGCGCGGGTTGCGCTTGAATTCGGGCGTAAACCGGACATCGGTCACGGGACGCTCCTCAGGCGGCATCTATGTCCTCCCAAAGCTCGGAGACCGGCTTGCTCTCGTCGGATCGCGCCTCCTGCCAACCTTGGCGGAAGCTCTCGTTGGCGGACGGGAGCGTGACCCCCTCCCGAAACGCACGCAGCATCTTGATCAGCGATGGGAGGTACTCGGCGGGAATCTTGTCGAGTTCCTCGATCACTTGAGAGCGGTACAGAGGCTTGGCGGTGTCCATCGTAGGTTCAGAATTGTTCGGAACAGCCCGGAATCATTGAGACGCCACAACCCTGATCTGGGTCCGCCGCCGACTTTGCGCATAACGGTTGGGCGTTGAGCCGTGAGCGGAGCGAATCCGCTGTCACTCGAGCCAACGCGTCTCGGAATCGACTGGAACGGCGCCGTGTAAACCACGCGATCTGGTGACCGGAAACCTCAATCCATGGAATGAACCGGTGGGGACAGAACTGATTCTAGGGCGCGGTGGCAAGAGCCTATGCCGCGTCGTCGGATGCCCGATGATGTGAAGACCCTCGAAACGCGTAGGGTGTAGCTGCAGGGCTGCAAACCAGAAACCGGAATCCTCCCGCCGACGTGGCGCTGGCGACGGTCGTCGGAGATCAAGAGATAAGGCGGAAAAACCCGCCCGTGGAAGACTACGGCCTCTTGACATCGAGGGCCATAACGGTTAGGCGCTGAGCGGCAAGCGCTCGCCAGTTCCCTCCAGGGGCATGTTGTCCATCCGGATGTCGGCCATCCCTGAACTCCTAGCCCGACAGTTCGGCTTTCAACTCCTCGACGGAACCGTAAGTAGTCAGATTCCCTTCTCGCGCGTCACGGATCGCCTTTTGTGTTTCCTCATTCGGCAGTTCTACGGGGAAGGGAATGCCTCGACGAAGGGAGACCTGTTTGTAGAACAGGGAAATGGCCTGTGAAGCGGTGATCCCGAGCTTCTTGAAAATGGCCTCTGCCTTTTTCTTGTCGGTCGCGTTGATGCGGGTAGAAATGTGGGCCGTCTTGCTCATGCGCCCTCGCGTGCTACAATGTCAATACAACGTATATCGGCGCGTTCGGCGAAAGTTTCAGGCAGGAAGTCGCAGAACGGTCGGGCGTTCAGCGGGGAGCGGAGCGAGTCCGCTCCGGCGACGTGTTAGGCGGTGTAAGACTCCTACTTCTTCCAGGAACCCGGACGTCGTCTTTGATGAGCGACTGCGAGTACTAGCAGTTGGTCTCCTTCCGCCCTGTAGATTAGGAGGTATGGGAAACGCTGGAGCACGACTCTGCGATGTCCAATCCCGATGGACCGACCGATTCCAGGCCGCTCCATAAGTAGATCACATGCTGAATCGAAATCTGCCAGGAACGCCGCGGCAAGATCCGCGCTCTGCTCGGCGTAGTACGCCGCGGCAGATCGCAGGTCTGACCAGGCCTCATCGGATATTTGAAAGCGCACTAGAGGTCAAACTCTTTGCGAATCGACGCCATGACTTCTTCAAGTGGCGTCATTTTCGATTCTCCCTTCCGGTAGGAATCGTAGCGTCGGTCAGCCTCTTGCGCCCAAGCAAGTTCGATCTCATCGTCTTCATCCAGACTCGATATAAGGCGCTCAGCCAAGCGCGCTCGGACGCCTCTTGGCAACTTCAGGATTTCGGCTTCCAGCGCAGCGGTCGTCATGGCGGTTTAGGCCTTAGGTTTTCGAGAGTAACAGGCGCCAAACTGAATTGCTCCCGAAGGTTCAGTGGAAGCCTAGCGGTTGGCGGACTTGCGGCGGGCTACTGGACCCTGGCCACAGACTAACAAGGCTCAGGCCGCCCAGGGGCGCTTGCCACCGAGCTAGTCCTCAACACGCGCTTGTTGTGCGCCGAATGCCTACAGAGTTACGGGATAAAAAGCCTGCCTGGGGCTATCTGCAGCGTAGTGCACACCCAGAACATCCGACCCCCTGAGGCCCGTCATCACATCGTTGACTCGTGACACTGGGGCATCCCCGGAAATGTGCACCGAAGCGAAGGTTGGCTGGCGGCTGGCTTCACTCTTTAAGAGTTGGCTCAGACCTGAAATCGATACGGCTTCACCGTCAACGAGCAGACCGTCCGCCGATAGTTCGATCTTCAAAACGACGGCAACGGGATCGTCCTCGGTGGTCTCGCTAAAACAGGCAGAGAGAGAAGTAAAGAGAACTGCGGCGAGAGTGAATCGGAGAACAGCTGCAGTCATGGGATATTCCGAATGGTGAATGGCGGCTCCAACATTGATAATCAGACGACCAAAAGCAACTCCGGAAGCTGCCAGAGGCGCATAACGGTGTGCCGATTGGCGGCCCGGGGCCGCGTGCTCATCCACCAAATCCAGGTGTGCGTGTCGAGAACTATCACGACGCCTCCCAATCGGAAGCGTCGGATGCAGGCTCAAAAGGCCGCTCAAACCGCCGCACACTCCCACGGAGTGGGTTGCGACCGACAGATACGTCCTCTGTAGAATGGTCGGGCACGGCGACCACCACTTCCACCTCTTCTCCGGCAGGAAACGGGAGATCGCGGATCGTGATGCTGCCGTCGCCAGCGACGGTAGTTTTGAGTCGATGTTGGGCCATGGCGTAAGCGGTTGAATCACCTAGACATACCACCGGTGGCTACCAAGGTTGCCGGTTATTCGGTGGTGGCCATGACGGCTAGTCATCGGCCCCCGCGCCCGCAACACCAGCGGCATATCACCCTTGCTGATGCTTGCAGAATCGACTGCCTGCTTGGTCCTAACAATCAGGCAAGGCCAGCGCAATGGCAGTAAGGCCTCATTCTGAAGGACCGGGGCTCCCCGGGTCTCACCCGGCGCCACGAGATGTCGCACGCCGTGCCTCCGATGAGTACGAAGCGATCTGTGTAGTCACGGAAGTGCCCGCGAAAAAGCTCAATGCCCTTTACCACTTCACGTTCTCCAGGAGCGTTTCGAGTGATATAGAAACGCGCTCGTCGCCATCGCCACGCAGGGACAGATACAACGACAGCCGGTCTACGAGGCCGCCGTCAGAGAACTCAGTTGGTGGGTAGGCCCATATTTCGATGTCCATGGCATCCGGGTCCTGATGGGGAATCGCTGTGGTGTCCTCAGTGTCCCGCATGTGCTTCCATTCCGTCTGGCTTAGCGCAACCGTCGGGCGATGTGGCACTGACAGCATGGTGTATTCGGCGAGCGCAGACAGGCCGGCTCGAGGTGCTGTCAGCAACGCTGTGTTTCGAGAGATCACTTGGCGTTTCTTTACCGGACTCCTCAGGTACGGAAGCGCAGCATCCCAGGTATCTGATGTATCGGCAGCCAATCTCAGCTGACGCTCCCTCCCTCGTGATTCGGAAGTCGCCAGATTCGACGACTCAAGTTCGTCGAATGCGCGGGTCATGCTCATAGCTGAGTATCCCAGCATTGCCGCCACTCGTTTGGGAGTCAGAGGCTGGTCGGCCGCGCGAAGCAACATGTGCAGTAACAGCACCTGCGTCGAAGGGCTGAGTCGCGTCGGCTCCTCACGCAACCGCTTAAAGTGCTCGCGGAAGTCAATGCCGATGGTCGGCAGGTACATCTGGTTGCTAGGGACAACGAACGGCACCTTGTGTTCGATAAGACGCTTTCGGTGGTAGGCGGACAATCGTGCTGGAACGTATACGACGTGGTCCGCGCCGCCCTCTACGGCACGGGTTTGTCGGATATGCTTGCGAACTACTGTAGGAGCGCGCTCTTCCGGCGCAGCATCAAACACGAACAACAATTCGGTATCAAGCAGACGAGCGATGCGAAATTCGTAGGTCTGTCGGAGGAAGTGTGCTAGCGGAGATCGCCATGGGCGCAGGCCAACAGACGTCGCTAGGGTATCCTGCAGGTAGGCGACCAACTTGTCGGGTAGAGTGTCCACGGCGCGTCTCTATAGTAACATTATGTTCGGTACAATAACATTCGTGATGTTACGATGCAAAAACAATGTTATGGTACTTGCTGCGCAGACAGACTCGCCTTGGCCGAACCAGGCGCCGTAGGCGCGAACAGAATCGGGCAAACGCAGCAGCGAGCTTGCACCCAGGATTAGCGTAGCACCCACTTAGCCGTGACGGAAGCCCGAACCGAAACTTGCCTTGGCGTGGTTGCGCCAGTGGTCACCACGATTTCGTTCAACGCAAACGGTGAGTCCATGCTGCGGGAGGCTGGCGGTACGGTCGATATTTCGAAGAGGCGACCCAGCTGTGCCCCGCGTACCGAGGCTATGGTCTGTGCGTCGGTCTCCGCGGCCTCGACAGCCAGTCGAAGCGCCTCTTGCTTTGCACCCTCGACCTTGGTCGACCCAAACCGTATGCGGCCGACGTCGGTTGCCCCAGCCTCCAGCGCTGCCGAGAGGAATTCAGCGAGGCGGTCCAGTTGGTTCGTGGTAGCCTCCAGGGTGGTTTGCGCCGTGTATCCTATAACCCGGTTGGAGTCCATTCGATCACGGGTAGCGTTGACGGCTAAGTACAGGGCCGGAATGGAGTCCCGCGACATGCCGGCATCGACCAATACGTCGAGAACCCGATCGATGCGCCGCGACATGGAGGCCGCTGCCTCGACCGGCGTTTCCTCTTGGGTGCGCACGGTGATTGAGAGGACGGCGTAGTCCGGGTCGAGATTGACCTGTCCGACGCCTACGACGGTGACCTCGGCGAAATGTAAACCGTCTTGGCCGACCGCTTGGGTTGCCGGAATACAGAGGAGTGCGAGAAGAACTAGGCGGTGTCTCATTGGGGGCGTAGTTGCTGAAGTTTAGCCTGCGGTTAGTGGATTCTCCGGCGCTGGCCGCGTCCTCGGATCGTAACCAGCGCGCGGCGCGCCGTCAATGGCAGTATCGCACCATTCTAAACGGCCCCAGGAAGACGGCCGAATTGGCTGGTCATGCTCCGCAAATGCTATCAATCCCCCGGATCCTTGACAAGTCCGATTCCGCCAAGGACTGAAGCGCGCAACTCACCGGGATCATAGAATACCCCTCCTTTCACGACCAGGACACCGCTGTCTAGGACACTGATGTCATTTGTGGGATCACCCTCCACGATATACAAGTCAGCCCGCTTGCCCGGCTCAAGAGATCCAGTTCTGTCGGCTACCCCGAGTACTAATGCCGACGTAATTGTAGCCGCCTCGACAGCTTCCAGCGGGGTGAGACCCGCTTCGACCAGATTCTCTAACTCGCGGTGGAGTCCATGCCCAGGAATCAGGCTGGGGAGAACTGGATCCGTTCCTGCCAAGACGATTCCTCCGGCTTCGTGCAAAGCGCCGACGAAGAGGATCTGCTTCTCAATCAAATTCTCCAGGCAGGCAGCCTCGACGGGCGACGGCACAGCGTAGCGGGAAAGCTGCTCAACAACACGTTCGGTCCCGGGTGACGTGAAATCGGACCAATTGGTGGCGACTGGTTCGAAATCCGACAACATCGACTGGAGCGTCACGATCGTCGGGGTGACGTAAACGCCTTGCTCAACCAGATGGTCGATTGTCGCCTGCACCAGTTCGGAGGATAGATCCACCGCTGACAGGCGACAGATATGGCCCCAGGCCCCTTCGTCGGGCGCACCGAATTCCGAGAAACTCAGGAGCCCGTGTTCAATCCCGTCAATTCCCAGCGCGATCGCCCTATTTCCGGGTACAGACTCCAGATGACCGGTTACAAATTTCGAGTCTTGTTCGGCCTTGGTGATTAGCAGCGTGAGCTGCTCTTCCGTGATGGAGGTGTAGACTTTCACTGCGTCAATCCGATCCTTCCAGGTGTCGTACTTCTGGTCTACCGCCTCTGTCGACCCACAGAACCGCGGATGGGTCGTTGTCGAAGTAGGGACCGGCATGAAGAACATCTGGCCCAGCCAAGCTTCCACCTTCAATGCGCGCGCGAAGGCCTCCAATCAACTCTGGTTCGAACTCTCCGGGAGAGAAGATCGTCGTCACCCCTCCGGCTAGATATAATGGCGGGTATGCAGTGAACTGGCTTTGCATTCGCAGTCCAACGTTGGCGTAGAGGTGCGCGTGCATGTCAATTAGGCCCGGGAGCACAATCATCCCATCCAGGTCGATGACGGTCGCGTCCTCTGGGATGGCAATGTCCTCGCCAAGTGCGACAATTTCTCCGCCCTCGATCACCAAAGACTGCCCTGACTTGAGTGGTGACTTAGCGTCTAAGAAGAGGCGGGCATTTACAAACACCGTCGCCCCGGACCGGCTCGCGGAATAGGTCCGTCCGACATCGTCCGGGGAGCAGCCAACCAGAGCTGCGAGTACAATCGAGATGCAGGCGACGAGCCTCAAAGAGAGACCTCCAACTGACGCGTGTGACAAATTCGGGGCATAACGGGTGGCGATCAACGGCGCCCGCAGGGAGACCGCTGAATTGTCTTGATACTGTTTATGGCCACCCCCTGAAGCCTGTGACGTAGGAGGTGACCTCCACGCACAAACTCCAGGAGGAAAGCCATGCGGTATTACCAACCCCAGAAGCAGTACCAATACTTCTGCGGCGTCGACCTGCACACCAGC
>JAJCYP010000077.1 GCA_029262855.1 Bacteroidota bacterium | reverse complement strand
CTAGGCCCTGCCCTTTCGATTCGCGACCGGCTCTTCCATGTGCGGGACCCAATCGTCCGCATTCCGGAAGTGTGTCCAGTTTCCGGAGTTCGCCAGCCGGGTGGGCTGCCCGTAGATAGTGTCGGCGATTCCGCAGTAGCGGCCTTCGACATGGACGCCATACCAGGCCATGTCAGAGTAGAAATTCAGGAAGGTCTTCAAGCGGGCGGCGGTTGGATCGATTGGGGACCATGGCACACAAGGTACGGCCAGTTTGTGTGCAATTCGCCCGCAAATCCAAAAACCAGTGCCGTACCCAAAGAGTATGGGTGGTCCTCTTCGGTCCGCTTTCCGCCATGCCAGAGTCCCTGCAATCCGCACATAGCTCCCCCGCCAAGGGTTCGCGTTCGTCCTTGACACGAATCCTCAGCCTGTCCGGGCGACCGGATGTGGCTGCCAAGATTGCAGCGGCCCTTGGCCCCGACTTCCGACTTGTGCATACCAGCTCTCTCAAGGAGGCCGTCAAGCACCTTCGAGGTATCAAGCCGGACCTGGTTCTGGTGGGTCCCCACGTGCCCGTGTTCGAGGCGCAGCTCCTCTTCCAGTCGGTCCGCTCTCTCGACTCGCTGACGCAGACGGGCTTCGTGCTTCTGATTTCGACTCCGAATCCCGACCTGATCAATCGCGCCTACGACTCCGGCGTAGACCTGGTGCTCTCGCTGCCTGCCACTGCTGAGACCGTGGCCAACCATCTCCGGGCGACCCACTCCCGAATCCAGCTGGGCTCGGAGTTCGATGACCTGCTCTCCCCACCGACTCTCCCCGAATTCCCGGGCTATGAAACCGATATTTACAGCCGCCCCCTGAGTCCCGGGGGTGGCGACCTCTTCATGTGGGATCAGGCGCAAGATGGCTCGGTGTACTTTGCCATCGCCGATGTCGAAGGAAAGGGAAGGCGTGCCGGAGCATTTGCGTTTGCCTATCAGGGCTACATCCGGGCCGCCATTATAACCTCGGTGGATCAGGGACGCGGGGCACCGTCCGAGGTGCTGTCGGTGGTGAATCGGCTTGCCACCCAGGATCGCATGCTCTCCGGCAAGCATTTCTCGATCCTTCTCATGCGATGGGATCCGGTCAACCACATCGTGAGCTATGCGAATGCAGGCCACTGCGAGCCCCTGCTGCTGTCGGAGACTCGGACCGGTTTTCGGACGAACGGAGAGTTTCCCGTGGGTCTGCGCACCGACACGGTATTCCACGACGAAATCCTTCAGCTCGCCCCCGGCGAAGCCCTCCTGCTTTACACCGACGGGCTGACCGAGCTGAGAAGCGAAGGGGGCGCCCTGTCCGGCACCGACCTGCTCGTGACGATTGCCCGCGAGTCCAGCACGGTCCAGGATCTCGTGGACAGCCTCCTGGCGGCGTCGGGACGTCGCCATTTTGACGATGACGTGATGGTTTTCCGCCTCAAACGGGACCGCGTCGTATCCTAGGGCAACTTCTCGGTCCCTGGCATGCGCTCCGCCCTCTTCCTCCTTCCCGTCCTCTGTCTCGCCGCGTGTGCGGCACCAACTGACACCCAATCGGCGGTTGACGATTCCGTGGCCGAGGCTTCCGACCGGCTTAGGGCGTCCGAGGGCGGCCGGATGATTCTTCGCGCCATCGACGCCCATGGAGGACTCGAGGCCTGGCACTCAGCCCCCACGTCCAGCTACACCTGGGAGTACTCCAACGTGGGGTCGCAGATTCGCTTCAAGTCCCGCATGGTGGTGGACAATCGGTCCCGCCTGGCCTATCACGACCTGCTGGAGCTGGGCAGGCCCGACTCGGTTGGCGCTGCCGAAGGCCGGTTCGCGTGGAATGGCACCGAAGCGTGGATTCATCCGCCGGAAATCCAGAGTCCGAATCCCATGTTCTGGGCTACGACCGGGTTCTACTTCTCTTCGATTCCGTTCGTCCTGGCCGATCCGGGCGTGCGATACGAGGTGCTGCCCGACCGGGATCTGGATGGCCGGACCTACGACATGGTGCGTGTGTCCTACGACGAGGGGGTCGGTTACTCAGACGGCGATTGGTATACCCTGTATCTGGACCAGGAAACCGGCCGAGTCCGGGCCATTCGATACACCGTGACCTTTGGCCGAGGCCGGCCTGCCGCCGATGCCACGCCAAGGGAGAACCTCTTCTACTACGACGACTTCGTGACCGTCGACGGCCTCACCGTACCTACCCGGTTCCGCGGTTACCGCTTCGCCGACGGGTTGAAAGGAGACTTCAGAAACGAGGCCTGGGTCTCGGATATTTCGTTCCGGCGTCCCTTCGACGCCTCACGCCTGGAAATCCCAGAGGGCGCGCGCGTTGTGGGTCCGCCCGAAGCCTAGCGGCCCTTGCTTCGGTCTACGAAATTCAATGACTCGACCTGGGCGCTGGCCGGTCTACTCGCTTCGAAGGGCACGCGCCGGGTGCGCGCTGGCTGCACGAATCGAATGAAGTCCAACGGTTGCATACGCCAGCAACAGCATTCCAGCCGCCGCGACCAGGAAGAGACCTACCCCAAGCTGAACGTGGTACTCAAAGTCGCTGAGCCAGTCGGAAATGAGCCACCACGCGAGGGGCGCGGCGAGCGCAAAACTGGCTGCCACAAGGACCACGAACTCGCGCGTCAGCAGGAATGCTATACTCGAAACGGAGGCCCCGAGCACCTTCCTCACTCCGATTTCTTTCGTCCGGCGCGATGTGGTGAAGGACGCCAGGCCATAGAGGCCCAGACAGGCGATGGTGACCGCGAGGACGGTGAACCAGTTGGCCAGCTGGCCGATGACCTGCTCGGACCTGTACATGGCTTCGTACTCGGCATCCAGGAACGAGGGCTCGAAGGGATATCCCGGGCTGAATCGGCGAAAGGTGGCCTCGACGACGGCAAGGGCCTCACCCGCCTGCCCAGGTGCCGCACGAACCAGGAAGGACTGCGCATAGGTCCGATCCAAACGAAGAATGGTTGGCTCGATGGAGCCATACAGAGACTGCATATGGAAGTCCTTCACGATACCAATTACCTCCCCGTCCCGGTCCCACACCGAGAACCGCTGTCCGATCGGATCCTCGAAGCCCATCTTCAGTGCGGCAGCCTCATTGATGATGACATTCGCCGAGTCCAGGGCCCGCTCGGGGTCAAAGCTTCGACCGGCTACCAGCTCCATTCGCATCGTCTTCAGATAGTCGTGCCCCACGGAAGAAAGGAAGAACATGCTGTTGTCTTCCGGGTCCCTGCCTTCATAGCCCACCGTCGAGGTGGACTGGTTGATCTCAAAGGGGTGACCGTCGGTGGAGGTAACCGAAACAATGGACGGGCTGCCCAGAAGCGCGGTTCGGAAAGGCTCCCAACTGTCCCGAGCGCCGCCCTCCAACCGTGCGGTAATGACGTTCTGTCGATCCAGACCCAGGTTGACCGACCGTATGAACTGGATTTGCTGGTATACGGTCATCGTCCCGACGATCAGCAGCATGGACGTTGCGAATTGAAATACCACGAGGCCTCTGCGCAGACGTCGCCCCCCTCCCAGGCCGGAATCGCGCTGCTTGAGCACGCGGGCTACACCCAACCCGGATAAATACATCGCCGGATACGCTCCCGCTGCCAGTCCCGTTAGCAGAGTCAAGACCAGAAAACCCATCCATGTCGACGGAGGGGCGGCGGCCAGCGACATGGACTTTCCAGTAACGGCGTTGAACCCGGGCAGGAGAAGCGTCACGCCCGCCAAGGCAAGCACGAGGGCCAGAATCGAGGTCACCACCGATTCGGTGAGGAATTGTGTAGCCAGTCCACCGCGAGATCCGCCGAAGGTCTTGCGAACGCCGATTTCCCCGGCCCGCTGCGCGCTCCGCGCGGTGGCAAGATTGGTGAAGTTTATGGCAGCGATGAGCAGGATGAGCAAACCCACCGCGCCCATGATGCGGACGTAGTCGATGCGCCCTCCTACCAACACCCCGTTTTCGTACCTGGACCAGAGGTATCGATCCTGCAGGGGCTGGAGGAAAATGTCCGAATCAGCGGCCTCGCCTGAGTGGTCCCGTATCACGGTGCGGATTTTCTGACTGACCGACTCACCGTCGGAGCCGGCGGCTAGCCGGACATACATCTTGAACCCGTTGCTGCCCCAGTTTGCCACCCAGGAATTCTCACGGGCGTAGAGCTCGAAGGGCAGGATCGCTTCGAATCTGATAGACGAATTCGCCGGTGCGTCAGCGGTCACGCCAGTTACCTGGAGGTCCAGTCGGTTCTCGTACCGAATCGTCTCGCCGACCAGGCTGCTGGCAGCGACCTCGGGGCGTACCCCATCGAAATACTCGGGGAAATAGAGCCGCGCCGTGCCAAGCGACAGGACGATGGACTCGGGGGCCGTCAGGGCCGTCACCGGGTCCCCAGCCAGGAAGCCGAATGTCAGGATCCGGAATGCGTCGGGCCCCGCGTATCGCGTGATGCTTCGGAACGCGCGATCTCCCCGAACAAAGGAAACTGGTTGCTCCCAGCTGAACATCGCGCTGTACTCGATCTCCGGATACTCCTCGTCCAAGACGTCCTGAAGCTCGGCCGTAACCGAACTGGTGGTTGACACCCGCCCCCCGTTCACGGCGGTCCTCATCACCTGATGAACACGATCGGAATCCTCATGAAAGCGATCGAACCCGAACTCGTCCTGAACCCAGAGCAATACCATGAAGGACGCGAACAGGCCCAGGCCCAACCCGAGGATGTTGATGAGGGCATATGCCGGATGCCGCCTCATGGATCGGAGAAGCAGCTTCAGGAAGTTCAGGAGCATGGAAGACTCAGGCTAATGGGCGCTATCGAAGGCTCTCCGGTCCGTAAAAGACACGGGAGAGCCGGAATCGGTTTACGCGCTGGCGGATAGCGCGAGGAGCAGAATGGTGTTAAACTGCCATTGACAGTTCCTGTTGGGTCAGATACCCTTGATCAAACTCTACCTGTTTGATCATGGAGCCCGTACGAACCCTACCACCCAACTTCGATGAGCTTGAGGACGCTTCAGACATCCATACGGCTTTTGTTCAGATTCCAGCAGCCGACGGCGAAATCACATTGAATGTAAAGACCTGGTGGGATCGGAATAGAGTCCAGACCGCGTCCTCGACGGTCACCGATGTGGACGACAACCGCTGGCCGGTTGAGCAGCTGCAGGTGAACATCGAGAGGTGTCCGACAGCCAGCGCGGAAAAGGCCAACTGGGTCAAGCAAACCTGCGGTCAGAGCGACGGAAAAAGAAGACATGTCTGGGGCCGGATGAGAGACCGTCGACTCAGCTCCTATCCAGAGTGGGTCGTCGTGCACGTACCCGTCCATTAATTGCAGAGAACGAGAATCCCGGCAACATCCATCCGGAGGCCATTGCTCCTCAGAGTCTCTTGAAGCGTGCCAACGCGGCGGTCTCCAACTGCTCACGATGATCGGGATGGGAAATGGCGATCAACGCCTTCGCCCGTTCCCGCAGGTTCTTCCCGTACAAGTTGGCGGCGCCGTATTCGGTGACGACAAAGTGCACGTGAGCGCGGGTGGTCACAACCCCGGCTCCCTCCTTCAGGAAGGGAACGATGCGGGATTCGCCCCTGCGTGTGGCGGATGGCAACGCGATGATCGGCTTGCCGCCCTCCGATAGCGAGGCGCCCCGGATGAAGTCCATCTGTCCGCCGACGCCCGAGTACTGCCATGTTCCGATGCTGTCGGCCACCACCTGGCCAGTCAGATCAACTTCGATCGCGCTGTTGATGGCCACGACTTTATCATTCCGGCGGATGGCGGCCGTGTCATTGGTGTAGGCGCAGTCCAGCATCATCACCTGCGGATTGTCGTCGACGAAGTCATACAGGCGCTGGCTCCCGACCAGGAAACTGGCGACAATCTTGCGCGGGTGGGTTTTCTTCTTGGCACCCGTGATGACGCCGGCCTCGACCAGAGGAATCACGCCGTCGGAAAACATCTCGGTATGAATCCCCAGGTCCTTGTGACCCGCCAACGCGGCAAGAACGGCGTCGGGTATGGCGCCGATGCCCATCTGCAGGCACGATCCGTCCTCGATAAGATCGGCAACAAGGCGTCCGATACGCGTTTCGACATCAGTGAAAACCGGCGCGGGATGACGTGGCAACGGTGTATTCACCTCCACGGCGCAATCGATGTCACTCACATGAATGATGCCGTCCCCGTGTGTCCGGGGCATATTCGGATTGATCTGCGCGATGACTTTCTTGGCTGTCTCCACCGCCGCGCGGGAGCAATCGACCGAGACCCCAAGAGAGCAAAACCCGTGTTTGTCCGGGGGCGAAACGTGCACCATCGCTACGTCAAGGGGCAGGACTCCCTTGCGGAACAAGGCCGGCGTCTCCGACAGGAACACCGGGATGTAGTCGGCCCCACCATCTGCAACGGCCTTTCGCACGTTGCCACCCACAAACATGGCGCTGGTGTGAAACGAGTCGCGATGGGCCGGCGAGGCGTACGGCGCATCCCCCTCGGTGTGAAGGTGCACGACCTCGACGTTCCGGAGCGCGGGAGCACGATCGGTCATCGCGTGAACGAGTTCCTGCGGGGCAGCCGCAGCGGTATGGATGAAGACGCGGTCGCCTGATTTTATATGGGCTGCGGCCTCGGCCGCGGTGGTCATTCGCATTGGAACCTCAAAGTTCTGTCCAGGGCCGCCATGCATGTGATTCGGGGTCAGGCGGACTGCGGTGGAACCCCAAACAGGTCCTGGGAATCCACCGAGGGTGCGAAGACTCGATTGAGAAACGGCTGCAAGACGGCGGCGGGGGCATCATGTAGGGGGATTCCCCTCGCCCGAGGCAGGAAAGGGCCCGTCGCGGGCGCCCGTGGGGGTAAATACCCTGAGGAGTCGTTCCAGCAATCCGGCGTTGAAGTATGAACACCTCGCATCCAGATCACGAAGCGATCCCGTCAGTCAACGACCAGATCCACTCTGACCACAAGGCTATCGAGCGCGAGCGCAGGTCGCTGGCGGATCTCCTCGACCCCAGTCAGGGAGATCTGGGCGACTTCCAGGCCTGGAAGCTGTCCGTTCTCCGGCGACTGCGGCGGTTCCAGGGCGTGCTCCTGATGCACTTTGACCTGGAAGAGGTCACCGCCTTCAAGGAGGAAGTCCTGCTACTCGCCCCTCAGTACGCGACCCGCCTGGCGAAGCTCGAAGAGGAGCACCTGAAGATCGCAAGCGACCTCAATCACGTCATCAGGACGGTGAAGCGGATCCCGAATCCGGACGAAGACATGCTCGAGCGAGTGCACCAGCGCCTTACGGCTGTCCTTGCCATGCTCACGCACCACGAGGCACAAGAGCGCGATATGTTTCAATCCGCGATGTACCAGGAGCAGGAACTCGGCGCGGGCGATTAGTCTCCAGCCTGCTTCGGCGGCCCATGGTCCGGAGCAATCTCGCATCCGTCGGCGTGACACCCCCCACAGCCGAAGGTCGGGTTGGCGACGTCTCGGCCCACGAGTCGCTGGACGCCGTACCAGAGACCGCCCAGACCGACCAGCACAAGAAACGTAACGGCGATTTGTGTGAGGGCAGGACTCAAGCTCCCAGCCCCGCAAATCCCATGAAGGCCAGCGACAGAATTCCGGCTACCACGAGGACAATGGCCGTGCCCTTGAGAAGATGAGGTACGGTGGCCAGTTCGAGTTCCTCCCGGATGCCCGCCATGAGTACGATCGCCAGGGCGAACCCGGCACCAGCCCCAAGCGCGTAGACCAGGGATTGGACGAAATTGTAGTTCTTGCTGGTCTGGAAGAGTGCCAGTCCGAGGATGGCACAGTTGGTCGTGATCAGGGGCAGAAAGATGCCGAGAGCCCTGAAAAGGCCCGGGCTGAATTTCCGGACGAACATCTCCACCAGCTGGACTGCCGAGGCGATGATGACGATGTACGAAATGAGTTGGAGATAGGGCGCCCCTATCCACGCGAGCGCGATGTTGACGCCGTACGCACACATAGAGCTCACGAGCATCACGAAGGTGACGGCCGCGCCCATTCTTGCCGCGGTGTCGATCTTCTTTGACACGCCCAGGAAGGGACAGATACCAAGGAAGGCGCTCAACACGAAGTTGTTGATGAGCACTGCGTTCAAAAAAATGCTGCCGAGCGGTTCTCCGTTCATCTGCGCTCTCCGATGACGTTAACGAGGAAGAGAAGCAGCCCCAGCACGAAGAACGCACCGCCGGGAAGGACCATGATGACCCAGGGCTCGAATGACGGCCCTAAGACATCCCATCCCATCCAGGTCCCACTGCCCAGCAGCTCCCGGATGGTTCCGAGTGCCACGATGGCGAAGGTGAAGCCGATGCCCATTCCAACCGCATCCAGGACGGACTTGAAGACCGGATTTCGACTCGAGAAGGCTTCCGCGCGCCCGAGGATGATGCAGTTCACGACGATGAGCGAAATGAACGCGCCCAGGGCGCGGTGTATCTCAAGGCTGACCGCCTGAATGATGTAGTCGGCCATCGTCACGAAGGTGGCGATGATGAGGATGTAGGAGGCGATCCTCACCTGCCGCGGTATCACCCTCCGGGTCAAAGACACGATGATGGCGGAAGCCACCAGCACGAAGGACGTCGCCAGCCCCATCACCAGGGAGTTTTCGACGGTGTTGGTGACGGCCAGTACCGGACACATCCCGAGAACCTGGACGAAGACGGGATTGTCCCGCCAGAACCCGCGCGTGAGCACGGCCGATGCTGTGGTGTCGCCGGTCATGTCATTGTGGGTTGGGTTGCGTGGAGCCAGGCGCTGCGGCCGGTTCTGCGGTCAGCGCTGCGATGGAATCGGGTCGGGCAGGCACCGGCGGGAAGCCGAGCCGGCCGAGGTCCCGAACCAACGTAGCCGTGCTTGCGGCCAGCATATCGGTCACCGCCTGCGAGGACACGGTCGCGCCTGAGATCGCATCGATCTCCCAGGGGCTGGTCTTCTCGCCTCGTTTGACCATCGTAACCGGGCTGGGGACCCCGCCCTGGGCCACCACGAGCGCCTCGAAGTTTGCCAGGAATACGGCGTCCTTCTCGATTTTGTCGCCGAGCCCCGGCGTCTCCTTGCTCTCCAGCACGGTCATCCCCACGACACATTCGCAGGCGGGGTCGTAGCCGTACAGAATCCGAATAACGTCCTGGTATCCGGTGCCGGAAGCTTCGACCGCAATCCCCGTGAGCGAGTCCTCACGGTACCCGAAGAACACGCGCGCCCCGATGTCTGTGGGCTGCGCGTCGCGCCAGCTTTCCTCCCCCGCCATCATAGGCGTAAAGGTACTGTTGGGATCGGCCACTTTTGAGAGCGACTCCTGCAGGTACGCGGCGCGGTTGGCGGCAATGCGCGGGGCCGTCGCGC
Organism: Bacteroidota bacterium; assembly: GCA_029262855.1. GTDB lineage: Bacteria > Bacteroidota > Rhodothermia > Rhodothermales > UBA10348 > JABDJZ01. Next base: position 11,382 of record JAJCYP010000077.1, on the reverse strand, counting down.
GGAACGTACCGACAAGCGCGAGGCTGGCGATGAGTCCTACGACTCCCATCACCAGGATCATTTGGAGTCCGGAAGTCTCGGCCGGTTGAGTGGTGGGTCCGGTCATCTCGTAAACCCGGGTTTGAATCGCGTGCCGAACGTTCTCGGCTGTGTCACGCGATTGATCAGCGGCGTGCAGGCATTCAGGAACAGGATGGCATACATGACTCCCTCTGGAAGGCCGCCGAATACCCGAATGACGACCACCAAAAGCCCGATGAGAACACCGAATACCCAACACCCGGCCTGCGTCATCGGCGAGGTCACGGGATCGGTCGCCATGTACCATGCGCCCAGCATCAACCCTCCCGCCGAGAGATGAAACCACCCATCCGCATAGGAGGGGTCGAGGGCGTGGAGGCCCGTGCCGGCGAGCCAGACCGTGCAAATGATTGCCACGGGAATCCGCCATTTCAGGATCCCCCGGGTGACGAGATACAGACCGCACAGCAGGATCAGAATCGCTCCGGTCTCACCGGTTGAGCCCGGGACTGCGCCCTTGGCGAGATCAATCCACTCGGGGAGTTCGCCCCCGAATTTCATTTGGGACAGCGGTGTGGCCGCGGTGACCCCATCCACGCCTGATCGGAGGAAGGGTACCGAGAACAGCGTCGCCGGAATCGTCGTGAGGTCACTCAGGCCGCCCGCCGGTCTCCAAGTGGTCAGCGTGGCCGGAAAGGCTGCCTGCAGGAATGCACGACCCACCAGTGCCGGATTGAAGGCATTGGCACCGATTCCGCCGAACACCGTCTTCCCGATCAGGACTGCCACAAGCCCTCCGAGGAAGGCCATCCACAGCGGTATGCCAGGCGGCAGGGTCAGTGCCAGGAGCAGTCCCGTCAGCACCGCAGACCCATCCCGGAGTGGGGAAACGACGGGCGGCTTCGCCTGCATACGAGCCTGAAGCCACTCCGGGAGCGCGGCTCCCGCAATGGTTACAGCGATGATGAGCAACACCCCGAGGCCGAAATACCACGCGGCCAGCAGGGCCACGGGAACGAGGCTCAGAGTGACCTGCCACATGATCCAGGCCGTGTTCGCCCGATCTTTGAGGAAGGGCGACGTGGTCACCAGCAGATTAACGGTGCTGCTCATGTCGCAACCTCACGTGCCCGTTCCCTGGCGGCCTGTTCCTTGAGCAGGCCTTTCGCCACCCGAAAGCGCTGCACCAGCGGGATGTTGGACGGGCAAACAAAGGAGCAGCTCGCGCACTCCATGCAGTTCATGATGTGGTGGTCCAGCATGTCCTCGTACAGGCGCGACTTGGCCAGGGCGCCCAGTCTGCTCGGATTCAGGTATACCGGACAGGCATCCACGCACCGCAGACACTTGATGCAGGCGTACTCTTGCCGCTCCACCACCTCTTGGTCGGTGAGGAATAGAATGCCCGATGTGCCCTTCATCACGGGCACGTCCAGAAACCGCTGCGCCTGCCCCATCATCGGACCGCCAAACAGGATCTGACGCGTTTCCGGGTGGATCCCGCCGCAGTGATCAATCACGTGCTGAAGCGACGTGCCGACCGGAACGAGCAGGTTTCTTGGATCCCGGATTCCCGGGCCAGTGACCGTGACCACGCGCTCGATAAGGGGCTCGCCGCGGAGATACATGTTGCCGATCCCGGCTACGGTCCCAACGTTGTTCACCACCACGTGGGCGTCGATGGGAAGGCGACCGGCCGGCACCTCGCGATGCAGGACCGCGTCGATCAACATTTTCTCGGCACCCTGTGGATACTTGGTCTCGAAGACCAGCACCTCGACAGGCAGGTCCGGCGGAAGACGCTCCCTCAGCAGGGTGGCGGCATCGGCCTTGTTGTCTTCCGTGCCCACGAACGCCTTCTCAGACCCGAGTGCCTTCAGCAGGACCTTGATCCCTTCTATGACGGCGTCCGTGCGTTCCAGCAGGATCCGGTAGTCACTGTTCAGGTAGGGCTCACACTCGGCGGCATTGACGATGAAGAACCGGGCATGCTTCCCCTCCGGGGGGGTGAGCTTCACGTGGGTCGGGAAGGCCGCACCCCCCAGACCCACAAAGCCGCCCGCCGCCACCTGGGCCACGATTTCCTCCCGGGATTGCGTCCTCCAGTCGCCGGGCCGCATGGCCTGGAGCTTCTGGGCAGACGCCCGGTCCCGATCGATGGTGATGGCATCGACCAGCTTGCCCGACGCGTGGTGGGCGGGCCCAACGGACCGGACCGTGCCCGAACAGGGTGCGTGGAGCCTGGAGGAAACGTACCCGCCTGAATCGGCGATCAGCTGACCGCGCCGGACGCAATCGCCAGGAGATACGACTGGCACGCTCGGTGCCCCGAGATGCTGTGAAAGTGGGAGCGTCAGGACATCCGGGAATGCGACCCGCTCGACCGGCAGATTTCGCGTCAGTTCCTTGAAATCGCCGGGATGGACGCCGTGCCGAAAGGTGCGTGCGGATGCCCAGCTCACGACTCGCTCCGGTTCGGTTCGACAAACTCGCCGAGTCGCCTGCTGGCTGCCGATCCCCCCGGGCCGAACCCGCTCAAGTGGAGCAGGCGCGTTGCAAGGTCCTGCAGCGGCTCGACCTCAGCGTCCTGCGGGGCGGGTCCGGATGCCTGTTCCGCCGAGGAGCCGGCGGTCGTTGCGCCATCGCGGGGAGTGGTGGGCGCCGCGGAGGCCGTGGCCAGCGCTGCCGGGTCCGACGACGACGGACCGGACTGGACGGCCAGGGACGCGATGCGATCCTGAAGGCGACGTATTCGTCTGGCCTGCCGCACCGCAACCTCATCCGGAACAGCAATCCGACGATCGTCCAGCTTTACGTAGGGGGTCCCGGACGCACCCTCCTCCCACCGGGATGCCGGAATCCCGTCATCGGGAGTGGCATGCGCGAATCGTACCTCGAAGCACTCCGAATAGTGTGCCTGTCGGGTCATCCAATCGAGCACGGAGGATGCCGACGACGTGTCCGGTCTGTGGACCATGACCGCTCCCTCGGGAGACGAACGGAAGAGCGGCCAGACGCCCGAATCAACCGCGGACCGCAGATCGCGCAGGAGGAACTCGGCGGGGGCGCCGCTCACGTGGACGGAGACCAGCGAGGCCCCGCTGTTCAGGCTGAGGGCCTGCAGGGACTCCACGAGGTGGTCTGGCTCCGCGGGCGAGACCTGCGCGACGGGGCAGCGACCGGCGACGGCCACCGAAAGCGCCTGATCACCGGCCGAGAGTGGACGCCCGGCCAGGAGTACGACGGTCACCGGAAGATCTTCGGAGAGGAGATCCATCATTTCGCCATCCAGATCGGTGCACAGGATGACCAGCCGTGGCGTGAGACCGCGGGTCAAGGCGTCTACGTTTCCGAGGCTACGGCCCGTGCCCGCAAGCGGTTCTACCGCGACGATGGCGGAGGCGACTTCGCGAGCCGCCCGCATGTTCTCATCCAAAACTCCCCGGGCAAACGCCGCGACCTGCGAGCTGACATGGAGCCAGGGAAAGGCGAACGCGTTTTCGGGATAGGCAGGAAGCGGCAGGTCTCCGGACGTGACCAGGGTCAGCGGCGCCCGTCCAACTGGTGCCAGTCCCTTGAGTCGATCCCGCGCTTCGGTGAGCGCCCTGAAACGCTTGGTTTCCAGGGGCGGGGCCTGTCCGAGCGAGGCCGCCTGGTCCACGGACCCGCTTTCGATTTCGTCCAGCCGCGCGGCAAGCGCATCAAAATCGTGAATCTTCGCCGCCGCACTCAAGGTGGTCTGGGCGGCCGTCTCCAGCGCCTGCCGCAGCGCGCGGATGTGTTCGCCTGCCTGAGTCAGAAACGCAGCCTCCGGTCTGGCCAGGGCGCCGAGTGTTTGGTGGAGCGCGACGGTTGTACCAACTGGACCCCGCGACGGGAAGACAGCCCTGGGTTCGCCCGCCAGTGCGGCGGCCGGGTTTTGCGCTGCCAAGACCTCGATTTCCGAGCTGCCCAATTCAGGAACGCCCGGATCAAACAGATCGAAGACCGCATCGCCCTCAACCATACTGATGGCATTGTCGGGGCATGCCTCCGCGCACAGGCCACATCCGGTGCAGCGGTCCGGATCAATACCCAGGTAGAGCGCCCGCTCAGGATCGTCGAATGCCGGGATGAGCGGCAGCGCGGGAAGCTTGAGGTCCGTCAACTCCCGACGAGCTTCGTCCTGCTCCTCCTCGGACAGGTCGGTCTTGACCAGGAGCCGCTCCAGCGCCTCGGCAGCCAGAACATCGAGATCGGGATACTGCCCGAGCCCATCGTCGCGAAAGAGGCGCGAGCACAGCGTTCCAAGTGGACGGACCAGCCGCGGGAGGCGCACAGGCAGCGGATGCGATTTCGATATCCGATCGGCGAGTATCCGGTCGAACCGAACCACTCGGGCTCGGATCGCGATTTCCGGACACAGCGCCCAGCATTGTCCGCAGGCTGTGCATGCCCGCGGCGACACCTGGGGAGCCTGGGAACGATCCGGCGCCGGCAGGATGGCAGCCGAGGTCCCTGGAGGTACACGGCCGCGGCTGTCCCACTCATCGGGAAGGAGATTCTGGCTGCGGCCGCTCCGGCGGAGATAGCCGTCTCTGCGCCAGAACACCTCCAGATCCTCGCCCCCTCGCAAGCCGGAGGGCAGACGATCGGACGCTTCGTCCACGCGTCCTACGCCGGAGAGATCCGCCCCTTCCCCGACGCCGCGCAGGGTCGCTCCAAGGCGTTCTGACGAACGACGGTTTCGCTCCTGTATCTCGGGCGGCAGGTCCGGCTGATCGCCCTGGCCCCATTCACTCAGGAAGGAGACCGGTGGAAGCCCATCACTGGCAGCGTCCTTCAGCAGGTCCCTCCACGTGGCGGGCGGAATCGCGCCGTTCTCGTGCACGCAGATGGGCGTGCCGGCCAGTCCCGCCTCGGCAGACCAGGCAAGAATGAGATCCGGGTGGGCCGGCCAGTACTGGACGGCTGGCCTCTGCAGGCCAAGGTCCGGAACCGGAAACAGTCGTCTGGGAGACGCAATAGCCCTGGCTGGTGGGTCCTGCAGAATCCAACCGATTGCCCGAGGCCCACGGCCATGTGCAGAAGTAAGCGTGTCCAGCCCCGCGTCCGAGAGACACGTGTCGAGGACTTCACCGAGTGGCCCCCGCAGGTACGCGTGCTCGGCCACGGCTCCACGGACGCCCGCGGGTAGAGCAGCAGTACCAGAAGGCCGGTTGACGTCTAGAATGGGCTCTGTGCCCGTGACCGGCGTTGGGTCGACGGTGCTGCCGGGTCCCGGAAGGTCCGGGATGACCGCGATGACGGGCACGGAAACCCGGGCGCTGGCCAGCAGGGCGGCCCGGATGAGAGCGGATGACTCCGACGGACCGCCGGAGAGCATCACTGCGGCGCCCGCGCGACCCGCACGGAATGCCGAGTCGAGGCTCCCCCGAACCAGGACGACCACCAGGAGCGGAATCCGCCGATCGACCAACTCGCCGACCTGGGCGTTCACCTGTCCCAACTCCAGGTCCGTCAGAAGAACCGCCGAGGGTCTGCCCGCCGCTCGCCAGCCGGCGGCGCTTCCCAGGGCCTCGCCCGCCGAGTCGTAGTTGCCCGCGATGGCCGTCCGATACCCTGCGGCGTTGATGAGGGCCGCCGCCAATTCCGCGGCGCTGGTGGTCTCACCCGCGTGCTCGCTGGCGGTGTCTGATTTTCGCCGCTTAAACAGCATGGTGCTCCTCCCTCAACTCGGGAAACTGCTGCCCCTCTAACCATACTATGGCTCCGGTGGGGCAGCGTAGTGTCGCCAAACTCGTCTCGCGATCTTCCCGGTCGAGGTTCATGACCGGAATCCCCCGCTCCATCGTGAGCAATCCCTCGGGAGCATCGGCGACGCAGCGTGCGCAGGCCGTACACGCCACCCGACACTCCGCGAGCGCCTCCTCTCCCTCAAGGAGCGAGCGACACTGAACGATCAGGCGCCGGCGCGCGGGCATGATTTCGAAGAGGTCCTTGGGGCAGGCATCGACGCAATCGCCGCAGGCCGTGCAGGCCTCCAGATCAACGACGGGGAGACCGTTGGAGGACATCTTGATCGCATCAAAGGTGCAGGACACCTCGCAATCCGCGAGTCCGAGACAGCCGAACGTGCAGCCCTTGAAGCCTCCCCCAATGGTCGCGGCCGCTCTGCAGGACGAGTATCCCTCGTAGGCTGCCGCGTGGTGTGCGACATCGGTACCTCCGGCACACAGGAGGCGCGCCACCCGGCGCTCGAGCGATCCCGTCTCGATACCCAGGAATCCGGCCACCTGGCCGGCGGTGTCCGGCCCTCCGACGGTGCACTGGCCGGGCTGGATCTCGCCCCCCACCACGCGCTCCGCAAATGCCCGGCAGCCGGGCAGGCCGCAGGCTCCGCAATTGGCCCCCGGCAACATGTCGGTAACCGCGTCAATCCGGGGATCCTCCCAGACGTAGAAGGCCCGGTGGGCCGCCGAAAGCACGGCAGCCAGCAGCACACAGAGGCCTGCGAGAAATGCGATGGCTGCCACACTTCCCATCAGCGGAAGGGAGCGGCTCGCTCCAGAAGGTCCGCAAGATGAGGCTCGTCCGGATTCAGCGGTTTTCCAGGATGAATGATGGCGGCCGGACACTTCTCTGCAGCCAGGACCATATCGCGGAACGGTCCGGCCGCGGCATCCTTGATGTACGCCTGCTTGTTTTCGTCGTACCCGAACATCATCCCGTTCAGATCCGTGCACTCGTTGCAGGACGTGCAGCGGACGGTTTCAATCCACGCCTCGTCCAGAGGCAGGGGTTCTTCTTCCTCCTGCTCAGGAGGCGCGGCGGCGGGCTCCTGGGTGACGTCAGCATCCACCGATTCCGTCGCCTCTGCCGGCGCAGCCTGATCAGACCGGTCCAGGGCAGGCGCCCGGTGCCCACTCGCGAGCGCCACGCTTGAGCCATTTACCCCCAGCATGGAGGCTGCGATGTTGGATACAATTTCCGCCGCAAGGCCGGAAACCGCCTGGTCCATTTCGCCGCGGTGCCGGGCTTCTGCCTGTTTCAGCGCGTCAGCCAGAAGGTCCGCGTGCTTCACCTCCACCGTGGCCACCGCGCGGCTGGCGAATGAGTTTTGGACACCAGCCATCTCGCGAAGACGATGCCAGTGATCCCTGACCCTCCGGGCCAGCGCAAGAACCGGAGCGTCGACCACCGCGAGACGCTCCTCCGTCCCATCCGCCGATACCTTGATGACGGGGAGGGACTTCCGTGCCTCGTCCGACCTCAGCTCGAGGAACCGCGCAATGGGAAGCAGCGCCCGATCCTCGACCTCCACGGGAAGCACCACGAAATGCGCCTGGAGGCTGGGCAGGAGCGACGCGAAGTCGGCCCAGCAGAACTCCTCTTCGGAATCCGGGACGCCGGCCCAGTCCCGCTCCGGATCGGGGTTTCCGGACAGCATCAGCCGATCTGCCCAGGGCACGCTGGCAGGCTGACAGATGAAGCCGGGTACTGCCCTTGCTTCCACGGCGGCAGCAGCGGTCATGTAGTCTCGCGGAGCGTAGACGGCCACGAGCGCCGGGCCGGGATGTGCCATCGCCTGCTCGAGCGTTGATCGTATGCCTTCCGGATCGGACAGGCCGAACTGCCCGACATGCGTGTCAGCCGCCATAAGGGCACGGTCCACCAGCCCCCACCCGCGCGCATCCGGGGCCTCCCGGGGAGCGGCAAGAATCAACAAGACCTTGTAGGGTGCCCGGCCCGCGAGCATCTCCCCGGCCACCGAAAGCTGCTCATGCGATGCCTGATCCGCCTCGAGCCAAACAAGGGTCGGTGGAATGATCGATCGGTCCTCGTCGCGCAGCGACTGAATGTCCATGGATCCGACGAGCGCGGAATGCCATCCCGAATCGAATCGGTCGCGCGACTCAAGGCGCGAGACGGTCATGCACTGGGCGAGCAGTGCCGCCCGTTCTGCCCGAACGCGCATCGCCGTCGCGGACGCCCTCACCGGCAGTGGCTCCAGCTCCATGGTGTCAGAAAGCACGGCACGCAGCTGCCGGAGTGCCGTCAGGACCCCTGAAATACGTGCCAGCCGCTCCCGAGGCATTCGGGTGGCATGAGGCGCGTCTTCCATCAGGGCACCGAGGGCCTCGAAGTCAAAGGCCTTTGTAAATGCGCCTCCGGCCAAATGCTCCAGATGTTCGGGCACGGTGTCGGACTCTGCCGCCTCGACCTCGGCCAGTTCAGCCAGCTTTCGCTCGAGTTCGTCGACTTCCTGAAACCAGGGGCGGGCGTGCTCCGCGTAGGCCGACGCGGCCGCAGCCTGCGCCATGACCCGCAGGGCCTCGCGACCATACGGCACCAGGACGCCTCCCTCCAACCTGGCCCGGAGGCCCGCAAGCACGCTATCGACATCCTCCTTCCACGAGGGAGAGACGGCCTCTCGAACCACGAGCTCACCTGCGTCCAGCAGGGACGCCAAAGGTCCGCTTCCTCCTGCGACGAGTTCCCGCTCCAGGCGAAGGCAAATCCGCTTCTGGCGCTCCCCTGCCTCCCCTTCTGCGACGCCATCGAGGAGATGGTCAATGCACGCGGTCAGCGTCCGAACGGCGCCCGTCTCACCGAGCAGAACAAGTGGGTAGGGACCGCGGCGCTGCTCCGCACGGTAGCGAGCCACAAGCGCCGGTTCGAACCCCTGAAGACCAACCTTCAGTCCCGACCCGTCGGGCAACCGGCCGGTCTGGTGAAACGCCCGAAGGACGTCCCTTAGCGGCCGTTCCAGCGAGGGGGTCGATGGAGTGGGCTGCTGGCTCATCCCGCGTCCACGGCAAAACGATCAAACTCCCGTTCCAGGGCCTCTCTCCGCATCGCCATATCGACGGGACCGGCGGCCTTTTGCAGGTCGTCATAGACCGGGACGGCCGGATTGCGGTAGATCACCCCGATCGGGACCTTGTCGGTCATCTGGGAAATCTCCCGCGCGCGGTCCAGGTTGGTCGAGTCATGCGGCATGCTCTTGGTGTAGACCTTCTTCAGTTCATCCGAGGGAGTGATCCCATTTTCGTCGTCCAGGAACACCAGTGAGTCCGGATCCCGCACGATGGGATCGAACAGCGAATGAAAGTGCGGGCAGCGCTGGATGATGCGGACGAAGGAGAAGCCCCGGTGCTGGTAGGCCATCCGCAGCACCTGGTAGAGGGCCTCGGGCACCCACTCGACGACGTTCGCCACGAAGGAGACGTTCGTCACCCCAAGCGTGGTGGTGAGCATGTTCAGTGGATCGAGCAAAGACCCGCGAGGCGTCGTGTTCGTCTTGAACCCCTTTGGCGAGGTCGGCGACGCCTGCATCTTGGTCATGCCGTAGACCTCGTTGTCGTGCACCATCGCCACCAGGTTCATGTTGTACCGGATGGCATGAATCCAGTGGGCCGTTCCGATGGAGCAGCAGTCCCCATCGCCCATGTTCACGAAGACGTGCAGATCCGGCCGGCGGATCTTGACTCCTTCGGCGATGGGCAGCGCGCGGCCGTGGAGACCGTGAAATCCATAGGTCCCCATATAGTGGGGAAAGCGTGACGAACAACCGATACCGGAGACGAAGACCGTCTTTTCGGGGGCGAGCTGCTCATCCCGACACAGGCGCTGGACGCTCGTGAGAATGGCGTTGTCACCGCAGCCCGGGCACCAGCGCGGAACGGCACTTTGATAGTCCTGGAGCGAGTAGTAGTCCTGGTCCAGATCTACGTGGCAGGCCTCTTGAAATCCAAACATGGTGAATCAGGCGATGACGGAATCTAGTTGACAGTTTGCCTGGATCATCGCTGTGATCCGGGCCGGACGAAGTGGCTGGCCATGAACGTGTGCGAAGCTCTTCACGTCCACGAGGTATCTCGCTCGAAGGAGCAAAGCGAGGTTCGAGTACCGGCGGTTTTCCTCGGTGATCAGGTCGTGGTGGAGCTCGTCAGCGTAGTTGAGTTCCACGGCAATCACACGGTTGAAGCGACGGAGGATCTCTCCAATGCCGGGTGCCATGGGCTGCAGGAACGTCAGGTGGAGCGACGAAACCGACAAGCCTTCAGCGCGGGTGCGCTCAACCGCTTCCTCGATGGCTCCCTTTGTGCTGCCCCAGCCCACGATGAGCAGATCCCCCTCCGGGTCGCCGTTCGGAACCGGTGGGCTCAAGGTCTGCTGCAGGGCGGCGATCTTCAGACTGCGCATCTCGCAGCCTTCCTGGTTGATCAGAGGCAGGTAGGCCACCTTGGACCCCCGCGTGTGGGCGAGTCCGGTCAGGGTGTGCATGCCTCCCTTCTGACCGGGAATGAACCGCGTGGACAGGCCGGTCTTCGGATCCCAGTCATAGGGCTGGGCACCCTCCGGAACCGGTCGCTGGTCGATTGGCGGCGCGACCCATTCGCTCTGGAATTGGGGCCGTGTGAACGGCTGCTGGCCCGTCGCCAGATTCGCATCTGACAGGACCACGACCGGAACGCGAAACGTCTCGGCAATCTTCCGGGCCGTCGGGATTGCGTAGAAGCAGTCCTCGATCGTGGCCGGCGCCATGATGACGCGTGGGGCGTCTCCGTGCGTACCGAAAAGAGCCTGCAGCAGGTCTCCCTGCTCGACCTTGGTGGGCAGGCCCGTGCTGGGTCCGCCTCGTTGGACGTTCACGATGACGAGCGGAATCTCGGCCATCGTCGCCAGACCAATCAGCTCGGTCTTCAGCGACATGCCGGGTCCCGACGTGATGGTCACCGAACACTTGCCGGCAAAGGATGCACCGATGGCGACGCCAGCGGCCGCGATCTCATCCTCTGCCTGATGAACCACACCTCCGACGTTCTCGAAGATGTCCGACAGGTAGTGCGAAGCCGACGTTGCCGGGGTGATCGGGTACATCGCGCATACCTCCATCCCGGACGCCATCACTCCGAGCGCGATGGCCTGATTGCCGTTGACGACAATCTTCTCGGAGGTGTCTTCCATGGGACCGACCTCGAACCCGAAGTCGAGGTTCTCGGCCGCCCACGCATATCCGGCCTCCAGCAGGTTGATGTTGCTGTCGATCACCTTCTGCGCCTTCTTCCGGAAGGTGAACCGAACCGTATCCCGGGCGGTGTCGAGATCGCGGCCGTAGGCCTTGCAGAGCATCCCCAGCGCCAACATGTTCTTGCCGCGCTCGGGATTCGTGACGTGCTTGAGGCAGATCTCCTCCATGGGCACCTCAATCACGCGGTACCCGTCAGCTCTTATCTGCTCGAGGGCTGCGGCATACTCCGCGGCGATCTCCGGGTTGGCGTGGTCCCTCCACTTGCTCTCAAGCAGGATCCGGGCATCAGGCCTGAACTTGGCGCGTTCCATGCGTCCGAGCAGGGCCTGCTCGTTGAACGCCAC
>JAJCYP010000076.1 GCA_029262855.1 Bacteroidota bacterium | reverse complement strand
GCAGTTCGTGCGCATGCTCCAGTACAAGGCCGCGTGGTACGGCAAGGAGGTGGTCCTTGTCGCTCCGCAGTACACGAGTCGGGATTGCTCCGACTGTGGCCACCGGACGGGATCACTGCCCCTCCACATCCGAAGATGGGCGTGCCCTGCCTGCGGCAGCGAGCATGATCGTGATGTGAATGCGGCCATCAATGTCTTGCGGCGGGACACGCCGTATGGGCGATGTCCATCGCCCCATGCTTCTGGATCGAGCGGAAGACCGATGTCAACCACGGTTGGCAAGGCGGCTTGAGATGAAGGAAGAATCCTCGCGCTTCAGCGCGGGGAGTGTCAATGACTCAAATTGCGCTCGGCGCCGCGGTGGGCGAAGCCGTCGTGGGCAGAAAGGCCGGAGGTCGAGGGGCTGCCTGGGGTGCTGTACTCGGACTATCCGGTCTCCTGGAACAGCATATTTATCATAGACCCCCAGTGTGGATCCGCCTTAAGGGCCTGGACTAGCGGCAGGGTATTCCCGGAGTCATTTCCTCACGAGCGGATCGTCCGTATTCTGAGGGACTCATGCCCAGATCTCTCCTCATCGCCATTCTGCTCTTCGTCCCGTTGTCGGTGTCGGCCCAGCCCTACTCGGACGTCACTGCGCAGGCCGGGTTGGAGTCCATTCTTCGGGCGAGTGGAATGGCGGCCGCAGACATCGATCTGGACGGCGACGTAGACCTGTACGTGGTCTCACCGGAAGAGCGGGATGAATCCGACCCGACCACGTGGAATCATCTGTTCCGGAACCGGGGCGACGGGACCTTCGAGGAAATCACCGCCGGATCGGGCATCGAGCCCTTCGATGGCGGGTACCGCCGGGGCCAGCAGGGCAACCGGTTCGGGGCCTCGTGGGGAGACTTTGACGGAGACCGCCTGCCCGATCTCTTCCTGGCCCGCATCGGACCGGACCGCCTCTACCGGAATCGCGGCGACGGCACCTTCGAGGACGTCACCGTACGTGCAGGGGTCTTCGGGACTGACGACACCGCAAACGATGTGGCGGGGAGTTGGGCGGACCTCGATGGCGACGGTGATCTGGATTTGTACGTTTCCGCCTGGGTCGGTCCCAATCGCCTTTACATGAACCAGGGTGACGGCACGTTTACCGAAGAGGCGGCCGCGCGCGGTCTTGTGGATGGCGGGTTTTCGTGGGGAGCCCTCCCCATGGACGTCGATGAGGACGGTCTGAATGACCTCTATGTGATCAACGACTTCGGCCCCAACCGACTCTATTTGCAGCAGGGCGATGGGACGTACCTCGAGGACACGGCTGCGTGGGGCCTGGAGGACGAAGGAAACGGGATGGGTGTGGCGCTGGCCGATGTCAATCGGGACGGCAAGGCAGACATCTTCGTCACCAACATTGCCGACCGGTATCCCAATCCGCTGTTTCTGCGCGAGTCGGCCCGCTTCGTGGAGAGTGCGGAGAGCTTTGGAATCGCGCAGACGGGTTGGGCCTGGGGCGTCGAGTTTTTTGACGCCGACAACGATGCAGACCAGGACCTCTACACGGTCACGGGCTTTCCCACGGACCCCTCCGGCAACCGGTTCCTGGAGGCGCGTCAACCGCCGGCAGGCGGTGTCCTGTACGTGGATCGGTCGGAGGCCACCGGTACGGATTCCTGGGCCGAGGCACGGGGGCTCACGGTTTTTGATCCTGACAGCGACGGCGCCCTTGATCTGTTGATCGGGAATTTCCGCAGCCAATCCGTGCTGATGAAACGAACCACCAGTCCGGGCAACTGGATCGGCTTCTGGCTGGACGGTCCGCCCTTGAATCGCTGGGGAGTCGGCGCCGAGGTCACTGTGTCGGCCGGAGGAAGCGTACAGCGGCGCTACATGGACGGGATAGACTTCCTGGGCCAGAGCATTCTACCCGCGCACTTTGGTCTGGCGGGCGAAACTGAGGTGGACCAGGTATCGGTCAGCTGGCCCGACGGCACCCAGGACCACTGGTTCGGGGTCGATCCGGGTCAATACCACACGCTTCGGTACGGTGGGTCGCGAGGGGTGACGTTTGTCGAGCCCGACTCGCCGCTCCCTGGCCGTGAGATGGCGCCGCCGTTTCCCAACCCGGCCTCTGACCAGGTAAACGTCCAAGGCGCGGAGACCATCATGATTTTTGATCTTCTGGGGCGGCGCCTGACGTCCCGATCTCCGAAGTCTGGCGTGCTGGACATCTCGGACCTGCCGGCCGGCCCGGTTTTTTTGGTGACTCCGTCGGGGCACGCTTATCCACTCTTTATCCAACGATTCTGATCAAACCGACTACTACGTGGCGCCCGAGAGCCCGGGGGGCGTGCCGACGCCCTACGTGGGGGTCGACCGACTGACCAATCTCGGTTTCTGGTCCGGGCTCGCCACGCCACGGTGGCGACAGTTCTCGGGAAGCCTCTTTCTGGTGGGAGGCCGTGATGACGTCCGGGTGACGGACCAGTCCAATGTTGGTATCCATCGCGTTCCACGGCTGAAGGTGGAATACCAGATGACACCGTCACTCTTTGTCCGAGTGGTTGGGCAGTATGATTCCAATTTTCGGGACGCCCTCCGGGACGATTCAAGAACCAATCGCCCCATCGTGGTGCTGGACGAGTCGAGCGGGACGTACAGTCCGGTCGGGGAGCGGCGAACAAACTCGTTCCAATTCGACTGGCTGTTTTCTTATCGACCGACTCCCGGGACGGTGCTTTTTCTTGGGTACGCCGCGAATCTCTCGGAGCCGCAGACCTATCGGTTCAACGACTTCACCCGGCTCAACGACGGCTTCTTCCTCAAGCTGAGCTATCGCTACCGAGTCTGATCGGCGCGATGGAGTCCGTAGCGATCCAGGATCGCGAGCGGAAAACAAAAAAACATGTGACTAATGTGTGTGGGGTATGACATATCGATGTCATATAACCCTTTGTACCCTTGTATCGTAACCAAGGGAGAAGGCCATGCAGGCAATCACAGTGAATCCAAGCGTAGACCAACTGAGCCGGAGCCGGCGCTCATCCGAGAGCGAAAGGGATCCGCAGTCGCCGCGGGCGCCGCTTCCGGGCAAAGCCACTCGGAGTGACTCGCCGAGAATGCTTGTGCATACGCTTCGCCGGGCGCTGAACGAGTCCTGCGCCATGCGAGTTGGGCAGAGCGTTGCCACGCCCATCGGCTCGGTATCGGCGGACATCGTCCTGGAAAAGGGCGGGAGAAGGGCCGCCGTGCTGGTTGGCGAGTCGGCCAAGGAGCGCGAGGCGGTCTTGCTGGTCTACGGAGCGTATGACGTCGTATTCTGCGTATCACGACTGGACGCACAGAAGAATGCCCTGGCCGTTGTCAGCCTCTTGGAGGCCGCCGAGCCGTCCCTGTTCAAGGCCGGCAAGTCGGCTCGACTGGCAGCGCTTTCGACGGTCCGGCGGGTTCACTCCGGTCGGAGTACGCTGTCCGCAGAAGGGTGGGATGGTAGGTTGGCAGCGACGGTACGCCGACGCCGGATCAATCGCCCCGCTGAGTGGACGCGCGAGTTTGAGGAGGCCGTCAGTCGGCCAGCTGACCGGCGTCAGGCTTCCTGATACGGCCTCCTGTCAGGAGTGGGCTGGTTGGTCATCCAGCCGAGTCGCCCCCGGTCGTCACCTCGATTTCGGCAGCAGGCCTTGCGGATGCCTGGCGAAGCATCCCCGCCACGTCGATTCCCGTGGTCGCCTTCAGGCTCTCGAGCAGAGCGGGGGTCGCGCCGGCGATCTGATTGAACACCGCAGGTACACCCGCGCCGGCTCCGCCGGAGTCCACAACCGTGAGGTTATCGATGGTGAGATTGTCGACGGTCTTGATGACCTCCTTCAAGATGTCGGGGAGCATCTGAATCAGGAAGAGACGTTCCGCATCGGCGCCGGCGCTCTTCCAGAGCTCCAGCTTCTCCTGGAGAATCCGGACCTCCGCCTGTCCGTCCTCGAAGATCCGGGCGGCGTTACCCTTGGCCGCATTCTCCTTGGCCTCCCGCTCCGCTTCTGACTTGACCACGATCTCAGCCTGTTGCCGTTTCTGGGCAAGCAGGATCTCCTGTTCGGCCAGTTCCTGCTCGGCACGAGCCCGGGCCACGTCACCTGCCACACTGATCTTGGCCTCTTCAGCCTCGGCCTGGGCACCCAACTGTGCTCTGATGATGCGCACCCGGTTCTGGGCCTGGACAATCGCTTCGTCAGCCTTCGCCTCCGCCAACTTCGCCTGCTCGCGCTGGTCGGCTTCCACCACCTCGGCTGCGGCAATGATGTGTGCGGTGCTCTGCCGGCCAATGGCGTCCAGGTATCCGCGATCATCGTCAACATTCTGGATCTTCAGGGTATCCAGCTGCAAACCCAGGGCGCCAAGATCATTGTCGGCCTCTTCCAGAAGCTCCTTGGCAAACTTGAGTCGATCCTCGTTTACCTCTTCAGGAGTCAATGAGGCCAGGACGCCGCGGAGATTTCCTTCCAGGGTTTCTTTGGCAATGAGCTGAATCTCGTCCAACGGCTTACCCAGCAGACGCTCTACCGCGTTGCCCAACTCGGGCTCGCGGGACGAGATCTTGATATTAGCGATGGCCTGTACCTTCAAGGGGATGCCGCCCTTGGAGTAGGCGTTGCTGACGGTCAGGTCGAGGGGGATCGTGTTGAGGAACAGGCGATCCACCTTTTCGATGATGGGCACCCGAAAACCGCGACCTCCGCGGATTACGCGGTACCCCACCTTTCCGCCGTCGCTCAAGTGGCGTGTCCGCCCCGAGAAGATCAGCACCTCATTGGGTTGACAGATCTTCAGATTGGTCCTGATAATACCGAGGACAGCGAGGATGGCCAGAATGGCCACGAGGGGGATGATGATCGGATCCATGGCTGTGTCTACTGCTGTGCGACCGGGCCGCTGTTAATTTAATCTAGGACATCATGGAGTTCACCTACTTGAGGGAGCGGCCAGGCCTCCACGGAGCGCCCGCTGCTTTGAGGGATAACGAGGAGAAGAAGAGCAGGGAGGGCTCGCATGGTCTTCCGGGGGTCAGGTGAACGAGACCACTAGGCCGAAGTTCAGTGGGGAAGCCAGGCGCATAGGAGGCCTGAGGTATGGTCTCGCAACGAAGACGGGATTCTCCCGAAAAAGGTGCACCTTGCCACTCTGATTCTTACACAGCCTGTCGCGAATTCCACATGGGCCTCAACGTACTGATCGCCGATGACGAACCCCTGGGCCGCGAGCGTCTCCGCAATGCGCTTGAGGGCCGGACGGATGTCACCCTGAAGGCGGAGGCGTCCGATGGAGGCGAGGCCGTGCGGCTGCTCTCGGCGCAGACGTTCGACCTTGTATTTCTGGATATCCAGATGCCCTTCAAGACCGGCTTTCAGGTGGTCGAGGCGATTGGGGCGGAGGCGATGCCTCCGGTAGTCTTCGTCACGGCGTACGATGAGTACGCGCTGCGTGCCTTCGAGGTAAACGCGCTGGATTACCTGCTGAAGCCGTTCGATGAGCAGCGGTTCAATCGGTGTTTGGATCGGGTGATTGCGCTGGCTGGGGACCGTGGAGACCTGACTCGCCGAATGGAAGCTGCCCTGGCACAAATGACTGCCGCCAAGGAGTACCCCTCAAGACTGATGGTCAAGGGGCACCAGAGCATGGAGTTCGTGCGGGTGGAGGACATCGACTGGATCGAGGCCTCCGGCAACTACCTGACGCTGCACGCGGGCAAGAAGGAGCACCTCACCCGGCAGACGATGTCCGGGCTCGAGGAGAGACTGAATCCGGAGCAGTTCCTGCGGATCCATCGATCAACCATCGTCAACATCGAGCGGATCAGAGATCTAAGAGCCACCTTCAAGGGAGACTACCAGGTTCGTCTGCTGGACGGCACGGAGCTCAGGCTCAGCCGCGGGTACCGGAGCGCATTGAAACGATTCGAGGAGTAGACACTCGTCCCACCCATTTGCCATCCGTCACACAATCCCCCCGGCCGCAGGGAGCGCGCGGTATACTGCCAATCATGGAAGGAGCGTTCGAACTGGATCGGGAAACCCGGAGACGCCTGCTGATTGTCACGGGGACGGCGGCTGGCCTCTGTCTGCTCATCGTGCTGGGTACGGCTACCCAGAATTACGCGCGCTATTCCATGCGGCTCAACGAGGAGGCAAATTTCTGGGCCGTCATGGAATGGCCCGCTTTATGGTGGTCTGGTTGGGTGCTTCTGACGCCCGTGGTGTTCGAGTTTGCCTGGCAAAAGCCGATCGTGGCCCAGCATCGCGCGGTCAGGACGCTCGGGTACGTGCTTGGGGCGTTCCTGGTGATGGCCATTCATGATCTCTATCAGGTGGGAATCATGTTTCTCCCCGGATACAACAGTCCCCACAATGGTTTCTACGACGCCCTGGAATTCCATGTCCTGAGCAGTCTGTACCTGAATTTTTTCATCTACTGGGCGATTGTCGGGGCGGCTCACGCGGTCAAGGCCTACCTCCGTGACCACGAGAAGGCGCTCGGTGCCGCCCGGCTTGAGACCGAGTTGGCGACGGCCCGACTCGATGTCCTGCGCATGCAGTTGCATCCCCACTTCCTGTTCAACACGCTGAACGGAATTTCAGCGCTCATGTACCGAGAGCCCAAAAAGGCCGACGACATGATCAATCGTCTGAGCAGGCTGCTCAGACGGGCGCTCGACAAGAGCAACGATCACGAGGTGACCCTGCGCGAGGAAATGGAATTCCTGGCCGAGTACCTGGAGATCGAGCGCATGCGATTCGACGAGGCGCTCGAACTCTCCATCGATGTGCCACCCGAACTCGGAGAGCTCCTGGTCCCAACCTTCGTTTTCCAGCCCCTGGTCGAGAATTCCATCAAGCACGCCGTCGTGCCGCAGGGCAGCAAGGGTCGCATCGGGATTCGCGCGCGCGCTGTGGACAGGCTGCGCCTCGAGGTTTCCGATGACGGACCCGGCTTGTCGAACGATTCGGATCCACTTACCGCCGGCGTCGGCCTGTCCAACCTGGTTGATCGGCTCGACCGGCTCTATGGGACCGACTATCGGCTCGACCTTCGATCGTCCGATTCCGGGGGACTCGCCGTGCATCTGGACTTGCCGCTCCGCACTTCGCCCCTGATAGAGCCCACTCGTCCCCGCTCCGAGTAGTCCGTCCCAACGGGATGGCCGCTCGCCAGCAGGTCCCGTAGGCTCTCTCAACGAGGAGGGACTCATGATCACGCGAAGACGATTTCTCAGAACCGCCGGTGGCGCTTCGCTGGCCACGTTGCCGGCCGCGCGACTCGCGATGGCCGCGCCCCTGCTGGCCCATCAGACTGACGAGTGGTACGCGGTCCAGCAGGCGTTCGCGGTGGACCGAAGCTTGACCCACTTGAACAATGGCGGAGTTTGCCCAGCGCCCAAGAGTGTCATGGACGCGCTGAGCGCCCATCAGGCGGCGTCGAATCGACGCCCGTTCTATGCGCATCAAGGGGAGGTGGCAGCGCAAATCGAGTCGGTGCGAAGCGGTCTGGCCAATCTGCTCGGGTGTGAGTCGGAGGAACTGGCCCTGACTCGAAATACGTCCGAGGGCATGGAAATCTGCCAACTCGGGATTCCCATGGAGGCCGGCGACGAGATCGTAACAACCGATCATGACTATCCCCGGATGATGCAGACCTGGACACAACGCAGCGCCCGTGACGGGATCGTCATTCGCTCGGTACCAGTGGGCGTCCCGCTGATGGATCCCGAGGATTTGGTTCGGTCTATCGAACAGGCGATAACGCCCCGCACGCGGCTGGTGATGTGCTGTCACATGGTCGATCTGACCGGTCAGGTCCTTCCGATTCGCGAAATCGTGCGGATAGCCCACACTCATGGAGTCCCGGTCCTGGTGGACGGGGCGCAGACGTTCGGTCACTTGCCCTTCAGCGTCGGGGATCTGAAGTGTGACTTCTACGCAACGAGTTTGCACAAGTGGATCATGGGCCCGGAAGGGACCGGCCTTCTCTACGTGAAACGCGAGCACATCCCTAAAGTCTGGCCCCTGATGCCGGCCCGCGCGGGAATGGAGAGCGACATTCGAAAGTTTGAGGACGCCGGCACGAGGGCGTCTGCGCCGTTCCTGGCTCTGGCCGAGGCCCTCAGGTTTCATGAGGGCATCGGGAGCCAGGAGAAGTTCGACAGGCTGTGCTATCTGAGAGACTACTGGCTGGACGGGCTGTCCGGGGAGGCCAGGGTGCTCCTCTTGACTGAGACCGGTAGTGCGGGCGCGCTGGCCACTGTTGAGGTCGCAGAAATGGATCCCCTGGCCCTGAGAAACCACCTTTGGGATCGCTATCGCATACGGGTCAGACCGATTCGCCAGGTCAACGTGTCTGGCATTCGCGTATCGCCCGGTATTTATACCACCCTTCCTGAGCTGGATCGCTTCGTCACCGTGATGAAGTCGATTCTGGCGGATGGACTTCCAACACCTGATTAAATCCATGTCACGCATCCTAACGCTATCCCTGTTTGCGGCCATTCTGGTGGCGCCCGTCCGAGGTCAGGCGGCCGACGAAGACCTGGCAACCATCCACAACTACGTCAAGATCTCGAATCAACTCGCTACCGCGGGTCAGATTTCGTACGACCAGATCGAATCGCTTGCCACGGCGGGGTACGACGTCGTCGTGAATCTGGCCACCGCTTCGGAGACCGCCAATTCATTGGAGGGTTTTCTGGTTACGCAGGCCGGCCTGACGTACGTGCACATTCCTGTTTCCTGGTCTGAGCCTTCGATGCGGGATCTCAAGATGTTCTACGAGGTCATGGAGATGAACAAGGACCGAAAGGTGTTTGTCCACTGCTTCGCAAACATGCGCGCTTCCGCCTTCACCTACCTGTACCGGACCATGGTCGAGGGCGTGGACCCAGCCGTGGCCAAGGAGTCCATGTCTCCGGTTTGGGATCCCATGGAGTTGGCGCAGTGGGCCAGTCTTATCGAGCGCGCGAGTTCAGAAACCAAGACCGACCGATCATGAAGTACGCAAGCTTGGTGTGGGTGGCACTCATCTGTGCCACCCCGGCGCTGGCGCAGGTCAGTCTGGATGATCTGGAGCAACGCGACGGCGTGTATTACGCCGCATCGGCACAGCAACCCTACTCCGGCCTCGTCGTCGGAGATGGCCTGGAGGGTGAACTGGAGGACGGAAGGCGCTCAGGAAAATGGGCGTTCTACTCCGCGTCCGGCGCCAAACAGCGGGAAGTATTGTACGTCGATGGCGCACCGCTGCACATGGTAGGCTGGCACGTGAACGGCCGCAAAGAGAGTGAGACGTTCTACGCCGAAGGCATACGGGAGGGGCCAGCTCGAATGTGGGATGCCAAGGGTACCCTGCGTGCGGAGCGACCGTGGAAGGCAAATCAGCTACACGGGGAGGAGAAAGTCTACGACCACCACGGCAACGTGCATCTCGTGACTTCCTACAAACAAGGCACCCGACACGGTCCGACCACGTGGTACTATCCGGACGGGTCGGTCAAGTGGGAGACCCACTTTGATGAGGGCAAACGGACCGGAACGTGGTTGCAGTACGGCGCGGAAGGTTCTATGTCCATGGAGACGCATTGGAACAATGGCGTCTTGGCCAAGCGTGTCAATCCGCACGCCGGACATTGAATCGGTGAACGGGAGGGGCGCAGAAATCACCTGACGTGGAAGGATTCCGGCACGATGCCAGACTACTAATTGGGCTTGACCACTTCTGCGACGCGTCCGTCCATGCGGATAACGACGACTTCGTCTCCTGGGGCGAAGGCTTCCAGGCTTTCCAGATCCAGCGACCGGGCCGTCAGCTGCAGCCGCTGTCCTTTGACATTCAGGGTAATGGTGCCGCGGTCGTCTCCTTCAAACGGGAGCACAACCTTGGCGGTCCGACCCTTGTAATCCCGCTCACCGATCGAGGAGGAGACCTCCTTGTAGGCAAACCGCTTGATCACATAGTTACCCCCGAGCCCGGCAAACAGCCCCATCAGCACGGCTTGAATCGCGACAAAGGGCTCGGCGGTGCCGTTCAGTTCAAGGAGTGTGCCTGTCAGTCCGAAGAACGCGGCGAAAAGAAACAGGGCGCGGACCGAAAGCAGGTCCACAAACCCGACGCCCGCCCCTACGTCCGAATCGAATCCGGCATGGGCGCCCACACCCAGATCGCCTTCGACGGAAAAATCGTGGTCTGCATCGAAATCGACGTCCACATCCACATCCACATCCGCGTCAAAGTCACCTTCGTGATCTGCGCCGCCGAAGATTGACAGGAGGACGAAGAATCCACCTACGATCAGGCTGATGAAATAGACGGAGTCCATAACAGAGGAGGTTACCCAACTTTACGTCCCATTATATCCGCAGTTACGTCATCAGGCAATTCGCGTCGTTACTTCACGCGTTTCGGCATCGGTGGTACCGCGTGTGACAATTTGCTGTCACACCCCCTCTGTATCCTTGGGGAAACCCAGCAACAGAGAAGACCATGTCCTACGATTTGCGCCGACTCGCCGATTTCTTCGAAGAAGCCGACCTGAAATGGAAGCCGATCGGGCTCTCCGCCGATCGGAGCAAGGCCAGGGCGGCTCCGTTCCTGTCCAATCGAGCTATCATGGACCGACTGGATCAGGTATGCGGACCAGAAAACTGGCGAAATGAGTACGCGCCCGGACCCGCCGGCGGCGTGGTGTGTGGCCTGTCGGTTCGCGTTCTGCGGGACGGAGCGCCCGCGGAATGGATAACCAAGTGGGACGGAGCCGAGAACACGGACATTCAGCCTGTGAAAGGAGGGCTGAGTGCGGCCATGCGAAGAGCCGCGGTCCAGTGGGGCATTGGGCGCTACATCTACGCGCTTCCCACCATCTGGGCGGCAGTCGACAAGGAAGGCAAGCTGTGCGAACGCCCTCGCATTCCGGCAGAGTTTGTACCCAGACCTGTGCGTAAGCTGGACGGAGGTCGAACCAAAGAGGCTGCGTAAGTGCCGGCCTGCTGATTTGGCGAACGGTCCGGGAGGCTCTCCGGGCGGCGTCTCGATCACGCCCACGCCCCATAACTTGCGCCCATGAAGGTGCTATCCATCCCACTCTTGTTGACCTGCATGCTCGCCACAGCGGCCTGTGATCTCGTTTCAGGTGACGCAGGCTCAACCGAGGACATCTTCATCGCGGTAGATGACACACTCAGGGATGTCCGCCTCTACATCCCGGACGGCATTGCGGAAGGCGATGCGGTCCATTTGCTCATCGCGCTCCACGGTTCGGGCGATTCCGGGCGGAGCTTTCAGGCAGGTGCGGGGCTCGACGAACGGGCTACGGATGACCTGATCATCGCCTATCCGACGGCGGCAAAGGGCAATTGGGCCGAGGGATGCAACTGCAACATCGCCGACCGCCTCCAGATCAATGACCTCGGATTCGTAGAGGCGCTCATCGACTCGGTGTCCGCCCGCTATAGCGTGTCACCGGAACGCACCTTTGCACTCGGTTACTCGCAGGGCGGACTATTCGCGTATCGGCTTGCCTGCGCCATGGGTGATCGGATCAGCCGGGTTGCGGCTGTCTCGGCGCCCATGTCGGTACCTCTTTCGCAGATGTGCGGGGCCGCCAACCCGGTCTCCGTATTGACGCTGCACGGCAGGCGGGACGCCATTCTTCCGTGGGCCGGGACGAACAACGGGGCGTTCAGCCTGCTGTCGGCCGAAGACACCGCCGAATTCTGGGCCGACAAGCGTTCCTGCGAACCCGCGGTGCAGACTACCTACCGGTCCGGCAAAGCGACGCTCGCGGCCATCGAATGGAATCAGTGCGACTCGGGCACACGCGTGCATCTCTATCAGATGACCGATGGGGTTCATGCTTGGTACACCGAGTCACCGGACAATCGAACGTTCCTGTTCGATTTCTTTGGTCTCTGAGAATCACACCCCGAAAGCGCATTCGTCCAGGTTTCAACTGTCCAGACCCCTACGTTCAGCCGGCAACCAGATCACGACAGCATGCGCGCCTTCCTTTTTCTTCTTCTCGTCTCGCTAGCCGCTCTGCCCGCTTCGGGACAGGATGAAATGCGATTGACCAGGCTGGAAGTGCCGATCCGGCTGGACGGGCAGATCGATGAGGACGAGTGGCGAGGGGTCCGGTCTCTGCCGATGATTCAGTACCAGCCCGAATTCGGCATGCCGCCGTCCGAGCAGACGGAGATCCTGATCGGCTACGACGATTCATTCCTGTATGTCGGAGCCCGGATGCTGGACTCGGAGGCCTCCGGGATCAGGGCGAATACGCTGTATCGCGACAAGTACTCGGGCGATGACACGTTTGGTCTCGTGCTCGACACCTTCAACGACAACGAGAACGCGCTCTGGTTTTTCACCACCCCGAACGGCGTGCGGGTTGACATGGCTATTTCGGGCGACGGCGAGGGGGGATTCGAGAGCGTGAATTCCAGCTGGAATACCTACTGGGACGTAAGCACGAGCCGGGATGAGCACGGCTGGTATGCCGAAATGAGGATTCCCAACACGAGCCTTGGCTTCATTGATGAGTCAGGCCTGGTTCGGATGGGACTGATCTCCTACCGCTTCATTTCCCGAAAGAACGAACGCCACATTTTTCCCGCCATCGACCCGGCATTCCGAATGGGTTTCGCCAAGCCGAGCCAGGCCCAGACCGTCGTACTGGAAGGCGTAAAGAGCAGGAAACCGCTCTACATCACGCCCTATGCGGCCGCCGGGGCAACTGGAGTAAACGCGCTCAACCAGGCCGGAACCGCGTACGAGATCGACGGCACCTACACGTCGGACGTTGGCATAGATCTCAAACAGACGCTGGGCTCGAACCTGACGCTGGACCTCACGGTCAACACCGACTTTGCGCAGGTGGAGGCCGATGATCAGCAAGTGAATCTCACCCGGTTCTCGCTGTTCTTCCCGGAGAAGCGGCAGTTCTTCCAGGAGCGGGCAGGGATTTTCGATTTCTCGACCGGAAGAACCGATCGGCTGTTTCACTCCAGAACGATCGGACTGTCCGAGTACGGTCCGGTCCCCATTCTGGGCGGGGGCCGTGTTGTTGGCCGGATAGGGAAGTGGGATGTCGGTCTCATAGAGATGCAGACGGCGCGCGCCACGTTTGATGTCGATGACGGTCGCGAAACGGTTCCGACCGAAAACTTCGGCGTGCTTCGGCTGCGGCGTCGGGTGCTCAATGACTACTCGTCGGCAGGAGGCATTGTCACGAGTAGAATCGCCGAGGACGGCGCGTACAACGTGGCCTATGGTCTTGATGGAACGTTCAGGCTTTTTGGCGACGACTACGTCACACTGCAGTTTGCCCAGACGTTCGACGACGTTTCCGATGCCGATTATGACGATGCCGCGCTCGCACGCCTCTGGTGGGAGCGGCGCACTCAGGCAGGGCTGAGTTATCGCGGCGGGGCCACCTACAGTGGCAATGCCTACGACCCGGGGGTGGGTTTCAGCACTCGTGTCGATTATGTGTCACCGCGTCTTGGCGTCGGATATGGTTGGTTTCCGGGCGAGAAGTCCGTCTTTCGACGCGTTGCTCCCATGTCGCTGTGGCGCGCCTATTTCAGAAGGGAAGACAACTCCCTGGAGTCGGCCTTCTGGCTCACCAACCTGACGTTGGAGTTCAAGACGGGCCACAACCTGACACTCGAGGCCGAATACCAGTTGGACGACCTCACGAGCGAAGTGG
Organism: Bacteroidota bacterium; assembly: GCA_029262855.1. Taxonomy (GTDB): domain Bacteria; phylum Bacteroidota; class Rhodothermia; order Rhodothermales; family UBA10348; genus JABDJZ01. The sequence continues at coordinate 55,054 of JAJCYP010000076.1, read as the reverse complement.
GGTTTCCGGAGGACACCACCGTTCCGGCAGGGCAGTACGAGTTCGTGACCGGTTCGGCCAGGCTGAGGATGCCGTCCGGCGGCATAATCAGGGGGCAATCTGGGGTGTCGTACGGGACCTTCTATGACGGGACACGGGCGGAGATACAAATTTCGCCGTCCTTCAGCCCGGCCCCGTTCCTGGAGCTCGAGACCAGCTATCAGTACAATCGAGTGGATTTCGCGGACCGCGATCAATCGTTCGATGTCCATCTGGCCCGCGTTCGAGTTCAGATAGGATTCAATACCCGGGTCTCGATCAACGGCTTTGTTCAGATAAACTCGGCGGCCGATGTGGTGTCCACGAACGCACGTTTCAGGTACAACTTCCGAGAAGGAAACGACCTCTGGCTGGTATACAATGCCGGTTTGAATCTGGACCGGGAGCGGGAGAATCCGTTCCTGCCGGTGACCGGAGGGAGGATGCTCCTGCTCAAGTACACCTACACGTTCATTCGCTAGAGGGCGGCCTCAACCTGCGGCAAGGGAAATCGGCATGACGGCTCCGTCGAGCGAAGCGCCCGTCAGGTCTGCGCCAGAGAGGTCGGCACCGGAGAGGTTGGCACCGGTGAGGATGGCTCGACGCAGCACCGCGCCATCCATGTGCGCGCCAGACAGGTTGCAGCCGTGCAGAAGGGCTTCCGTGAGCCGGGCGCCGGCCAGGTCGGCTCCCTTCAAATTGGCGAGTGTCAGGGTGGCGTAGCTCAGGTCGCAACCAGCCATATGGGCGGTCTCAAATCGGCAGTTGCTCAGATCTGCACCCGTGAACGAAGCACCCGACAGATCTGCGCCCGAGAAGTCGGCACCGGCAAAGTCACCGACAGCGAACGTCGTGCCTGCCAGATTGGCATTGCTGAAGTCTGCCTTCTCCAGGTGACGCCCCGAAAGGTCAGAACCAGACAGATCGACTTCGGCCTCCGGATTTCTTTTCCGCCACGCGTTGAATTCTGCCGGGCGGTTCTGGAGCAGTGCGAGTAAGTCCATGAGGGCGAAGGCTATAGAACGGAAGGTTGAAAGGCTGCGGCTGGACTCTGGGCCGTGCATAAATCAGACCAGCTCCCTTGATTACTTCGCGTGGCGGCCGATATAAGGAGTATTCACCACACCAGGAAGATGATGTACACCGTCGTCCCCCTTACATCGTTAGGGCTCCTAGAGTCCATTTGGCTCATCGGCGGAGTGTTTTCAGCACTCAAGGCCTTCGGGGCGAGTCGTTCTGATCGTACACAAACCGAGGACGACGTGTCCGCCAAGCCTCCAGAACAGGAAGTTGCTGGAGCTTCCGCGGATCGCTCACCGGTTCCGCCCGGCGCCCGCGAGGCAAACTCCAACGCAGCGCCCAAAGAAGCCGAGGCCGCAGCGTCCTCCCGGGTCCAGACCGAGCCCCCATTGACTACCTCCGACTCGGGCACGGATCGGGTTGCTGCGGACGACGCCTCGGCGGAAGATCTCGGTCTCCAGATCCTCGTGGCCGAGGACAATCCAATCAATCGGAAGGTCATGCAGCTATTGCTGCGACGGATGGGCTACGAAGCCGACATCGCCATGGACGGCGAGCAAGCGGTAGAGATGGCCATTGCGAAACCTTACGATGCCATCCTGATGGATCTGCACATGCCGCGCATGGGAGGCATCGAAGCTACCGAAGCCATTGTGGCCCGGCTGGTACCCCCGCCCCGAGTCGTGGCCGTCACCGCTGATGTTACCCAGCAGGCCAGAACCGAGTGTCAGCGGGTCGGCATGGTGGCCTACCTGACCAAACCGGTTGACTCGAATCTTCTCCGTCACGAGTTGAAGGAGGCAGAAGCACATCGGGCAACAATCGGAAGCACGGGCTAACCACATGAAATGTAACGCGATCTTCCCCCTCTGGATCGCTCTTGTGGTTTCGTTGGCCGCCCCGGTCTCGACACAGGCGCAGCACCTGTTGGGCAATCTCTCGTTGGCTGACGGCCTGCCGCAGTCCCAGGTATGGGACATTCACCAGGACAGTCGCGGTTTCGTCTGGTTTGCCACGTTCGGCGGTGGCGTCGCCAGATTCGACGGGGTCGGGTTCGAAGTCTTTACAACGGAAGACGGGCTGCTCTCGAATTCCGTCTTCAAGATCCGCGAATCCACCGACGGCACACTTTGGTTCGCAACCCGAACCGGCGTTAACCGAATGGTCGGCGGGAAGATCACGGCGGTCCCAGGCCTGGATCCGAAGCACAAGGTCTACGACCTGGCGCAGGACCACTCGGGCCGCCTCTGGGCCGCTACCGAGGCCGGTACGTTTGTGATGCGTGGAGGCGCCTTTCGCCCACAGGGCCCGGCCCGCGATGTGCCGGTGCTGTCTCTCCTCTCCGCCCGAAACGGCGAATTATGGGTGGGCACCTCCGGCTCGGGCATGTATCGCATGCAGCGGGGTACCTGGATGCACGTAAGCACCCGGGACGGACTTCCGGACAACAGTGTGACCGCCCTGATGGAAACACAAAACGGCGAAGTCTGGGTTGGGACCGATCACGGGGCTGCGCGATGGGACGGGCACGCTTTCGAAACGGTTGATGTCTCTGATGGGTTGGGTAACAATCGCGTGCGCGCGCTCCTGGAAGACCGTCTGGGCGCAATCTGGATAGGCACCGAGGTCGGGGTTTCCATCTTCGAGAACGGAGTGGTTTCCCCCATTCGATCGCGCGCACTTCAAGCGGTGCCCGTCTGGAGTCTGGCGACAGATCATGAGTCCAACGTCTACATCGGCACGAGCGGCAAAGGCGTATTCTTTTATACCCACAGTCCGTTCACCCACATGAACGACCTGGAGCGATTCGACGGGAGGACCGTCTGGAACATCGCCCAGGATCGGGATGGAGACTACTGGTTCGGTCTCGAGGGCGGGCTCAAGCGATTCGCAGCCGGGTCCATGGATCCGGTTCCTTTTGACGACACCCCGTTCAGAGGACGCAGTGTCCGCGCGGTCACCCTCGACGAAAATGGAGTGCTCTGGGTGGGGACCTCCCGGGGCGTATTCCAACTGGCGTCTGACCGGATCACCGAGATCCTCAATGACTCCGGTGAGTCCGTCAATGACGTTCGCGCTATTCGACGTGGTCTAAACGGGAAAATTTGGATCGGCACGCTGGGGGAGGGGGCGTACCTTGCCGATGGCTCAGTGCTACGGACGGTTGAAGGACTGGCCGAGCGGGAAATCTATGACGTCCTCCAGGCTTCGGATGGCAGCGTCTGGTTTGCTGGAGGGCATGGACTCTCCGTGCTCACCGGGCGGGGGGTCCGGACCATCACGAAGGAGGATGGCCTGTCGCACGACGAGGCCATCACCCTGGTGGAGGACCGATTTGGGCGGATCTGGGTCGGTACATACGGCGGAGGACTGAGCGTCATCCATGGACCAGCCACGCCGGGCGATAAGGTGTCCATCGACATCGTTGATACCGGCGATGGGCTGACTGACAATGCCGTCCTCTTCATGGCGATTGGACCGACAGAGGATCTCTGGGTGGGCACGAATAATGGCCTGAATCGAGTAGGCGTGACCACGCTCGATCATTCCGGCAGATTTGTGGTGCAGCGCTACGGCCAACACGAAGGCTTCATCGGCATCGAAGGGAATCTGCATGCCGTCTTCGCCGACGATCAGGACGCGATGTGGTTTGGCCACGCGGCAGGCGTGTCACGGTTGGCTCCAAATGCAATCGAGACCCGCGCCCCTGCGCCCAAGGCCATTCTCACGGACATTCGACTGTTCATGGAGCGGCCAGACTGGGCCCGCGGAGGGGTCGATATCGACGAGAGGACCGGTCTGCCGAAAAACCTGGAGCTACCGGCAGGCCGAAACCACATTACATTCGACTTTGTCGCCCTGAGCTACCGGGCGGCGGAGAGGATGCGGTATCGGCACATGCTGGACGGTTTCGATGCCGACTGGTCACCTCCGCATTCCGAGCGACTCGCAACCTATTCAAACCTGAAACCCGGATCCTACGCGTTTCGGGTACAGGCCTCCGTAGACGGGACAAACTGGAGCGCTGCCACCGAAGGCTACGAGATGACCATACGGCCGCCCATCTGGCAGCGCTGGTGGTTTGTGCTGGTTCTGGTGGTGGCCATTCTGGGTGGACTCGCCCTGGTATTCGAAGTCCGGACGCGGTCTCTGAGAAAGCGCCAGCGTCTTCTGGAAACCACCGTGTCGGAGCGGACAGCTGCCCTGATTGAGGCGCGAGAAGAGGCTCTGAAAGCACTGCGGGTCAAGGCCCAGTTTCTCGCCAACATGAGCCACGAGATCCGGACGCCCATGAACGGCGTTCTTGGATTTGCCAGCCTTCTGGCCGAGACAGAGCTCGACAAAGAACAGGAGGAGTACGTTGGCGTGATCCAGACTTCAGGCGATTCGCTCCTGGGCATCATCAACGATATTCTGGACTATTCCAAGATCGAAGCGGGAAAGACGCGGATCGATACAAGTCCGTTCTCGGTACGGAAAGTGGTCGAGCGGGTGCTTGAACTGCTGTCCGCGCAGGCAGCCGCCAAGAAAATTGAGCTGGTGGGGGACGTTTCGCCCGAGTTGCCGGACGGATTCATGGGCGACGAGACACGGCTGCAACAGGTGCTGGTCAACCTGGTGGCGAATGCCGTGAAGTTCACGCAATCAGGCTCTGTGACAGTCCGGGTTGAGGTCGAAAGAGTCACCGGGGAGACAGCGTCGATTCGATTCGCGGTCATCGATACGGGCATCGGAATTCCCAAAGACCGGTTGAACACGCTGTTCGCGCCTTTCACTCAGGCGGACACGTCCACGACCAGAAAATTTGGAGGGACAGGCCTGGGTCTTGCCATCAGCGATCGTTTGTGCACGCTCATGGGCGGCTCGCTGCACGTTGAGAGTCTGGAAGGCAGCGGGTCTACGTTTCACTTCAGCATTTCACTTTCCGTTGACGAGTCGTCCATCCAGACCCAACCGTCGCGGCCGGATCAGTTTGCTGGTAAACGGGCGCTCCTCGTTACTCACGTTCAGGAGACAGCCTCCGCAGTCCAGCGGCAACTGGCGTTTTGGGGGGTAGCTGTAGATCACGCCCAGGGAGCTCGCGAGACCGTCGCGATACTTGATTCGCAGGCCGAGTTCGACATTGTCCTGGTAGACGCCGACACGCCCGGCTCCGAGCTCCTGGACGATGCATTCCGCTGCCGCGAAAACGGGGACCTGACGGTGGCCCGTGTGGTGTTGCACGCAGTGGGGCATCGAGCGGATCACGGCGACAGCGTTCAGGCTATCAGCAAACCAATAAAGCGCTCTTCACTGTTTGGGGTACTCGATGAAGCCTTTCCGGACGCCATCGAGGGCGTGGTCACAGCCATAGAGGGGGGGGCGGCCGAAACACGCCAGCCTCGACTCCGCATCCTGGTGGCCGACGATCATCCGACCAACCGAATGCTCATCTCCCGGATGCTCTTTCGTCTCGGACACGACGCGGATGTTGTGACAAACGGACAGGAGGCGCTCGCAGCGGCGCAGTCAGCCCGCTACGATGCCGTACTCATGGATGTCCAGATGCCCGTGATGGACGGTCTCGAAGCGACCCAGGAAATGAAGGGGGTGTTGGCACCTGAAGACATGCCGAGAATCATCGCGCTGACAGGCGCCGTCCTCGAAGAGGATCAGCAGGCATGCTGGATCGCAGGGATGGACGCGATACTCAAGAAACCGCTCAAAATCGACGACCTGACCGCGGCACTCGCCGAAGTGGTCGAGGTACGGCGTCCAGCAAGTGACCGGGAACCCCGGCCTCGTGACCGCGGGCAACAAAAGGTCCCACCGGACAGGGTGCATCGGGACTGATCGTGGACGGGCATCAATTTCGTCGTGAGAGACCGGGCGCTACGCGCTCCTCAATCAGAGTCCAGCACGGCGGGCAGGCGCACAAGAAACTCGGCCCCCATGTTGGCGCCGGAACTGAAGGCCTCAATGCTGCCTCCGTGGGCGGTGACAATGGCCTTCGCGATCGAGAGCCCGAGGCCATTCCCCCGCGCCGTTCCACGACCCGATCGGTAGAAGCGATCGAATACGCGCTCAGCCTCCTCCGGTGAAAAGCCAACGCCGGTGTCGCGAACCCTCAGAATAACCTGGTCGCGCTCCGCCCCGATGCCCACAGACGCCGTCCCACCGGAAGGGGTGTACTTCAGGGCGTTGTCGACAAGGTTTTCCACCACAACCGCCAGATGGACGGCGTCAATGGGCACCTGACATCCTGGCTCGCAGCTCTGCAGGGACAATATGACTCCGCCTGCCTCGGCGGGACCTCGGAGGCGGTCGAGAACTTCCCGGGTTACCTCCCGGAGGTCCGCCGGGACCCGGGCCGGGGTGGTGTCAGATTCCGCGCGCGCCAAGTGTAGCAGGTCATCCACAATCCGCGACAGCCGCATAAGATGTTCGTCGAGGGTGCGCAACGTCCCGACGTAGCCTGATCCGTCGCGCGGATGTCGCAGGGTGACATCGATCTCGCTGCGCATGGCGGAAATGGGGGTGAACATCTCGTGGGCCGCATCAGCCCTGAAGCGCCGCTCGCGCTCAAAGGACGCATCCAGGCGCTCCAATAACTCATTCAGGGTACTGGCCAGGTCTGAAAGCTCGTCGTGAGCCCCAAACTCCGTCGGTATCCTCTGCCCCGAAAGACCAGGGTCGATGTGGCGCGCTGCGGCGGCGATCAGGGACACTGGGAGCAGGGCTTGTTTCGCGAGGGCGTAACCGCTGGCAATGGCCAGCGCAGCCCCGATCAATCCACCGATCGCCAGAATCCAGCGGAGTCGATGCAGTTCGCGATGAAGCTCAGACTCCAGCCTCGTCACCTCCAGAGTTCCGACTACCGCGCCCTCGCCATCCTCAATGGGCGCGTATCTCGTCCGGGCCGGCAGTCCGACCCAATCTGTGGCCGGAGCCCCGGCCTGCGCTTGCAGGGGGAGTGTTGGGATCCAGTCAGGATGTTCCTCAAAATTCGGACTCGTTCCAAGGGGCTCGGCGGAGGTACCCAACACTCTGACGTAGGTCCCGAGTGGACCATCGATTCTGATTGGGAGTGATCGTGGCAGGGACTCCCATTCCAGTTCCGGCAGGCCATCGACAACCTGGACCCGCGAGAGGATCAACGCCTCATCGGCCTCCAGCTGGGCCTCGAAATCGGCGTGCAGGCTAAGGTGTATGCCCGTGTAGACACCGACCCCCATGAGAAACAGCAGAGTGACCAGAGCGAGGCCATACCAAACCGTCAGTCGGGTGGATATCGAGAGGCGTGAGAATACATAGATGCCGCGCTTCGTCACGATTGCGTACCGGGCGCAGTTGCAAGTCGAAGTCGATATCCCACACCGCGGACCGTCTCGACCAGTACCGCCTGGTCGGCGCGCTCGAGCCGCGCGAGTCTTTGACGCAGGTTGGAGACCGTGACATCAATCGCGTTGTCGGTAACGCCGAAGGGTGAGTCCCAGACACGCGCTGCGATCATCGTCCGAGTCACCACGTGCCCGTCGCTGCGCAGGAGTTGCTCCAGGAGATGGTACTCCTTGGCGCGTAGGTCAACAGCCATCCCAGCTACCGTCGTTGTACGACGTGCTGTGTCCATCTCGATTGATCCAAACTTGAGGTGGATCTCGTGACTGGCCGGCTTTGACATCGTGTCCTGGATTCGACGCGAGAGTGCTCGGAGCCTGGCCAGAAGTTCTTCGAACGCAAACGGCTTGGTCAGGTAGTCGTCGGCCCCGGCGTCAAGACCGGCAACCCGGTGGTCCAGATCGCGCATGGCGGTGAGCATGAGAATGGGGATGTTCGAGTCGCGCCGCCTGACCTCCAGGATCAAGTCGCGGCCGTCCATCCCCTGCAACCTCCAGTCGACAATGGCCAGATCGTACTCACCGGTGGCGAGTTCGTCCAGGCCGCTCTCCGCTGATGCCACGACTCGCACGGCATACCCTTCCTCCAACAGGCCACGACGAAGCGGGGCCGCGAGACTTGCCTCGTCTTCCACGATCAGAACTGCCAGGGGCGGAGAGGGCACGCTGGATACCTTTGAAAAACGAAAGGTACGCGAAAGGAGCACTACAGGAGCGGCGGCCTACTATCTGCGTCACAGCCCCCGTGCTGTTTCAACGTCGCGACCTGCGGGTCGCTCATTCATCATCATCCCGCTCTCACCGTGCCACACAAGGGCCGTACGCCTCTTCTTCTGAGCCTGCTGGCAGCCTTACTGCTTTCGTCGAGCCCAGCCACAGCGCAGGTCGAACCTCGGCGCGTCAATCTCGACGAGGCGTTGGCGCTATTCGCCGAGAACAACCTGAGTCTGACCATATCGAGGTCGAGGGCGGCCGAAATGGCCTCACTCGCCCGCCAGGCGGCTGCATACCCCAATCCCGGATTGTCCGTTTCCCACGAGCCGAAGTGGCGGGACGGGCAGACCGATTCGGAGACGTACGTCAACCTGAGTCAGCGCATTGAATGGCCGGGCATCCGGTCTGCGCGGACACTCGCGGCGGATCGACTGGCTGCGGCGGCACGAGCCAACTTCAGCGTCGACAGTGCTCGAACGGCGTTGCGGGTCAAGGAAGCCTTCGTCACCGCGGTCCGCGAGGAGGAACACGTCCTCGTCCTGGAGGAGTTGGTCGAACTGTTTCGCAAGGCGGAGCAGGACGGTGTGGTCCAGAAAGACTCTGGAGAGATATCCGGGTACAGCCTCCGCCGGCTCAGGCTTGAGCGGGCGCGGTACGAACTCCAGCTTGGAAGGGCGATGTCAGGAGTGCGGGATGCACGGCGCCTGCTTTCCCAGTTAATCTTGCCGGAAAGCCCCGCGACCAGCCTTGCACCCCGCCTTGAGACGGCGCCGCCGTCTCGTGAGATAACGCTGCAGCGCGCATTGGAGCTGGCCCGGACGAGCAGGTCCGAACTGGTGAGTGCTCGCGCGTCGGCTGAGGCGGCGCAGGCCGACCTCGACTTCGTCACGAGGTCACGAACACCTTCGCCGACAGTTCTGGGTGGATTCAAACGCCAGTCCGACGGATTCCGCGGCCTGCTGATCGGACTTTCATTTGACCTGCCGATTCGGAATCGGAACCGCGGACTCATCCAGGCCAATGAGGCCCGCTTTGCAGCGTCGGGGGCGAGAATTGCCCAAGCCCAGAGTCTGGTGGAGGGCGAGGTGCGCCTCGCCTACGCCTCCTATGCCGCCCTGTGGGATCAGCGAGACCTCTTGTCCGACCAACTTCTTGTTGACATGGACTCCATGATTGAGTCGGCTGAGACAGGCTACGTGGAAGGCGAAATGTCGGTGCTTGAATTACTTGACGCGGCGGACGCCTTCCGGGACGCGCGTCGGATGCTCATTGACCTTGAGGCCGATCTACGGATGGCCTACTTCAATTTGACGTTGGCCGTTGGTCACGATATCCCCTGATCCATGCGCACATCCACACGGCTATTACGACGCATTCGTAGTACGGTATTCCTGCCGGCAACGTTGGTTCTTGGACTCGCGGCCTGCTCCAGCGATGGCCTGCCCGCTGGGACCACCTCTGGTGAGCAGGAGCACGCTGGCATCGCCGTCACTGTCTGGACCGAAGCGAGCGAGTTGTTTTTCGAGTATCCGCCGATGGTTGCCGGCGTGGAAAGTGAGCCCTGGGCGGTCCACCTCACACGGCTGTCAGACTTCAGTCCGGTGACCGAAGGGGGACTGGAACTGGTGTTCAGGGCCGCAGACGGTACGGTTCAGTCCACAGTCTCCGCCTCGCCTGCCAGGCCGGGCATCTACACGCCGAGACCACTGATCTCCACCGCCGGTACCTATCAACTCGCCATGATTGCGCGTGGACCGCAATTGTCAGACACGATTGCCGTGGGGCGTGTGGAGGTCTACGCAACGCCCGGTGCGATCCCGCACGAAGAGGAGGCTGAGGCAGCCGGCATTTCGTTCCTGAAAGAACAACAGTGGCCCATCGACTTCCAGGTGGTGGCGGTCGGAGTCGAGTCGCTTCCGACTACGATTGAGGTGACTGGTGTCATCGAGCCGGCAGCGGGCCGGGTGGCGGAGGTGGCGTCTCCCGTGAGCGGCCTGGCGCGCGCGCAAACCAATCTGAATGCGCCAGCGGTCGGTAGCCGCGTCCGGGCTGGCCAGACGATGGTCGTCCTGTCCCCGACGAGTCAGGACAATTCGTTCGCCCGGGCCGTGGCAGACGGACAGCGACTCAACCGGGAAGTGGAACGGCTCGAAAGACTCTTCGCCGCCGAGGCCATCCCAGAGCGACGGCTCATCGAGGCACGCCACGATCTCGAACTGTCTCAGGCCGCGCTGGGGGCCATGGGCGGGGCAAGCAAGGGATACGAGTACGTCGCCCGGTCCCCAATCTCTGGTATCGTGCAATCCCGAACGTTCGTTCCCGGCCAGCGAGTGGAGTCCGGCCAGAGCCTGTTCGTTGTTGTAGATCCCGATGAGGTCTGGCTCCGGCTGAACATCCCCGCCAGTCAGACGGCCTTGGTCAATGACGCCGCCGGGGCGAGTTTCACGGTGGAGGGGACCAGCCGTCGGTACTGGTCCCGCCGGATCGTCTCCATCGGAGCGGTCATAGATCCGGAAACGCGAACGCTGCCGGTCATCTCGACGGTGACGAACTCGGATCGCTCTCTGAAGATTGGCCAATTTGCGGTGGCATTGCTGGAAGTGGGTGGCGCGAGGTCCGGGATAACGATTCCGAATGAGGCCATTCTCCGCGAGGATGGCCAGCCCGTCGCGTATGTGCAGATCGGAGGCGAGTCTTTCGCCAGGAGGCGGTTGAGTCTCGGGGAAACCGATGGTCTCCAGACGCTGGTCGAGAGCGGGCTGTCGGCGGGCGAACACGTTGTGACCGTTGGCGCCTACCAAGTGTATTTGGGCTCGTTGAGCACGTCTGAAATCGCGGCCGAAGGCCACGCCCACTGAATCCGGACCCCCGAAAATGCTCGATCGAATCATACAATGGTCCCTGTCCAACAGGGTCGTGGCGCTTGCCGCTGCTGCCGTTCTCATGGCGGCCGGTGTCTGGGCGGCCGCCACGCTCCCGGTGGACGTCTTTCCCGACCTGACGGCACCGACGGTCACGGTGCTTACCGAAGCCCACGGCATGGCCCCTGAGGAGGTGGAGTCTCTCGTCACCTACCCCATCGAGACGGCCGTCAACGGAGCCTCCGGGGTTCGCAGGGTTCGCTCATCCACTGCTCAGGGGATTTCCATTGTCTGGGTCGAATTCGATTGGGGGACAGACATCTTCCGGGCACGCCAGATCGTGTCCGAGAAGCTCCAATTGGTCACGACCCAGCTTCCGGACGATCTCGACCCCCCCGTCATGGCTCCGATAACGTCCATCATGGGCGAGATCATTCTGATCGGCATGACCAGCAGCGAGCACTCCCTGATGGAGGTTCGCTCCGAGGCCGATTGGCTCGTTCGCAAACGGCTGCTTTCGGTTGAGGGTGTCTCCCAGGTCGTCCCGATTGGCGGGCAGGTCAAGCAGTACCAGGTCAGCGTACATCCGTCGAAGCTGCGGACGTACGGTGTGAGCCTTATTGAGGTTGTGGAAGCTTCCGCGGCATCGAACGCGAACGCTTCAGGCGGGATTTACCACGAGAGCGGCAAGGAGATACTCATCAGAGGCCTGGGCCGAGCGCGGTCGGTCGAGGATGTGGCCCAAACGGTCGTCGCCACCAGGAGCGGTGTGCCCATACTCCTGAGGGACGTTGCCGATGTCGCCATTGGCCCGGCCCCCCGATTTGGCACCGCATCCCTCAACGGTGAGCCTGCGGTGGTCCTGTCTATCCAGAAACAGCCCGGTGCGAACACACTGGAACTCACGGAGCGAATCGACGCGGAACTCGACGCGATTGGAGCACAACTGCCCGAGGGGATGGTGATTGATCGGGGAATCTTTCGCCAATCGAGCTTCATCACGCTGGCCGTATCAAACGTGGTGGAGGCCCTGCGCGATGGGGCGATCCTCGTAGTGCTGATTCTCTTTCTGTTCCTGTGGAATTTCCGGACCACGGGAATCTCGGTGATTGCGATTCCCCTGTCCCTGGCCGTTGCGGTGCTCGCGATGAAGGCCCTTGGGGTCACGATCAACACGATGACGCTCGGGGGCATGGCGATTGCCATCGGCGCGCTGGTGGATGATGCCATCATCGATGTAGAGAACGTCTTCCGGCGACTGAAGGAAAACCGGATGCGACCAGAACGGGATCGGCTGCCTGGATTGACGGTGGTCTACGAGGCGTCAAAGGAGGTTCGTGGGCCAATCCTGAATGCGACGATCATTATCACCATTGTATTTCTGCCCCTCTTCTTTCTCTCGGGAGTGGAGGGCCGAATGCTGAGGCCGCTCGGCTTTGCCTACATCGTTTCGATTGTCGCCTCCCTGGTCGTTGCCGTCACGGTTACGCCGGTCCTCTGCTACTATCTGCTCCCCAAGGCTCGCTTCATGACCGACGAGCGCGACAGCTGGCTGGTTACGCGCCTCAAGCGTGGGTACGGGGGCACGCTCGCGTTCGTCCTGCGCCATACAGGAGCCGTTGTCGTCTCGGCAGCGCTGCTCCTGGTGTTGACCACCCTGGCGTTTCCATTTCTCGGCCGCGGGTTCCTGCCCGAGTTTCAGGAAGGGACGCTCGTCATCTCAGCCGTAACCGTGCCCGGGACAGCACTGGATGTTTCCGACGAAATGGGCCGGCAGGTCGAGCGCATCGTGCTCGCCCACCCGGCTGTAGTTGGAACGTCGCGTCGGACGGGACGAGCCGAACTGGACGAGCATGCCCAGGGAGCCAATGCTGCGGAAATTGACGTGCGATTGGACCTTGCCGGGCACGAGCTGGATGAGGTGCTCGAATCACTGCGCGCCAGGCTGACCCTCGTGCCCGGCACCAACATTACCATCGGCCAGCCCATCGGGCACCGAATCGATCACATGCTCTCGGGCACGCGGGCCTCGATTGCCATAAAGCTGTTTGGACCTGACCTCTATGAACTCCGGCGCGTCGCTGAGAGTATTCGAGGGTCCATCGAGGGAGTGCCCGGGGTCGTGGATCTGTCCGTTGAGCAGCAGGCAGACGTGCCCCAACTGCGCGTCTACCCTGACCGACGGGCGATGTCCGCGTATGGAGTGACTCCCGGACATCTCGCGGAGTCCATCGATATTGCCTTCGCTGGCGAGACGGTATCGGAAATCCGGGAGGGACAGGCCAAGTATGACCTGGTAGTTCGGTTTGCCGTGGGCGACCGAGGGAGCAAAGAGCGGGTTCAGAGCGCCCTGATATCCACGCCGCTCGGACCGATGGTCCCCCTGTCATCCCTCGCCCTCGTTCGGGAAGAACGCGGCCCGAATACAATCAGCCGGGAGAAGGTCCAGCGGAAGATCGTCATCTCATCAAACGTGGCGGGTCGGGACGTCGGGAGCGTGGTGGCGGACATGAAGACGGCCATAGAGGCCGGCGTGAGCGTCCCGCAGGGGTACAGCATCGAATACGGCGGGCAATTCGAAAGTGCCAGGGCAGCCACCCGGACCATCGCCCTTCTTTCGATCCTGTCCATTTTCCTGATATTCCTGGTCCTCTTCAAGGAGTTCGGCAGCGCCAGGTCGGCCCTCCTCATCATGGTCAACCTGCCGTTGGCCCTGACGGGCGGTTTGATCGGTGTCTTCCTGTTCCTGAATGGCGAACTGAACGTGGCCGCCCTCGTGGGATTCATCACCCTGTTTGGCGTGGCCGTCCGGAACGGGATCTTGTTGGTCAGCCACTATACCTACCTGGTGAAGGCGGGCCACACGCTGGCCGATGCCGTCTTTCACGGCTCCATGGAACGCCTCAACCCTATTCTCATGACTGCCCTGACCGCGGGGCTCGCGCTGATCCCGCTGGCGTTGGGTGGGGGCGAACCCGGCAAGGAGCTCCAGACACCCATGGCCATTGTCATTCTCTGTGGCCTCCTCACGTCCACTTTCCTGAACATGGTCGTCGTACCTGCGCTCTATCTGCGATTCGGACCTCGCGTCGGGGAGTTGGCGGGGAGCGCTTCGTAGTCACGTCGAGGTCGGCAGCCCTCAGGGACTCTGCCGCCATATCCAAGGCCCGCGCCCGCTGGAAGGGATCATGTGGCTCCATCGCCGTGGCCGTTGGATGCCGCCTGGCAAAAAAGAGAGGACGCCACATTCGGACGTCCTCTCTTCTCCATCCGTTTAGGGCGAGAATCAGTCGCCACCGCCCGGCATCATTGGACAGGTCATCATCATTCCGGGTGTTAACTCAAAATCTCCGGCGTGGTTTTCGACGTGCATGTCTACGGCGTTGCGGCTACCGACAGAGATGAAATGGGCGTTGGGGGGATTGCCGGGAGGAACGTGGCAGATGGTAAACTTCTCGCCACCCTTGGACGCAACGTCGCCCGATTGAACGAGAACGCTGGTTTCGCTGGAACGGAGAGCTGCCGTTTCGGTGTCGAGGCTATCGGTCAGTGCCCCAGAATCGCAGGCCGTCAGTGATGTGCCGAGGAACAAGAGGAGGAGAATTGCTCGCATTGTGCTAGTAGGTTGTGGTCGGTCAGACGTTTCGAACACCCTACACCACTTGCGTGCCAACGAGAAATGAAGGGCTTTTCGAGCCAAATCGGGGCATACGGGCCACGGCGGGTCTCGCCTTGGGACTCAGAAGTGCACGGCGCGCCATTTCGCCTTCGAATCGGATCGCGTTCGGCACCATAGGGGTGGCCTTCGTGATTGGGGTGGGCCACCGGGCGGTGGATTAATCATGGTCAGCCAGTTCCCCCTTCTGTCGGGCTGAGCGGAGATAGAACACCCCCGACACCGCCACCGCCTGCCCGGCCTCGAGGCCGGCCGAAACCTCGACGAATCCATCCGTCTCGGCAGCGATGCGGATTTCTGCCAGTCGAAATCGCCCCGGCGACTCCTGAACGTACACGTACGCCGATGAGCCCTCCCTGTCCACGGCGGAGGCCGGGAGGACAAGGGCCTCCCGCTCACCCACGGTCTCAAATCGCACTTCGACGAATGTCTCCGGGCGCAGGCTCCCCTGAGAGAGTTCCAATCGGACCTCGACGGTCCGGCTCTCGCTGGAAACGATGGGGGCCACCGAGACTACGCGCGCTTGTAAGATGGTTTGATTAGCGGTCACGACCGTGCCCACCGATCCGATGCGGAGGAGGTCGACGCTGGCGGCAGGTACCTGAGCCTCGATCAGGGTTGATGCCTCGGCAGCGATCTGGAAAAGGTCATCGCTCGGCTCGACGAACTCGCCAAGCTTCACCAGCCGCGCAGTAACCGTTCCGGAGATGGGGGCACGTACGGTCATCCTCCCGCCCTCCAGTTCGGTGTTCTCGGCAATGGACTCGGGTAGGACTCCCAGAGCGGACAGTTTCGAAGCGGCAGCGTGTACCACCGCTTCCGCGGTATGCTGGGCGCTGGCTGCTTCCTCCAGTTCCCTCTCCGGGGCAAGCTTTTCGGCGACAAGCTGCGTCTCTCGATCAAGGGCGGAGGCGGCCTGCTCCAGCCTGGCATGGGCCTCGTGGTACTCCGCCTTGAGCCGGACGACTTCGAAGCTCTCCACCCCGGCCAGGGCCTGACCCCGTCGAACCGTGGCACCTTCGTCTACCATGAGGGAAACCACGCGGCCCGAAACCAAGACCCCCACGTGGGCCGACCCCTGAAGCGAGGATACAACGCGACCCGGAACGGTGAATGAACTTCGCAAGACGGTCGGGCTGACCGTAGCGGTCTCAAGTTGCGCCTGCTCCATATGTTCGGCGGTTAGAACTATCTCCTCGGAATCGTGAGTCTCCGCCTCCGCTTCCGTCTGCGCCTCGGACGCTTGGGGACTCATGCCGGCGTTGGAGCCACAGCCAGTCCAAAGCAGGGCCCCCAGGGCAAGCATTGAGGCCAGGACGAATGTTGAACGGTTCATCGGATTCAGGGGTCTCAGTGGGAGGAGGCGGTCTGCGTTTGATCGTGATGTCATCTTAGCGAGTGGTGTGCCACTCATCGGCCTCCAGGCCTTCGAGTGCAGTGATTTGGGCACGGAGGGTGGCCGTCAGTAGATGGGATTCTGTGGCGGCGCGCTCCGAGGCTATCAGGACGGTCTGCGCACTCAGGACTTCCAGGTAGGAGGCATCTCCCAGCGCCCGAAGGCGGAGCGCAATCCGGTAGGCCTCCCGGGCCTGGGGCAGGATGGTCTCGTCGTACTCCCGTCCCTCGCGCCGGCTGGCCTCGTAGCGGGCCAGTAGAGCGGCCAGCCGGGTTTGGACCTCCAGCCGGGCCTGTCCCAGCTCGGCCTGGGCGAGGGCGATTCCGGCTGCCGCGGCGCGTTCGGGACCACGGTTGAACCAGCGACCCAGGGGCAGGGTCAGTCCGATCCCGGCACCGAAGTATCCCGAGCCGCCGTCTCGGGTCTGGCTGGATAGCTCGAGTCGCGGGCTGGGAAGGCGCCCGGTCCGGACAATCCTCGACTGGGCCTCGGCTACCGCGACCGCGGCCTGGCGTGCGGCCACCTCCGGGCTGGCTCGCGCTGCCAGGTCCAAACGCCCCTCCCGTGGTTGGAGGGGACCCAAATGTCCCAGCGGGTCCTCAGCCACGAGACCGCGGCCGGGGTCCATCTGCAACAACAAGGCGAGCCCGGAACGAGCGGCAAGGTGATCTCCCGCGGCTGCAGCTCTCGCCCGAACGGATTCCGAATACGCCACGCGCGCTTGAAGCGCCTCCAGCGGACCCGTATCGCCGAGTTCTCGGCGGCGCGCGGCTGACTCCCAGAACGTCTGGGCGATGGAAACCGCAGAATCCGCCAGAGCAAGCTGTGACTGTGCGGCTTGGAGGCGGACGTACGCGAGTTCGACCTCCAGCAGGACCGCCCGGCGTAGGCCAAGGAGTTCGATCTCGGCAAGAGATGCCCGGCGAGAGGCAGCCCGCTTGCCGGCGGCCATGCTGAAGAGGGGGAATTCCTGCCCCGCCCCAATCGCGGTCTCGCGCGCGGTGCTGACTCCATCCAGCCGTTCCCCGTCAACCACGTAGAACGCCTCCGTATCCGGTAGCATTCCCGCCGACCGGGTTTGCGCACGCGCCCTGTCGAGCCTCGCCGTACCGATGGACAGCGGTGGAGAGACCTCCACGGCTCTCGTTCGAGCCTCCTCAAGGGAAATGGCGTCATCAGCCCCCTGTTGGGCCAAGGCGGAGCCGGAGGGGACGCACAGTCCCAGGAACAGAAGGGCACCCAAGGCCACCGGACCGGCGGATGTCCTTCCGCTCGAGACCGGTGTGAACTGCTCGGGCTCGGTGGACCCCGGTCCGGACAGTGCGGGACCACCAAACCAGGCATAGACAATGGGGAGGATGAAGAGGGTCAGCAAGGTCGAGGTTACGATGCCGCCGATGACCACGGTGGCCAGGGGGCGCTGCACTTCCGCACCGGCACTCTGCGCCAGAAGCATCGGGACAAAGCCCAACGCGGCCAGGGTTGCCGTCGTAATGACGGGACGAAGTCGTTCGTCCGAACCGGCGACGACCGCGGATAGCCGGTCCATACCCTCTCGCTCAAACTTCCGGAAGGCTGCCACCATCACGATCCCGTTCAGGACCGCAATTCCGAAGAGGGCGATGAATCCAACTCCAGCGGAGATGGAGAACGGAAGGCCGGTCAGGAACAGCCCGGCAACTCCGCCAATCACCGCCATGGGAACGGCCAGGAAGATCAAGACACCGATTCTCACGGATCCGAACGTCTGGAACAGCAGCAGGAATATCAGGAGCAAGGCGAGCGGCACGACCACAGACAGACGCCGCGTGGCGGCCCTGAGGTTCTCGAACTGACCGCCGTACTCCAGCCTGTAGCCGGGCGGGAAACTCAGGTCGGTCCCGACCGTCTCCTGGACATCCGCCACGAAGGAGGCCACATCCCGTCCCCGGATGTTTGCCTGAACGGTGACGTACCTCGAGCCCTCGTCTCGAGATATCTGAGCCGGCCCCTCTTCCACCCGAATGGCGGCCAAGGTTTCCAGGGGTACCCGGGCCCCGCTGGAGACCGGCACCAGAGTCTTACGGAGCGCGCTCACGTCCTCCCGCACCTGGTCTCCAAAGCGGACTACCAGATCAAACCGCCGCTCGCCCTCGTAGATTTCTCCAGCTTTCTTCCCCCCCACCGCAGTCTCGATCAGCGTGTTAATGTCTGCCGACCTGAGTCCATAGCGGGCCATGGCCTCGCGATCCGGGATTATTACGAGCTGGGGGAAGCCGCTCGTTTGTTCCACCGTCACGTCGGCCGCGCCGCGGGTCTGGCGCAGGATTCCCGCGATCTGTTCGGCCAGGGGATTCATGACGTCGTAGGATTCCCCATATATCTTCAGAGCCAGGTCTCCGCGGACTCCGGCTATCAGCTCATTCGTGCGCATTTCGATGGGCTGGAGGAACTGGAATCCCGCGCCCGCTACCTCCTCGGCCGCGTGGCTCATGGCCTCAACCAGCTCGGCCTTGGATCGACGGCGCCCATCGATCAGGGGCCACTCATCCATCGGGTTGAGAATCACGTAGGCATCCGACACCTCGACACCCATCGGGTCCGTGGACACTTCGGCCCGGCCCGTGTTCGATACCATGGTCTTGACCTCAGCAAACGCTGCGATTCGCCGTTCCACTTCGCCGGTGATCTTGAGGGATTCGGTCAGCGAAACCGAGGGAAGACGGATGATCTGGATGGACAGGTCCCCCTCGTCCAGCTTCGGAATGAACTCGCCCCCGAGCCGTGTAAATCCAAATATCGAGAGCGCCAAGACTGCCAACGTCGCTCCCACCAGCGGCTTCCCGTGCTGGAGGGCCCGGCTCAACAGCGGCCGATACACCCTGCCGATCCACTCGATGATGGGGGAGTGACGAACCGGCTTGCGGCCCTGTAGAAACAGCGAGCACATCGCCGGGACGTACGTCACCGAGAGGAGCAATGCGCCGATGAGCGCAAAGCTCACCGTCAGCGCCATGGGCCTGAACAGCTTGCCCTCAATTCCCTCGAGCGAGATGATGGGGAGATAGACAATGATGATGATGAACACGCCGAACTTGGCCGCGCTCACCATTTCCACGGCGCCTGAGTAGACCAGCTGCTTCATTCCCCGGTCATCCATCAACGACGTGCCTTCCTTCTGGCGGCTCGACAGGAGCCTCAGCACACTTTCGACGATGATGAGCGAGCCATCGACCACCAATCCAAAATCGATTGCCCCCAGGCTCATCAGGTTGCCGGTCTGGCCGGTCAGGACCATCATGATGACCGCAAAGAGCATGGCCAGTGGAATCACACTGGCCAGAATGAGGCCGGACCGGAGATGCGCCAGTAGAAGCAGGAGGACCAGAATGACCAGAATGGCACCTTCCCCGAGATTCTTGCCGACGGTGAATATGGTCCGCCCCACCAGTTCCGTCCGGTCGTAATAGGGTTCGATGTACACACCCTCGGGGAGCATTTCCTGGATCTCGGCGACGCGATCCTTCACGGCTGACACGACCACACGTGCGTTTGCACCCTTCAGCTGCATCGCGATTCCGGTGACCACTTCTCCCTGTCCGTCCTCGGTGGCCGCACCAAAACGCAGCGCCGGACCAATCGCCACTTCGGCCACATCAGCCAGGACTACAGGCGTCCCATCGACGGACCGGATTACCGTTCGCCCCAGTTGGTCTATGCTTTGGACAAGCCCCACAGACCGGACGGTCAGCTGCTCCGGACCCCGTTCTATGTAGCCACCGCCACCGGTCCCGCTCGCTTCAGAGGCGGCCTGGAATACCTCGCGGAGCGTCAGGCCGTACTCAACGAGCTTCGCCGGATCTACGAGGATCTGGTACTGTTTGAGGTATCCCCCAATCGAGTTGACCTCTGCGAGACCGGGGACACCCAGGAGATTGCGCCGAATGATCCAGTCCTGAATCGTGCGGAGCTCCATCGCGGAGTAGACTCCGGATTCATCCCGCACGACATATCGGAAAATTTCCCCGAGGCCGGTGGATACCGGTCCCAGTTGAGGCGTCTCGACTCCGCCGGGCAGGTCGCTGTCGACCTCACGCAGGCGTTCCAGGATGAGCTGTCTTCCGAAGTAGGTCTCGACGCTTTCCTCAAAGACCACCGTTATCACGGAAATCCCGGACCTGGACAGTGAGCGCAGCTCGACGACGTCGGGCAGTGACTTCAGGGCGAGCTCGATAGGCCGAGTAACCAACTGCTCTACCTCCAGAGGCGACAGGGCGGGCGCCTGCGTCAGCACTTGGACCTGATTATTTGTGACGTCAGGGACGGCGTCAATAGGCAACTGCCAGAAGGCGAGCACGCCGCCCACTACAAGGCCAAAGGTCCCCATAAGAACCAGGAGCCGTTGTCGCAGTGAGAACGCTATGATTCGTTCGAACATGGTGTAGGGAGTTCGGTGACGCCGCCAGACTGGTTCGGTGCCACGTATTGGAATAGGGCCGGCGCCGTACCAAGCGGCGCTGGCCGCGCACAACGGACCTCGGGGCCGTGGGCGTACTCAGGAGATTCCCGCTTGGGCAGACCTCAGGCCCGGGACTTGATTGCCGGCTTGGGGGGACCTCCATGGTCGGGCGAAGAACGCCTCGCCAGAGGTCAGTCTGCCGGGTCGACTAGACCCTGAGAATCAAGCTGGCCGGTGCCAGTCCGGCATTGACGACGGACACATCCTGTGCGCGGTCTTTAGAACTCAGAACACCCGGAGGTGCGGGGCGCGACTCCGAGGCCGGGGTCTCTACTACGGCAACCTGTGGGCCATCCAGAGCGACCGTCAGGGTGTAGGAGGAGCAGTCCAGATCAGCCGAAAGACCGATTGCCACGTCCACGCAGGACTGGCAATGCGAGTCACTCTCCGACGATGCATGGACGGTCGGACTCTCGTGGGGATCGTGATCCTCTTCGCCGGCGCAGTCCAGGCCCGCCAGGAATTCCAGGGCGATCGACCCGTCACTCTCCAGACAGAGGACCAGTCCGCTCGCATGCGGGCCAATCGGCGCCACGAGCATGAGCACAGCCAGCGCCAGGCTCGTGAGGGCGGAATGTCGGAGTCGAGAGTGCTTCACCATCGCGAAGGCCTACGACACCGTGGTGGTTCGGTTTCGGGCCGGCTGACCTGGCGTATTCGACCGGCCACTTGACGTATAGTACTAAGCTTCCAACGGCTACCGCCCTTGAGTCGACGACGCGATTACGGCGTGCCGTCCCGCCCGATGCCTGGGTTCGATTTCAAGCGGCGGGCGTGAAGGATGCCATATGCCGCGGGAATCACCAAAAGGGTAAGGAGGGTCGAGGATACCAGGCCACCCACCATCGGGGTCGCAATTCGCTTCATGACCTCGCTACCAGTCCCCGTCCCGAACATGATTGGCAGGAGCGCGATTAGCGTCGTGAAGACGGTCATCAGCTTGGGCCTCACCCGGTCCACCGCGCCCTCCTCCAGGGCATCCCGAAGCGCGGTGGGGGAAGTCAGGCGGCCTTCCCGCCGATAGCGGCCGACCGCCTCGTCGAGGTAGACCTGCATGACCACGCCAGTCTCGACTGCCAGACCCGCCACCGCAATGAATCCAACGGCTGCGGCGATTGACATATTATATCCGAGTCCGACCATCAGCCAGATGGCGCCCACAATCGCGAGGGGCAGGCTAACCATCAGGATGAGTGTCTCGGGAATCGCCTGGAAGTGAAGGAAGAGCAGCAAGAAAATAATCGCTATCGTGAGCGGGATGAGGGTTCGGAGGCGTTGGCTTGCTCGCTCCAGATACTCAAACTGCCCGCTCCATGTAAGTGAGTAGCCGGGAGGAAGGTCCAGTCCCGCCAGAGCCTCCTTCGCTCGCGGCACGTACGTCCCGACGTCGTAACCGTCTCGTAGGTCGATGTAGACCCACGCGTTGGGGCGGGCATTCTCGCTCTTGATCATCGGAGGGCCGTCTGACATTTGCAGCCGCGCCAACTGACCGAGGGGCACCTGAGCGCCCGAAGGCGTGGGGATCAGGACGTTCCGCAGGCTCTCTAAGTCGTCTCGCAGCGCCCGCGGATAGCGAATTGTGACTGGGTAGCGTTCGAGTCCCTCGACCGTCTTTGTCACGGTTACTCCGCCAACGGCACTCTCGATGACCGCCTGGACTTCTCCCGTGGTGAGGCCGTGGCGGGCTGCCTCTGCACGGTCGATCTCGAAATCGAGAAAGGATCCTCCCATGACCCGCTCCGAGAATACCGAGCGCGTCCCTTCGACTCCGGCGAGAGCAGACTCGATGCTGTGTCCCAGGTCCTGGAGGATGCTCAGGTCCGGTCCCGCAATCTTGATCCCGACGGGAGTCTTGATACCCGTGGCGAGCATGTCAATTCTATTCTTGATTGGCATGGTCCAGACGTTCGACAGACCGGGTATCTGCAGAGAGGCGTCCATCTCTGCGACCAGGTTCTCCCGGGTCATCCCTGTGCGCCAGGCGGACCGGGGTTTCAGGATCACGGTAGTCTCCACCATGGACAGCGGTGCCGGGTCCGTCGCGGTGTCAGCTCGACCGATCTTTCCGAACACGCTTTCCACTTCAGGGAACGACGCGAGGATGCGATCTGTCTGCTGGAGGATCTCCTTGGCCTTTTGCGGACTGACGCCAGGCAGCGTCGATGGCATGTACAGCAGGTCGCCCTCATCGAGGGGCGGCATGAACTCAGACCCCATCTGCGTGAAGGGCACGCGGGTTCCGCCGAACAGCATTTGCTGAACGGGAAGCAGCGAGACCATGAGCAGCACCGCGGAAGTCGCAAGGACGGCCACGGGATGCCGTAGCGTCCACTGGATCACCGGCCGATAGCTTCGAATGAAGAATCGGGAAAGGGGGTTTGCTGCCTCCGGGCGGATCCTTCCCTTTACCAGAATCACCATGAGGGCTGGTACCAGGGTTATCGCAAGCAGGGCCGCCGCCGCCATGGAGAACGTCTTGGTGAGCGCGAGGGGGCGAAATAGGCGCCCTTCGACCTGCTCAAGCGCAAAGACCGGGAGAAAGGAGATGGTTACCACCAGAAGCGAAAAGAAGAGGCTGGGGCCGACCTCTTTGGCGGCATCAGTGACGGCCCGCATGCGCTCAATCCCCTCCAAATCGCGACCGAGAAAAGCACGCTTTCGCTCGATGTGCTTGTGGGCGTTCTCGACCATGACAAGCGATGCGTCGACCATGACCCCTATCGCGATGGCGATCCCACCCAGAGACATGATGTTGGCGTTGACTCCAAGCAAATGCATCACGAGGAGCGAGATCAGGATGCCGATTGGGACGGAGACGATGGCGACGAGCGCACTTCGGAAGTGGAGCAGAAATAGCAGGACCACGATGGCCACAACTATCATCTCTTCGAGGATGCTGCGGCGAAGCGTATCCACGGCCCGCAGGATCAAGCGGGACCTGTCGTACTCGGTCACCACATGAACTCCAGCGGGAAGGCCTGGGGCCAATTCATCGAGCCGGGCCTTGACGTTTTCGATGACCTCCAGGGCGTTCTCGCCGAAACGCATCACCACGATTCCACCAACGACTTCGCCCTCACCGTTCTTCTCCGCGATGCCGCGTCTGATTTGCGGTCCGAGCTGAACCCGCGCTACGTCCCCCACTGTGACGGTGGTGCCGTTTACCGATGTGAGGGGCACGCTTCGGATGTCATCAAGAGTGCGCAGATATCCCTTTCCACGCACGATGAACTCCCTCTCCCCGAGTTCCAGGATTCGCCCGCCTATGTCCCGGTTGCTTTGGGCCAGCTGGTCGCGGACAGCGGAAATGGGGATGCTGTACGCGTCGAGTTTCTGCGGATCGACGACGACCTGGTACTCCTTCTGGAATCCGCCCACGGTGGCGATCTCGGCGACGCCATCGATGGCCTGCAACTCATACTTCAGGAAGAAATCCTGGATGGCCCGAAGCTGCGCCAGGTCGTGCGCGCCCGTCGTATCGACAAGGCTATACTGAAATACCCATCCGACGCCCGTTGCATCGGGCCCGATTGCGGGTTCGGCTCCTGGGGGCAGACTCCCGGCTACCTGGTTGAGGTACTCAAGCACCCGGCTTCGAGCCCAATACATGTCGGTGCCGTCCTCGAAGATCACATAGAGAAAGGAGGTGCCGAACATCGAATATCCGCGAACCGTCTTCGCCCTGGGAACGGCCATCATGGCCGTCGCGATGGGATAGGTGACCTGCTCTTCTACGATTTGCGGCCCTTGGCCAGCGAACTCCGTCTTAATTATTACCTGCACGTCCGAGAGATCGGGGATCGCGTCTACCGGCGTATTGACCAGGGCCCAGACACCGGCTCCCGCGATGAGCGTGGTCACGAGCAGGACGAGCACTCGATTGGTGGCGCTCTTTTCGATAATGGTCTCAAGTAGGCTCATCGCTGCGACCTCATCGAATCCGCGCCCGTTTGGGAAGTCGGGTCAGTGCCCATCTCCATATTCATGGCCTCCCCGGAGTCGGTTTGCTGCGGGGTGTCGGTGGCCACCATCGATCCGAGTGCGCCACGGAGGCGGGCCTCCGAATCGATAAGGAATTGGGCACCCGCTACAACCTGCTCGCCTCCTTGCAGACCATCGAGGATCTGAACACGGTCATTGGATGCCAGGCCGGCCTGGACCCTAACCGGCCGAAACCTGCCGCCTCCGAGGGCCAGAATCACCCACTCCTCCTCTCCGGTTCTGATCAACGCCTCCTCGGGGACAATGGGCGCCGGGGCCGCAGCGGAGCTCGTCAGGTACACCGTGGCATACATCCCAGGCTTTATCGGCGCCAGGTGGCCGCCGGGCATCAGGATCCGCGCCTTCGCTGACCGTGTCGTCGCGTCCAACATGTGATAGAGATACTCGACGCGGCCGCCGTAGATCGTGCCCGGATCGTACGGAAGCTCGATCCGCGCGGGCATGCCTGTTCGTACCCACGGGAGGTCGCGTTCGTAGACATCCACAATGAGCCAGTTCCTGGAAATATCCACGATATCCATGAGTGTCTGGCCGGCCTCGACATGCTCACCCTCGGCGACCTGCTTGCGCATGATCTCCCCCGACCACGGCGAACGAAAAAGGACGGTGCGTTGCGGCTCTCCCGTCTCCTGGAGCTTGCTTATCTGGCCTTCGGAGATATCCCAGTAGGCCAGACGACGGCGAGCAGCATCCAGCAAACGCTGCCCATCTTCGGCAGCCTCCGTTCCTTCGAGTCGCACCATGTTGCGAAAGGCAAGAAGGTATTCCTCCTGCGTCGAGACGAGTTCGGGACTAAAGAGCTCCAGAAGCGGATCTCCCGCACCGATGCGCATCCCATCGAAGTCAGCGTATAGCTTTTCGATCCATCCGCCCACCTTCATCGTGACGATGCGCTCACCCTGCTCGTCCATGACGAAGCGGCCGGTGGTGCGAATCTCACGTGGTAGTGACTCGACCACAACGGGGACCGTGCGGACGCCGATATTTTGCAGCGCCACGGGGTCGATCCTTACTGTCCCGGATGCGGCCTCCTGGGCCTCTTCACCGTATACGGGAATGAGATCCATTCCCATCTTTGACTTGCCAGGGCTGTCATAAATTTCATTGGCGTCCATGGGCGCCCTCCAGTACAGCACATCGCCAGTGGCGAGCTCGTCCGAGGCGGAGAGATCATCCCCGAGCTCGGGGGCCGGAGCAGTTGATCGCCCCAAATAGAAGGCAATGATTAGCCCGGTGGCGAGCAGCGCGAGAGCGGGCCAGCGGCGAGACCTGACGGGCCGCCGCTTGGGGTCTTGGTGTAGCATGGCGTTGACGGGTGCTGGCTTGCTAATTGGTTTCATGGGTTGGAAAGCGGCCCATGGCTCGTTCGAAGGCTGCCGCGGTGTTGAGACAGCGGACCAAGGTCTCGATGCGGCTGAGGCGCAGTTCGAGGAGTGTTCTTTGTGAATCGATCACGTCCAGAAAGCCTACCTCGCCGGTCGCGTAGAGGGTTAGGGACGATTCGACCGCTGCCTCGGCTTGGGGGAGGAGCACGCCATCGATGAGTTCAAGCTGCCGTCTCTGGCGAGCTCCATTCTCTCTGAGACTCGTTGTCTGAGTCTGGACGTCCAGGATCAGCGCCTCGTAGTGCGCGTCGACCGCGCCGCGGGCAGCCCGAGCCGCATCCAGGTTGCTTCTCAAGCGATCTCGCCACATCGGGATTCGGATACCAGCCGTAATCGCTACCGCATCCTGACCAGTCATGGTGGCGGTCACGCCTCTCGATCCGATGTCGTAATAAGTAAGGCCAAGCGAGAAGTCGGGCCTGAAGTCGCGCTCGGCCAGAGAGACCCTGAGGTCTTGGAGACGGGTCTCAAGCCGCGCTTCGTGCGCCTCCGGAAGCAGGTCAAGGGCGGCTTGAAGCGTCCCTTCCAGTAGATGTGCCTCCGGCAGCTCGATACGGCCCCCCAGGTCACCCATGTCGGGCCTGTCGAGAAGTGCTGCCAACCGAGCGACGGTCGACCGCCGCTGTTCACCGAGAAGCTCCAACCGAAGATTGATGGCGTTCCGTTCCAGCTGCACCTTGAGGATACTCGGCTGGGCCTCCCTCCCAACCGCGTACCTGGTCACCGTGACATCCTCGAACTGCCGGAGATCTGTCTGGAACTCCTTCAGGAGCGCCGCCCGCTGCTGGCTGCGGTAGAGTTCGTAATAGACCTCATGTATTTGAAGCACAACATCTGCCGCCAAAACCCCGGCCCGGGATTCACCGACGTCGGCCTCAACGCCGGCAATATCGGCGCGAAGGCTGCGCTTTTTCGGGTAGGGAATGACCTGCTGGATGCGCCACTGACTCCGCTGTGCTCCGCGCGCGGTTAGCACGGGCGCTGGTTGATAGGTAACCTCAAACAGTGGGTCAGGTAGTGTTCCTGCGCCAAGGACCCTCGCCCTGCGAGCGATTGCGTCGAGACGGGTTGCGCGCAGTCTCGGATTGCGCTCGAGCGCTTCTAGGATGAGCTCATCAAGGTGGATGACCGGCTCCCTTGACGCCGGGGCAGGCGGGGAATTCTGAGCCAATGCCTTGCTGGACAGGCCGGTGACAAGAATAGCCAGCGCGAGAACGAATAGGCGGAATGATGGCATGCCACTATGGAAAGGGAGATGCTGTCCCTTTGCTTGGGAGAGCCCTGCAGATAGGGATCCGCGCGGGGGCGCGGCGGAGATTGGCCCGGTAGCGTGTCTACAGCGGGGCGCCTACGGCGATCAGATGTGATCTACCGCGGCACAGCGAAACGTGCTGAGCGGCGGAAGAACGGCCGCACGAGATGTCAGATAAGGAACGAGGCGTACAAGACTTGCCGCGATTGGGGGGCGGCGACTATCACACGCGGAGACCACTGAACGCGAACGGCTGCTGCCGATCTCTCGGTCAGTCTCGGCACCAAGGAGTGGCGAGGTGCCCAGGAAACTCGAGCCTCGGGCACGCACTCCTTCTGGCACGCCAGACTCATACTCGGGCCCAATTCAGGCTGCGATAGGCAGTCCGCACAGCCGGGAGATGCTACGCCCGGGGACTGGTTCGTCTGGCGGTGCCCGTCACAGCAAGCCATGTCCACGCAGGGTGGGCGGAGTACCGGTACAGGAATGCGATCAGCCACTTCGCCCGTGGGGGTCATTTCCATCGGCGAATCCGAGCCGGCGCAAGCAAACGCGAGAATGGGCCATCCCGCTGTAAAAACCAGCAGCACGACCAACATCAGTCGGATCACTCGCTCTGCCTGCTGATGTCTCATGGAGGGCGGGGTAGCTCACTGTTTCCAGGGACCGTACCGCAATTGACCAGGCCAGTTCCGGACGGGACGAACCGAAACCGGTAGTCGGAACGCGGCCCGAGGGTCGTCTATTCCGTGATTGTGATCATGCCTGTGTCCTGCTCCGGGAGCCACTGGTAGACCAGCAGCCCCAGTACTACTCCAAAGGCGACGTGGGCGGCCAAGGTGAGCAAGAACAACTCGGGCCAGGCAAAGCGAACCCCAAAGGGGCCGACCATCGGACCCATCGGCGGCAGTGTCATCATGCCGATATCGACGAGCACGGCCCAGGCCACCGCCCATCCGACCGTCCTGAGCCGCGTCCTGCGGCGGCCCCAAACGAAGGCGAATACCAGCCCAAAGCTGGTGCCATTCAGAAAGTGGACCAGCAGGCCGACCGGGTAAAGGGTCCAGAAGTTATTTGAACCCGTGACCATCTTTCCGAACATGACCGGGGTGTCCCCCGGGAGCCAGCTGTGCAACACCCCAGCCTGCCGAAAGAAGTCAAGGGCCACCGTGGCCACCGCGCCGGCCGCGAGGCCAATCAAGATGCGTCGCGCGAGGTCAGGGTACTCCCGCCTGGCCCAAACCGTAAGGAAGGCGAGTAGGATGAGAGCTGGGACAAGCGCGACAAGGAAATAGGGAAGGCCAAACTCGTGGGCCGTTCGGATCACCTTTGGCCCCAACGACTCACCCTTGACTATCTGAGAGTACGTAAATGACAGCGTGACGAGTTGGATGGGTACGGCTCCTCCCAGGAAAAGAGCCGCCAGGACCGCGGCAGGCCGGCGCATGTTTTTCATCGTTCTAATTGGACGGTGCCAGAGACGCGACGATTTCCGCAACGAGGGCATCCAGCTCCTCTCCTAGCTCAGCAAGTGCTTCGTGCGCGGCGAACAGGCTGGAAGGCCGTGGGTAGCGCACCATCACTTTGCCATCCGGACGCTCCATCACAGCGATCTTGAGCGGGGGAACGATGGCGCCCGATGGATCCGCGTCGAGAATTTGGGCCATGTACCGCGGGTGAAAGAAGAGGACCTGCTTCATCCCCCCCACCGTGCGGCCGACCATCCGGAGCATGCGCTGGGCATCGACCTCCTGGATCACCATCAGGTTGTGCTCCTCAATGGAGCCCTTCAGCATGTCGACCGTATCGGCAAAGTCATAGCCCGACGGGCTGGTGATGAGGTAGTCAGGTGCCGACATCTGGGCAGCGGCGGGCTCAGCCTGTCCAATGAGGAGGAGGGCGAAGAGAGACGCGAACAGTACACGCATGGCAATTGAGGTATTAGGTTGTTGAGTAGTAACATATGATCCGATGGTTATATAACCATAATGTTACACGACCTTTCTCAAATCTGACTGCTCCTGTCGAACCTGCTCCATGCGGACAACCTGCAACCCTCCGCTCGAGGTCTGGACCAGACGGAATCTCACCGAGTCCCCAACGGCGACCGCAGCCGAGTCGAGAGTATCGCGGAGGAGAAAGGTCATTTCCATCGCGCCCATCAGGTCGCCAATGGGCCCATGCTGGAGGTGGACGGATCGCGGAGAGAGAGACAGCACCCTTCCTGAGCCTTCATAGCTTTGAGCGGTGGCGCCCGGAACCGCCTCGGCAGGTTCCGGAGCCTTGCAACACCAGCTGGCAAAGAGCACGAGGCCCAGGAAGAACAGCATGCTCGGCAATTTCCTCATCGTCACGCCGCGCAGCAGCTGAGTTTGCCCACACTCTTGTCGAAGGAAATCGCCGCCAGTTTGATGCCTTCCGACATGGTGAGGTAGGGGTGGAACATGGACTTCAGGCTGTCGACGGTGACGCGGTGCCGAATGGCCAGTGCGACCTCCATGAGCAGCTCCGAGCCCTCGGGCGCGAGAATGCGGGCGCCAACGAGCACGTCGGTCGAACGATTCCGGATCAGCGTGATGAACCCACGGGTGTCCCGAGCGGCGATGGCCCGAGGCACCATATCCAGCCCAATCGTGGATACATCGACCGCGATGCCGGCCGCCGCTGCCTGCTGCTCGTCCAGGCCAACGCCAGCCACCTGAGGGTCTGTGAACACCACCCAAGGAAGCACGGAATAGTCCGCACGGGCGCTGCCCCCGCGGAAGGCGTTCTGCGCGGCCAGCTTCCCTTCGTAGGCCGCCGTGTACACGAACTGGTTGTCGCCCAGCACATCGCCGGCGCCCAGCACGGTCGGAACCGAGGTCCTAAGATCGGGGCCCGTGTTCAGGTAGCCGCTTCCATCGGTGGCGATTCCCAGCGTCTCGAGTCCGAGATCCTCCGTGTTGCCGTGACGGCCGGTTGCCATGAACAGGTGTGTGCCTTGGATCTGGGTTGGCTCACCATCAACCAGAACCTGGACGGACACACCGGCCGGGCCCGGCGCCACGGACTGTATGGCGGTGCCGGTCAGCACCTCGATACCCTCGGCCCGTAGAAGGTCGGTCAGGGCGTCCGTTATCTCTGGAGCCTCGGTGGGGAGGATCCGCGCGGACCGCTGAAGAACGGTGACCCGGCTCCCGAGGCGTGCCATCATCTGGGCGTTTTCCAGGGCGATGTAGCGGCCGCCGATGACAATGAGGTGCTCGGGGAGAACCTCCAACTGGTAGAGGTCTTCGTTGGTCAAGACAGGAACCGTGTCCAGTCCAGGGATCGCGGGAAGTGCCGGCCGCGCCCCGGTAGCAATCAGCACATTTCGCCCCCGGTAGCGAGCCCCGTCAGCTTCGACCACTCCCGGTTCGATGAGACGAGCGCGCGCCTCGACCAGCCGGATATTCTCATCGCCCCCGATGATGTTCAGGTACTTCTGGTCGCGCAGCTCCTCAACGAGCGCGGTGGTATGACGCGTTACCGCCGAGAAGTCGGACACCCGGGCGCTCGTTGCCACGCCCTCGAACCGCTGGACGTTCGCGCGGTGGACCGCTTCGGCCGCCCGGATCATGGCCTTACTGGGGACGCAGCCGACATTGACGCACGTTCCACCGACAGGTAGTCCTTCGTTGAAGATCACGGCCGTGCCTGCAAGTGTGCTGGTCTCAATCGCGGCGGCGAACGCCGCCGAGCCGCCACCAATGATCAAGAGGTCTGCCATCTCAGCGGGGTCATTTTCAATGCTGCAGCAATCCGACATGGAACATTCGCTATTTGGTTATGTAACAAATTCGTTATAGTTCGATACCAACGAGCCGAAACCAGAGATAGTTTCGAACATAACCCAACAGTTATTGCTCACTACTCAGGCCCCAGTCGCCATGTCATCGTCCTGCATTCGCCTTCACGAACGGAAAGACCTTCTGGAAGAACTCCAGCACGAGACCGCCGCGAACGACCAACTCGTGGCACTGTCCAGCTACATGGCGGCGGCCGGAAACCAGACGCGGATGCGGATTCTCTACGCCCTCTGGCGAGCGGGCCAGCTGTGCGTGTGCGACTTGGCCGACATATTCGGTATCTCTCAGCCGGCCATTTCTCGGCACCTGAAGATCCTTCGTGAGAACGCCCTCGTCCGGTCTGAACGCGATGGGCAGACCATCTACTACTCGGTGTGTCCGGACAATGCCTTTTCGTCAGGGCTGATCGGACTGTTCGAAACTGGACTGACCCGAACCATCAAATTGTCATTCAACGATAAATGAAAAACGCGAACGCTTCGATGATGGGGGCCCTGGGCCTTGGTGTCCTTTCCAGCGCCTGCTGCACGCTGCCCCTGATTGCGGTTGCCGCCGGTGTAGGCGGAGCGTGGGCAACCACGTTTGCATGGGTTGAGCCCTTTCGCTGGTGGTTCGTCGGCGCCGCCGGCGTGTTTCTGGCCTTTGCCGTGGTGAAGGAAGTCCGCGACAGTCGCCGGCCGGATTGCGACTGCGAAGAGGGGATGTCGCCCCGGGCTCGTCGCAGCCTGCTCCTGGTTGCCGTAATAGTGACGGCAGGCCTCGCGATGTCTCCCGACCTGCTGAAGGCGGACTCGGCGCCTCAGGCGTATGAGACAGCCGGTGGTCAGCGCGTGGTGCTGGCCGTCGAGGGCATGACCTGCGAGACCTGCACGACCACAGTTCGGATGATCCTGAACGAGGTGGAAGGCGCCGAGGTAGCCGACGTCACCTACGAACCACCGCATGCGACCGTTGATATCGATGCGGACCGCGTGACCTCCGAGGAGCTTGTTGCCGCGATTCAAAAGATTGGGTACGACGCCACCGTGGTCTGGGAAGGAGCCAAGACGCGCTGACGAAAGACTGTTTCTTACCTCTGGCGCGCGTGACACGCTCCCCGTATTCGGGTTGCTCGTCACGATGAATCAGCGCCCTCTTCGAAGCATGTCGGCGAAGGCGTCTGGCAGCGGACTTTCCTCTACGGCGCGGGCGGCTACCTCAACGTCGTAGTCGACCCGAATGAACTCCGGTTCGAACGCGTGTTCGTCGGCCGATGAGGCCTCAGCCGGTAAGTCCAGCAGTAGCCAGCAGGCTCGAGGGTCACCGTCTTTTGGCTTCCCCACCGATCCGATGTTGATGGCATGCCGAAAACGACCCTCCGCCTCGTCGTGGATGGCCCGGTACCAGGGCTTGTGCGTATGTCCCATGAGCATAAGGTCGGCGGCCGCTCCTCTCATCATACGCAGCAGGCTCTTGTCTGGATGGTCTTCGAAGAGGTATTGATTGATCTTGACCGGACTCCCGTGAACCATGAGGAGCCTGAACGGCTGGGCGCCCCTCGTTCGGGGTGCGAGCATCTCCAGACGTTGGTGGCTGGCCAGGCCACGCAAATACCGGCGAGTCTCGGCAGTCACGACCCGGTTTGTGTACGCAATCGACTGAGCGCCGCGAAATTCGTCCTCCTCTGTCTTGTAGGCACATCCACAATCAGTAGAGTTCACACCTACTCCCTCATCATAGTTGCCCGACAGCGTTGGAATTCGGCGCGCCCGAACGGCCGCTACTGCTTCGTTGGGCCAGGGGGCGTAACCCACGAGATCGCCCAGACAATAGACCGCGTCGGGCGCATGCTCGTCGATTGATGCGAACACCGCCTCCAGGGCTGGTAGGTTGGCGTGAACGTCGCTGAAGAAGGCTATTTTCATCCAGAGTGCATGATGCTATCGTATTCTATCGTATAACTTAGATAAACGATTAATACTACACAACGATGCAGTCCAAAGCTGACCTTTTTCCCGATTTGCTCGGTGGTATAGCCGAAGGCGCGAAGGCCCTGGCCCACCCGGCCCGGCTCGCCATACTGCGTGAGCTGGCGGAAGCAGACGCATGCGTGTGTGGCGCACTCGTTGAGGCGCTGCCTCTGGCGCAATCAACTGTTTCGCAGCACCTCAAGGTGCTCAAGCAGGCCGGCCTCGTGGTGAGCCACACGGACGGGCAGCGAACTTGCTACTGCCTGGACCGCCAGCAACTACTCCGCCTCCGAGAAGGCCTGGATTCCATTTTGGGACAAGTACTGGACAGGGGCGAGAAGGCTCGCTGCATGCCCGAGGTCGCTTTGGCTTCCCTCCACGACCAACAATAGTTGGAACTGCGTATCACCAATCGCTACTCATCATGCCTCATCTCCAGGTATTCGAACCTGCCATGTGCTGCTCCACTGGCCTTTGCGGAAGTGATCCGGATCCCGTTCTGGTTCAGTTTGCCGCCGACCTGAAATCGGTGGCCGCCCTCGGCACGGAAGTATCACGATTCAACCTCGCCACGAACCCCGACGCGTTCGTCAATCATCCGCTGGTTTACCAGACCATCACCACAGAAGGGATGGATGTTCTGCCACTCCTCCTCGTGGATGGTCTCATCGTAAGTCGGGGGTGCCATCCGTCCCTAGTGGAAATGGCGCATCTCCTGCAATTCGGCCCGTCCGGTAGGGCCAGTGGACGGGAGACCCCGGCGCAAGTCACCTCCGAGACGTGCTGTGGGGACAGCGGTTCGGATTGCTGCTGATCCACGACTGATCGACGAAACACCCTTGGTGCCCGCCATGCGTACTCTCATCACATCGCCCACGAGATACCTTTTCTTCACCGGCAAGGGCGGCGTTGGCAAGACTACTCTTGCCACATCTACGGCTGTTGCCCTGGCAGACCAGGGTCATCGCGTGCTGCTGGTTTCGACCGACCCTGCATCCAATCTGGGTCAGGTGCTTGAGACGGAGGTCACTCACGAGGTACGGAGTGTGTCGGGCGTGCCGCTTCTTGACGTAGTCAATATCGATCCGGAAGCAGCGGCTCAGGCCTATCGTGACCGCGTGATAGAACCCGTTCGACAGCTCCTCCCACCTGCGGCTATTGAGCAGATCACCGAAAGTCTGTCTGGCGCCTGTACAACCGAGATCGCCTCGTTCGATGCCTTCACCCGGCTGCTGACGGATGCCTCGCTGATGGAGGACTTCGACCACGTGGTCTTCGACACCGCGCCGACCGGACACACACTCCGTCTGCTTCAACTGCCCGCAGCCTGGGGCGATTTCATTGACACGAACCCAGACGGGGCATCGTGCCTTGGCCCCGCCTCTGGACTCCAGTCTCAGCGCGTACAGTACGCCGCCGCCGTCGACTCGCTGCGCGATCCCGCGACGACGACGCTGGTCTTGGTCACCCGACCCGAACCGGCTGCTCTCAACGAGGCCGCCCGGACCGCCCACGAGCTGGCAGATCTCGGCATATTGAGCCAGCGGCTCGTGGTCAACGGTGTCTTTTCACTCACGGAGTCGACTGATCCACTTGCCGCCGGCATGCAGCGCAGGCAGGTGGCGGCGATGGACAACTTGCCCTCCGAACTCCGGTCACTGCCCATCGATACGGTGCCACTGCAGCCGCACAACCTGGTCGGCCTCGCCCATCTGAGGGCCTTGGCGTCTGGCGTATCAGGCGGCCCAGCCGCCACCGCCCAACCTCCCGCGCCACCGCAGCTCCCGTCCCTCGCGGACCTTGTTCAGGATATCGAGGCCGCCGGAAAAGGACTTGTGGTGGTGATGGGAAAGGGAGGAGTCGGCAAGACGACGATAGCCGCTGCGGTGGCAGTCGAGTTGGCCAGGCACGGCCACACCGTGCATCTCTCTACAACCGATCCCGCCGCCCACCTGGTCCAGACAGTCAAGGGCTCCCTTCCAGGATTGACCGTGAGCCGCATTGATCCGGCGGAGGAGGTTCGCAGGTACACGGATCGCGTCTTTGCCACCAAAGGAAAGGATCTGGATGACGACGCCAAGAAGCTTCTCGAGGAGGACCTCCGAAGCCCGTGCACCGAGGAAGTGGCGGTGTTCCATGCCTTTTCGAACCTGGTGCGAGAAGCGGCGCGCGGATTCGTTGTGCTGGATACCGCTCCAACAGGTCACACTCTGCTGCTGCTGGATCAGACAGGCGCCTACCACCGAGAGGTCGAGCGCAACTCCCGCGGCCTGGCTGGAAGGGCCACCACCCCACTGATGCGCCTGCAGGATCCCGCATACACCAAGCTGCTGATCGTCACACTACCTGAGACGACACCTGTCCTCGAGGCGGCAGGCCTGCAAGCCGACCTCCGTCGCGCCAGCATCACGCCGTATGCCTGGGTCATAAACCAGAGCCTCGCTGCGGCGTCGCCGACGGACAAGCTGCTCGTGGCGCGGGCAGCGGCGGAGATACGCCAAATTCAGTTGGTAGCCAAGACGCATGCGACACGGACCTTTCTGGTGCCCTGGATGGCAAAGGAACTGTCCGGCGTTGACGCTCTAACCGAGTATGTGGGTGATCTCTCCGTGGCGCTCGGGCCACAGGCCCAGGCATTTGGCAAACGAGGCGAGCGAGCTATTCTCCCATCGCCAGTCTTCCTGGACCGTGGGTAACAACCACCAGGCAGGCGAAAAGGACCAAAAGGTCCCGCTCAAGCCCAGACGTGATGTCGTTGGGGATCTGAACCATGACCAACGCGACCATGATGACCACGCCGAGTACCAACGCCGCTTAGGGTTTCAGGACGTCTTGTACCCAGCTAAAGGCCGCGACCGTAGAGGGCATTCCCAGCGTGCTCGCGGCCAGCGCTACTACCTGCTCCATTTCGCTGGCCTCGATGCCCATCGCGACACCCTTTCGGGCACTCGCATGGACAGCCCCTTCTCTCATGGCACCAACAGCAATGGCAAGTTTGATAAGACGCTGAGTCCGGGCGTCGAGCGGGCCATCTGTGCCAGCCTTGGCCATGCTCTCCCAAGCTCTCTCAAGATCCGGATAGCGGTCCACGAACTGGTTGTAGGCGGAGGGAGGCGGAGGGAGTTGAGACATAGTGCATTGCGAGATTAAAAGCGCTTTAAATTCGGCCTGACCCCCCTTCACGCCTCTGTAGCATCGGTAAAGAGGAGGTCCATGCGACGGCAGATCACTGCCAAGGCAGCGGCCAGCGACTCATAGTACGGGTGAGTGCTCGCTTCCGCGAGCTTGGTGGCGAGTTGCGGCAGCCACCGGCCCAAATGGGATACCCAGAAGGCGGCCCGCCTGGCGTGCCAGACGCCGTCCTTGTCGGTCGCCTCCTGAAAGGCCAGGTAGTACATGAACTCCAATTCATGCGTTACATGGTCCGGCGCCTCCCTGAGGTCGGCCGCCGGCGCGAGCCCAGCCTCGGCGTAAGCACGCGCCGCTTGCTGGCTGATCTCGCCCATCAGCCTGGCGTCCTTTTCCAGATAAAGCGACGCCCAGGGAGGGACGACTATTTCGAACGGACCCACAAACAACCTGGCGTGCTCAATCGACATCTGCTCCCTCTCGGAAAGCGCCTCACCGGCTTCGACGGCCAGCCGCTCTCCGAGCGTCGATAGGGGCGGGAGGCCTGTACCCAGCCCTGCGCGAATGATTGAGGGGAGATCATCACCCCACTTCCTTGGTTCTTCGAGTGCGCGCGCCAAGGCGAAGAAAAGACTGGCCTGATCCAGCACAACCGTTTCGACAGCGGACTCCTCCATGGCAACCTCTTTGTTAGTAGTCGCGAATGTAGAAAACGCGAGGCTTCGTGCCCTGCTCTGGCTTCAGCACATCGGAATCGTGCTTGGCCAGCGCTTGGGCCGGAGCGCTATTCGGATCATCCAGATCACCGAATAGACGGGCATCGGCCGGGCATGCATCGACGCAGGCGGGCAACTCCCCTTTGGCAAGCCGGTGGTCGCAGAACGTGCACTTCTCTACAATCCCCTTCGGTCGGATGTCCGGATATGTTTCAGCCCGCGCCGGGTTGTAGTATGGAATCGGAGCTCCGGATGCCTCGGCAGTCTCCTGCCCGGTTGACGTAACTCCTGGGATCAGGGCCTCGTCGTCTTCCATGAAGCGCGGATGAGGCGCTTTCTCATTGAAGTAGATTACGCCGTAGGGACATGCTACCTGGCATGCTCGGCAGCCAATGCACTTCGAAGCATCGTGGAGTGTCAGCCCGTCCTCCGACTTGTGCATCGCCGTGGTTGGACAGTTCGCCACGCACGGCGCGTCCTCGCAGTGATTACACAGCGTCGGGATGTACCGGAATTGAACATCGGGAAAGGTACCGTGGGTTTCCAAAATGTGGTTGGACCACGCGAAACCGTCCGTAACGTTGTTCTCGGACTTGCAGGCAATGTCGCAACCCGCACACCCCACACACTTGTGGAGGTCGATCACCATGCCATATCGCTTTGCCATTTCTTGTATCTCCTTGGTCCGTTATGCAGCGATGACCTTTACGCGAGCGACGCCGCCGTGGCGGGCGGTCGAGCCACTCAACCGCTCGTACTCGGCGGGAAGGATCACGTTGTTGTTCCCGCCGCGAGGGATGCGCCGCTGAAAATCGGTGGCCGCGACTCGTCCATAGGCCCAGTGGCCTTGTCCGTAGCACTTAGCCACGGTGCCCGGGCGGACGCCCTCCCATAGCTTCAGCCTTACGGTGATCTCACCCGTGGTCGAAACCACCCGCACCATTGCGCGGTCTGTGAGATTGAGTCGCTCCGCGTCGACCGGGTTCATTTTCAGCACATCGTCCCAGTTCTCGTCGCCCGGGTCAGCGTCCTTGTGGGCTTGGTACCAGGTGCAGTTCGCCGAGCGACCCTCGCGGTTCAGACGGCTCCGGTGTTCGAAGAAGATGAGCGGGAATTCCGACGGATCGCCCCACCGCAGCGCGGGCTCGAAATGCGGCAAGAAGGCCAACTCGCCGGTAGCGGTGTAGTTGGTCGCCGCCAGCACGTCATCGATTCCCACCCCGTGCTTGTCGGCGTGGCCCTGGAGCGCCTTCTTCAGTGTTTCGCTGTAGAATTCG
This sequence comes from Bacteroidota bacterium, assembly GCA_029262855.1. Classification (GTDB taxonomy): domain Bacteria; phylum Bacteroidota; class Rhodothermia; order Rhodothermales; family UBA10348; genus JABDJZ01. The sequence goes on along the minus strand of JAJCYP010000076.1, from coordinate 16,957 downwards.
AAGCGACCCGTGACGGTGCCGAACTTGCCCCACGTCTTCCCCGTTTCAAATCGGTGCGAGTTCCACACACCCTTCTTCACGAAGTCGTCCCAGCCGTTCAGAGCGTCCCCATACTTTCCGTAGTCCTTGTGGGCCGAATGCCAGCACGGGCTGGTGAACATCTTCGTGGACGTCAGGGCAAACTCGGCGCTGGTCCTTGGATGCTGCCCGGTCTCGGGATCGGCAAAAGCCTCCTGGAAATACCGTAGCATGTTGTCGAACCCGCGCTCCGCGAGCGCCTCGGCCAGCAACCAGGGCACCTCCGTTTCGTCCTGACGGACGTCCCAGAGAGGCTCGATCATGGGTTGTGTGAGGCTAGCGTAGCCGTGCAGGTTCTGCTTCGATTTGAGGAAGCTCCATTTCTCGAAGAGCTGGTGGGCCGCCGGGAGTACGATATCCGCAAAATGACTGGTCTCTGACGGGTTTGTCGTGATATGCACGAAGAACGGCAGTTTCGAGAGCGCACGTTCCCAGCGGTCCGATCCCGAGCACGAGAAGGCGAAGTTGGCCCAGTTGGCAATCGCCACCTTGATCTCGTAGGGATCCTCGTTCAGAATGGAGTCGGCCGCGTTGTTTGTTACGACGCCACCACCGCTCTTTCCAGCATTAAGCGCTGGGAATGAAAGGCTGCCCCGCCGATCCATCTTCGGTTTCTTTGACAGCTTCTTGGCCAAGTCGTCCTGGTAGGCCGAAAAGTCGGGCAGGGCATCTGCTGGCACCTTGGTTTTTTGGACGGTGCCGCCTTGACTGTCGGCGGACCCGACCAGGCCATTCAAGGCGTGAGCTGCAAGGGCGGCATACCCGCCTCTGGCCTGCATGGATGCGCCGGGAGACACCCAACTGATGGCAGCTGGCGCCGCCTTCGCGAATCCGGTTGCCACACGGTGGATCTGGTCTGCCGGAATGCCGCACTGGGTCTCCGCCCACTCGGGCGTCCGATCCTTCAGTTCCAGGTTCCACCAGCGCACGACGCCGTTGGTGTGAATCTCCTCGAAGGTCTGCTCGTCCACGGTCTGGCCGGGGAGGAACCGGTTGGTTCCGTCCGCAAAGTTGCCCACGAACTCCCGGCTCCAGAGGCCCTCCCGCAAGATGACATGTGCCATGGCCACAGCCAAGGCACCGTCTTCCCCGGGAAGTACGGGGAGCCACTCGTTTGCTTTCGCAGCCGTGGCTGAGAGTCGAGGATCAATGACAGCAATCTCTGCGCGGTCGCGAACATGGCCCCAAATGTTGATGGCGTGCGGGACTTGACGGTTTGATGAGAGCGGATCGGCACCCCAGCACAGCACGTATCGCGTGTGTTCGAGGTCGTAGTCGCGGTAGTCCCAGTAGCCCTCCGTGTAGTAGGCGCCAAACTTCTCTGCCTCGGCACAGATGGCAGAGTGGCTAATGCCGTTGGGCGACCCGAATATCTTGGGCACCGAGCTGTAGATGATGTCGCGGTTGTAGCTGTAGCGCCCCCGGAAGAAAACGAATTTGTGGGTCTCCTCGTTCTCGCGGAGTTCCATCATTTTGTCGGCGATAAGACCCATGGCCTCATTCCAGCTGATGGGCACGAACTGCGGGTCCTCGTCCCGTCCCTTCCTGGGATTCGTGCGCCGCATGGGCGTCTTCAGCCGGTCCGGATCATAGACCTGCTGAAGCGCGAGGTTCGGCCGTGGGCAGATTTTCCCATGGTTTGCCTTCGACTCAGGGTTGCCAGCCAGGTGGACGACGCGGCCGTCCACCACTTTGACCACCACTGGGCACCAGCTTGTGCAACCCTGGCAGGTAGAAGCTACCCATCGAGCCAAGAGTGCAGCGGGCTGGGCCGAGGTGTCCTCGGTAAAGAAGGTCAAAAGCGGGGAACCGCCGATAATCGCGAGCCCGCCAACACAACTCGTCCGCTTAAGAAAGCTGCGGCGGGAGAGACCCTTCCCGGTCATGGTGATATCATTTTGGTTAATCATGGCTTCTCTACGGGAGCGTGACGTACAGCGGGTTGAGTTGCCCTGCAAGGACGACAGAAAGGCGGAAGAAGAACCCCCCCACGAGTATCAAACAACTCGCGACTCCGACTGTCCAGACCAGGCGCCGCGGATTGTATTCGGGGCTGTCCTTCCAGACCGCGGCGACCCCCAGAATTATCGGGAGCACAAGACCCACGCCAATCCCCAGCCACCAGTACATCGGCCCGAAGCCCGCGTTGGCGACGGCGAGCGCCGTTCGATCCGCGAGATCTCCGAAGCGAAGGCTCTGCCACCAGAGAAAGAAGGTCCCTAACTGGAGAATCAGCCCGCCCACAAGCACATGTCTGACCGGAGTCAGATCGGTCAGGAAGGTCTGCACGTGCTCTGGATCCGCCAGACGGCCGCCGAGCTTCATCCGGATCAGGTGCACAAGCATGACGGCCGCGATACCGGTGGTCACAAACGCGGCGAGGGCGGCGAGTACAGTCGGTCCTGTATTCCACAGCGGTCGCGCTGGAATTACCGCGAGCAGCATCCCGTGATAACCACCCACAATCAGCGCTAGGGGCGTCAAGGCCAGGCCGAGCTTCCTACGCTTGGGATTGGGCTCCAAGTCCCTCCAGAGAAGCGCGTACCACAACGCTCCCGCGATAAAGAGCGTCTGGAACACGCCTCCCCACCAGAGAGGAGCTGTTGGCGCGAAGTTGATGAACGTCTCAAAAATGTGGAAGGGTCGCCCGAGCTTTAGCATCAGTATGAGAACCCCAACGCCGACCAGAACCGGCGCAAGAAATGCCGCTGTCTGCGGGATGCGCTTGTACTTCCGACCCCAAAACTCATACAGGCCCACGGAAACGAGGAAGGCACCGACTCCGGCTCCTCCGAGGAAGAGGTCTAGTGCGACCTTCCAGTCCCAGAAGAAGCCCTGCTGGACGTTATAGACAATTTCCGGATCCATTCTGATTGACCTCCCAATGCGAAGTATTAATGTGACCCTACGGCGAGGCTTCTAGTGTTTGAAGTAGACCGTGATTCGAGGGATGACCGTCGCGGCAGGGGCGTCTCCCGTGTCCATGCTGTAGGAGACCAGCTCCACGTTCGGCTGGAGAAAGACGTTGTCTGCGGCCTTGATCGATAGTCCGGCAACCAGGAAAGTCGTCGCATCGGCCGTCGCGAACGGCACATATGAGATCCCGGCAGCTGACGGGTTGGGATCGAACTGATGATCGACCCTGACGAAGGCATCGCTGCGATCCGACACGGCGGCAGCAATGAAGGCCGATGCCACATCGAATGTCATCGCATCTGCATCCGCAACTCCGCGGGAGTGACGGGCGAAGCTGAGCCCAACGCGCCCCCAGTCCGCGCCGTACATGAGCGCGCCCTGGAGCGTCGACCGGTCCGTGTCGCCCTCGAGGCCTTCAAAATCACCGTAGGCCTCAAAGGTGAGACCATCAACCATTTCGACAGCCAGCGAGAGCAGCGCCTTCTTGCCGTCATTGGTCTCCGAGGACGTACCCGATCCGTTCGCTACCATCGCGTGGTAGGACAGCCGGCCACTCGATCCGAGAGGACCCTTGGCCGCGATGCCGAAGTCGCGTGAGGAGCCGTACTTGTACAGGTCCAGCGGGGTCTTCTCAACCGACCGGAACCCCCAGAAGGACTCCAGACGCGACCAGGTTGGTGTGGATGACAGTCCGAAATAGACCGAGTGGCCCGATTTTTTCCAACGGAGATAGGCGTCCTTGACGATCGGCGTCATTTTGGCTTTGGTGGTGAAGTCGCCCGGGTGTGCTGCCTCGATGCGGAACCTCGTATCGAAGTTCTCAGAGATACCGCTGTCCAGGGTCACGTAAATTCGGCGGAATTGGAAGCCGCTTCTACCTTCGAGGTCTTCGTCGGGAGCCGCGGCCACGTAGTACGCGTCGCCGAACATGTAACCGCTGATCTTCGTGTTCTGCGCCACTGCCGGCAGGGTGATCAGCAGGGCCAGAGAAAACAGGACGTATTTGGTTTTCATGTCTGTCTATGGTCGTGAGGCGAAGAGTCTCGTTTGGGTTCGTCAGCCTCTTCACCAACAGCGTGCCGTTTGGGCCCGAGTGAATCGGAAAGGACCGTCAAGTCCATGTTTTACAACCCCATATCCAGTCATCGCTTTCGGGGTTGACCCAAATGCATGCGCGAGATTTCGCGTCGTGCGAGCGAAACCCCGCCGGTTGCCGACTCGGCGCTGGGTTGTGAGAAGAGACCACTGCGATCGCCCACCGACCCGAACAGTCGAGGCCGCCCCCCGTCTGAGTCAACTGACAGCGGCTTGTCCGCGGGGGCCCGTCTTAGCCGCCAATCGCGATCATCGGGGCACCCGCTTCGGACGAGGACCGTCTTCCATCGTGAGCCCAGTGCTTGCCAAGCAGGGCGCCGCGCACGGCCGAAGTAATCACGTTCTCATCCCCACCACCTCGGAGCAAACTCCGCAGGTCCAGGCTAGGCGCACCAAACAGGCAGGATCTGAATTGGCCGGTCGCCGAAATCCGTAGTCGATTGCAGTTTCGACAGAACGGGCTGGAAACAGATGAGATGAACCCGATGCGGCCGCTATGGCCGGCAATTCGGTACATCACGGCTGTGTCGTTCTTTGCGGTGGGCGCCACCTTCAGTGAGAACCGCCGCCGAAGCCGCTCAACGATGATGTGCTCAGCTACGTACCGATCCTTGCTCCAGCCGTTCTGAACGAAGGGCATGAATTCAATGAACCGTATGTCGACCGGACGATCCTGGACGAACGCGACGAGGTCCTCGACCTCGTCATCATTCACTCCGGCCATTAACACGACGTTGATTTTTGTCCGAACGACACCGGTTGCGATCAGGTCGTCGATTGCTCTCAGGATCGTGGAGTGACCCGTGCCACCGGTGATATGCTCGAAGCGCTTCGGACGAAGCGTATCGAGACTGACGTTGACCGTGTCGATTCCGGACTCTAACAGTTCCGGCAGGTGCCGACCGAGTAGCAGGCCGTTCGACGTCAACCGAACCGACTCAATGCCCTCACAGGCGCGGAGTTGCCTGGCGAGGGTCAGAACGTTCTTTCGAACCAGCGGCTCACCCCCCGTGAGCCGTACGCGGTCAACCCCGGTCCTCGCAAGTGCCGCGACCGCCGTCAGGATCTCGTGATCGGACAGGTAGGCGTTCGTGGAGCGCTTGGGGGATCCCTCCTCCGGCATGCAATATTGGCATCGGAGGTTGCAACGCTCGGTAACCGCAAGGCGAAGGTACGTGTGCCTCCGTCCGAAACGGTCCTGGAGCGAGGGCTTCGATTGTGTCATGAGGACGGCAGAGATGACTCGGACTGGCCCCGCAAACGAATCGCGTACCGATCGGGGCCAGGCTATTCACGTAACCTCATCATGGGCATGTGTTTGCACGACTTAGCTCCATCTCGCAGGTCGGTTCGGCAAAGAGGAAGGGCGCGATATTTGGAGGGTAACCGCGAATCCTCGCGCATCCTACAGCTCGTGCTTGCCCAGCTTGCTCCTTAGTGTGGAAGCAGGAATTTGGAGGAAACGAGCCGCCTCTGCGCGATTCCCTCCTGATCGATCGAGCGCCTGCTCGATGAGCCCACGCTCAAATGCCGCCACCCGCGCTTCAAGAGATCGGGGTTCCGCGCCGGTCGAGGTGGAGATTTCGCTGGGGACCCTGTCGATATCTATACAGCGGCCTCCAGATAGTAGCACCATCCTCTCGACCGCATTGCGCAGTTCCCTCACGTTGCCCGGCCAGTCGTGCGAGCAGAGGCGTGCGATCGCTTGTTCGGAGAACGCGTCCGCCCGGCAACCCATCTGTCGTGCGAAGTGAAAAACCAGGTCAGGGATGTCTTCCGGGCGCTCCCTCAAGGGAGGCAGAACCACCGGGAGCACGTTGAGTCGGTAGTACAGGTCCTCCCGAAAACTTCCCTGGCGGACCAGTTCGCCGAGGTCCTTCTTCGTAGCGGCAATCACTCGGACGTCTATCGGCACAGGATGGCTCGCCCCGACGGGTTCTACCTCTCGTTCCTGAAGTACCCTAAGTAGTTTGACCTGAAGGTCGAGTGGAATGTCATCGATATCATCCAGCAGCACGCTTCCCCCGTTCCCTGCCTGAAATCGTCCTCCGCGGGACCTTTCGGCACCGGTGAATGCCCCCTTGACGTGGCCGAACAGCTCGCTTTCGAATACCTCCCTGGAAAGCACGGCGCAACTCACTCGAATGAAGGGCGAGGAGGCACGCCCGCTTCTGTGATGAATGACGCCGGCGGCCAGTTCTTTGCCGGTTCCGGTTTCACCAACAAGGAGGACGGTCGCCTCGGTGACCGCCACTTCCTGCAGAAGACGTCGTGTCTCCGCCGCCGTCTTGCTGGAGCCCAGGTAGGACTCTGGCGAATGATTCTCGCCCAATCGGTCTCGGAGGCTACGGATTTCCTTTCGGCTGCCGACTAACTCAAAGGCGCGGGACAAGAGGATCAGGAGCTCGTCGAGGTCGAAGGGCTTGGTGACGTAATCGAATGCTCCCGCCTTCATCGCCTCAACGGCAGTGTCGACGGTACCGAATGCGGTCATTAGAATAACGCAGGTCTCCGGATGCAACTCCTTCAATCGCCTGAGCAGGGCCATGCCGTCGATGCCCGGCATACGGACGTCGCTCACGACTGCGTCGGGCCGACGAGCGGTTGCCGCTGCCATGCAGTCGCGTGCACCAGTAAACGCCTCAACCTCGAAACCCGCGTCCGCCAGGTCATCCGCCAATGTCAGGCGAATGATTTCCTCGTCATCGACGACGTAGATCAGCTTCTGAGACATCACGCGCTAGCCTTCATCTTCGGAATCAGTACTTCCGCGACAGCGCCGTGCGGATGAGAATTCCGGAGCGAAATCCTCCCGCCGTGCTGCTGCACAATCTTGCGACAAACCGCGAGGCCGAGCCCAGTCCCCCTCTCGGAGTCTTTCGTAGTGAAGAACGGATCGAACGCGCTTTGCAGATCTTCCTCGGATATCCCCACGCCTTGGTCTTCGATGGTCAATAGCACGTTTGTCCCAGCCTCGCGGACCGAAGCAATTATGCTACTTGAAGGAGTGTCCAACGTGCCGTTTGCCAGTCTGCGGTCCTCGGTTGCATGTATCGCGTTAACCAGGAGGTTGACCACCACCTGCTCCAGTTCACCGCCGTTACCCATCACCATGGGAGCGTCCTTGGCCAGTCGCTTCGATACCGAGATGGCGCTCTGTTCAAGTTGATGGACCACGAGAACCATCGCACGCTCCACCACGTCCCCGATGGAAACCGGCGCGTATGGTTGGTCCTGGATTCTGGAAAACTGTAGCAGGCTACTCACGACCCGACCAATGCGCTCGGCTGCGCGGTCCATCAAACTCAGGTACCTCTGACGTTGCTCCTCGTTCTCGGGGTTTTCGCGCATGCGTCGAACGCAGTTTCGAATCCCTGCAACGGGGTTGTTCACTTCATGGGCGATGCCAGCGGCCAGGGTGCCGATTGTCGCGAGCTTCTCAGAGCGCAACGCCATGGCCTGGGCGACAGTGAGTTCTGCGTAGGCCCCGTCGAGTCGCTCCAACATTTCGTTGAACCGGTCAGCGAGTATGTCCATCTCGTCTACCACCCGCGGAACGCCTGGGAGCACCCTCGTAAGCCCCGTGCGGATCCGAACACTTGGAGGGCGGCCCTGTCCAAGCTCGTCGAGCCGAATCGATGATGCCGTTTCCGCGATCCGTTTTGCCGGATTCGTCAGGTAGCGGGCAAACAACAGCGCTCCGCCGAGCCCGGTGGCGAGGAAAGCGGCTATCATGAGCAGGAACGTCTGGAGGACGACATCCGAAAGCCGGTTGATAGATGTCAAAGACATCCCGACGTGGACTTCTCCAAGGCGTCCGCCCAGAATGAGTGCACTTACATTGACCAGCCGTTCGTCCGTGTCTGTCCGCCGAAAGACGGTGGCCGTATCGGAGTCGCGGATGGTCTCTGGTAGGCCAGACGGTACTCCCCGTTCGAAGGTGTGCGCGAGCACTCGACCGTGCGCACCCAGAACGAGAGCGTAGTGCAGGGTAGAGTCAACCCGAACGACGTCCACCAACTGCTCGCGAACCTCGATGAGGTCATCGTACAACAGAGCCTTTTGCAGCAACTCCGCCAACGTAGCGGCCTGCGTGGAGACCCGGTAGACCGCCTGCTTGATCACGGTGTCGGTCACCCTCTGCCGGATCAGGTAGAGGTTGACCGATCCGAAAGCCGCGACCACGAAGACGATCGCCAGGCTAATTTTCCAAAAAATCGGGATGTGCAGCCGTTTTCGTCCTTCGCTCATGATCCAGGCAGGGCAGGGATCCCGTCGTACGCGGCCGGATCCCCCTCGCGGAAACGGTCGATGTGCAACGCGGAAAGCGCGGCTCGGCCGAGTGAGTCACCATGCATTCTCAGCAGGACACGCCGCAGGGCCACTCGCTCCTCAATCGCCAATGAGGCCGGCGCGACCACCGGCGGCATTCCGTATTCTGGAGAGATCTCGATCACACGGATCCCTGCCAATTCCTCCGGGGCGGACTTTCGCATGAACTCGAAGACCGGTGACTCCACCGCCGCTGCATCTACGGTCCCGAGACGCACCGCGCGAATCGAGTAGTCGTGCGCGTGAGTGAATCGGGTCTCGGTGAAAAAGACCTCAGCGCTCTCGCCTGAATCGGCAAGTCGCGACATCGGATACAGATACCCGGTGTTCGACAACGGGTCCGTGAATGCGAAGGACCGACCCTTGAGGTCATCAAAGCGCTCGCCCTCGACGCCAGGCCCCGCGATGATGTAGGACCGGTACGTCGTGCGCCCATTTATCTGCGGGATGGCCAGCAGATCAAGGTCAAATTCCTCCCGGGCAGCGACGTAGGCGCCAGAGCAGATGAAGGCCACATCGACCTGGCCGGTCCGGAGGAGGTCGTTGACCTCTTGGTAGGTGCGCCTCTGGACCAGTTGCACCGGGCGATCCAGATCGGTTGAGATGGCCAGGGCTATCTGGTCGTAGTAGCGAAGAGTCTGTCGAGGCGACGTCATCGCGGAAACCGCCATAGTCAGCGGACGCTCCTTGTCGGGCGCGGAGGCTGGCCGCTCCACCTCGGCTCTCATGAAGTCGACCTGAGGGACGCTCTGATTCCCACCACATCCTGCTCCCACCGACGCGAGAAGGAAACCGACGGCCAATCGCGCTACATTTCCAGTACAAACTCGCTGCTCCATGCCACCAGGGTTGACTCATCGCGCGACTCCCCGAATATGAGTCACCGGAAGGCGAAGTGCCAGCCCACGCCCTAACTAATCGCCATGTCATCGTCCTGTATTCGTCTACACGAATGGAAAGACCTTTTGGAAGAACTCCAGCATGAGACCGCCGCGAACGACCAACTCGTTGCAGCGATTCAGCAGATCGGGTACGACGCCACCGTGGTCTGGGAAGGAGCCAAGACGCGGTAGGGAACCCCGCGCCCCAAACTAACATTCCCGTAACCAAAAGCCATGCAATCAGTTACGGGAATCTGTGGGTGGAGCCAAGGGGAGTCGAACCCCTGACCTCTTGAATGCCATTCAAGCGCTCTACCAACTGAGCTATGGCCCCAGCAGCCAAGAAATTACGGCAGCCGGCCTGGGAGTCAACCGGTCCAGGCGTGAAGAAATGGGCAGGTTCGGGTTGGGGCTTCCAAAGAACGGCGGGCGGGCGAACGGTGATCGGGGAGAAGCGTTGATGCAACCGAGCGTCCCTGCATACCCGTTCATTCGCCCTCTTCACCGCAATGACCACGCGCGTTTACAAATTCGGCGGCACTTCCGTCAGTACGGCCGAGCGAATCCGGACCGTCATTGGGTTGGTCGCGGCCGAGCCGGCTTCGATTCGTCGAGTGGTTGTGGTCTCTGCCTTCGGGGGTGTCACGGATGAGTTGATTGGCGCCATGGATGCCGCACTTTCCAGATCCGGCTCCCACGCCGATCGGCTTGAGGCGCTTCGGCTGCGTCATGATCAAACCATGCGGGCCCTGGTTTCCCGGGACGCTGTGGAGCCGCTGCGCATTGAACTCGGACATCTCTTTCGGGATCTTGGCGAGCTGATGGACGGCATCTATCTGCTGCGTGAGTGCACGCCCCGGACACGGGACGCCATCGTTGGCGTCGGCGAGCGCGCATCTGCTCCTATCGTCGCCGCCGCCATGAACGCGGCCGGGCTACCGGCTGTGGCTCTGGATGCCCGCTCGATGATTCGTACCGATGACGCCTTTGGAGAGGCGAACGTGGATTTCGCGACCACCGCGACCCTGACGCGGCAGGCCTACGATGCGGTGCCGGAAGGAGAGGTGGCCGTGGTCACCGGGTTCATCGCATCGACGGAATCCGGCGTCCAGACCACGCTCGGACGTTCCGGCAGTGACTACACAGCCACGATTATGGGTGGAGTACTGGCCGCGGAAAAGGTGGTCATCTGGACAGACGTGGATGGGGTCCTCTCCGCTGACCCAGGGTTGGTCCCGGCTGCGTTTACGCTACCGGCACTCAGCTATCGAGAGGCGGGTGAAATGGCCTATTTCGGGGCCAAGGTGTTGCACCCCCGGACGATGAGGCCCCTCCTGGAGCGGTCCATCCCGTTGGAAATCAAGAACACCCTGAATCCGGCGGCCGCCGGAACGCGAATACACGCCGAGTCCGTGGCCTCTCAGGGCGCCGTAAAAGCCGTGACGGCGGTGCGCGGGATTGCCCTGATCATGGTTGAGGGTGCGGGGATGGTCGGGGTGCCCGGTATTTCAGGACGCACCTTCGGTTCACTGGCGGCGGCCGGTGTCAATGTTCTCCTCATTTCACAGGCCTCAAGCGAGCAGAGTATCTGCATTGGGGTACGTCAGGCCGATGCCGTTCGAGCGGTGGCGGCGCTTTCCAAGACCTTCGAACTGGAACTCATCCGGGGTGACATCCAGCGCGTCCATGCGGAGGATGATTGCGCCGTGGTCTCCGTGGTTGGAGACCAAATGCGCATGCAGCCTGGAATCGCAGGGCGCATGTTTTCCACGCTGGGCTATGCGAACATCAACGTTCGGGCAATCGCCCAGGGAGCTTCGGAGACAAACATTTCGACGGTCGTTGCCGATGGCGATGCACGGCGGGCCATTCGCGCCCTGCACGAATCGTTCGCCCGCTCCTTTGAACGCGCCCACCTGTTCCTGATTGGAGCGGGCGTTGTCGGCGGCGCTTTTCTGGATACACTCGCGAGGCAGGCGCCCGCGCTGGCCGAAGATCGCCACCTGGTCCTGCGCCTGGTGGGCGTGGCAAATTCCAGATGTCACCTGATGGACTCCGAGGGCCTCGACCCGGCCACCGCCCTCTTGGATCTGGAAACGGGCGACCCGACATCTCTGGACATCATCGTCGAAGCCCTGAAGGAGTCACATCTCGAGCGGCTTATCCTGGTGGATGCCACCGCATCCGGGGATGTTGCAAGCCGATACCAGGAACTGCTCGAGAGCGGAATCGGTGTCGTGACACCAAACAAGCGGGGGAATACGGGTGAACTCGTGTATTACCAGAGTCTGAAAGACACGGCGACCAGGCGGGCCGTCCCGTTCCTGTATGAAACCACGGTGGGGGCCGGACTACCCGTGATCTCAACGCTGGCCGATCTGGTCGCTTCCGGGGACAGAGTGCACCGCATTGAGGGCGTCCTGTCGGGGACGCTGGCCTACGTGCTGGGCCGAGTATCGGAGGGACAGCCGTTCTCCTCGGCCGTTCTGGATGCGCGCGAGAAGGGCTTCACGGAACCGGATCCCCGGGACGATCTGGGCGGTGAAGACGTGGCCCGCAAGATCCTGACGCTGGCGCGCGAGGCCGGATGGTCGTTGGAACGATCCGACGTCGAGGTGGAGTCGCTTGTCCCGCCGGCCCTTCTGGACTGCTCCGTGAATGACTTTCTGGCGAGGCTCCCGGAGTTCGACTCAAACTGGACCGGGAGGAGCGGACTGCAATACGTCGCCTCGGCCGAGCCCGGACGCGTCAGGACTGGAGTCCGGTCGGTGGGTCCGGAGAGTCCATTTTCCCGGCTTAAGGGGACGGACAACATGGTGGTATTCACCACGGACCTGTACGGAGAGCGCCCTCTGGTTGTCCAGGGCGCCGGTGCTGGACCCGGCGTTACCTCAGCGGGCATGATGGCCGATGTGGTGCGCGCGGCCGGGGCCATGCGATAGGTATCGCCGGGCCCGGACGCTTCACCGACCAAGGACCACCGACCCCAGGACTCCCACCAGGGCCGTGTACAGCGAGGCGCCGAGCCAGAGCCCGGTCACCAGAAATGCGTCCCTGGATCCCGTCTGGAGTGCAAGAAGCGTGACCAGGATTCCGTTCTGGAGAAGCGCGATCACCAGGCCACCCGCGAAGGCCTGGCGAGGGAGGATCAGGAGGGACTCCCGCTCCGAGGCCGGGAACAGGCCGACCAGAAAGCCCACGACTGTCTTCACCAGCATGTGGAGTCCCCAGGTACCGTAGATCATGTCCATGAGCAGTCCGCACCCGAAGCCGACAACGGAGCCGACTCGACGTCCCTGTTGGATTCCGATCCACGCCACATAGAGCAGCACGATATCCGGGTAGGTGCCCCAGAGCCTCAGCCTGCCAAACACCAGCCACTGCGCCGCGACGATGAGAAGGGCAAACAGGATTCGTCGAACTGCGGTGGGCATGCGGGAGACGGGAACGGGATTCGTCAGACAGACCGTAGGGTCACGAAGGTACGTCGTGGCTCGGAACCTGGCGTGGGTCTACCGGATTCGAGGCGCCCAACCCAGGACAGATGGCCAAACGCGCAACACAGAAGAATCGGGGCCGCCGAGGCACCGCCACGCTAGTCTTTGAGCGGCGCAACTATGTGCTGCTGCTTCTCGGGTTGGGTGTGGTGATTCTTGGCTACGTGATGATGCGGATGGAGAACGAAGTGGACGGCTTCATCTCGCTGTACGTGGCACCACTCCTGATTCTGGGGGGCTACGTGGAGATCATCTATGCGATTCTCTGGCGACCCAAGAGCGAAGCCTAGTCGTAGAGCAGGTACGGTCGGCGCAGCGTCCGAAAGGATTCGACCTCGGCTCCCCAGGAATCCACGATTGCTTCGGCTTCGTCACCCCTGACCAGAGCCTCGAACAGGCGCTCGGTTCCTGCCAATCGGGCGAGGTTGGACCGCCGGAGTACCTCCGGGCCCCTCTGGGAAACGAGCTCGGCCAGCACGTGCACGCCCAGCGCCATCGGTCGCAGCAGGGCAGGGTCATTGACGGCGAGCGAAACACCTGACACCTCGATATCGAGGAGCCTCGGGTTCGTGGACTTTCCGGGGATGGACCGGGGGGCGTACTTGATCGGCGTGGCGGTGATGCCCTCGACATCGCGATTCAGGCGTTCGGCCATCTTGGCCGCATCCAGGCCGGGCACGCCAAACTGCAGGAACGGATTGTCGGTACCGCGTCCCTCATTGATTTCGGTTGCCTCCAGCAGGCACATTCCCGGATAGACAAGCGCATTCTCGAACCGGGGGATGTTCGGGCTCGTGGGGATCCACTCGGCCTCCATCGCCCAGAGCTCACTTCGAGACCAGCCTTGGACCTCCACTACGCGGAGGTCCAAGGCTTCCGCATCGTCAATCCACGCTTCGCCCTTGAGGAGTCGGGCCAATTCGCCAACCGTAAGGCCATGCTGGATGGGAATCGGCCACGGCCCGACGAAAGACTCGAATTCCGGTTCCAGCACAAAGCCATCCACCATCAATCCGCCCAAGGGATTCGGCCGGTCCAAAACCATGAACGGCACGCCTGCGCGCGCCGCGGCCTCCATCGACCGGCCCATGGTTGCGATGTACGTGTAGAACCGGGCCCCGATATCCTGGATGTCAAACACCAGGATGTCGATGCCTTCGAGAATCTCGGCGTCAGGCTCCCTTCGGCTGCCGTACAGGCTGTAGACGGGAGCACCGGTTCGATCGTCAACGCCGTCCTCAACCTTGGCCCCGGCATCCGCGTCGCCGCGGAGGCCGTGTTCCGGCCCAAACAGCGCGGCAAGCTGCACGCCCGGCTGGGCGTGCAGCAGATCCGCCAAATGCACGCCACCGGAGACGGAGGTCTGATTCGCAATCAGACCTACCCGGAGGCCGCTCAGCGCCGCGAAGCCGGACTCCCGCAGGACGTCGGCTCCGGTCTTCGGCCGTTCAGTCTGCGGATTCGCTGTGGTCTCAGCGTCGGCCGCCGGTTGGCATCCAACCACAAGCAGACCGACCCAAAGCAGACTGGCCAGAAGCGATGCCAGCCTGATCACGAGTTGGCCACGATCACGTGCTCCGGGAAAAAGAAGTTCGCCTCCAGGCGACCATTCTCCACCGAGTCCGATCCGTGGACCGCATTCTTGCCCTTGGACTCGGCGAGGTCCGCGCGGATGGTGCCGGGGGCGGCTTCGGCCGGATCCGTCGCACCAATCAGGGCCCGGTAGTCCGCGATCGCGCTGTCCTTTTCGAGTACCATTGGCACACACGGGCCGCTGGACATGAACTCGGTGAGTTCGCCGAAGAACGGCCGTCCGGCGTGGACCTCGTAGAAGCCCTCGGCCTCGGCCTGGGTGAGGCGGACCATCTTGATGGCACGGAGGACAAAGCCTGCTTCCTGGATACGACGCAGGATCTCGCCGACCTGGTTCTTCCTGACGCTATCGGGCTTGCAAATGGCTAGGGTACGTTCGACGGCCATGACCTGTATCGGTAGAAGTTTGCTGAGAGTGGGTCCCGTGGGGACGGTCCCGGCGAGGCGACGCCGGAGTGCCACCGATGATACGTTTCATGACTCCCGCCAGGCGGGAAAAGTCCGTGAAACGGCCCCTGGCGGCGCGTCGCCCGCTGGCCTAAAGCCTAGAGACTAGGTATCCGCCGCAGGTAAGACACGACGCCATGAGATGGTCTCTCCGGCTGAGTTTAGCAAGTTTGTCGTGGCCTCACCCGGACTCGTTGCGACGTAGACCAACCCCAAGGGCACCTCGCCCAGCGTAAACCTTCACCTGATGCCTCTGAGCATCCGCAATCTGACTGACTGACTCCAACAGTAATAGTCGGCGGGACATGGTTGCTAGGGTTACTTCGGCTGGGAGATGGTACGACTGTACCGACAAATCGGTACGACAATACCCGTACTTCGGTACGCGAACAACGGATTGGCCACCGCTCGACCCGGATACTGAAGGGTGTTTAACCAAAATCAACTGCACATGAATAGCACTGAGACCATGTCGAGTGGGCTGAAGGGCCTACTTCTGGCAACTGTCCTACTGGCGACTTTCGCTACCGCAAAGGTCGTGAGCGCCGCCCCTTTCCATTGGTGCCCCCCGATGTCGAGCGATGCTTGTCAAATGCTGGACTACGACTATGAGATGGAAGTAGGTGGACAGACGTATTGCTGCATCATAGTCGAGTAACATCATGAAAACTACGATGCGCTTACTTGCCGCGATTCCGCTCGCCATTGCATTCTTCGTCGGGAGCGTTCTCGCGGTCCCTCCACAGGGAGATCAATGCTACCCCTGCAGCTACTTCTCGTATCCAGGGGTGTCCGCGCCTGATTATCTCATCATTGAAGATGGGAATTGCATTGGGTGTTTTTCGTCCAACCCACAATAAGATGAGGGGGCGGACACCGTCCGCCCCCTTTTCCTAGCCGAGGCTCAGATATGCGCGGTTTTTTTATCCTGAACTCGGTTATAGCGATTTGCCTAGGTTTGCTACTGTTGGATACACACCGTGAGCTTGAACAGGCCAGGCGCCCTCGAGCATTGAGCCGCGGCCAAGCCACAAGAACTGTCGAACTCGTTAACGATCGGGGGAGCCTCAGCTCTATCGGGGGTCCATCGAGCGCCAACCAACTGATATTCGTTTTTTCAGATCAGTGCGCCGCCTGCGCAAAGCAGTATCCTTCCTGGCAGAAGATCAGTGAGCAAATGCGGTCGTCCGATCTGGTAGAGACCGTTTACGTCAACACCTGGAAAGGGCTAGAGACGATCCCGACTCTCATCATCGCCAGCGAAAATGGATGGACGCCCAAGGATCCACACGTGCTTGAACGCGAGTTCAAACTTGAGGCCGTCCCCACAACCATGCTGCTAAACCCTCGCGGGCACGTCTTGTACTCATCTGCGGGACTCATGTCCGACACCGACCTCCGCAGGTTAACTACCATACTAGATGACTTACCGGCGCTCTAGCTTCTTTTTCATGCTTGTGTGCACGCTGCCGATAGGCTGCACACCTAAGGCCGATTGGGATGGAACCGATTCCGTCATCGACGGAGTCCGCGTAGTCGAGAACGGCGGCACGCCCCTCTCTGAGGTCCCCGACATCATCCTTGGCGAACCTTCTATGATCGGTGGGGAGACTCTATTTGATGGTGCTCCCCTCTTCAGACCTCTCGACGTTTTAGTTTCAGAAAACACGCTTTTCGTGGCGGACGCAGGAAACTCTCGGGTCCTCGCCATCCCGCTCAGCGATGGGCCGGCGGTTTCGATAGGAAGCAGAGGTATGGGTCCAGAAGAGTTCGGGGCCGTAGGCATGCTACAGATGGCGGCTGGGGCTCTGTGGGTCCTAGACACCCGGCGACGTCGCATCGTCGAGGTGGACCCGCAAACTCATGCCTTTGGCCGAGCAGTTCCAATTGACCTCGTTGGAGGCTTCCTCATTACCGATGGAGAAAGCGTCACTGTGGCTCCGGTCCACTTTTCGTTCGATGACGAAACCAGGTTGGTTTACCGCTACGATTTGGAGGGTCGGCTTCTGACCACCTTCGCAGAGGGGACCGAGCATTCTCCGGCGGTGGCGGGTGCTGGCGGAGCGACCTCGATCGCAACTCAGAACGGCGAGTTATTGGTCGGACATCCGTACCCGT